>CAYFQB010000043.1:0-74083 GCA_964345225.1 uncultured Nitrospiraceae bacterium | reverse complement strand
GAAATCCAGTACGCGCAGGCATTTCAGAAGATCCCGGGGAATACCGTTGGAGCAGTTATAATGTTTATACAAGGGGAACCAATGATGAGTTTACTGACATCAATGAATTGTTTGAATCTTTAGGCCAATCAGAAGAAGAAAGACGTAAGGCCTATAAAAAATATGTAACTTCTATGAGGATGAAAGAAGAGCGAAAATTACTCAAAGAAATGAAAAAAGGGTATATTGGTTCTGATGCTTTTGCTGATAAATTAGAAAGGTTGTCCATTGATAAAATTAAGAAATCCCTAAAAGGCAGCATTTAAACGTAACATATTGATTTAAAATATAAATTCAAGAACCGTCCCTAGAGGATTTCGTAAATACACTTTGTTTTGGCCTCGGAGAACCCTTTTCTGTTGATTCATCCATTATATGGGTTCAAAAGGAACCAGGGTTATTGTTTACAGAAAATCTTTGGTCATGGCCAAAAGCAAGGGAGTATTACTATACGGCTCTTACATCATCAACTAAGGATGAAAGAGAGGAATACTTTGTCTATACTTTCAGAGCATTAGGTCAGGTTATGCACCTGCTTGCTGATGCTTCAGTTCCTGCACATACAAGGAACGATATCCATGTGTTTCCGCTGGAACTATTTGGCTCTGAAGTTGGCAAAATATAAATTCAAGAACCGTCCCTAGAGGATTTCATAAGGATGAGGTAACAGAATGAAACATTTGATGAGATTTATAGCTTTCTTAATTTTTTTAATCTTTGTTCATTCTGGTTGTTCCGCATATTCCTCAGGGATGTCTGGTATTGTTGTTGATTCTCAGACAGGAAAACCGATAGATGGGGCTGTGGTTTTAGTAGAATGGACAATAACAAAGGGTATTGGCTTAACTTCCACAGAATCATATAAAGTCGTCGAGACTTTAACCAATAAAGAAGGAAAGTTTAATGTTCTAGGTATTACAAATCCTCGTGTTAATCCGCCGGATGTAACTGTTTATAAGAAAGGATATGTGTGTTGGAGCAGCAGAATTATATTTCCTGATTATAGAAATAGAACTGATTTTGAGTGGCGGGATGGTTTTGTTTTTAGATTGAACCGATTTAAACCTGAATATTCATATATTGAGCATACTTCTTTCATTAGCAGCGCAGCGAAATCTGCGATGGGCAAAAAGGATTTAATAAAAGATGCTTATCGCTGGGAAGAATTAGAAGCTTCTAAAGAAAGAGATGGGAAAAGAAAGTGACAAAGGAGATATTTAGTAATGTTTAAAAGTTGCATCTTTTTTCTAATAAAAACATTTTTTATATTTTTTATAGTTGTTAATGCATCTGCTTATAATGATGATATTACACATCCTGATATGACAGATAAAGCTGTAGAAGCTTCTCAATTAGACTCATATGTCAAAAACAACTTGGGTTTTAAAGAAGGAATTTACAAATTATTTACCGCTAATTATAAAAAAAATAATATTAAAGACTGGATCAAGGCAGGTTCCACTAAGGAAGATTCACCACCATGCCGAGCCTCAAACCATTTTCACAATCCGATACTTCCTTGGGATCAATCGTATATGAGTGATGATGTTACTCCTTTAGCTTTGATAATAAGGGAATTTTGTAATAATACAGGCTGGCATTATTTAATGCGGAAATCCAATGTTACATGGGCAACAGGGTATTTATCTCCAGCTCCTGAAGGAGCAAAAGATCCTTTTTCCTTTACATTGCCTTTTAACGAACCAATCAATTGGGATAAGGCAAGAGAGTATTATTACAAAGCATTAACTGACAATTCCAATACAAATCGTGAATTCTATTTTGCAAAAACATTTAAGGCATCAGGACACGTTATACATCTACTGCAAGATTTATCAGTGCCAGCACATACAAGAAATGATTTTCAGTCACATTTGATAATAGATTCTGTTAATGGACTTATTCAGCCTTATGAATACTATGTGAAAATATATCCAGGTCTCGTTAATATTGCCGATCCTGATAATAATTTTCCAGCCTTTTCAAATATAAGTGTTACAAATTTTTTTGATACAGATCAATATGATGGCAGTAATCCTTCTACTAGTTTAACCATTGGACTTTCTGAATATAGCAATGCAAACTTTTTGACAGATACAACTATATTTAAAGATATCTTGGACCCTTTACACCTTTTCCCATATCCTAATTGGTTAAGTGTAGAGGAATACAATGAGATAATTGATCCAATAAAAGGGAAAGTCAGGACATATTTGAGAAAAATTGGAGATGGTGAAATCATAGAACATCTGGTAGCTGGAAAATGGTTTTATAAATATCTCCCATCTTCAATAAAAAATTTAGGGTTGGAGCTTGACGATAAATGTCATTATGATTATGCACAAAAACTTCTCCCCCGTGCCGTTGGCTACTCGGCAGGCCTTTTAGATTATTTCTTCCGAGGCACACTTGAGATATCAGCACCAGACAGTTATGTGTACTCTATTATCGATGGAAGTGTAGCGCCTCAGGAGTTTAGCTATATCAAGGCAAGAGTAAGGAATACAACACCTCTTGAAGTTGATGCAAATGGTGACCCTATAACATACGAGCCTATACAGGATGGTATCATTCAGGCAGTAGCAAAATATAAGATAGTACCTAACTATTTGTCTGATCTTTCCAATTATCCGCCAGATGGAAATGTGATGCAAAATATTGAGTACTCATATTCTGTTTCAGAACCGATTACCCTATCACCAGAAGAAGTGGCATTATTGAACACCCAGCCAAAAGAGTTCACCTTTAACTTTATTAACCCAATCCCTGCCGGGATTACAGACCTGTACCTTCAGGTGGTATTCAAGGGGACTCTGGGGAACGAACCTGATATAGCCATAGCAGTGGGCATGAAAGACATCAGGGAACCAACACATCATGTATTCTGGAATGCAACTGACAAGTTTCTCTTAAATGGAACTCTTTATACATCAGCAGAAATTAAGAATACAGGGAAACTGAGGAAAGAGGTTGACCTTGACCATGACAAAGTATTCAACGAGATAAATGAAGGTGAGCCTTATATAGATCCTCATTATATGACCTTGAAAATTGGTTATATGGATGCATCACCGCCGGCAACTCCTCCTATTGATACAGCTACAGTTTATCTTCCACCTGGACGGCATATCAGGGTTATCGTCCTAGTTGAAGATAGCCAGGCGGATCCCTGGTTGAGGTTTCATCATATAGACAATATAGATACTAATAGTTATGGAGACTATCCATTCCCCGGTGTAATCAATCAGGAAGACGCAAATGGAGTCTGGCAGGTACCTACTGAAGCAAGTACGCTCAGAGGAGTAATACAGCACTTTTATGTTTTAGGGGTGAGATGTAAACCTATAGAAGTAGATCCTAACGGAGTTCAATACTGTCCTTATCCTCTTGACGCCCCACCGCCTGATGATCCAACACCATATCCAGTGAACATAGCATTTCCTTAAGTTAAAAGGGACGGTTCTTAACTCATGCCACGAATAGCTAGACAGATATACGAAGGCATATCATATCACATAATTAGCAGAGGGAATAATCGTCTCTGGTTGTTTAATGATGAAGGGGATTTCAATCACTACCTGACATTAACAAAAAAGTATAAAGAAAAATACAACCTGAAGATTTATCATTGGGTTCTGATGAACAACCATATCCACATGATCCTTGACGGCGATAACATCACTAAGGCAATGCACGGAATTAACTTATGTTATGCCCAGTGGTTTCATAAAAAAAATAACTCATCCGGTCATATCTGGGAAGACAGGTTTAAAAGTTTCGCTATTGAAAAAGAAACTTATCTTCTTGAATGCGGGCGTTATATAGAAAGAAATCCAGTACGCGCAGGCATTTCAGAAGATCCCGGGGAATACCGTTGGAGCAGTTATAATGTTTATACAAGGGGAACCAATGATGAGATTACTGACATCAATGAATTGTTTGAATCTCTAGGCCAATCAGAAGAAGAAAGACGAAAAGCCTATAAAAAATATGTAAGTTCTATGAGAATGAAAGAAGAGCGAAAATTACTCAAAGAAATGAAAAAAGGGTATATTGGTTCTGACGCTTTTGCTGATAAATTAGAAAGGTTGTCTATTGATAAAATCAAGAAATCCCGAAAAGGCAGAATTTTAAACGTAACATATTGATTTAAAATATAAATTCAAGAACCGTCCCTAGAGGATTTTTGTAAATTCCAACTTTGGATCAATATTTAAAAAATAATTTAAAATAATAATTCAAGAACCGTCCCTAGAGGATTTCGTATCTGACTTTAACTTCCATATCAGGTCTAAGATTATGGTATACAGAACAGTATTTCTCCTGTGACAGGGAGATGCACCTGTCCATTTTCCTGGGTGTAATGTTTTCACCGGATATATGGATAATCAATTCAACGAATTTGTAATACTGAGGTGGGTCTGGATTCCTCTCCCCGTTTACCTCGATCTTAAATTTTGATATAACAGCCCTCATCTTCTGAAGGAATGTTACGACATCTATTGCAAGGCATCCTGCAAGGCTCATAAGAAGTGTGTCGGTTGGCCAGCATCCCTCTTGTGCCTTGGGATCATATTCGAATTGATAACCACGTATCCTTGCAGTAAAGACCAGATCATTTTCCCATGTTAAAAATCCCTTGTTTTCAATGGGTACTTTTTCTTTGTACCCTGTTAGAGTTCCCTCCAGAGCTTCAGTTTCTTTATCTTCGGAATTGATCACCCTTACCTCCTGATTTTATTAAAAATGGATAATCTAAAGTTACAGGTTTAGACATTATAGCATAAACATTGAGTTTAATAAGTGACATGGAGCTTGTTTTTATAATATTTCTGAATTTAATACTCGAAAAAATTGGTCGATTTCTGGTATATTTTTTACGGTATTTTCCCCGCAACTTTTTTTCAGAAGGGGTAGTATAAACTTTTAGAAAGGAGTTTTTTTATGAACATCTTGATTTTTGGTCCGAATGGAAGCGGCAAAGGAACGCAAGGAGCAATCGTTCAGAAAAAGTACAGTGTCCCGCATATCGAATCCGGTGCAATATTCAGAAAGAATATCGGAGGAGGAACAGAACTCGGGAAAAAGGCAAAGGAATATATTGACAGGGGGGATCTTGTTCCTGACGACATAACCATCCCCATGATACTCGACAGGCTTAAAGAGGATGATTGTAAAAAAGGGTGGCTCTTAGACGGTTTTCCGCGTAATGTTGTCCAGGCAGAAACCCTTCATAAAGCGCTTAATGATGCAAGCATCAAACTGGATTACGTTGTTGAGATTTCCCTTGACCGCCAGATTGCTAAAGACAGGATTATGGGAAGAAGACTCTGTGTAAACGATAATAACCATCCAAACCATGTCTTTATTGATGCAATCAAGCCCGTTGAAAAAGAAGGAAAAATAATATGCCGTGTCTGCGGAGGTGATTTAAAGACGAGGCCTGATGACCAGGATGAGACTGCTATAAACAAGAGGCACGATATCTATTATGATACGAATAGCGGCACAATGGCCGCTGTAAATTATTTTAAGAATGTAACAGGTCCGAAAGTTATTACAGTCGACGGTGCCCCGCCGATCAATGAAGTCTCCGATAAGGTAATGAGCCAGCTGGTTTAATCACTCAAAGATCTAGAGAGCGGGTCGGTACGACCCGCTTATTTTTCATTAGTTAGATCTCTAAAAAAATTTTCAAATTTTAAATGACCAATCATCACACTTTAGTTTTAATACTAAATATTTTGTTTAATTCAAACTAAAGGCTGATTGACTAATATAACAATAATTAGTTATTAATTCTAAAATATATTTTTCTCTTACTGATGTGGGAAATCAGCAAGGCGGCATATAACTGCATATCCTTGCATGTCTTTAATTTGAAGAAAACGAAAGGAATAATATCACGAAAGAGTAATGCATAATCTATCAAAGAGAATACAGAAGAGACATCTTATTGACAGGAGAAAACAATGCACTCCATTCATAAGCAGATATTCATTCTTTGGCGGCCGCCGGGAAAAGATAAGGAGAAATGAAGATAAAAAAGATGTTTTTGTAGATTTGTATAATGTTAAGCTATTGTTAACAATACTTTCGATCTTGGTGCTATGCCTGATGGATGCATATTTTACCGTTAAATTAATACAAAAGAATTATATAGTAGAAGCTAATCCCGTTATGGCTTTATATCTACACTTGGGTATCGAATCATTTGTCCTGATGAAAGTAATTATTACGATGGCATCACTAACTATTTTATGTTTATGCAAGAATTTCGCTATTACAAAGGTAGGTTTATCTTCTGCATTAATTATCTATCTGTTCGTTGTCATTTATGAGATAAATATTATTATGTACCCCTTTTTACAGGACTTTTTTGATGTACTGAGACTATAATAGTACTGTTAAGAAAGGCTGTGTATTATATAAAGCGGTAACTAGATAAATCTGATTAGTATTTTCGAGGGTAACAGGTTGCATTTTAGGAGCAGAAGACACGAACGTTATGACTTTCATCATGAGATAAAATATGTCTTAAATCCTGATACCACCGGTGAAATCTTCAGAGGGGTTACTGTCAATATCAGTGACTCTGGCCTCTGCCTCTATGTATTTAATAACCACCTCAGGGAAGGGCAGGAGTTAACAATCAAGACTATTCTCAGAGGTTTTTACAGGACAGGGGTAGTGCGCTGGTATAAAAAAATAGATGGAGAAATCTATAAGGTAGGATTGATGTTTGTCTGAGCAGTTTTCCATAATTACTTACTTCCCGAAATCTTCAAAATCTGATATCATTTGTTAAATTTATTATGAGAGAAAATCTTTCAAAAAGGAATCCAGCAGATTTAATTAAATGTACCATATGCGAAAAGTATGTCGAAGGGAATAAAACCTTTGTTTGTAAGAACTGCAGAAGATCTTTAATTTGTCTTGAACATTTCGACAGAGAATATAAGGTTTGTTTAAGTTGTGCAACAGAAAAGAGGATGAAACTCTATAACGATCTACTTAGGCAGGAAAGGAATATTAATGGATTTTTAATGTTTAACCAGTTTATTTTTTTGCTTTCTTTCATAGTATTTTTTTTAAAGAAAATTTTTACTGATTATATTCCGGAATTCATTGATAAGAGTATCCTGACCGAGTATTATTTACACGTGGGAGTAGTAGCATTTATCGGGATAATAATCTGTTATTTCTTGAAGTTTTCACAAAAGAGCAGGATCGAGGAAATTAAGTACAAGATAAACGAATTTAAAGTAAGAAAGTAAATAAAAGGTCCTGTTTTTTCATACTAATAATATTCTAGTGATGATCACTTAGACATTTTATTTAAATAAAAAAAAGCAGGGGCCGAAGCCCCTGCTTTTTTTACCAACTTAGTTAGAAGAGATTTTTATCTCTTTTGGTTTGGCTTCTTTTTTTCTCGGAAGTTTTATTTCGAGCACTCCGTTTTTGTATGTGGCCTCTGCTTTGTCGCTGTCCACATCTTCAGTGAGCGGTATTGTCTTGTTGAAACTACCATAGTTTCTTTCAAGTAAATGGTAGTCTTTCTCTTTTACTTCCTCTTCTTTTTTGACTTCACCCTTTATTGTAAGAGCATCCTTTGTGATTGATAACTCAATATTTTCCTTATCAACACCAGGAATTTCTGCCTTGACAACGAGTTTACCATCTTTTTCATACATATCAACTTTAGGGACAATCATACCCGTTTCAAGTCGTCTTAGCCAAAAGGGACTCCTTGGGAAAGGCTCAAAAAAGTCTCCAAAAAGCCTTTCTAAGTCAGTTCTCATGTTCTCGAGTTCTCTCATCGGTTTCCATTTTACCAGTGTCATTTTTCATACCTCCTGTATTATAAACCTGTCAAAGACAGGTATCAGTTATTTACCCCCTTCACCTAAATGATTCAGGGGGTAACTTCAGCAGTAACTGCCTTGCTGAAAGTCATATGCCCGTCTGTAAAATCCACTTCAACAGTATCTTCTTCATGGAAAGTACCGTCGAGTATTTTCAGGGCTAATTCATTTAATACCATTTTTTGCAATACCCTCTTCAGCGGCCGTGCACCGTAGATGGGGTCGAAACCAACTTCTGCAAAATACTCTTTTGCACGGTCTGTCAACTTTATATCTATCTTTTTCTCCTTTATATATTTCTTCATTCGATCGAGCTGTATATCAACAATCTGCTTGAGAAGCTCTTTCGTCAGTGGATTGAAAATGATTATCTCATCCACCCTGTTAAGGAACTCAGGCCTGAAAGCTCCCTTGAGTTCTTCCATCACCTTTACCTTGAAAGCGTCTTCAGCGTCGTCTACCCAGTAGGCTTCAGGGTGTTTCTCTCTTTCTGTGAGCATCTCCTGTATGTGCAAGCTGCCGATATTTGATGTCATGATTATGACTGCATTTCTGAAATCGGCAGTCTTTCCATGGCTGTCAGTAAGCCTTCCGTCATCAAGCAGCTGGAGCAGTATATTGAATACCTCTGGATGGGCCTTTTCTATCTCGTCAAAAAGTACGACTGAATAGGGCCTCCTTCTAAGGGCTTCTGTCAACTGTCCGCCTTCTTCATATCCTACATATCCTGGAGGTGCACCTATAAGTCTCGATACAGTATGGCGCTCCTGATATTCAGACATGTCAATCCTTACCATTGCATTCTCATCATCGAACAGGAATTCAGCAAGTGCCCTTGCAAGCTCGGTCTTGCCGACACCCGTAGGACCCATGAATATAAAAGAGCCTATGGGCCTGTTTGGGTCCTGGATACCTGCACGTGCCCTTCTTACAGCATTTGAAACAGTCTCGATCGCCTCATCCTGGCCTACAACTCTCATCCTGAGCCGTTCATCCATATGCAGCAACTTCTGAATTTCTCCTTCCAGCATCTTCGAGACGGGAATACCTGTCCATTTCGATACAACCTCTGCAATATCTTCTTCACTGACTTGTTCTTTCAGCATCTTTCTTTGCGCCTGCGCTTCGATCAGTCTTGCATTCTCCTTCTCGAGCTCTTTCTGAAGTTCAAGCAGTTTGCCGTATCTGAGTTCTGCAGCTTTTGTGAGATCACCTTCACGCTCAGCCTTCTCTGACTCAATTCTTGTCTTCTCCAGTTGTTCCTTATAATCACGGATTCTTGTAATTATTTCTTTTTCACTGATCCACTGCGCCCTGAGCTCATCTCTCCTGACCTGTATTTCAGACATCTCCTTTTTTATCTTTTCGAGTTTTTCTTTTGATTCTTTTGAATCTTCTTTCATGACAGCCTGTTTTTCTATTTCGAGCTGTCTTAATCTTCTCTCTATCTCGTCCAGCTCTACAGGCATGCTGTCTATCTCCATCCTGATTTTTGATGCAGATTCGTCAATCAAATCTATAGCCTTGTCAGGGAGAAACCTGTCAGTTATATATCTATTTGATAAAACAGCAGCAGATATCAGAGCAACGTCCTTAATCTTCACGCCGTGGTGAACCTCATACTTTTCCTTCAAGCCTCTCAATATTGAAACTGTATCGTCAACAGTCGGCTCTTTAATAAAGACAGGCTGAAATCTCCTTTCAAGTGCGGGGTCTTTTTCTATGTGTTTTCTGTATTCCCCGAGAGTTGTTGCGCCGACACATCGCAGGTCACCTCTTGCAAGGGCTGGCTTGAGCATATTAGATGCATCAATAGCGCCTTCGGCAGCACCCGCACCAACAAGAGTATGCATCTCATCGATAAAAAGTATAACCTTGCCTTCTGCCTCTTCGATTTCCTTCAGTACAGCTTTTAGTCTCTCTTCAAACTCCCCCCTGAATTTGGAGCCTGCTATCAACGCACCCATATCCAGAGAGACAACCTTTTTGTCTTTCAGGGTTTCAGGAACATCACCGGCAACTATCCTCTGGGCAAGTCCTTCAGCGATTGCGGTTTTACCCACACCAGGATCTCCGATCAGCACGGGGTTGTTCTTTGTCCTTCTGGAGAGAACCTGAATTATCCTTCTTATCTCTTCGTCCCTGCCGATGACCGGATCAAGCTTTCCTTTAGATGCGAGTTCAGTAAGATTCCTGCTGAATCTCTTCAGTGCCTGATATTTCTCTTCAGGAGCAGGATCAGTTACCCTGTGAGTACCCCTGATCTCCATCATCGCTGTCAGTAAATTATCCGTATCAGCACCATATTTTTTAAGCAGATCAGAGGATTGGCCACCTATAGATATTATTGATAAAAGAATGTGCTCAACGCTCACATAATCATCCTTTAGATGCTCGGCCTCTTTCATGGCCTTTTCAAAAACCTCTTTTAGTCGAGGTGATATGTAAAGCTGGCCTACAGGTGTGGCACTTATAACCTTTGGAAGCTTGTCAAGTATTGCCTCCACATCTTTCTGGAGATACTTTGTATTAATGCCTCTTCTCTTTAAGATCTGTGATGCAACTCCTTCATCATCATCGAGCAGAACCCAGAAGAGATGTTCGACATCAATCTGCTGATGCCCTTTTCTCTCTGCAAGCCTCTGTGCATTCTGTATTGCTTCCTGACTTTTTATAGTAAATTTATCCATTATATCCCCCTTATTCTTCTTCGAGAGCCTTCTTCAGTTTTTCGCTGAAATCTCTTCTTATCTCATAATCAAGATCGTTCATCATATCTTCCATTTCTCTTTGCATAATCTCGAGCCTGTGCTTCATCCTCAGTATAATATCTACCCCTGCCTTGTTTACCCCTAGTTCTCTTGTAAGCTGTAATATAAAATTCAGTCTTTCGACATCACTGTCTGAATAAAGCCTTTGCTTGCTTGTCCTTTGAGGAGTTATAAGACCCTCTTTTTCATATAGCCTCAATGTCTGAGGATGGACATTCAACATTTCACAAACTACGCTTATTAAATATAATGGTTGATCTTTATCTCTTTTATTCATTATTTTTTCACCATGCCTTTTCTCGGTGATTCCTTGTAAAGGGCCTCTATTTCATTAATTGATGCCTTTGCTTTATCTGTTATATTCTTCGGCACCGCAATTTTAATATTTACATACTGGTCCCCTTTACGGCCTGTTTTTGAGGAAGGGAAGCCTTTTCCCGAAAGTTTGAATTTCTGCCCTCCATGTGTACCGGGAGGCAGTGTCATTGCTGCAATACCATCAATAGTCGGCACTTCTATCTTGGCTCCAAGTGAAGCTTCACCAAAGGTAACAGGCACATCTAAGTAAACATTGTCCCCTTTACGGGTAAACAATGGATGTTGCTTAACCATGATTTCAATCTGGAGGTCGCCTGCCGGTCCGCTTCCTTCTCCTGCTCCTCCCATTCCCCTGACCTTTACTCTCGAACCTGTATCAGCACCTGCCGGTATCTTCACCTTAATACTTTCTGTACTAAGGGTTTTTCCCCTTCCTCCGCAAAAGTTGCAGGCTTTTGTGATTTTTATGCCGGTGCCTCCACATGAATTACAGTACTGAGACATTTTAAAAAATCCCTTTGATGCAGATATTTTTCCTGTACCCCTGCATGTATTGCACTGCTGGAATGTTTCAGCACCAGAGCCATTACAATTTTTGCAGGAGAGCTCTCTGGAGAATTTTATCGGCTTAGTTACTCCTGAAAAGGCCTCCTCTAATGTAAGATCCAAGCTCATGACCAGATCCGGCCCCCTTAAGTTAACACTTTCATGGCGGGCTCCCGTACCGAATAAATCTGAAAAAATATCTCCAAATCCTCCAAAATCAAATCTATCACCAGAAGTAAAAGTCCTGAAATCAAAGCCAGGTCCGCCTTCACCGAACGGGGATCTCCCGAACTGATCATATTCAGCCTTCTTTTTCCCATCGCCTAAGACCTCATAAGCCTCATTAATCTCCTTGAATTTACGCTCGGCACCTTTATCTCCTGGATTCAGGTCAGGGTGATATTTTCGCGCAAGTTTTCTATAGGCCTTTTTAATCTCTTCCTGTGAGGCTTTTTTGTCTATTCCAAGTATCTTGTAATAATCCTTCACAGATGATATCTTTCTCCTTTATTGTTCATATCATACAAGTTTAGTCTAAGTTTGTCAAGTTATTTTATATGAAGTAAACTACTTTTTTAAGAAATACTGATTTTGATTGAGATTATGCGAGGTTTCTCTTCGCCGAGGTCTGCCTACTGCTTACTTCCTACTTCTTACTATTCACTCCTCACCCCTTACTCCTTACTTTCCTTTGATTTTTGCCTTTTACTGCTTACTGCATACTTCCTACTGCCTACTTTTTTTATAACCAGTTACTATTGACAAATGAGTAATGACCATTGACAATTGACTATAACAGATGGATACCATAGAAATTATTAGTAAGTATTACAAAAAAGATTCCCTGGCATACAACATACTTCTTGAGCACAGCAGAATGGTTACTCAGAAAGCCCTTGAAATAGCAAACAGGGTAAAACATCTTAAACCTGATGAATTATTCATAGAAGAGGCTGCAATGCTTCATGACATAGGGATTTTTTTGACTAATGAACCAGGAATAGGATGTTACGGCAATAAAGAATATATATGTCATGGCTATCTCGGCAGGGAGCTCCTTGAAAATGAGGATATGCCCAAACATGCACTGGTATGCGAAAGGCACATAGGTATCGGATTTAGCATAAAAGATATTCAGCAGCAGAATCTCCCTCTACCCAGAAGGGACATGATGCCTGTTTCAGTTGAAGAGAAGATTATCTGCCTTGCAGATAAATTCTTTTCTAAAAAGAAAAATTCACTTCATAGAGAAATATCTCTGGATGAGGTGAGGCAGAAGATTAAAAAGTACGGATCGGACAAACTTAGGGAATTTGACAGGTTGACTGCTTTATTCAATATCAGATAATAAAATAAAAATTGTGGTAATTTAAAATATAATCTTTTCAAGAAAGAGTCCGCTTGCAGGAGCAGTGGGACCCGCTAACCTTCTGTCACGGGATTCTATAATATGCTTTATTCTTTCGGGCGGTATTTTCCCTCTTCCTACCTCAACGAGAGTTCCAACTATATTCCTCGCCATATGTCTTAGAAAGGCATTTGCCTCAATTCGAATCTTGATAAAATCTCCTTTAATCTTTGCTGTCATAAAGATTATTTCCTCAAGCCTGGAGATATCCAGGAGATGAATTTTTCTTACTGCATTTTTCGAATTGCAGCCTGAACCCTTGAAGGATGAAAAGTCATGTTCTCCCAGAATAATACTGGCAGCCTCCTTCATGCTGTCGATATCTAGCCGTGTTTTTATGTCCCATACATACCTGTAGAGGAATGCCGAAAGATTTCTGTTCATTGAAATAATGTAAAAATAGATTTTTCTTTTAGCCCTGTATCTTGGATTGAACTTGCTGTCTGTTTCTTCGGAATACAGAATCCTGATATCTCTTGGCAATTTTGCATTTAGTGCCCTCATTATAGTATCGGCAGTCAGTTTTGATTGTGTTGAAAAAACTGCTACCTGACCCAATGCATGAACGCCGGCATCGGTTCTACCCGCACCTGTAAGTATGACATCCTCCCCTGTAATACCAGCTATCTTTTCCCTTATATTGTCCTGTATTGTGCTGCCATACTTTTGTGACTGCCAACCATTGTAGCTGGTACCATCGTACTCTATCATTAATTTTATATATCTAATCATATATGGAGCTTCATCAATTTTCTTAGTCAAGAAAAGCAGTCTTTTGATAAAATGTAAGAAAAAGGGAGAAGATGTCAAATATTAATGTTGGCAGGTTAATTTCTCAGGTCAAGGCAAACTGCGATCTGTCTGATGCAAAAAGCTGGGGCACATATACTGTATGCGGTCTCTTATTGAGACTCAGGGAGCTGTTTCGTAGTGAAAATGGTTTAAATCCCTGGGAAAGGATATCACAGAAAGACCTTGTAGAATGGATCTCTGAGAAGGAAGACCTGTGGGAGAGGCTTGAAAATAAAGACTTTGATATTATTGTTATTGGCGGTCATAAGTTTGGCCCATTTGAGGTCGAGAAGATAAATGCGGTAGTGAAAAAAGAAGGCATTATATATGGTGCAGGCTATGGTGCCTATATGAAGCCTACCTTTTTCCTCGCAGAACTTGTTTCTGACGAGGTCATAGATGAGTATGAGATTTATATCTCGGGTAGAGAATTGGCACGGGATTTATCTGCTTATCCGGCAATGCTTCAGGACTCCACAATATATGCCAGAAAGGATGTCTTATCAGTAATGTTATGGGATAAGTTTGAAGAAATGGGATGTAAAAAGAACGGTGGTGCACTTTCATATGCATTCTCTAATTACAGTGTATATTCTGAAGATCAGACATCAGAAGATGTCTATAATAAAATCCAGAAAATTACTGAAAAAGAGCTGGAGACATATATATATCATGAAATAGGAGAGGCGTTTGAAGGCAAAAGACTCGGAGATGAGTGGAAGGAAATGCTTATTGACATACAGAACAGGAGGTTGGAATTTTTTATTCGTGGAATAAAAGATATCCTTTCTGATACTTCTGAAAAAGGCATGCTCGTTCAGATAATAGAGAAAGAAAGAAAAGGCTCGCTGGGATTCTACATCTCATTTCTCGGCGGGTTCAGGAAGTTAATTTTTCCTGAAATACTGGGTGCCTTTCAGAGGTTTACACAGACAGAGGACTGGACAATTATTGATGATGCGAGAAAGGCCGGTTATAAGAAAGCAGATGAACTGGCATCGAAGGCACTTGATATCTATAAGATAGATAATGATAAAACAAGGATTAAAGAGATTTTCGAGAAAGAATTAATCTGCAAGATAACACCATAAGGATATTAACCAGCAATAAGTATATATGATCCATCTCCAAATAGTTACTAATAAATTCTTTTACCCGTTCCTTTTAGTCACAAAAAAGTAAGGAGTAAGGAGTAAGGGGTAAGCACTGAAACGCAACGAGCATGGGGCAGGGAGCAGGGCGAAAAAAGCAATGGACAAAGAGTAAGGAATAAAAAGAACGCCATGCGCCATGCGAAGAGTAAACGGGCGTCGTTACCGTATGACGTAACCTATTGCGCTATGCACTCTGCGGCCTGCCTTTTGTAGATGTTTTGTCCTCTATTGAATGTGTTCAGGCGTAATATTGTTAGCAAATAACTCTACCAGATTAGGATCAAACTGACTGCCTGAATGACGTTGCAGTTCAGTTTTTGCAAGTTCGAAGTTCATCGGAATTTTGTATGACGTATTGTTTGTCATTGTATCAAAGGCATCAGCAATTGCAATTATCCTAGCCTCCAGAGGGATATCCTCACCTTTCAATTTTGAAGGGTATCCATAACCGTCATATCTTTCGTGGTGGTGCAGAATAATGGGGGCTATATCGGCATAGAAGTTAATAGGCTTAATCATTTCATATCCGAGAACCGGGTGTCTCATGTACTCTTCTTTCTTGAACGCTTCATCAGATTGGATCTTTAAAAAGCCAATATCGTGAAGAAGGCAGGCAAAGTAAAGCTTTTTCTTTTCCTTGTCTGACATATTAAGGGCATTTGCAATTATATTGCTGTATCTTGCAACCCTTTTCGCATGGCCGCTTTTTTCAGGAATTTGGAAATCTGTGGCTTCAAGCAGCATTTCTGTAATATGAATCTCAAAATTCTTCTGATCCTCATAAAATTTTGTTTTTATTATTGAAATTGCAGCCTGGTCTGCCAGATAAATAATAATCTCTTCGTCTCTTTTCCTGTAGGAATAACCGCCTTTTTTGTTCAGAAGTTCCAGAACGCCAACAATTTCGGATTCTGTTTTTAAAGGCACGCAGAGAACTGATTCTGTCTTAAGACCTGTCATTGCATCAATGTGACTGTTGAATCTTGTGTCGTTGGAAGCGTCTGATATACGAACAGGAATACCTTTTTCCGCTACCCAGCCAGCAATGCCCTTTCCTTTTTCTATCGAAGTTCCTAAGAGCTTTGATGTCTTTTCTCCCCTTACAATCTTAAATGTCAGTTTGTTTTCGCTGTCGAGCAATAAAATCGATCCTGCCTCAGATTTTGTTATGGTCATTGCATAATCCATTATCTTATCAAGGAGAATATCTCCGTAAAGCTCTTCCGTTAGATCCCTTGTTATATTAAGTATCTTCTCAAACCTGTTGCTGTAATCCTCTATGATGCGCACTGTCTGTTTTGATAGCATAATTGAGATATTCAGACCTATCAAGGTAAGGATAAAGACTATACCTATTATTAAAGTGACCGAGATCTCAGGCAGAAAAGCAAGGTATGAAGAAACAGGATGGAACAAATATCTTATAATTACTGCAAAGAGAGTTGCAATTACAAAGATTATAATCGCGGTAAAAAGCCGGTTTTTTTTCTTTATCTCCTCAATAATGGAAGGCCTTTCTTTCCGGCTCTTGCTAGCCATATTAAAACTTTACTTAAGAATAAAGAAGATGTCAAATAAGTTGCTTGCAAGGCTACTTCCTAAAAAAACTTGAATAATTAAACTATAAATCGATAGAATTAAACCAAATGAAAATAATAAGAAAGAATAACGAGATATCTGAATTCTTAAAGAGTATGTTATTACGTAATTCAGAGAATGAACACTCTGTAAAACATACGGTCAGGGGAATCCTGAAAGATGTTAAAGAAAATGGAGACAGAGCTATACTGAAATATACTCGTAAATACGATTATAAAAAAGCCGTAAAGCTAAAGTTAAGCTCTTCTGAGATAACCAGATTTTCGAATAAAGCAGATCCAAAAGTAGTAAAGGCACTTGAGCTTTCAGTAAAGAGAATAAGAAAATTTCATGAGATGCAAACCGAAAAATCCTGGTCTTTTGCTGAAAGAGAGGCGATACTAGGGCAGATTATAAGGCCACTTAAAAGAGTTGGTGTTTATATTCCCGGTGGAAAGGCTGCATATCCTTCAACAGTATTGATGAATGTTATTCCTGCACAGGTTGCAGGCGTTAAAGAGATAGTAGTGTGTGTACCAGCACCGGGAGGACAGATAAATCCTTATGTAATGTCTGCTATAAAAATGCTTGATGTCAGGGAGGTATATAAAATAGGTGGTGCCCAGGCTATCGGTGCAATGGCATATGGAACAAAGAGTATTAAAAAAGTTGATAAGATTGTAGGTCCGGGCAATATTTTTGTAGCTGTAGCAAAAAAAATGGTTTTCGGTGCAGTTGATATTGACATGATTGCTGGGCCGACCGAGATACTTATAATTGCTGATAACTCTGCAGATGCATCATTTGTAGCTGCAGACCTTTTAAGCCAGGCAGAACACGACGAACTCGCCTCGGCTATTCTTATTACAAATTCTAATGACCTTGCTAATAATGTATCCAGAGAAGTCAAAATACAGCTGTCAAGGCTCAGGAGAAAAAAGATTGCAAAGTCCTCTATTGATAATTACGGAGCTATAATAGTAACAAGAAATTTAGATGATGCTATCAAGTTTTCCAATCATATAGCACCTGAACATCTCGAAATAATGACTGAAAAACCAATAGATATTCTTCAATTAATAGAAAACGCTGGTGCCATATTCCTAGGGCCGTGGTCACCTGAATCTCTCGGAGACTATTCTGCAGGTCCAAACCATACCCTGCCCACAGGAGGTACTGCAAGATTCTTTTCGCCTCTTGGTGTTTATGACTTCCAGAAACGTTCAAGCCTCTTGGGCTTTACGAAGAAAGGATTTATGAGGATATCAAAGGTTGTTGAGACGATTGCAGACATTGAAGGATTACAAGCGCATGCAAACACTATAAGGGTGCGCAGGCGGAAGACTCTGAAAACTTAATTAAATAAACAACAAAAGATAATAATAAATAATTAGAGAAGGAAAATTAAATGAAATCTAAAAGAAAGATTATCAAACTCGGACTTCCAAAAGGAAGCCTACAGGAATCTACCATTAAACTTTTTAGAAAAGCAGGTTATAAAATTACTGTTTCAAGCCGTTCATATTATCCTTTATTTGATAACAGCGAGATAGAATCCATGTTAATAAGGGCACAGGAAATGGCAAGATATGTAGAGAACGGTATTCTTGACTGTGGACTTACCGGCTATGACTGGATAATGGAGCAGGGGGCAGATGTTCGAGAAGTTGCTGAATTAAATTATGCGAAGGAAGGGCTTAGACCTGTTAAATGGGTAATCGCTGTACCAAATGACTCAAAAATTAAAACTATAAAAGACCTGAACGGCAAAAGAATAGCGACAGAGCTTGTAGGATTTACTAAGAGATATCTTAAATCAAAGAATATCAAGGCCGAAATAGACTTTTCGTGGGGTGCTACAGAGGTTAAGCCACCTTATCTTGCAGATGCTATAGTGGAGCTTACTGAAACAGGGACTTCATTAAGAGCCAATAATCTCAGGATAGTTGAGATAATACTCGAATCTAGCACAAGATTCATAGCAAACAAAAAGGCCTGGAAAGATAAATGGAAAAGGCAGAAGATAGAAAACATAGTCATGCTCTTAAGGGGCGCCCTTGCTGCTGAAGATAAGGTTGGGCTTAAGATGAATGTCCCTAGAAAAGATCTGAAGCGTGTTATAAGCCTTTTGCCTGCAATGCATTCACCAACTATATCCGTACTCTCTGATGAAGGATGGTATGACCTTGATGTAGTAATTGATGAAAAGATTATATGTGACCTTATTCCAAAGCTGAAAAAAGCAGGTGCATCAGGAATTGTGGAATATCAGTTGAATAAAGTTATACCCTAGCGGTTTATATTTTTTTTTATTTGCAAAAGGTGGTATTTAAAATTTTTTTATCTTTTTGGAAAAAATATAATAAAGCGGGGCATTTTTTCTTGACAAGCATATTATTTTTGCTGTAAGATTTTTAGCTTAAGAGAGTATATAATCTCTAAATTATTTTAATACAGAAGGGGGGTAGAGGATTGTATGCTTTAGGTAATCATTTATTGGTGGAATTGAGGGATTGTAATTCCGAGATTCTGAAGGACCTTAACAGGGTCAAAGATGTCATGGTTGCTGCGGCAAAAGAAGCCAAGGCAACAATTGTAGATATATCCTTCCACGAATTTAATCCTTTTGGTGTAAGCGGCATGGTAGTTATCGCAGAATCACATTTATCTATCCATACATGGCCAGAGTATTCTTATGCAGCTGTAGATATCTTTACGTGTGGAGATGTAATAAAACCGGAAGTTGCGGTATCATTTTTGATAGAACAATTCGAATGCAAAAACCCTTCTGTTGTAGAAATTAAAAGAGGTATACTTTCTCACGCTAACGAGAAACTACCGTATAAGTTCTCTGATTCTATGCTCAAGCTGGCGTGAATTTATTATATACTCTCTGTTTTTTTATCTGTTAGTGCTGCTATTCCTGGCAATTCATTCCCCTCCAGAAGCTGAAGTGCTGCACCTCCGCCAGTGGAGATAAATGAAAGCGCATCTGACACGCCAGCCCTGTGTGCTGCGAGGTCAGTATCTCCGCCACCGACAATTGTCAGTGCATACGCATCAGCAACTGAATGGGCAATTGCAAACGTTCCTCTTGAGAATGCATCGATCTCAAATACCCCCATAGGCCCGTTCCACAGTATTGTTTTTGCATTTGCGAGTGCCTCTGAAAAAAGTTTAACCGTAGCGGGTCCGATATCAAGGGCCCTCCAGCCTTTAGGTATCTCTAAAGTAGGAACTATTTTTGTCTCGGCGCCTGGCTCAAGAGTCTGAGCAATGACACAATCCACAGGCAGGTAGAATTTTATGCCGGCGTTTTTTAATTTTTTCCTGATCCTCTGTGCAGTCTCAAGCATATCACTTTCTACTAATGAATCTCCGACCTCATATCCCATTGCCTTGATAAAAGTGAACGCCATGCCGCCGCCTATTAAAACCTTGTCAACTTTTGTCTCAAGATGTTCAAGTACTCCAATCTTTCCCGAGACTTTAGCACCGCCAAGGATTGATACAAAAGGTCTTATAGGATTATTTACAATGCCCTTTAGATATTCTATTTCCTTCTTCATCAGAAAACCTGCTGCTGAGGTTAAATATTTCGGGATGCCTACGATGGATGCATGTGCCCTGTGAGCTGCGCCGAACGCATCGTTTATATAAAAGTCTGAGAGTTTTGCCAGGCTTTTGGCAAAACTCTCATCATTTTTTTCCTCTCCCAAATGGTACCGCAGGTTTTCAAGAAGGATGACATCGCCATTTTTCATTTTTGAAACAGTGCTTTCAACATGTGGACCTATGCAGTCATGTGCAAAAATAACTTCTTTGTTGAGAAGCCTCTGAAGCCTTTTTGCAACAGGGGCCAGGCTGAATCTCGGATCAGCTTTACCCTTGGGCCTTCCAAGATGCGAGGAAAGTATGATTTTAGCTCCCTCATCAATAGCGTAATTAATTGTCGGAAGTGTAGAACGTATTCTCCGGTCATCTGTTATCCTGAGATTATCATCGATTGGAACATTAAAGTCAGCCCTTATAAAAACTCGCTTCCCTTTAATGTCCAGTTCTTCGATTGAAAGCTTGTTAAGAATATCTTTAATTGGCATTGTATTTGACTCATTTTTAACTATCATCGATAATTAACCTCTGTTCTTGATAATATAAATTATCAGGTCTCTGAGCCGAGAGCTATATCCCCATTCATTATCATACCATGAAAGGACTTTAACCATTCTGCCTTCCATAACCTTTGTAAGTTTAGCATCAACAATAGAAGAGTAGTCATTGCCATTGCAATCAATAGAAACAATCGGGTCCTCTGTATACTGGAGGATACCTTTCAGAGCACCTTCCGAAGCTTTCTTAAGTGCAGCGTTTACCTCCTCAGTGTTTGTGTCTTTTTTAAGTTCTGCAACAAGGTCTACTACTGAAACATTAGGGGTCGGCACCCTTATTGCCATGCCGTCAAGTTTCCCTTTCAGTTCAGGCAGAACAAGTCCGACTGCCTTTGCAGCACCGGTTGTTGTTGGTATCATCGAAAGGGTAGCGGCACGTGCCCTTCTTAAATCCTTGTGTGGGAGGTCCAGGATCCTCTGGTCATTCGTATAAGAATGTATTGTGGTCATCAATCCTCTGATTATGCCGAATTCATTATGCAGTACTTTTGCAATAGGGGCAAGGCAGTTGGTGGTACAAGAGGCATTGGATATTATTTTATGTTTAGTTATATCGAATGTTTCCTCATTGACTCCCATACATACGGTGATATCCGGCTCTTTTGCAGGAGCTGAGATAATTACCCACTTAACGCCGGCATCGAGATGTTTTGAGGCAGATGCCCTGCCAGTAAATATTCCTGTTGATTCTATAACTATATCAACTTCGAGGTCTCTCCATGGAATTTTCTCAGGATCTGTATTAGCAAAGATTTTTATCTTTTTCCCATCGACAGTGATACCATCATCTGTAGCCAGGACGGTTGAGTCAAAAATTCCGTGCACAGAATCATATTTAAGCAGGTGTGCAAGAGTATGGGCATCTGTAAGATCATTTATTGCAACGATTTCAAAATCTTTATATCCTTTACACGATCTAAGAAAATTTCTCCCAATCCTGCCAAAACCATTTATTGCTACGCGTAATGACATGAGAACCTCCCTTAAAAAGTATTTTTGAAGATATTTAAAACTATACCACTTAAAAGCTTGGGGTAAAAAAATGTTGATTTAGGTGGCATTCTTAAACAGGCAAGGGCAACATTTTCAACATCCTCAACCCGCGTAGGATTAAGGAAAAATACTGCGTCAAATTGTTTTTCTTTTACAAGCTGAATAGACTTATCAATATCCATTTCATAAGCAACATCATCAGCATGAATTAGTTTTTTGAGTATCAACTCGTGAAGAATAGTAACTTCCAGAATTCTAAGTGCATGTGGTATATCCATAAGGTCTTTATCCTTATAATGCAAGACATACCATCCATCAGCATCGCCTTTATAAAAACCCAGAGTATTTCTTCTGTTCGCAATTGTATCTGCTACATTAGAAATGCCAGATACCTTCTCTACTTCAAAGTAAGCTGAAAGGAGTTTTAAAAAATCCCCGGGAATATTTTTTACAAGTCTGTGAGTGGGAAGGATCGTCAGGCCTTCATCAGACATATTTGCAAGGAACATCAAGACATGATCGCACGGTCTCATGTTATTTGACAAGCCCTCTTTTTCTAGTATCTCTTTCTGATAATCCAAGGCAGTCTCATACCGGTGGTGCCCGTCTGCTATGTATATAGCCTTGTCCTCAAGCTCTTTTCTTATAGAATTAATTTGTTCCGTTTCTTTTATCACCCACAGCCTGTGAATGGAACCGTTAATATCATTTGCTTCTATACGAGGTATAGTTTTGCATATATCGGAGAGTATTGCTGAAGCCTTTTTTTCCCGACTATTATAAAGTGAAAATATAGGGCTGACATTTGCATCGCATACTCTTAAAAGAGAGAGCCTGTCTTTTTTCGGTTTTGAGTGCGTACATTCATGTGGGTAGATATTCCCCTTGCCAAGATCTTCGAGTCTTACAAGTCCCAGGAAGCCTCTTAGCTTTTTGTCTTCGTCCCTTATCTTGTATGATATCTCATAGGCATAAAAGCAGGGCTGTTCGCTGATTATCAGAACTTTTTCCTTCAACCACTTCTCGAGATGTGCCTTTGCCCTTGTATATTTGTTCTCATTTCCGTTATCGTTCTGGAATTCTTTCCCAAAATCTATTCTTACTATATTGTAGGGACTTTTATTGTACAGCTCATCCTGATATTCAGGCGTAATAAGATCATAAGGAGGAGCAAATAATTCATCTCCCGTTATTTCTGAAATCCGAGGTATGTTATAAAGGACTCCCTTAAAAGGGACTACTTCGGCCATAGATATTTATTTCCGTATTTAAAAAGATGGTCTATTTTAGCATGCAGGTTCTTTTGAATTCCAGTAAAGAATAGCATATTAATGCAGACAAAAATTCTTCTTTTTTCGTTATAATAAATGAAATCATTATATTTGGAGAGGTGGCCATGAAATTTTTTATTGACACAGCTAATGTTGAGGAAATTAGGAAGGCTTGGGATCTCGGTGTTATTGACGGAGTTACAACAAATCCTTCACTGATAGCAAAAGAGGGTAAAGACCCGCTCAAGATCTTAAAGACTGTCTGTAACATTGTCGATGGTCCTGTAAATGCTGAGGTTATTGGTGTCTCTGCAGATATAATGATAAAAGAGGCTAAATCCTTATCAAAAATCCACAAAAATATTGTAATCAAGGTACCGATGATTGAAGAAGGGCTCAAGGCAGTAAATAAATTGTCGGATATTGGTATAAGAACAAATGTAACACTGGTTTTTTCATCCACTCAGGCCCTTCTCGCAGCCAAGGCAGGGGCAAACTATGTTAGCCCTTTTGTCGGCCGTCTCGATGATATTAGTCATAACGGGATGTACCTTGTTAGAGAGATCGTAGATATATATGAAAATTATATGTTCGAAACTGAAGTAATTGTTGCCAGTATAAGAAATCCACTCCATGTTGTTGATGCTGCACTGATGGGAGCTGACATTGCAACAATCCCTTATTCGGTTATAACACAATTGATTAAACACCCCCTGACAGATATTGGTCTTGAAAAGTTCTTGAAGGATTGGGAAAAAGTACCTAAAGGGAAAATGAAGAGAAAGAAGAAACCAAAATAATATGCGGGTTTAAAAGAAATAAATGCCTATATTCGAATATAAATGCAATAAATGCGGGGAAGAATTCGAAAAGCTTGTTTTTGGTAATAAGGCTGTAAATTGCCCTAAATGCTCATCCGGGGATATCCAAAAAAAGTTTTCAATATTCGGAATGAGCGGTGTTGAAAAGCCTTTTGCTGGCTCATCTGCCAGCTGTAACTCCTGCAACAAGAGTTCCTGCAGCTCGTGCAGTTAAGTTCAGATCTTAATAATCAGGACAGACAAATGGATTGGCCCTTAAAATCTTTGTCAGTTTCAAGGGTTTGCCTTCCATGATAAAGACAGCCATGCCTCTATCTTCTGCAATGCCTCCCGGGATAATCCATCTGCTCTTCCATGCAATGTTCAAATAGATCTTTGTATCTTCTATCTCTGCCCATCTTGGTGTAAAAGTGAGTTCAACGCTGTCAAAGGATTTTTTATTGGCTGTTATATAGTTATAGCCCTCTTCAGTAGAATTTTTTTGTAGTGCAATAATATTGCTCTCTGTATATGCATTTTTTATTGTCTCAGAAAGAGCAAATGCCTCAAGGGTAAGCTTTGACTCCTCAGAGACCGGCTTAATAACCTCTTCCTTACCGCAAGATACAGTGATCAGGATGATAAATAATATTACTACGACAGATAAAAAATGAACTGTTTTTCTCATCATACCTCCTGAAAGTTCAATCCGTCTTTTCTGTTAATAATAAAACGTCGTTTTCCTTTTTTGCAATATTCTGTTTTTTTCTGTTTAAAGGTACTCCCTTTAGGAAGCTCTGACTGTCAGAAATATTTTTCTCTAACGGAGTGAAAACATCTTCTTGCCCTTTATTATATATTAATGCTAAGCTTCTCTACCTCGTAAAGCACCTCTTGCTTTCTACGGGGTCTATTTAAAATCTACTTGGATTATAATGCGATGCTTTCAAAAGTTTTAAGTGCAAGTGTTATAGGTATAGAAGCCCATAAAGTTGAGGTCGAGGTGGATATCTCCACTCGTGGTTTGCCCCATTTTTCCATGGTTGGCCTTCCAGATGCGGCAGTAAAAGAGAGCCGTGACAGGGTAAGGGCCGCATTAAAAAATATTGGTTTTAATTTTCCTTTAAAGCAGATTACAGTCAACCTTGCACCTGCAGACCTTAAGAAGGAGGGGTCCTCTTTTGACCTTCCGATAGCAATAGGGATTATTGCTTCAGAGGGATTGATCGGGGAAGATGCTATTGAGGGATATTTACTTGCAGGGGAGCTTTCCCTTGATGGAATGATTAAACCCGTAAGAGGTGCGCTTTCCATGGCACTTATGGTAAGGGATAACGGATTAAGGGGAATCATTCTGCCTGTTGAAAATGCTGCGGAAGGGGCTGTTGTGAATGGAGTAAAGGTGTTAGGCATCTCAAACCTGCCGGATGTGGTAAGTCTTTTAAGGGGAGAGAAAAAAATTGAGCCGTACAGAACTGATATATCAGAAACAATGAAGGATTATTCAATCTATGAAGATGATTTCTCAGAAGTTAAAGGCCAGGAACACGCAAAACGCGCATTAGAAGTTGCAGCAGCAGGCGGCCACAACGTCCTGATGATCGGGCCGCCCGGCTCAGGGAAGACAATGCTTTCAAAACGCCTGCCAACTATCCTTCCGGGTATGACATTTGATGAGGCACTGGAGACAACCAGGATTCATAGTGTTGCAGGGCTGTTAAAAGACGGACAGCCTTTGTTAGCGATAAGGCCCTTCAGGTCCCCGCATCACACAATTTCGGATGTTGCGCTGATAGGAGGAGGACAGATTCCAAAACCTGGCGAGGTGAGCATCTCGCATAATGGTGTCTTGTTTCTGGATGAGATTCCTGAGTTCAAGAGGAACGTCCTTGAGGTTTTAAGACAACCAATAGAAAATGGCGAAGTGACTGTTTCAAGAGCGGTGGCATCAATTACCTATCCTGCCTCATTCATGCTTGTCTGCGCTATGAATCCATGCCCATGCGGATACCTGGGAGATCCAAAACACCAGTGTACATGCACACATGGCCAGATATATCGTTACAGAAGAAGGGTATCAGGGCCTCTCCTTGACAGGATAGATATACATATTGAAGTGCCGGCTGTTCCGTACAAGGATCTATCGGCAAAATTCTCAGGTGATAAGTCAGCGAAGATAAGAAAAAGGGTAGTTAAAGCTCGGGATTTTCAGCTTGAGAGATTCAAAAGGGATAAGATCTACTGCAATGGCCAGATGAAGACAAGGCATATAAAAAAGTACTGCAGGCTGGAAGATGATGCCCAGAGACTTATTGAGACAGCAATGCATAAACTTGGTCTTTCAGCCAGGGCGTATACAAGAATCCTGAAACTGTCACGCACAATCGCTGACCTTGAATTGTCAGAATTTATAATGTCCCACCACATCTCTGAGGCTATACAGTATAGAACACTGGACAGGGGACAATATTAATTATTTTTGACTCGTAGAGAGGCACAGAGTTAGATTTCGGATTTGGGATTTAAAAGAATCAGGAATCCGAAATCAGCACTCCTGAAAAGGGGTGTCGCTCCAATGGAGCTTTATGCCCAACGTGACTTTATGTCCGCAATCCGCAACCTGCCTGCTGGCAGGCAAGGTCCGCAATCAGAAATGTGAAGAGTGGTCGAGAAATATTCTTAGTTTAAACAACTAACTGGGAGATGAACTAAACATGAACAGATACAGGTTGTGGCTTGGCACAATACTGTAGTGACTCAAATATGTATCATGTTACATAAATCAACCTGTTAAATATCATCAATACCTTGCCTTTTATAATTTAAGTTGTCTGTTTTAATAAGAAATTTATTTAAAAAACATCAAAAGAATATTTCCCTCTATTCTGGCATAAATTTTGTTATGAAATTTAAGGCAGATTTTACGGGAATTATAATCAGTTGCTTGTGTATTCAATATTCAGCAAAGATTAAGTTTCAAATAGACATCAGGAATAATAAATCCTGTTACTTAAATATGTTTAAGGGGGGACAATGTTAGCTGTATATTATGAGAGGTTTGATAATACAGGTTTTCTGACTATTAATAGTAATTTGACTTCGTTACATGAGGATGATTTTAAGTCAACTTTGAAGGCTGAATATCTCTTAATGAGGTTGCACTGATGACGGGAAAATCTTTCCATATCCGGGCAGCGCATATGAAATATCAACTTAAAAAGGAGGTGAAAATCATGAAAAAAGCAATGGCAGCCATTATCATTGTTGCAATAATTGCTCCATCTGTGGTTCTGGCACTTACTGCTGAAAAAGTTTCATTGGATGGGACTGTAGTAAGTTATTTGCCTGGGGAAAGCATAACTATTGAGAACCAGGATGGCACACATACCTTTAGTATTGCCAAAGATGCAAAGGTTATTGGTGAAATAACAAAAGGGGTTAGCGTTGTTGTAAATGCTATCGGAAACTCAGCTGTCTATGTTGCTGTATTAGGAGGAGAGGATTAAGTCCAAAGTGAACACGGGGAGACCATCGTCTCCCCGTATCATAGAACAACAAATATTTCACCGGTACTAGGAGTTAAAATGATTAAAATGCTAAACAGAAAAAACAGGGAAAAATTTCCTGCTAAAAGAAGACAGAAAGAGGAATCTGACGAAAGCAAAAATAAATATATTGATATGCGCAAGATGCGCAAAATGACTTTCATTCTTCCTAAAGAAGCAGTAGCCGGAGTAAGTTGAAAGGGATTGAGAGGGACGTTGTTTCCTAATGTGAATAACTTATCTACTATCCTTCTTTTCCACTCTAGCAATAGCTTTTGTTATTGCAGATGTGTTAACTCCTAAGTGTCTGGCAATCTCAGCAGTTGTTATACCTACCTCCTCCATACACCTGTATGCAATAATTGCATGAGCATGACTAATCTTATTCCTCCGACTGCCAGATTTTAACTCAAGTGGACTAATATGTCTCTTTGTACATTCTTCCTCTATTATGTCTTCAATGCCTTTGCCTGAAAGACGCAACTTCAACCGGCGCATCTGTCTTTCTTCTGTCTCCTTCAATATGCTATTTACAAAATCACTGCTTCCAAGTATCCTTTCATCAGATTCTACTTTTCTGTCTTTCCTCCTTTTCGATACAACCTGCGACCACCCGCCGAGACTCCGTATCAGACCTCCTCCTGTTAACTTAGCACTACGTCCGTCGTTTAGTCCTTCAATTATGAATTTCTTATATTCCTTCCTCGCAGATCTTCTCTTCGATGCAAATTGCCTCAATACATATTCTGTATCCATCCATTTATAATCATATTTCCCAATTATTGCACCATGGCCGCTCCATGGATAACTGCCCAGTTCTTCTACACCCTTTACTACCCTGGCCCTGATTGGATTCAGGTGTATATACCTTATCAATGCCAATAAATACCTGTCTTCCTCACATAATATCGATTTGTAACGGTTCTCAAATAAATGCCCTGTCCTTTGTAGACCCTAATCTTATAAGTGTTTCTATTGACCTTTCCCCCAAAAACTGTACCATTTGCAAATGGAGTTGGCAAGTGTAAAATCATAGGATAAGGAGGTACAGGTAAAGGTAAAAAGTGAGGAGTAAGGAGATCTGTAATTGAAGATTGAGGATTAGATATTAAATTGCTTTTCTGACAAGCAAACGGGAGATGATCCTAAAATATAAAGGTATTTAATTGTAAGTAAGCTTTAGAGATTACAGAACAGTCCATTGCTGGGGCATGAAGATCCTTTCATATGTCATTAGTGCGAAGCTGTCTGTCATTCCGGCTATGAAATCACATACCATGCGGTGTTTATTCACCTTTTTTTCTGCCGGTATGTCCCTGAAGACCTCTTCTATATGCTCTAAATAATATTCGTACAGGTCCTGGAGTATTTTTTTCGCCTTCTTGAATTCTTTGATAATTTTTGGACTTTCATAAAAACGGTCATAAAGGAAATCTCTCAATGTATAAGCAGCATAAGATATGTCATCGGCCATTTTTATCTCTTCAAGGTCTGACTCGATAGAACTGTAAATTAAATCCTTTACCATTACATCGATCCTTTTTGCATGGGTGTCACCGAGTATTCTTATAATCTTTTTTGGTATATCAGATTCTTTTATAATCTCCGCCCGAAGGGAATCATCAAGGTCGTGATTTACATATGCTATCAAATCTGATACACGCACAACCTGTCCCTCGAGGGTTTCTGCACGGTCAGACTTCTTATCAGGGATGATAAGCCCTTTACCCTTGGAGTGTTTTACAATCCCGTTTCTTACCTCATGTGTAAGGTTAAGCCCCTTCCCATTGCGCTCAAGAAAATCAACAACCCTGAGACTCTGGACATAATGGTCGAATCCTCCAGGATGAATTTCCCGCAGTATTATTTCACCTGCATGGCCGAAAGGTGTATGGCCAAGATCATGACCTAAAGCTATAGCTTCTGTTAGATCCTCATTGAGTCTTAACGCCCGTGCTATTGTGCGTGCAATCTGTGATACCTCAAGTACATGTGTAAGCCTTGTTCTGTAATGGTCTCCCTGTGGTGCAAGTACAACCTGAGTTTTGTGTTTAAGTCTCCTGAATGCCTTCGAATGGATGATCCTGTCACGGTCATGTTGAAAAGCTGTACGTAGTTCACCTTTCTTTTCTTTAACGGCACGGCCCTTACTATGTGCGCTCAGGCATGCCTTTTTATGAAGGAATTTCCTCTCGAGATCTTCTGTCTGTTGACGTATTGTCATAAACTATTTAAATATCAACCGATGGCTCAACCCCCAATGTTTTAAGCCATTTTTCAATAACTTGCCTGTTGGCCTTTGCATTAAAACCATACCATAATTTTCGCTCTTTTGGATATTGTTCAAGGGCATCTTTAAATCTTCTGAAAGCACCTTTCCCATCAAGAATTCTACTGAGCTTAACCTTAAGTTGAGGATCTGTGAGAGTTTCAATAAATTCCTTCATAGCGGTATATCCGTGCTTTGGACTTCTCTCGGGTATTTTCACAAAGCGTTCACTTTCATAAAGCAATATGTTCAGAGACAGTTCGATCTCGTCTTCTATCCATTCTGGTATTGTCTTCTCTTCGTATAATTCAACCTCGTCATACTCTGCCATATCCTCATCGTAAATATCTTCAAGAATCTCCTGAGCCCTGTTTAAAATATCAACGGATAGTATTATGACATCACCAGTCTCGATGTCAAGGAAATATTCAAAGGCATCCCTTGAGACGTCTTCCATAGCCTTCTGTATATCATCGAAATTAATATCTAATCTTTTCTTGTAGATTTTGTACCACCCCATATAAAACAGGATATTCCTTTTTAACGGTTTCCGTCTCTTCTTTAAGATATTGAAATGCCTGTGGAACATATTTCAGAAAATACGACTTGCCTTTTACCTTTGCAAGAAACCCATATGCTCCAAGGGCCTGCATGTGTCTTTGAAGCCTGCACGGAAGAATTGTATTCAGGAAATCAGCCTCATCAAAATTATTATCATGGGAATCCTTCATTTTTTCAATGTAGTAATCGAGTAACTGAACGCGCATCTTCTCATCGAGTCTGAAATACGGATCCCAGAGAATAGATGCAATATCATATGCAGGAGGCCCTATCCTAGCCCCCTGATAATCAAGGATTCGCGGGATATTGCCCTTGGTAATCATAATGTTCTTGGACTGGAAATCTCTGTGAATTACAGATTTCCTGAAGGAATCAACTTTTTTTGCAAGGCCTTCGAATTCTTCATCCAGTCTTTTTTGATCTTTTATATCTGCCCCGATTAATCCGCAGACAAATCTCTCTGTAAAATAATCGGTTTCCCATCGGAGATGCTCATAGTCAAATATTCTTGAACCAAGTAGGTTGCATTCAGAGATATTGAAGGTAACTTTTGTGTGTAGATTTACGATTATATCCAGGACATTTCTGTACATATTCTTTATTTGTTCATTGTCATTTCTGCATGTAAGCCAGGAATAAAGTGAAAGGTCTCCAAGATCCTCAAATAATGCAAGCATTTTTTCAGTATCCGCACCAAACAGTTCCGGAACCGGTACCGAGTATTTTCTGAAGAACTTTGTATAAGTTATATGCCGGTGATAATCAGTGTCATTCATTGAGCATTCCATGAGGACTGCTGTTTTACCTTGATCCCTGATTCTATAATATTTCCTATCAGAGCCGCCTGTGCCGATCAGGGTTATTTCTTCTATTCCCTTGAAGAATAATGCAAGAGCCGGCGTGGATAAGAAAGCCTGTTTTAAGTTATTTAACATAATCTGGGATATTTTTAAAGGTTCTTCTATATTAATTATATAATCAGGTCCGACGATTGAATTTTCTAAATTTGAATGATCTGGTATTTTAGAGTCGGGAAGGAGGATACAGTTTCTGAAATTTGCTATTCCCTCAATAATGCTGCCCTTTTCTATTACAGTGTAGCCATCTATTTCTACTCTCCTGCAATCAACTGAAGGATGAATGCAGAGATTCTCACCGTTTTCTTTTAATTTATTGAAAATAACAGAGGAATAAGCTTCAGGAGTTCCGATATCAGTCCAGGTACAGCCAGTAAAATCTACTGTTCCAACACTGAAGCCCGAAGATACAGCTTTAAGCCATGCATCAACAACATTCGAATTCCCTTCAGGAAGGAAATTCATAAACTCAGGAGAATATACAGCAATACCTGTAAATGCAACCTGGCGAAGTTCGTTGAGGATTTTATGGGAGGCTTTTCCGATAAATTTTAATTCACCTTTCATATCTATCCAGACGGTATTAAACTCTTTATCGTCGTGTACAGCGAGTGTTATCAAATTACCCGATGAAAGATGTTTTTCAACCAGTGTCTGAAGACTTAAATCTGAAAGAATATCAGAGTTATGTACAAGAAAAACAGATTCATTCAATATTGACTCTGCATTCTTAATTGCTCCGCCTGTACCGAGTATTGGATTTTCGAGAAATAATCTGATTTTTTTAGAGTAAGAAGATGACTGTACCCAGTCTTTGATAATTTCCCATTTGTAGTGAATATTAATCCCTATTTTGTTGACGGGAAGAGATGAAATTCTATCGAGTATAACCTGTAGTAAAGGCTTTCCAAGGATTGGCAGTAAAGGCTTTGGAATATGATTAGTGATAGGTCTGAGCCTTTCCCCCAATCCTGCTGCTAAAATGAATACGTTAATATTGTCCACTAATATAAAAGATATTTTCTTCTTATTTTTTTGTCAAACTCTATCAGATCATCATTCCACCATGCTTCCATCTTTTTTAAATCGGTTCCATTCTCGATATCTTTCCGCAATCTGTCTGTGCCTGCAAGTATGTCTATAGGAAGAAGTATATCTTCATACTCATATGGAGGACTCCTCCAGGAAAACTCATCCGGGTACAGGTCATTTAAGGCTTTCAATATAGAGACAGCTGTCTTGAAAGGCTTAAATTTTTCTCTGTCGATTATATGAATATGGGCACCCCTGCAAAGTAATCCAGAATATTTATGAAATGTTGGAATGAAAAATAATGGACGGAAGATAACCCCTGGAAGCCTGAATTCTTTAAGCATTTTTATAAGGTTGTCTGGATCAATAAATGGTGCACCGAACATCTCAAATGGTCTTGTTGTACCGCGTCCTTCACTAAGGTTGGTTCCCTCAAGAAGACAGGTGCCGGGATAAACTGTTGCAGTATTGACCGAAGGAATGTTGGGAGAGGGAGGAACCCATGGCAAACCTGTGTTATCAAACCACATTTTTCTCTTCCAGTCTTTAACGGGAAATACGTAAAGGTCAAGGTCTGGATAGAATACTTCATTTAGATAAGAAGCTATTTCTCCGATTGTCATTCCATGCCTGACAGGGAGACGGTGCAATCCCACAAAAGACGCATACTCTGGTTTAAGGACCGGCCCCTCAATAATATGGCCGCCAATGGGATTTGGTCTGTCAAGTACAACTACAGCCTTTTTTAGGTCTTGACATGCCTCCATTACAAGGGCCAATGTCCATACATATGTATAATAACGTGCACCAATATCCTGCAGGTCTACAACCATTACATCAATGCCCTTGAGCATACGTTGATCTGGCTTACGGGTTTTTCCATATAGACTGTGGACCAGCAAACCTGTTTTTTTGTCTCGGTAGCCATACCATTCAGTCATATTATCCTGAGTTTCACCTCTTATTCCATGCTGTGGCCCAAAAAACGCCTTTAATTTGAACTTTCTGGAGTTTAAAGATATGGATGAGGCATGTTCTAGACGGCTGTTTACTGATGCTGGGTGAACAAGAAAGCCGACTCTTGTATTTTTAAGGTGTTTAGGCCAGGACTTTTCGATAAGATCCAACCCTGTTCTTATTTTAATTGGCACGCCGGGTATTTCCTTAATCTTATATGCTTAATCTAAGAGGATGTCCCTGATTTTCATTGTCAATTCTTTAAGCTTCAGCTCGTGGTTATGAGGGGTAATCTCAAAGAGCTTTATATCATCACGCTTTTTAATTTCATTGATGAGGCCCGTCCCTTTGTCAGAAATAGAAGCAATAACGGGCTTTTCTGAGTTAAAAAGGCCGATTATGATCTTAGAAAATTTTTTGGATTTACATTCCATTTTGCCGATTTCATCAAAGATATATAATCCTGTTTTCTTCTCTTTAGAGAATATGTTTTCAAGGAAGTGGTCGAAGCCCTTAACATCGACTTTGTATTTTCCAACAATCTGCTTGGATTTTAGATTTACATGCGCAAGGGTTCGGCTGTCACCATAAAGGCTTATAATCTCAAAACCTGTTATGACACTATTCTCCTTGATTTCAGAGGTGTAAAACCCTGTTGGATTAAACTCTTTGAAAATTTCAGAGAGTTTTTTTATAAGTGTGCTTTTGCCAGCACCAGGAAGTCCTGTAATTAAAATATTCTTCATCCCAGTAAAATCTCTAAAAGCCTGTCAAGCTCTTCAAGTGAGTAATATTCTATTTCTATCTTTCCGCCCTTTTTTATTTTATAAAAAATGCGCACCTTTGTCCCTAAATGTTTAATAAGTTTTTCTTCAAGTGCAACGATCTCAGGATCTTTTTTAGTTTTAACTTCAAGCGGTTTTGATCTTTTTTTGGATAATAATTCTGCTTCTCTGACACTCAGTCTTTTATTGATGATTTTCCTTGCGGCCTCGATTTGATTTGTTCGTCCCTCGATAGACAACAGGGCTCTTGCATGGCCCATGCTTAAAGAACCATTAGAAAGCATTGTTTTTATCTCGTCAGGCAATTTCAAAAGACGCAGGTAGTTTGTAACTGTCGCCCTTTCTTTACCAACCTTGTCAGCCAGTTCATCCTGAGTCATATTGAATTCCTTAAGCAATCTGTTAAATGCATCGGCTGTCTCAATTGGGTTAAGGTCTTCTCGCTGGATATTTTCAATAAGGGCAATTTCAAGTGAATCTTTAGATGCGACATTCTTGACAAGTGCAGGAATTTTCTTTATATCAGCAAGCATAGCCGCCCTCCATCTCCGCTCCCCGGTTATAAGATGAAAAGTGCCGTCGCCGGTTCTTGAAACAATAATAGGCTGTAAAATACCCTTCTTTTTAATAGAAGCTGAAAGCTCTTTTAATGCCTTATCATCGAAAGATTTGCGCGGCTGATGTTTACCTGGGCGTATCCTGTCTACATCTACAAATATAACCTCTTCACCCTTTGTGGGAATTAGAGCATCAAGCCCTTTACCTAAAGCCGTTTTCATCTAATATCTCCTTTGCCAGAGAAATATAACCTTGTGCTCCTTTTGACCGCGCATCATAAAGAAGAACAGGCTTACCATGACTTGGGGCCTCACCTAAGGAAACATTTCTCGGTATCATTGTCTGATATACCTTATCTCCAAAGTATCTCCTGATTTCAGCTACTACCTGGTGGGAAAGGCTGTTTCTTGTATCAAACATTGTTAATAAAATTCCCTCAATATCAAGTTCAGAATTGAAAGATCCTCTTATTAGGTTAAGAGTCTTTGTCAATAAACCCAGCCCTTCAAGTGCATAGTATTCGCATTGAACAGGTATTAATACAGAGTCAGCAGCAACAAGTGCATTTAAGGTTAAAAGACCTAAGGAAGGAGGACAATCAATAAGTATATAACGATAACTATATTTTACCTCTGACAGGGCATATGTAAGCATGTTTTCGCGTCCTTCCTTGTTAATAAGCTCGATTTCAACTCCGAGGAGGTCAATACTAGACGGGACTAAAGTTAAATGGTCAATAGCTACTTCTACCAAGACATCATTAATGTTGCAGTTACCTGAAATAACATCATAGAATGACTTGTAAAGGCTGTCTCTTGAAATTCCAAGCCCTGAGGTTGAATTTCCTTGAGGATCAGCATCAATTAGAAGTATATTTACACCGGATAGGGCAAGAGAGGTTGCAAGATTTATTGCCGTAGTTGTTTTCCCTACCCCTCCTTTTTGATTGGCTATGGCTATAGTTTTAGTCACTTGCAGACTATTATAATACATTTACAGAAAATGGTAACCAATAAAAATTTTAGTATTTAGTATTTAATATTAGTTTTTAATATTTGAGCCCAATTTTTTGCTTTTTAAGCCTTTTTTTCCTTTTAAATTATGTACTTTTGGGAATGTTCCACGTGGAACATTTCAAATTCTCTCTCAAAAAGGGCACTAAATGTTCCACGTGGAACATTTTTCATTAAGAAACAGGTGAAATTTAGATAAAAATTGAAAAAATAAGAGTTATAAATAAATAATACAAGAAAATGGTGAATAATTATAAAATTTAAGCATATAGGCCTAAAATTTAGTCTTTTTGCATGATTTCAGTGAAAATAAGATGAAAAGATAGGGTACTTTTTGGGGATTAATTCCTCTTATAATTGCTATGCTCAGTATCTAATGCTATAGTGTATTATCGTTAAAATATAAACAGAGAAGTACGACTAATAGAAACATTAATATAATGGCTCCTACAACAGCAAGGAGCATAGGCATGAAATTTAAACTGATAATCATTTTTGTTCTATTTGGTATTACTTTAAACTTTTATTGTTCAGAATATTGATGTCGTGAAGATAAGTTTTCTCTTTTGGGCTCTCTCTTTCAAGCTCGTTATTAATCTTTTTGGTTTTATTGATAGGCATAATCATTGGATGGTTACTACGCAGTTATTACGCACATAAAAAATAGAATGTTCAGGAATAATAAAAGCTCTGATATATAGAGAACTCTTTAGTCTTTACCTTTACCCGCCTAAGGCGGGTAAAGCTATGCCTGTCTTTAATTTTGCTTAGTGCCTACTGCTTGTTCTTTGCGAAATAAAAGTTTACGTCTTACGGTTACGATGCCCGTTTACTCTTCGCATGGCGCGTGGCGCTAGGCGCATGGCGTTCTTTTTATTCCTTACTCTTTGTCCATTGCTTTTTTCGCCCTGCTCCCTGCCCCATGCTCGTTGCGTTTCAGTGCTTGCTGCTTACTTCTTACTTTGTTAGTCCTGAGGAGTTGGACCGAGGCCTTCGATAGTGAGCTCAGGCCGAACTGCTCACTCGAGGTCCCTGTCGAAGGATTCGCCCTGCTCCCTGCCCCATGCACCCTGCTTATTACTCCTTACTTTTTTAATGATTAATGATTAATGATTAATGAATTAAACTTAGTGGGTGAGATATTTTTAGCAACAAACCCCGTGGTAAGGATGAATTTCTTTAAGCGAATAAATTTGGAGATGAAATAATCACTTATCGTTTATTAATACTATTATTGCAATTTTTTATTATTACAATTTCAAAAAATAGTCTATAATTGACAATGGGTGCAAGACTATATCTGAAAGTTGGAGACAGGGTTGAACATCGCCGGTTTTTTTTCTGGGGTAAGGGCCTTGTTGTTGAGGAGAAGCACTCTATGCTTTTAGGCGGTTCCTGCCTGGTTAGAATCCTTTTTGATGATGGCAAAGAAAGGTCATTTATAAATGACCTTGACAATCATTGCTGCTGTTATTATTCAGGGATTAGGCTTATTTGAATTTATTTAAGAATAAAATTAACTTTTCCTTATAACCCTCTATTCTTAAAGAAATTTCTTGACATTTCCATGCATTGATGCTTTAATTTCTGTATGATTTCTTCCCTTGGCCTTATCAAAGATGAGATGCCCTCGATTCTGGTTGTTGATGATATGCAGTCAAACCTTGAATTAATGGAGGCCATTTTTCAGAAAGCTGGTTTTATAGTTTACAAGGCGTTAGGCGCATCGACTGCAATAGAAATTTTTTATAAATACCCTATTGATATAGCAATCCTTGATGTTATGATGCCTGAAGTAAATGGCTTTGAATTATGCAAAAAACTTAAAACTCTATCAGACAAGTATTTCTTCCCGATCATATTGCTTACTGCACTGACTGACAGTAAAAGTAGAATAACAGGTTTAGAAGCAGGTGCAGATGACTTTATAAGCAAGCCGTTTGATACTGCAGAATTAATTACAAAAATAAAATCTCTTTTAAAAGTCAGAGAGTTGCATGAGGAGCTTGATCATTCAGAAAATATAATCCTTACTCTGGTTGTTGCTATGGAGGCAAGAGATCCTTATACAAAGGGGCACTCAACCAGGGTTGGTGAACTTTCAAAAGAATTTGCATCATTCCTCGGATTTCCATATAAAGACCAGGAAGTTTTGAAAAAGGCAGGAATACTACATGACATAGGCAAGATAGGCATGAGTAAATCAATACTGCGCAAGCAGGGAAAATTGAATGAAGATGAATGGGATATGATTAAGAAGCACACTTTAATCGGGGAAGATATATGTCGTCCCCTAGTGTCACTGAGCGAAGTACTCCCTGGCATCAGGTCTCACCATGAAAGATGGGATGGTTCAGGATTCCCTGACTGTCTGGCCAGTCAAGATATTCCTCTGATAGCACGGATACTTGCAATTCTTGATTCATTCGATGCGATGGTATCAATCAGGCCATATAGGGCTATAAGGACATTTGAGGGAACCTTAGAGTTGATGGAATCTGAACGGTATCGAGGACAATGGGATCCAGAATTAACAGGCAATTTTATTAAAATGATGCGTCTTTTGCTAAAAAAAGGGTATCGGCATGTTTAAGATAGCTATAGCAGGTGGCGGCATCGGGGGGAGTGCCATTATTTCTCTGCTAAAAGGGGACCAGCAGACTAAATTTGTAGGAATGTATGAAAAAAAGCAGGATGCACCTGGTGTCGTTCTTGCCAGGAAATGGAATATACCTGTTTTTACAGATATTAGTGAACTTGTTTCTGCAAATCCTGAAATAGTAATTAATGTAACTGGGGATACCAATATAAGCAATGAGATTAGAACAGCTTTTAAAAATAAGATTGAAGTAATCGAAGGGATTGGCGCAAGGTTTATATGGGAGATAATAGAAAGACAGAAAAGGGCGAAGATAGAGGTAATAAAAACAGAGGCAGACCAGAAGATTTTATATAAACTTGCTTCAAAGCTGTGTTCTGAAGATTCTTTGAAAAGATTTTATGAAATGATTCTCGAAAAGGCTGTTGAAATAGTAGATGCCCCGGCCGGTAGCATAGCAATTTATGAAAGAGGACAGATGAAATTGATGGCTTCGAAGGGGCTAAGTAAAAGGTTTTTAGGAAACAACTTATGGAATGTACTGCCAGGAGGACTTACTGAGCAGGTTTTTAATAAAAAAGAGTTCGCAGAAATACACGACACCTTAAAGGTTGACTACACGAATAATCCTGCGCTTATAGCTGAAAAGATAAGAGCTGTTCTGGCATGCCCTATCTTACTAAGGGGGGAGGTTGCAGGTATTCTGTATATTGATGATTTCAAACCAAGAAAATTCTCTATGAGACAAAAAACATCTTTAAATCTGGCAACTGGCATAATAGCTGTTGCAATAGACAAATTTGTTCTGTTAAGGGGATTGGAAGAAAACAAAATAAAGTTTTCCAGTCTGATAGAATCATGTAATGATATTGTGCTAATTACAGATTCAAATGGTTTTATTATAACCTGCAATGAAACTGCAAGTGATCTCCTGGGATATTCAAAAGATGAACTGATCGGTAAAACAATAACGTCAATAATAAAAAATGGAGATATTGCAAATTCTGTTAAGAAGGCCCTTGAAAAGAAGTCATATCTGAAAGGATATGAGATTACTATTACTGATTCGAATGAGAGGGAATTTGATGTAAAGCTGAACGCAGTACTGCTTAGTGATAAAAATTATAATAATTTTGGAACGATCTTTGTACTGCAGAGTATGAAGGAAGAGCTTGATTTAAAGCAGGCTCTTGAGAAAAAGACTAAAGAACTTGAGGAATTAAACATAAACCTTGAAAAAAAGGTACTTGAGAGGACAGATGAGCTTGAAAGAACAAATAAAGAACTTGAAAGGATGAATCAGATAAAGGGGAAGTTTATATCCAATATAAGCCATGAACTTAGAACACCCCTTAACTCGATACTAGGATTTTCAAGCGTATTAATAGAGAAGACATTCGGTTCACTTACAGATAATCAAGAAAGATATGTTAGAAATATCTACTCTGCCGGCAAGCATCTCCTTGAGCTCATTAATAATGTGCTGGATATTGCAAAGATTGAGTCCGGAAAATATGAGATGGTTTATGAGACATTCAGGGTCAATGATTTAATAAACGAAGTGCTTAACATAATGAGCCCTTTTGCAGAAAGTAAATTTATTGAAATTGCCGTACAAGCAGGAGAAAACGTTGATCTGATAACAGCAGACAGGGTAAAGATAAAACAGATACTCTATAATCTGCTTTCAAATGCAATAAAATTTACTCCTGAAGGTGGCAAGGTCGGGATTAAGATTACTCATGAGGATGACCCTGAATATAATATTTTGATTGAACAACCGAAGATCGAATTTATAAAGTTTTCTGTCTGGGATGAAGGGGTCGGAATAAGTCCTGAGGATAAAGATCGAATTTTTGATGAATTTGAGCAGGTAGATACAACGCTTTCAAGGGAATATGGAGGTGCCGGACTTGGGCTCGCATTAACCAAAAAACTTGTTGAGCTTCATGGAGGTAACATAACTGTTGAAAGCAAGCTTGGTGAAGGGAGCATGTTCACATTTGTCCTGCCTGTAACATCACCTGTAGAAACAATAATGTCTGAGGAGCCTGAGGCAATAGGACTTAATTTTCCGTGGATGAAAGATGAGGCACCATTAATACTTGTAGTAGAAGATGATACTGCCACAGCCGAGCTTCTTACACTTCACCTGACTCAGACAGGCTATAAAGTTGCCCATGCCTACAACGGTGAAGAGGCGATTGAAAAAGCAAAGAGTTTGAACCCGTTTGCGATTACACTCGACGTAATGCTGCCCAAAAAGGATGGATGGGAGGTACTGCAGGAACTTAAAAGTGACCCTATGACAACAGAAATACCTATCATTATACATTCTATCGTGGACAACAAGGACCTTGCATTTGCTCTCGGTGCAACGGATTACCTGCTAAAACCCCTTGATAAAGATGCCCTTCTCTCGAAGCTCGAAGAAATTAATATGTCAAAAGGAAAGATTACTATCCCGACTTCAATACTGGTAATTGAATCAGAGGAAAATGTCACAAACTATTTCAGAGAGATTTTTGAACCTCAAGGATTCCTTATCTATACTGCTCAGGAAGGGAGAAGAGGGATTGAACTGGCTTCTGCTTTGCGTCCAAGCTTGATACTGATGGACTTTACACTTCCAGATATGCTTGGGTTTGATGCAATAAAAGAATTAAAGGAAAATCCTTCGACAAGGGACATTCCAATTTTTGTATTAACTGAGCGGGATATTTCGGTTGAGGATAGGTTGGCGCTTGTAGGTAAAATAGAGCGTATTGTAAGAAAATATGTATTTGATACTAAAGAGTTAATCGGGCATATAAAGGAACTGGAAGTCCTTTATCCAAAACGCGCAGGTCTTATAGATGAGCTATCAGGGCTCTTTAGCCACAGATATTTTCAAATAAGACTTGCACAGGAAGTAGAAAGGGCAACAAGATACAAACTGCCGCTTAATCTCGTACTGCTTGATATTGATTTCTTTGGGAATTATGTTAAGGATCATGGAGAATATTACGGTAACATTGTCTTGAAAAAGGTTTCAGAGCTTCTCAGAAAAAATATACGTGGCTCGGATGTTGTTGTTCGATATGGTGGTGACGCTTTTGCTATAATACTTCCCAACACTGTTATTGCAGCTGCTCTTTCTCTCAGTAACAGGTTTAATGCAATAATAAAAAATTATCCTTTTCTGTATGAGGAAAATCAGCCAAAAGGGAAAATAACAGCAAGTGTCGGACTTGTATTCCTTGACGGACAGTCCACAGAAGAGTTTATATTATGTGCAGAGAAGGCCTTATCAACCGCTATAAAAAAAGGCGGTGACAGGGTGGAAGTTTATTCAAAAGAGCAGGATGAAAAAGAGAAGGTCGGGTCATAGTGATTTCTACGATATCCTTGAAAGTCCATTAGGCACTTTATATCTAATGTTTACCACTTCTGCATTAATCGGCATATCTTTTCAAAAACCTAAAGGTATAGTATTTAAAAAAGCTGAAGCTGCATCTGTTGTAAAAAAAGAACTTAATGAATATTTCAAAAAAGGCAGGAGAAAATTTACTTGTAAGACAGCCTTTGTAACGGGAACGGTTTTCGAAAGAAATGTCTGGAATTTGCTTAAAGAAATTCCGTACGGGGAAACAAGAACATATAAATGGATGGCAGAGCGGATCGGGAAACAGCAGGCATTCAGAGCAGTCGGGAAGGCTCTCAGCAGAAACCCCATTCCCATTATATTTCCCTGTCACAGGATAATAGAATCCGATGGTTCTATCGGTGGTTACTCATCAGGCAAAGACTTCAAAAGAAGGCTTCTTGATATTGAATATTATACTAAGATGTCAAATTCCTAATATGATACAGAGTATAGTCAACTATGAAACAGTCATACAGGCATTGCAGCATCAAGATGAGAAAAATAGAAATATACTTTATTATTCTTGGTACAGAGAGGTCAGGGTAAATTGTTGACAATTGGATTTTTTTATGTATCATTAGTAAATTATTATTTATTTGATTAATAAAAAAATATATAATGCATGAAATTTATTAGATAGATGCATATATATGGAAAATAAAAAGAACATCAATAAAGAAATCTCTCAAGAACATCCATTTATTCAAGCCTTAAGGCAGACAGCCAATGATATTCGCCTGTTTATCGAATTATCGCTTCATGAGACTGATGATGCCTGGGAAAGGTGGGCTCTATTAGCAGTTAAAGGATTAGATATAAAATGCTGGGAAAAGAAGAACTGCACTATAAAAGACTGTCCCGCCTATTTAAATATGGATGGACGTTGCTGGTTAATCGAGGGCACAAAGTGTGACAACAAAGTCCAGGGGGAGTTTGCTATAAAGTATAAAATGTGTTCTGAATGTGAAGTATATAAGGAGGCAGTGTACAGAGATCCTGCAACTGAAATATATGAACATATGATTACACTTGTCCACAGTTTAAAGTCAACACAGGATAAATTAAAGACAATGGCAACCAGAGACTTATTGACAGGCGTGTATAATAGAAATTACTTCAACGAGACTATTGCAATAGAAATCGAAAAGACAAAACGTTACGGAGACAGGCTGTCAATTATTATGATAGACATTGATGATTTTAAGAAGATGAATGATATTCATGGCCATTTGCATGGCGACTGGATATTAAAAGAATGCGCCTTGATATTAAAAAAGGCGATCAGGTCATCAGATTTTTTATGCAGATTTGGAGGTGATGAATTCCTAATAGTTGCTCCTAAAATTGACTGCGGGGAGAATGGTGCTTTAGTTAAACGTATTAATGAATATGTTTCTGAATGGAATAAAATACACTCTTCAGAAGGACATAAATTATCCCTCAGTATAGGATGCTCTGTCTGGGAGAGGGATAAATATCTGTTAGATGTAATAAATGAGGCAGACAGACTAAAGAATGAAGAAAGGTTGAGTAAAGTTAAGAACTGAAGAGCAGGGAGGTCGTAACACGCTTGGAGTCAGGTATACACATTACACTACTTTGTAAAATGTGTAGACCTGAACCAGAGATTCTGTTAACTTGCAGCTTTTCTAAATCCTCTTATATAATTATTAAAATAAAAAATTTTTTAAGTATTTCGTCTATTAATAGTTGGGCATCATAAAGACACATATAAATCATGTACAAGTACATACTCCTATTTCATGTGTTAGCAGCCACTATTTGGACGGGTGGACATCTCGTATTGGAAATTGCCATTTTACCCAAGGTGTTAAAGGAAAGGTCACCCTCTGATTTGTTGCGATTTGAATCCGCTTATGAAAAGGTAGGAATACCTGCGCTAATAATTCAAGTAATTACCGGTGTATGGTTAGCCCATAATGTCATACCCGATATTGGCATGTGGTTTAACTTAGACAATCCCATATCACGATTAATTATTGCAAAATTAAGTTTGCTGCTGCTAACATTTGTATTTGCAATTGATGCACGGTTAAGAATTATTCCGAATCTGACAGAACAGAAATTGGCGTCGCTAGCGTATCACATTACTACAATTACTATCATTTCTGTACTGTTCGTCATTGTAGGGGTTTCATTTAGAACAGGAGCACTATTCTGAACATGACCAACAAGGTGCTCCACCTTACCGCTATTCCGCTGTGATCCATAGTGGCAGGTGAGCTTAGTCGTTAGGTAAAATGAAAAATAAATATTCTATTGTGAAACATCCGAAAAAAATTCTAATCCTTGCTGTAATAGTACACCAACTTTGCATGCAAAATGGTTTTACAGGATTTGGGCCTATTGCTGATGAGCAGCCAGAATTATTAAAACAGTGTGAATCTTGGAAACCTGGCGATACAATTCCAGAGTATCTTTTAAAAGATGCAGAAGATTTTAACCCTATGAGCATGTTTAAACCAACCGATTACATAATGGAAATAGATAACAAAGAATTGTTATTCCACTTGATAATTCATTCTCAAAGCCCACATTATAATAGAGCCATTGCATTTAATAGATTTCTTAATATATTAGGGCTTTCAGAATTTAAATCATTTCTTGACAATATAGCGGTAGAACCTGAATTAGATAATATACAGCTTAATGAATTAAGAAAAATATTCTCAAGTAAGTGTGTAAAAGTATACTGGTTTTTTGTTGATTTTGATGATATGCCTAAAGATGATGCATTCAAGGTATTGTCTCATATGAAATCAAAAATTGATGCAGGTGAAGATATGATGGAAGTTTATAAGATATATGCAAAAAAATATGAATATTTGAAAGATACTGAATTTCCAAAGCATTATGTTACTAAAATTGGTAACGGAGGTAAATTTTATCTATCTCAGGCAATCATGAATACCTTTCCTGCATATTTTTCAAGAGAAAAATCTAAGGATCACTATAAAAAAATATTAGGATTAAATAAAGGAGACTCAATTATTGTGGAAGAGTTAATTACTGATAAAGATAAGGAATTAAGAGAAAAGCATGGAGATATAATTTATACAGAAACAAGTGACCGGTTAATTCTTTACATAGTTACAGAAATATTTGAAGACAAGTAAAAAAATGCTTAACAACGAGGAAATAAGGTGTAATACTTTGATCTGGACAATTTAATTGAAAGTCCGGAGATATACAATGTCCAATGTCAAAAGGCTGTTGAAAAACTATTTTTCTAATCCTGGGTCGTCATTCCCGCGCAGGCGGGAATCCATTATTTTCAAAAGACTTTTCTGGATGCCCGTTACCCGATCAATGTTGAGGACAAGTTTCACGGGCATGACAACTTCAGCCTTGAAGGAGTTTTTTAACAGCCTGTCAAATGATGATCACTCTGTGGCTCTACACTTTTTTAGGCAGTTTTCAAGTGTGGATTATTGGAAGAAAAAGAGCCTGACCCTTTTTGTTCATTAATTGTCTTGATACATATGAATAGTTTTTCGTATACTTCTGTTTGGGAAAATCGATTATTATTTGGGGCGCTATCCATCCAAGTGAAAGCAGAACTCAGAAATTAAATAATAAAAAGGAGACGAGAAAATGCCCAAAAAAGATAAGAAAGCAGATCTGGCAGGTCCGGGTATAAGCACGTATGAAGAAGTAGAGAAGATTCTGCCCAATTACTACAAACCGCTCCAGCACCCCATGGAGAGAATGAAAGCCCTCTTTGAGTTGAAGGAATATATTGAGAAGAACCTGTGCAAGGAGCTCAACCTGCAAATGGTACAGGTGCCTTTGATTGTTGATCGGGATAGTGGTGTCAACGACTACCTGGATCGTGACGGTTCTCGAACGCCCATTGAGTTCCCATGTGGGTTGGGGCTGAATAAACCCATCCCAGCCCAGGTAGTCCAGGCAGCAACCAAATGGAAGCGTATGGCGCTTAAGCAGTTTGACTGCGGTATAGGTGAGGGTATCTGTACCGACATGCGGGCTGTGCGCAAGGACTACTTCCTCGACCACGACCACTCTTGCTATGTGGATCAGTGGGATTGGGAGAGGGTTATCACTGAGAAGGATCGCAACCTAGACTTCTTGAAAGACATAGTCAGAAAGATTTGGAAGGTCATCTACGGAGCCGGCAAGCATGTCCAAGAGAAGTTCCCGTCCCTGCAAACAGACAAGTATCCTGACTTTCCTGAGGAACTACAGTTTATTCATGCTGAAGAAATTCTTGACAGGTATCAGGACATGCCGAGACAGCAGCGCGAGACAAAGATGCTCCAGGATGTAGCTCCGGGCATCTTCATTATCGGTATCGGCTGGGTTCTCAAGGACGGATACCCTCACGAGATGCGTGCTGCCGACTACGACGACTGGGTGACAGAGACCATCACAAAGAATGGTGAAAAGATGCACGGACTAAACGGTGATATCCTTGTATGGAACCCGGTGACACGTCGCCGCCACGAGCTCACCTCTATGGGAATCCGTGTTACCAAGGAAACGATGAAGATGCAGTTAAAAATATCCGGTCAGGAGGACTTTCTCAAACTCCCTTACCACCAGGCTATCCTCAATGACAAGATTCCCCTGTCTATCGGCGGTGGCATCGGCCAATCGCGGACCTTTATGTACTTGCTCCGCACTGCACACATAGGTGAGGTGAGTGTTTCTGTCTGGCCTAAACAGCTCAAAGATATCTGTGCGCCTAAGAATATTCATGTGATAGAATAAGAGCGCTTGATTAATAAATAGGGATCCCATTTCCGGATTTTTACCCCGTAGAAAGAAAGCCTTAAATAAAATTGGAGGTTAAAAAATATACGCGCTCGGTGGTCTCAATCCACCGAAACGCAATACCTTTTAAAACGGGGTTTACTTCCAAAGAAAAATGTGCTAACAAATAAAACCATAGGACGCTGAATAGCGCCTGCTGACCTCATTGTTAGGGATGAAAGGAGGCCCTTAATGAAAGGATGGAAAGAGTTATTTGATGAGGAGAAAGAAGTAGTCAATATCGATGGAAAGGTAACAGAATTAGAAAAGGAATATAAAAGATGGGATTGGCTGAATACAGGTTTAATCTTTCTTGGATTTGGAATTATTCTATGCTCTCTGGGAATTTCAAGAGTTATCCAAAATGTCCTGTTGGGTTCAGGTATTATAGTCGCAATCACAGGATTGATTAACATTGCTGTATTGAAGATTTGGATGCATATTAGAATATCAGTGTATCAATTGATTCTGGAACTTAGAAAAACAAAATATTGATTAAATACAAACTAATAATTTTCATAAAGCGGCTGAAGCTGACGGTGTGAAATTGCAGTTTTTTAAAAGGCATTACTGACTTGAATTACCCGAGGCCTATAACTTAGCCGTAATCGTCAGACCTAATAAAGAATTATGGGTAAAAAGACTATAATTAATTGGAGCAGCGGCAAAGATAGTGCATGGGTACTTCACAAGCTAAATCAAGGCAATGAATTCGATGTCGTGGGACTTATGACTGTTGTTAACCATGCTTATCAGCGTGTAACAATGCATGCTGTTCGAACTGAATTATTAAAAGAGCAGGCAAAGGCTGTTGGACTACCTATAGATATACTTACTATCCCAAACCTGTGTAACAGTAGTGAATATAAAAAAATAATGAGGGAATATATTATTCAGGCTGAGCAAAGGGATATAGAATGCATGGCATATGGAGATTTATATTTGAGTGATGTGAGGGAATATAGGGAAAATAATTTCAAAAAATCGAAAATAGAACCTATTTTCCCGCTGTGGGGACTATCCACATTACAGCTTGCAAATGAAATGATATCGAATTCATTGAAAGCATTCATAACATGTATTGATCCCAGATATTTATCGAGAAGTTATGCAGGTCGCAAATATGATCATAATTTTATTTATGAACTGCCAGAAGAGGTTGATGCGTGTGGAGAAAATGGTGAATTCCATACTTTTGTGTATGACGGACCACAATTTTCTCATCCGTTAAATGTTAAAGTAGGTGAAATAGTAGAAAGTGATGGTTTTATATTTGCTGATATCATACAGGATTTTAGCGACCACATGAATTAAATAAAGCAGTTCTTAAAGACGGGGTTTGGCAAATTACTCCAGATATTTGATATAGTCTGTCTGAGATCGCTCCAGATAAATGGAGGTAATAGATGAGCACGAAGAAAGTTGTTCTGATTGTAACCATATCAGTTGTTTCTCTGGTGATAATCGGCTTTATAGGAAGAGGATGTATATGGCTGTTAACTGGTCCGGAGGGTGGTGTAAGACTGAGTAACGATATGGAAGAATATGCCCTGCAGTACCTTGAAGAATATAGTATTCTTGATCCATCTGAAAATTTGATTGCTTATTATGACGTGACAATTTCGCTTGATGGTACCGAGGCAGCCATTCTAACCACAAAACGTGTGATTTACCATAAGGATGGTTATACTGACTCAATAGATTTAAAAGATATTACAGATATAAAACATCGGAAGGAGACCATGATTGGTGACATATTCGAGATTTATAGCATTACAGGAAAATCCTTTAAGATTGAGATTGCTCCTATGAATCAGGGAGAGACCTTTAAGAATGTTTTGTTTAAATCATGGGGAAGTGTAAAAGGATTGTCAACAAGGTAGCTAACTGTACGCTCAACCTGAATACAGGATTTTTTTGCGGTATGCCTGCTTCAAATGTTTTAATAGTATAACACAGAAGTTTCAAACAGAATAATTTTTTAATCTCTCAAATCTTTCAAGAATAGTCTTCTTGACAGCTTTAAGCCCTTTCAATCTCAAAGTATTCAATATATTCTCTGATGCAAGGCTTTTCAGAAACTTTTCCCTTTTACTTTTTTCTTTGATATCGGTCATTGCTTTTCCCCTGATTTTTTTTATGAAAGCCAAAAACCCTGAAAACTCAGAACCATATATTTTTTGAAGTTCTTTTCGTACAGCCTTTGAAATGGCAGGGCTTGCACCGCTGGTTGATACAGCAATAATAAGGGACCCTCTTTTGATGATGGAAGGAGCAATGAAATTGCATAGTGAAGGAACGTCTACCACGTTCACAAGTGCAGGTGCATCTTCGGCCACCTTTGTATTCATTTCAGGAGAATCTGTTGCCGCAATTACGAGAAAAGCTTCTTTAAGGTCGCTATTTCTGTAGGTGTGAGATAAATGCCTGATCCTTTTCTCTTTTTTCTCTTGCTGTAGTCTTCCTGTCAGAGAAGGGCTCACTACAGTAATATCCGCACCTGATTTAATAAGCGAGATTATTTTTCTTTCGGCAACCTTACCACCGCCAACAACAACAACTTTTTTGCCTTTTAAGTTAAGGTATGCAGGATAGTAATTCACTGGTGGAAGAATTTCCCGTATTATTTTTTGTCAGCCTCCAATGAAGCAAGCTCCTTTGTTGCATCAGAAACCTGTGGGCTATCCGGATATTCTTTTATAAGGCGGTTGAGATATTTACCAGCCTTTGCCATCTGACCGTCTTTTTTATATGAGATGCCGAGATTAAATAATACTTTAGCAACGTTTTTGTAATCAGGGAAATTCTCAAGCAGGTATTCATAGCGGCTGATTGCCGCCTTGTATGAGCCTTTTTTATGATAAAACTCTCCGACAAGAAATTCATAATCTGCCATTATATTTCTGCACTTTTTGATCCTTATTTCGATCTGTTCCTTGTAAGGATTCCTAGGAAAGTCTCTTTTTAATTTCTCGAATTCTAAAATCGACCGTGCTGCACCTCCATATCCTCTCTCGGGTCCCTCGATCTGATTGAAATAAATCATCGCGATCTGATACTGTGCATATGTAGCATGCCTGTGGTCTGGATATATTTCCTGAAATCTCTTGTACTCAGCAATAGCAAGATCGGTTTCTTCTTCTTTAACATATGAATCGGCAATTCTGAGCTGTGCAAGAGGCGCATATTTTTTGGAGAGATCCCTGTTCTTTATTTCCAGTAAGATAGCCCTTGCTTCTTCATAATCCTTTTTATCTATCAGTTCATTCGCCGTAACAAAAGACTTTTCCGCATCAAACTTTTCTGCGGGCTTAACAGCATCTTTCCCGGAACATGAGAAGGCATAAACTATTAAGATAGCAATAAAAAGATATTTATACATTTTCACTTGTTATTAAAGCCTTTATTAATATCTTAAGTCAAGAACCAAAAGGTCAAAAGGATGCCTATCCCGCCTTGCATACTAGGTATCCTGCCTTGCCAAAGCATATCCGGGGGTGTTATCTTTAATTCGTGAACCTTTTGTCTTTTCAGAAACCGAGCAGATATATAAATAACGAGTTTAACTCAATAAATAAGGATGCCCGGGTTAGAGTAGCTCTTGCCTTTCCCGACGTATACGAGATAGGCATGTCGCATCTTGGGCTTAAGATTCTTTACAGCATAATAAATAACATCCATTTTGCCTCTGCAGAAAGGGTTTTCTCACCCTGGACAGACATGGAAGATGCCATGAAAAAAAGAGGGCTATTGCTGTCTTCTCTTGAATCGAGACGACCTCTAAAGGATTTCGACATTGTGGGGTTCAGCCTGCAGTATGAACTTTCATATACAACTGTATTAAATATGCTTTATCTTGGAGGAATACCCCTGAGGTCTGAAGAGCGACTGAACAAAAAAGGCTGTCCTCTTATTATTGCGGGTGGGCCATGCACTGTAAATCCTTTTCCCATGTCTGAATTTATTGATGCCTTTCTGATAGGAGACGCAGAAGATGCCATCGGTGAGATTATGGATACTTATTACTTCTGGAGGGATGAGAGCTTGAACGACAAACACGCGCTTTTAAAGGCCCTGTCTGAAATAGAAGGTGTATTTGTGCCTTCTCTGGATAAAGACAGTGTAATAAACCGCAGGATTGTATCTTCTCTTGATGATGCACCTTTTCCTGTTAGCCCTGTTGTGCCTTTTACAAAGATAGTTCATGACAGGATAAATATCGAGATATCGAGGGGCTGTTCTATGGGATGCCGGTTCTGCCAGGCCGGGATAACCTACAGGCCAGTGCGTGAGAGGTCACCAGAGAAAGTGCTCGAATTAGCGGAAAGATCTTTAAAAAATACAGGGTACGAAGATATCTCTTTCACATCGCTGAATACAGGGGATTACTCTTGCCTTTACCAGATTATGAAAGAGTTTAACAGAAGGTTTTATAAAAGGAGGATTTCCATATCACTTCCTTCTCTCAGGGTGGGATCTGTGAACAGCGAAATCATAAGAGAAATAAAAACCGTAAGAAAAACAGGTTTTACTATTGCGCCTGAAGCAGGGACTGACAGGCTTAGGGCGGTTATAAACAAAGACTTCTCTGGAGAAACATATGTCCGTACATTAGAAACTCTTTTCATGGAGGGCTGGCATAATCTAAAGCTATATTTTATGACCGGACTTCCTACAGAGACCGAAGACGACATTACTTCGATTCCTGAAATGGTTCTTGATGCAATAAAGATATCTAAAAAGCTGACGGGAAGGCACATTAACATAAGTATAGGCATATCTTCTTTTGTACCGAAGCCTCATACACCGTTTCAGTGGTTTGGGCAGGATGATTTAAAAATCTTAAAAGAGAAGAACAATTACCTGAAGAGGAAATTTTTAAAAAGGGGTGTTAAATTTAAAGGCCACCTTGAGGAGATGTCAATGCTGGAGGCTGCTCTTTCAAGAGGAGATGAAAGCCTCTCAAATCTTATTGAGAAGGCCTGGTCCCTCGGTTGCAGGCTTGATGGATGGTCTGATGCTTTTGATTTTAACAAATGGAAAGAGGCTATGGAAGCCTCCGGAATGGATGCTGCAGATTTTGCTGTTAGAGAGTACAGTAAAGAGTCAACTTTCCCTTGGGAAAATATCAACACGGGGATAACAAAAGATTACCTGTGGGAAGAACACCAGAACGCGCTTTCAAGTGAAATTACCCCGGACTGCAGAGAACAATGCCATAACTGCGGTCTTGAGTGTATACCAGATAAAGCAGAAAATGAGCAATCAGAGCTCAGAGTTCAGAATGAAATAATACCAGCTTCAGTTTTTCAGACTGCCGCACAACGGCATGATGAAGAGAAAGATAACTCAATCAGGGTTAGATTGAGGTATGCAAAGACAGGCAATGCCAGATACCTTTCACATCTTGAGCTGACCTCAGCGATAATACGTGCAATGCGAAGGGCAGGGTTCCCTTTCAAGTACTCCGGAGGTTTTCATCCTTCTCCCAGAATATCTTTTGGTCCTGCGCTCAAAGTGGGTGTTGCCGGCCTAAAAGAATATATGGATGTGGAACTAATACTGCCTTTTGACATAAGTGAAGGACTGATGAATTTAAACCGAACGTTACCAGAGGGAATTCTTGCAGATAAGATGGATATATTAATAGGAAGAGAAAAAACTCTAAATAGTTTTATAATAAAATATATTTATGAAGTAAAACACAACAATGAACTGGATGTTGACAGATATTTAGAAAAAAAGGCTGTACGTATTATAAAAAACAGCAAACATATCAATATAAAGGAAGTGGTTGAAGAGCTTATTAAAATAGATAGCCAAACAGTACATCTAACGATTATTGACCGCGGGGAGATAAAATTGAGGCTTGACGAAGTGATCCCTGAAATTTTCAATGTCCCTTTAGAAGAACTGGATATAACAAGGATAGCGATGTATGGCTGGGATGGACAATGGACAGAATTAATGGATGAGGAAAAGAGATGGGCAGTGAAATCCTGATAAATGTTACAAGAGGAGAAACAAGAGTCGGTCTGCTTGAAGGCGGGCAGGTAGTTGAATTCTATGTTGAGCGGATGCGTGATGAAAGTCTCGTGGGGAACATATACAAAGGAAAGATCGTAAAGATACTTCCCGGTATGCAGTCAGCCTTTGTAGATATAGGACTCGAAAAGGCAGCTTTTCTCTATGTAGCTGATGTTCAGACTGATACGGATGAATATGCCCCATTATTCGAAGATGAAGAAGATGTAGACGAGAATAATACTATAGAGCTTATATCAAGAAAAGAACGTCTTGAGATGACGATAGAAGAAATTATACAGGAAGGACAGGAGCTTCTGGTGCAGGTCTCTAAAGACCCTATTGGAAGCAAGGGTGCGAGGGTCACATCATACATAACCTTGCCTGGCAGATATCTTGTCCTGATGCCGAATGTGGAACATATTGGTATATCAAGGAGAATATCAGATGAGGAAGAACGAAATAGGCTTAAGACGATTGTTGAAAACATTAAACCGAATGGTTACGGACTTATAATAAGGACCGCAAGCGAGAATTCCCAGGAAGAGGATATAAAAAAGGACCTCGAATTCCTTCTTCTTCTGTGGAAGAACGTTCAGGAAAAGAAGGACAGGGTGCCGGCACGAGGGCTTCTTTACAGCGACATAGACCTTGTATTCAGAAGCGTTCGTGATCTCATGAGCCAGGATGTTTCAAGACTGATAATAGATTCTCCTGAAGAATATGAAAGAATGATTGAATTCGTAAAGACCTACTTCCCAAAACTTTTAGACAAGATTGAGCTTTATGAAGAAACAGAGCCTATATTTGACGCATTCGGCGTAGAACTTGACATATCAAGGGCAATCGGGAGAAAGGTCTGGTTGAAATCAGGGGGATACATCGTGGTTGACCAGACAGAGGCTATGACGGTCATTGATGTTAACACAGGCAAGTTTGTAGGCAAAGAAGGTCTTGAAGATACAATACTCAAGACGAACCTCGAGGCTGTCAAAGAGATAGCTTACCAGATAAGACTGAGAAACCTCGGAGGAATAATCATAGTGGATTTCATAGATATGGACAAACCCGAAAACAGAGAGAAGCTTTTCAATGCCTTTATTGAGGCGATGAAGAGGGACAGGGCAAAGAATACAATTTTCCATATATCAGAACTGGGGCTTATACAGATGACAAGGAAAAGGGTGAGAGAGAGCCTTGGCAGGACACTCTGCACAACATGCCCATACTGTGAGGGGAAGGGATTTGTATCATCTCCTGAGACGCTATGTTTCGAAATATTAAGGGAAATTAAGAAACTTGCAAGGCACGGCAGCAAAAAGATAATAATTACTACTCATCCGACTGTGGCAGAGCTTCTCTCTGATGAAGAAATGCTGGGGATCGAGGATGTCGAAAGCAAATACGGCGTTAAGGTGATAATAAGCGCTGACAACAAGATGCATCAGGAGAATTACGAGGTGAACTCACTGTGAACTATAAAGAAAGCGCTGCAATTAGAGAAAAATTCTCAAATTTAATCTCACTGCTTCGTGATCTGGAGAGTGCGGTTCTAGCATTCTCAGGCGGGGTTGACAGTTCTTTTTTACTGAAGGCCATGAAAATATCAGGTATGAAGATTTTGGCTGTTACCGCTGCTTCTGAGACAATGCCAAGAAAAGATCTCAATAGTGCGATATCATTTGCTAAAGAAACAGATGTTGAGCAACAGATAATCAAGACTGAAGAATTATTAAACGATTCATTCGTCAGCAATCCCCCGGAACGCTGCTTTTACTGCAAGGATGAGCTTTTTAAAAAATTACAGGTGATTGCAGATGAGGGTGGTTTCAGATTTATATTTGACGGAAGTAATGCAGACGACATAAATGATTACAGGCCTGGAAGAATGGCTGCAAATTTGTATAAAGTAAGAAGCCCGCTCGCTGAATGCAGTTTCAAGAAAGACGAAATTCGTAAAATCTCGAAAGAACTCGGTCTGAATTCTTGGAATAAGCCTTCCTCACCATGTCTTTCTTCGAGATTTCCTTATGGAAAAAGAATAACAAAGGCAGCCTTAATGCGTGTTGAGGAGGCAGAAGAATTTCTCAGAACTTTTGGGATATATGAAGTAAGGGTAAGAAGCCACGGCGATACTGCAAGAATAGAAGTCTCTGAGAAAGACATGCATATTTTGATAAATCCCAAAAACAGGCGGATTGTTACAGAAAGATTAATATCTTTAGGCTACAGATTTGTATCCCTTGACCTTGAAGGCTACAGAAGTGGAAGCATGAACAGAATGCTATAACATTAAAAATTGCAAATTGAAAATCTAAGACTGAGAAAATAAACGGCAGTCACTTTTTCAATTTTCAATCTCCTTTGAATCTTATTTTCTTATGAATACTGAACAGTCAAAATACATTGAAGAACTTTCAAAATGTGTTCGCTGCGGCAGTTGCAAGGCATTCTGCCCCACGTACGACACTGACACCACTGAGGCAATGGGAGCAAGGGGGCGCATTACACTTCTCCGGGGTCTTGCAACAGGACAGTTAAAACCATCGACCCTGCTGAACGAGCGTATCTTCAGCTGTATTCTCTGCGAGGCTTGCACTGGTCTGTGCTCGCCCGGTGTTGACATTACCGGAGCTATATATCATGGAAGAGCACTACTGAGAAAGACCGACAAGAGAAGAAAACGCCTGAGGAACCTTGTCAAATTCTCGACAAAGTGGCCTGAATTAAGTTTCAAAATATTGCGGATGAGCAGGCACATTTTACTGCCTGCTCTTGTCAGGAAGGGTGTCATTCCGTTTACTCCGGAGTTCTCTGATACTCCTTTTCGAAGCAAAGGAAGGATTTTCAAGGTCTTGAATAAGAAGGGCAGGGTCGCAATTTTTACCGGGTGCAGCATAAATTTCCTTTTTCCGCAACTCGGGGAATCGCTGATAAATGTACTTAAGAGATTCGGTTATGAAGTTGTCCTTCCAAAAGGAGAGTTATGTTGCGGAGCTCCGTTAAGGAATCTCGGTCTTGAAGAAGAGGCAATTAAGCTTGCAAAGAAAAATCTCCGTGTGTTCAGCAGACTTAAGGTAGAAGCAATATTAAGTTTGTGCCCAACCTGCACTCTTAATTTAAAAAAGGATTATCCCAAAATTGCTGGAGAAGGACTGGAAAAGGCAATGGATATATCTGTTTTTTTCAATGACAGGCTGGAAATTACTGAATCAATAGATAAAACCTCTGTTTACCACGACCCCTGCCATCTTTATCACGGGCTTGGCATTAAGAATGAACCCAGAGAGATTGTTAGAAAGGCAGGTATCGAACTCATAGATTCAGAAGAATCCGGCTGTTGCGGTCTTGGAGGACTCTTCTGTTTGTCATACAGAGATATATCCAGCAATCTCCTGATGAAATGCTCAAAAAATATTATGGATTCAAAAGCCGATACAGTCATTACCTCATGCCCCGGATGCATTCTTCAGTTGAGCCAGAAAATTTCTGACAGGCCGGTGCTCCATCTCATTGAATTGATAGAAGAAGCATATTGCTACAGGCAGTCAGGCGTAAATTAAAAGGTTTCAGGATAATATCTATTTTTCAGAACTGCAGCCTATAACAATTATCAGGCAGGGTATAATTTCTTATCATGGAATACTCAAGGCATAAGCTTTTAATCCTTGCGTGTTTGGCTGAAGGCATGGTAGTTATAACAGCTATTGGATTAGCGATATGGTTTGATATTAGAATTAATCTGTCAACCGGAAATCTTGCACGCGATATTTTTATAGGCACACTGGGATCATTATTACCCCTTGCCCTTTTTTTATCATCACTATCAAAAAAGGCTGAAAGGATTCCGCTCATAGGATCACTCAGAAAAACAGTCATAACCGATATAAAAGAAGTATTTTCCAATGCCCGTATCCTGGATATTGTAATGATTTCCCTCATTGCGGGATTTGCAGAGGAAATCCTGTTTCGTGGAGTAATTCAGGAAAAATTCGGGATTATTTTTGCAAGCATTATTTTTGGCCTTATACATCTTGTAACACCTGCATACGTTGTTATGGCTACAATCATGGGGTTCTATTTAGGGCTCTTTTTCCTTTTATACGAGAGCCTTATCATACCTATTCAATTGCATTTCATCTATGATTTAGGAGCACTGCTCTATTTAAGATATTTCATGAAACCAGAGGTTTCAGAATGAATCCCGGTTGATAATATAGTTCTTAACCCATTTGGTTGCCAGACAACGATTTAACTGATTGATATTAGAGGAGATATATAACCGCAAAGACTCAAAGGGCGCAAAGAATAATGGGTAGGGAGTAAGCAGTAGGCAGTAAGGGGTAAGGAGTGAGGAGTAAGGAGTAAGGAGTAAGGAGTAAAAAAGAACGCTATGCGCCGAGCGCCATGTGCCATGCGAAGAGTAAACGGGCATCGTAACCGTTGCCGTAAGACGATTTATACTTTACTCACTCATCACCAATGACCAATGACTAATGACCAATGACAGAAAATGGAGCGGGTGGTTTGGAGATGATCTGATAATATCAAGAATTTGTTCAGAATTTATATTTGAAGTCGATTCTTACTGACTCTTTTCCTGTATTATCTTTTTTGTCGTAGTCTGTGTACCTGTATTTGAGGTCTGCTGAAAGAACTAAATCCCCTTCTAAAAACAACTTCTCACCAGATATCTTTACATAGTATCTTTTTTTATTATTGTCCGGGTCGTTGTAGTCATAAAAATTCCCTTTTAATGATGCCGATACCTTCCAATTCTTCTTTTTCTTGTAACCCGCTTTTATCATGAGCGTTTCTTTACAGTAATTATTGTCAGACTTAAAAATGTAATCAACATCCTTGTGCTCGACGTCAAGATTAAGCCGGAATTTCTGCTCTTTATCATTGAATATTTCGTAATCCAATCCACTCAGGATATAAAAGCCCTTGTGATCTAAATCAGCGCTGATGTAGTCTTTCTCGAAGTACTGGTATTTAAGGGATGTTTTTAATTTTGGATTTATTCTGTGCTCTGTTTTTGTATAGAATCGCCAATATTCATAGTCATAATCTTCATCTCTTTCCTCTTCTTCCTTGGTATCCCTCTGGCCCCATTTTGCCCTTGCTTTAATTTTGTAGACCCAGGGATGATTAAATACATAATCAAATCCACCCATAATATCATGCTTGGTCCTTTTACGATATATTTTTTTCTGTTTTAATCTCTCTATCTTATAAGAAGATACAAGTCTGAATTTTTTTTCAAATGGATATATGTTTCCTCTGATTCTAGCAAAGATCTTAAGTTGGTCTTTTTCTCCTGCTTCAAGATAGTCAAAATTATCGATCCCGGCAGACAGATTGACTGTATAGAAGTCCTTTTTCTTAAACGTCAAAGAGGGTTCGGCCCTGATCTGGTCATATTCACTTTCAGGTGAATTTTCATAGCGCTTCTCTTTGTATTTTATCTTAAAGTCTGTTCTGAGGTATTCTTTACTGAAATTCCTGATGTAATAAGACAAGCTGGCTTTATAAATTCTTGAGATATTATCTAAATGATCTTCAGACTTGTAATCTTTATTGTATATAAAGGAACTTGCACCGCAGGTAAGGCGGTCAGAAATTTTGTGAATTAATTTCAGGTGGTAATTCTGGTAGTTGTAGTCGTTGTCCCCGTCCTCTTCTTCATAATCTTCAGATGTTGACCTTCTGCCTACTTCGGTATAGCCACTGAAAACGAAATCATCTGCCAGCACCGAGGAATGCAGTACTAGTAAAAAAATTAAGAGAAAGAGCATTACCTTCACAGGCTAATTTTCTAAAGCATCTGTTCTGAATACTGAAGGAGTTTGTAATGTCTGAATTATTCTGTAATTGTTTTTATTAAGCTTCATGAACCAATACTGTTAATATCGGAAGGGTCTCACAATTCACGCTATCCTTCGGGCTTATCCGGCTTAAGTTTTTCAATGGCCACCTTTGCCATTCTGAATATAACGGTGTCGAGAGATTCGACTGACTGTAGTGCCTTTATTGCCTCAGGCCCGCCTATCTGACCAAGGCTCCGTACCGCACTCTTTCTGACCAACTTGGAAGGGTCTTTAAGAGCATGTGTAAGGGGAGATACTGCCTCGCTGGAACGCAGCATTCCAAGAGCCTTCGCAGCGCTTTTTCTTACCCACTCCTCGGGGTCTTTTTTTAGAGTCTGTATGAGATGGGGTGCTGCTTCCAATGCACCGATTTCGCCGAGTGCATAAGCAGCATTATTTCTTACACCCATATTATTATCTTCGAGTGCTTCCAAGAGTGGTTCTAATGCACTTTTGTCCTTTAGCTTCCCAATTTGCATTGCAGCGTTTGCCCTTGTCATGCCAGTGCCTTTTTTAAGGTCTGCAATCAGTTTCTCAAGCTCCGTCATCCTATACAATCACTTTCTGACAGTTTTTTTAATTTCTGCTGAAGATTAAAGTTTCTTTAGAGGTGTCTTTTTTCCTGTTATTAATACAGTGTCGTCAATAATTTTATTTGTGATTTCAGTTAATCCTGTTTTTTTCATCCATGAAGACATCTCTCCAACAGTATAGCTTCTGCCTTTAGGGGTATTGACCAGCATATTTATGGCAAAAACTGATCCCATGGGAGGATATGTCCTAGTCTCATCAAGATAAAATTCCTGCACAACAACCTTTCCGCCAGGTGCAAGTGAGTTATAACTTTTCCTTAGTATAGAAAGACATTCCTCAACACTGTATGCGTGGAAGATTTGAGAAATAAATACAATATCATAATTATTCCCTAAATTATCTTTCATGAAATCACCCGGCAGAAGAGTGATATTTTTCTGGGGACCTGCTTCTTTTATAAGCCTTTTGGATATTTTCAAGGTATCAGGTAAATCCATAAGTGTGACATTAATCTTCTTTTTTGCAAATGCTAAGGAATAAGTCCCCGGCCCGCCGCCGAGGTCGAGCAGACTCTTGACGCCTTTAAGCTTGATAGTGCGTATAACTTCTTTTAATTTCTGTGTAGCGATATTATGCATGCCGAGGATGAATGATTCATGGTTTTGTGATTTCTTGTGCGGTCTGCCGGTTTTTATAACCTTATCGAGTCCGGACCAGTTATCCCACAGAGTGTCGTAGTGCCTTAAGATGTCTCCCTGATAGTCAGGCTTTCCGGATACAAGATATTTTGAGGCAATGGCAGAATTTCTGTAATAGTTTTTTGTCTTTTTTAAAATACCGATCGCTACGAGGCTGTCTAGTAATAACTCAGTTGCTCTCCTGTCTGTGAAAATTGCCTTTGAAAGTGAGCTGGATGTTTTACCTTTACCATCAAGATGGTTAAAGACCCTGTAATTATTAGCTGTAAGGATTATCCTTGAACTTGTAAATGATGATACCTGTCTAAGCCAGATTAAATCTTTGTGATGTTTTTTCCTCAATAGATGAGATCTTCATAGACTTTGATTTTCGTATTTTTCTTTGCACCTTCTACGAATGCCTTCAAAGCCTTTTCTTTTTCGTTATTTAATATGGCATCTTTAAGGGTCTGCATAGTCTGATCATCAACTGATATATTGGCAAATTCATCTTCCGGCAGAGTGACTGAAAGCTCTATCATCCGCCTGATTTTCAAGATTTTCAACTCCTCTCGTTTAATCGATTCATAGCCCTCTGGTGAAATTCGTAACAGCCTTAATTTGTTCTCATAAATATCTTTGTCAAAGACACCGTTGTTCATAAATAAAGGGTCATTTGTTATGGCTTCATTCAGTTCATCATCGCTAACAGTGATACCAGACTTTTCTGCAGTTATAAGCAGTAGCTTATTGCTTATCAGTGAGGCCAGAACGTTTTCTCTCAGTTTGAGTTTTTCCTGCATTTCCTCATCAAACTGATCCTGGTAGATATCTCGGTAATAACTGAAAACCCTGTAGTATGCTCTGTCGTATTGTTGGGTAGTTATTTTATATTTGCCTACCTCTGCTACTATGCTGGAATTGCCTTTGTCAACGGTGCCAACACCCCAGAAAATAAATGAGAGTATAACGATAAAAAAAAGTACGTAAAAATACTTGGCATGCTGACGCATAATCTTTAGCATCTAATTAATACCTTCCTGAAAAGTAATCATTTAGGATTTCTCTATGGTCGAATGCTATTTTATCTGGCAGATTTTCCTTTTTGAAGATGCCTATCTCTTTTGCATCATCACCAGCCTTTGCATTTCCAGAAGACTCAGCAATAAAAACCGTTGTTACTGTATGATGCCTTGGATCCCTGTTTGGAGCAGAGTAACTATGGAACTGCCTTATGAGTCTTACGTCTAAGCCGGTCTCTTCCTTGGATTCCCTTATAGCTGCATTTTCAAGGGTTTCACCATAATCGACAAATCCACCTGGCAGCGCCCATCCCTCCGGAGGATTCTTTCTCTTAATCAATACTATTCCGTCCATATATTTTATTATAATGTCTACTGTAAGTGCAGGTCCCTTTCTTTTATTGATTGTCTTCAAATCTGATATCAAGATCCTTCTCAGGGACTATGGTTGATATTGCATGTTTATAGATGAGCTGTTGAGAGGCTTCTTTTAAAAGGATTACAAAATTGTCAAACCCTCTAATGACACCCTTTAAACGCACACCATTTGTAAGATAAATAACAACCGGTACCTTGTCTTTCCTGAGCTGGTTGAGATAATTGTCCTGAAGACTCTGGATCTTGTTGTTGGACATACACTATCTCCTTAATAAATATTTCATTTACCATAAATTATTTTTATTAATAATGCAAGGGATTTTAAGGTATTTTACCCAGAATTGCCTCTAGTTAGACTAAACAGGTCATAGTGAGATTTTTCAAGAACTTTTTTTATTAAATTAAATATATCCCTGCTATTAAAGATGCCAGTTACATCAATCCATTTAACATTGTCTTCTTTTTTAAACCAGGTAAACTGTCTCTTTGCATATCTCTTGGTATTTCTTTTTACAAGCCGGACAGCTTCTTCCTCTGTAATCTCTCCATTAAAATACCCTGCAAACTCCTTATAGCCAATCGCCTGCATTGGTGTTATGTCAGGGTTCATTTTCATAATGGATTCTACTTCTTCGATAAGACCTGCCTGAATCATGCTGTCCACACGTTTTTCGATAATACTGTAGAGTTCCTTTCTGTCTCTTGTCAGTCCTAACTTGACAAAATCGTAAGGCAGAGGTCTGGTGAATTTTTCTTGTAATTGAGAGATCTTCTCATTACTCTTAAGACATACCTCTATTGCCCTCACAATACGTCGAATGTCATTTTTGTCGATTTTGCCAGAAGCTTCAGGGTCGATCTCTGAAAGGTATGAATATAAAGATCCCTTTTCTTCCTGCTCCATTGAAAGAAGTTCATCTCTTAATGTCCGGTCAGCCGAAGGGCCACTGAAAATACCCCTTGTAATTGCCTTTATATACAGGCCTGTCCCCCCAACGATAACAGGAATTTTCCCATCTCTGTGAATGCGTTTGATAATAGGGGTCAGTTTCTCTATATATTGTCCTGTACTGAAAGGTTCTGCAGGGGAAATTATATCGATCATATGATGCCTGATGTTTGCCCTCTCCTTTATTGTTGGCTTTGCAGTGCCTATATCCATACCACTGTAAATCTGCATGGAATCTGCGCTGATTATCTCGGTATCAAGCTCTTTTGCAAGCAGGACAGCTGTGCCTGTTTTTCCGACACCTGTGGGCCCAAAAAGGATAAGGACTTTATTCATTTCCTCTTAAACATTTTATTCAGATCATTCAGAGAATAGAAGATTCTTGTTGGCCTTCCATGAGGACATTGATCTGGATACTCTGTATTTTCAAGGTCATCTATCAAACGGGAGACCTCCTCCTGGGTCAAAATCTCTTTTCCCCTGATAGATTTGTGACAGGCAATAAGTGCTGCAAGATTTTCTCTCATGGACTTGTGAGAGGCAGTTCCTTCCATAAGGCCTGTTGCAATGTCAGATAGTACCCCGCCTATATCAGCATCATCGAGTTCTTCTGGAATTGCCCTGACAACTAAAGTATCCTGCCCGAAATCATCGATCTCTATCCCGAAGGTCTTGATTGTAACTATATTCTTAAGCAGGATTCTGTATTCCTTTGCTGAAAGGCGTACCTGTTGAGGAAAAAGCAGTTGTCTTGAGGGGGAGCTCATCCCTTTTAATAATTTCTCAAAAAGAATCCTTTCATGAGCTGCATGGTGGTCTATAATGGTCAATCCACCTTTTCCTGCCAGGGCAATGAATGTATCTCCAAGGTATACAAACGGCAGCAAAGGCTTATATAAAAGTTCGAGGTTTTCAGAGACCGCAGAAGTAAATTGTGAGGGATGGGGGTGTGAATATACTCCATATTGCTGACTGGAAGTTTCCATTGCTGGTGTTTCGGTAAACTGCTTTGTAAATTCTTTGCGTTCGCCCTTTATAACTTCCCTGATGGTGCTGTTTACAAACCTGTAGACTGTATCTTTGTCATCAAACCTGACCTCTCTCTTAGCTGGATGAACATTGAAATCTACCTTGTGTGGTGAGATTTCAAGAAAAACGAAAAATACCGGGTGTCTGTCTTTGGGCAGGATCCCCTCAAATGCATTATAGACTGCATATGAGATTGAAGGGTTCTTTACAGATCTTTTGTTAATAAAGATAAACTGATTACCCCTGCTTTTTCTGAAATTTTGGGGATTTGAAACAAAGGCAATTAATGAAATATCTTCAGTTTCAGATTTTATCTCAGATAACTCAGTAACGAATTCAGTGCCAAAAATCTGAATTAAACGCTCCTTGAACCCTGATGCTACAGGAAGGTTCATCGTCTCATGGTGATCTGTTGTGAGACTGAAACTTATGTTATGATGTGAAATAGCTGCTTTGGTAACTGCATCAATAATATGATAAAGCTCTGTATTATTGGATTTTAGAAATTTTTTCCTCGCAGGAGTATTATAAAAGAGATCCTTTACTTCTAAGGATGTGCCAGTAGAAGGTGGTGATTCTTTAATCTCTTTTTGCGCTCCTCCATGTATTTCAAGAGATATCCCTGATGCAGAGACTTTTGTTCCTGTAAGAAGTTTGACCTTAGAGATAGAGGCAATAGCAGGCAGAGCCTCACCCCTGAAACCCAGTGTTCTGATATTAAGAAGGTCAGACTCTTGAAGGAGTTTGCTCGTCGCATGTCTTTCAAAAGCAATAAGTGCATCCTCTTTATCCATTCCAACACCATTGTCAGAGACCCTTATAAGTCGTTTGCCGCCATAAAGCACTTCTATTCTGATATCAGTACTTCTCTCATCTATAGAATTTTCAATAAGTTCCTTAACCACAGAGGCCGGCCTTTCTATGACCTCGCCTGCAGCGATTTTATTGCGCAGATCCGGGCGAAGGATTTTTATGCGTGGCATAAAAACATTATAACTTTATGAATGAAAAATGACCAAGCACCAAATTCTCCGCCTCAGCGAATCCAACTGAGACAGGGCGAGGCCCGCCCTGTTAATGTCATTGGTCATTATTAATAAGAAAAGTAGGCAGTAGGCACTAAGGAGTAGGCAGTAAACAGAAAAGAAAGCGTTGTGCACATATCGTTTTTTTACTGCTTACTGCTTACCCCCTACTTCTTACTTTTTATACCCTGCTCCTTACTCCTCACTACTTACCCCTTACTTTTTGCCCTTTATTCTTTTAATTTACTGCTTACTGCTTACTTCCTACTTCTTACTTTTTATACCCTGCTCCCTGCGCCATGCCCTTTTCGCTTTTGTCATTTATTAGTATTATTCTGTATCTGGATTGTCTCTGTAATTATGCTATAATGCATAGTGTTCAATTATCATTTAGGAGGATGTTCAGATGGATATAAAGGCATTCATTTTATCTAAGGCTGAAGAGGCTAAAAGGGGTGCCCGCTCAATTGCGAGGACGTCTTCAGAACAGAGAAATGCTGCACTTTTAAAGATGGCTAAAGCCCTAAAAAAGCGTTCAAAAGAGCTCATGAGAGAAAATTCAAAAGACATAGCCTTTGCAAAGAAGAAGGGCCTCTCAAAATCATTGATAGACAGGCTCGCACTTAATCATAAGCGCATTAGTGAGATGTCACAGGGGCTTATTGAGGTTGCAGCTCTTCCTGACCCGGTTGGGGAGGTTACCAGAATGTGGAAGCGGCCGAATGGAATGACGGTTGGGAGAATGCGTGTTCCAATCGGAGTAATAGGGATTATTTATGAGTCCCGTCCTAATGTTACAGCAGATGCAACAAGTCTGTGTCTTAAGGCAGGTAATGCGGTAATCCTGCGCGGAGGATCTGAGGCAATAAATTCGAATAAGGCAATTGTAAGAATTCTAAGAGATATTGCAAGGACAGAAGGTATAGATAAAGGAGCAATTACTTTTATTGATATTCCCCAGAGGGAAGCAATAATGGAGATGTTGAAGCTTGAGGTAATTGTTGACCTTATTATTCCTCGAGGAGGGGAAGGTCTTATAAGGGCAGTGACAGAAAATTCACGCATACCAGTGCTGAAACACTATAAAGGGGTATGTCATGTTTTTATTGACAGCGATGCAGATCTTAAAATGGCAGAAGATATAAGCTTTAATGCAAAGGTGCAGAGACCGGGAACCTGCAATGCAATGGAGACGATGCTTGTTGATAAAAAGATTGCAAAGAGTTTCCTGCCACGTATGTTAGATAGGTTTAAAAAGGCTGGTGTGACTATTAAAGGATGTCCCGAGACCAGGAAGTTTAAACCCTCTATCAAGCAGGTAAAAGAGGAAGAATATTATAACGAGTATCTCGACCTGATCCTTAATGTAAGGGTTGTGAAAGATATAGATGAGGCAATGGAGCATATTGCAAAATACAGTTCGGCCCATTCCGATTCGATTATCACAAAAGATTATGACAAAGGGATGAGGTTCCTGCGGGAAGTTGATTCATCTGCGGTTTTTGTCAATGCATCGACTCGTCTTAATGACGGTTTCCAGTTTGGACTTGGTGCAGAAATAGGCATTTCTACTGATAAAATACATGCAAGAGGTCCTATGGGACTAGAGGAGCTGACTTGTACAAAGTTTATTGTATTTGGTAACGGCCAACTCAGGGAGTGATAGTAATTGAAGAATGAAGAGTGAAGAATGCAGGGTGCTAACAGAAAAAGCAGGAAGTAAGAAGACTTCGGCGAGCCCTCGGCGTGAGCGTCTCGACTGAGCTCGACGAAGTCTAGGGCCGAATGGCTCAGTCGAGCAGTATGCAGTAGGGACGACAGACGTAACCGAATACCGAAACGGGCATCGTTACCGTAACCGATAGACGTAACCTTTTAGTTTGCTAAAGTGCAAAGGCAGAGAATATTGAAAATTGAAATTGAAAATCTTAAATCTTGAATTTCTAGGATGAACAGCATTCTCAATGAATTATAATTAGATGAGAATAGGCATTTTCGGCGGCACATTCAATCCAGTACATTACGGTCATCTAAGGGCAGTCGATGAGGCCAGGGAGATGCTTGACCTCGATAAGATTCTGTTCATACCCTCTGGAAATCCTCCTGTCAAAACAAAAGACATTGCAGGTGCTATACACAGATATAAGATGATCCGGCTGGCCATTGTAAAAAACCGTTTATTTGATGTCCTTGATATCGAATGTTCAAGGAGCGGAAAGTCCTATACAGTGAAAACATTAGAGAAACTTTTAAAGCTTTACAGCGATTCTGTACTGTATTTCATGCTTGGCATAGATACATTCCTTGATATCCCTAACTGGTGGAAGCCGGAAAAACTAATCTCCCTTGTAAACTTTGCTGTGGTTTCAAGGCCGGATAGTAAGTTTGTTGAGTTGCTTTCCTCGCCATATATTGATTTAAAAAAAGAGATTTTCAATAGACTCGACAGGGGCAAAATAGAATCTTATACAGCCAGATTAAAATCACACAATGAGCTTGTGCTGTTGAGAGTTACACCTATAGGTATCTCTTCGACATCCATAAGAAAACGTATAAGAGAGGGGCTTAGCATAAAATACATGTTGCCAGAGGATGTCGAATCTTATATAATTTCTAATAGGCTGTATAAATAACCCCCGTTAGAAGAACTTCTCTCTTCTGACGGCGTAAAGTTCAAGAAATAAGGTTTAAGAAATAAGCAATAAAAAGTTAAGAAACAGGATGTTCATATTTCCCCTTTTCTCTTTTTTCAATTTATTTTGTGGAAGGAGGATACGCCTTTAAAAAGTAGAGATTTAGCTCTCAAGGCTGTTGAGGCAGCACTAAAGAAGAAGGCAGTAGATTCAATAATCCTTGAGCTAAGCGGTATTACAATAATTGCTGACTATTTTGTAATATGCTCCGGAGAAAGTACAACTCAGGTCAGGGCTATCTCAGAATACATAGAACAGGAATTATCCAAGAAAGGCATAAAGCCCCTTGGAATCGAGGGTCTTGATTATAGCCACTGGGTGCTTCTTGATTTTGGCGATGTCATAATACATGTTTTTGAGAAAGAAACAAGGGCTTACTACGAACTTGAAAAACTCTGGATGGATGCAAAAATCATAGAGATTTATGAAAATAAGCTTGATATGGGTGGGAAAGACAAAAGAGCAGTTCGTAATTGATGCTACAAGGAAATATTTAAAGTTATTAAAGCCATATGCTGATGTAAGCATAAAAGAGATTAAAGAAGAGAAGGGTAAGGATACACGAAGGATGGTTGAGAAAGAGGGAGAAAGAATATTAAATCTAAAGGTTCCTTATGTGCTTATTGATGAACAGGGGAGTAACTTTTCCTCTGTTGAATTTGCAGAGTTCATCGATAAAAACAGACCTTCAATTAAATTTGTACTTGGAGGGACATACGGTGTATCCGAAAAAGTCAAGAAAATGGCCCGGAATAAAATTGCACTCTCAAAAATGACCTTTACCCATGAGATGTCGCGTTTATTTCTGCTTGAGCAGATATACAGGGCATTTACAATAATACATAAAAGGGGATACCATCACTAATGGGCAAGTTATCAATACTTATTTTAATTCTTTTTCTTGCTGTGCTGGCCTTATTTGCCATTGATAATAAAGAAGCAACAAGCATAAAAGTTCCTTTTGGCAATGTTTATGAAATTCCAAAGATCGCATTGATACTTTTTTCCAGTGCAATGGGCTTCCTTGTTACACTTATTGTTTTTGCTATAAGAGACACAAAAAGATTTATTGACAATTGGCAGTACCAGAAGAAACAGAAACGGGAAGTGAAGGTGCAGGAGTTGTATTCCAAGGCTCTTAATTCTCTCCTTGCACATAATGAAGATGTTGCCAAGGAGTTACTGGAGGAGGTACTTGTTGAAGAGCCCGGGCATATAGACTCACTTTTAAGGCTAGGAGACATTTCTTCAGCGGAAGATGATTATCAAAAAGCCAGCAATTATTATCAGAGGGCTATGAACGTAGAGCCCCAGAATCCCGAGACAATTTTCTCAATGGTGAATCTCATGGAAAAAACAAACAGGTGGTCTGAAGCACTAAAATGCCTTGAAGATATTCTTGAAATAGATGATTCAAACCTGACCGCTATGTACAAAAAGCGTAACATACTGGAAAAGCAGGGGAGATGGGATGACATTATTTACCTGCAAAAGTCGATTATAAAACATGAGCATACAGAGAAAGACAAGAAAAGGGAAAATCAGAATTTAACAGGCTACGAATACGAATACGGAAGATATAGTCTTGAAAACAACCAGCTGGAAAAGGCCAAAAAAGCATTTAAGGCTGTTCTTCGCATAGATAAGGACTTCATCCCGGCTACACTCGGCATTGCTGAAGTTATGCTGAGAGAGGGTGAAAGCGAAGGTGCGATTAACCTGCTAGAAAAGACTTATGAGAATACCTCTTCAAAGATAGTTCTGGCAAGACTTGAAGACCTTCTCATCAGTCTCGGTGAACCGGCAAGACTTATAAGGATTTATAAAAACAGCATCTCAAAAGATCCGAATGACCAGATAAGCAAATTTTTTCTTAGTAAACTTTTCTACAGGCTGGAAATGATTGATGATGCCTTTGAGACCCTGACAAGCATTGATACTGGCGGAGCATCATATTTAGAACTGAACAAGTTGCTGGGTAATATTTATATGAGGAGGAACGAGCCTGAAAATGCAGCCAAGGAATTTAAAAAGGTCCTTGATCTTAAAAGGTCGCTCAGACTTCCATACTGCTGTAAAAACTGCGGGTATAGCTCTGAAGAATGGTCTGGTAGATGCAAGGAGTGCAAAGAGTGGGGCACTTATAAGTTCAATCTCGATGGTATCTGCAAGGCATGATCTTATCAAGTGAAGGAAATAAAACTTAAAAGACTTGTCTCATTTCTTGATAGTGAGCTTAACCTCAATGAGTTTCCCGAAGATGAAAGCTCAAACGGCCTTCAGATTGAAGGCAAAGAAAGAATTAAGAGGGCAGGCATTGCAGTTGATGCATGCGAATTTGTATTCAGAGAGGCTTCAGGGAGAGGTGTCGATTTCTTAATCGTGCATCATGGTTTGATATGGGGCGGCATAAAGGCTGTAAGAGGCGTGATGAAAAAGAGGATAAAAACCCTTCTTGACTCGGATATTTCACTCTATGCATGCCACCTTCCACTTGACTACCATCCAAAATACGGCAATAACATACAGATTCTAAAGCTCCTGTCCATAAGTAAAAAGGGTGAATTCGGTGAGTACCATGGTAAAAAGATTGGTTACTGGGGCAGGTGCAAAAACAGTATTTCGGTTAAGGAATTCACATCAAAGGTTGACAGGGTACTGAGAACGGAATCTTCTGCAATAAATTTCGGAAGAAAGGTAAGGGATGTTGGTGTTGTCTCAGGAGGAGGCTGGTCTGCAATAAATGATGCAGAAAAATATGGAATAGATACTTTGCTTACAGGAGAGCCTTCACACAGTGCATATACCCTTGCAGAGGAAATGAATGTAAACCTTGTATTTGCAGGTCACTATGCCACGGAGACACCCGGGATCAGGGCTGTTGGGCAGATGCTCAGGAGAAGATTCGGGCTAGAAGTGGAATTTATCGACCATCCGACAGGACTTTAAAACAGGGCAGCAGACATATAATGAAATAATCATCACCCCCGCTAACACAAAAGGGTATTGTTCTAACTCTCAGTATTGAAAACATCCATAATAATTTTTAAGAGCTCTTTATGAATATATTTATTACCCGCAACTATATTGCCGGTTGAAAGATATTCTTCACCTCCGCCAAAGTCGGTAATAATGCCTCCCGCTTCCTTTATGAGAATGCTTCCGGCAGCTACATCCCAAGGGCTCAGGTTAAGTTCAAAAAAAGCATCACACCTTCCTGATGCAAGATATGCCAGGTCCAATGCTGCAGAGCCAGCACGCCTTATATCACTTACTCTTTCGAAGATAAGTTTGAATGCATTAAGATAGAGGTCAATTATATCTTTTTTTCTGAAAGGGAAGCCGGTTGCGATAAGGCAGTTCTGAAGTTTGTTGATATCCGATACATGTATAGGGGAATTATTTAAAAATGCCCCTCTGTCCTTCAAGGCGTGAAACAGCTCGTCTCTTGTCGGGTCGAAGATGACACCCAATATTATCTCTCTTTTATACTTGAGGGCAATGGATACAGAAAACATCGGAAATCCATGGATGTAATTTGTTGTGCCGTCAAGAGGGTCTATAATCCACAGGTAATTATCATCTTCGACATGTTTTACTGTTTCCTCGGCCAGGAAAGAATGTGAAGGAAATTTTCCCCGTATTGTCTGCATAATTACAGCCTCAGACCATCTGTCCACTTTTGTCACGAAATCAGATGCCTGTTTTGTCTGGATATCACTTGTTGAGAGGTGACCGAGGTTTTTGATTATAATATCTCCTGCAAGCCTTGCAGCAGTTACAGCAGCATTAAGAAACCCTTTTAAAAGATCTTTATTCATGATAGTAAATGATATAACATCTTAGAAATTTTGTCCTATTAAAGCGGTATTTATCTAAAGCAATCAACAAAAAAAGTGAGATATGGTAAAGTAAAGTTAAGTTATGATAGTTTTAAAGGGAAAATATAGGATTCAATTAGCCAGTCTTGCCTGCTCGCCTCGATTCGGAGAAGCGAACAGGCAGTGATTTAAGTGTAATCCCTCGAACCCTCGAATCCTTGAATCCCCGGACCCTTTTATAAAAATGAAACTTCTGATGTTTTATGCAAGAGAATGGTGGTACAAAACAGCTTCCAAGACCCTGCTTGATGTCCCCGATGAAGATAAAGAAGAAGCAATGGCAAATGCTGTTGTAATGTTTTTCCACTGCGAGGCAGAAGATGCGACAAAATATAACAGTGTAGTCCAGAAGTTTGTCAAGAATACAAAATGGCTCGCAGGAAAATTCAATACAAAAAATATTGTACTGCACTCTTTCAACCACCTGGCTTCGACTAAATCATCTCCTGAATTTGCAAAGTCCCTGCTCGATGATGTCCGGGAGAGGCTTGCCCGGGCAGGTTATACAGTAATGCTGACGCCCTTCGGTTATTTCAATGAGTTCAGAATGCACGTCGAAGGAGATTCCCTCGCAAAAGTATTTAAAGAGTTTTAAAAGTTAAATTGAGTGTTGTAAGGACTATAACTTTTTCCTGAAATCTGCAGAATAGAAATTTGATGTTATTTAATAGATTTCAGCTATTTTTAAGTGTATGATTATTATGAATTTCTGTCTTTTTATAAGGAGAATATGAAGAATTCAGACGAGACAAAAGAAAAATTCTTTAAGGAATTGCAATCAGCGAAAAAGGCATTATACTTGATGTAAACAAAACATTTGCTGGCATGTTCGGATATGAGATCCATGAACTTAAAGGGATGCATGTGTCAAAATTAGTGGCTCCAGAATATCAAGAAGATGTTATAAATAAAATACTATCTGGATATGAAAAACCATATGAATCAGTCTGTGTTAAAAAAGATGGAACACTTTTCCCTGTTGAAGTATGCGGCAAAGCCATACCTTATTCAGGGCGCACTTTAAGGGTAACCGCAGTCAGAGATGTTACTGTGCTCAAGCAGATGTATGACAAATTACAGGAAACAAATGACAGGCTTAAACGGCTGCTTCTGGCAAGTCCAACAGTAATTTATACGTGCAAAGCTTCTGGTGATTACGGAGCTACATTTGTCAGTGAAAACATCAACGTACAACTTGGCTACGAACCACGGGAGTTCACGGAAAATTCCAGGTTCTGGATTGACAATATGCATCCCGAAGATGTGCAACAGGTTATAGATAGACTGCAAAACTTGCTTGAAACCGGATATCATGTTCATGAATACCGCTTTTTGCACAAGGATGGGACATATCGGTGGATGCATGATGAACTGAAGCTGATGTATGATGAAGCCGGCAATCCATTGGAAATAGTTGGTTATTGGCGTGACGTCACAGAGCGCAAACAGATGGAAGAGGAACGTGAAGAATTAATCTATAAGCTCCAAGAGGCACTTGGCAAGGTCAAGATGCTGAGTGGATTCCTTCCTATATGTAGTTACTGCAAAAAATACGCGATGATGAAGGCTGTTGGGATCAAGTTGAAGACTACATCCAGAAGCATTAAGAAGCAGAATTTAGTCACGGTCTATGTCCTGAATGCGTAGAAAAATATCATCCTAAAGTAGAATAATATAAACAAAGACTATATCATAATCTGGTTTATCTGGTTTAAGGACAATTTAATTCTCCGAATTATTCTATTTGCTCCTTACTGCTTAGTGCATACTGCCTACTATTTGAGAACTAAAAGGTTACGTCTAACGGTTACGGTAACGAAGCCCGTTTCGGTTATCGGTTACGTCTGTCGGCCCTACTGCTTAGTGCATACTGCCTACTATTTGAGAACTAAAAGGTTACGTCTAACGGTTACGAGGCCCGTTTCGGTTTTCTGTTACGTCTTTCGTCCCTACTGCTTACTGCTTACTTCCTACTTTTTTAGTCCTGAGGAGTTCGACCGAGGCCTTCGATAGTGAGCTCCGGCCGAACTGCTCACTCGAGGTCCCTGTCGAAGGATTCGCCCTGCACAATGCTCCCTGCTCCCTGCGATGCTAGTCCTTTACCTGTTTTTCAGTGCCTACTGCCTACTCCCTACTTCCTACTTTTCTTATGAACAAGTGACTAATGACTTTTAAGGTTTTTTCGATCTCCTCTGCCTTACTGCCTCATAAAGGCAAACTGCTGCAGATGTCGCGACATTAAGGCTTTCAGCCCTTCCGTATATCGGTATTTTTAAAATCAGATCGGCAGAATGCTTGAGCTGCCTGCTTACACCATGAGCCTCATTTCCCAAAATTATTGCAGTTGGCCGTGTCAAATCTGCGTCAAAGACAGATTTATCTTCCTCAGCAGATGTAGCTATTAGTTGTAGATTTCTTTTATTAAACCATCTATTCAAGGAATCATTATCTGAAAATACAATCGGCACATTAAATATGCTTCCTGCTGTAGCCCTTATAGTCTTTGAAATAAAAGCATCACATGTACCTGGCAGAAGAATGATCCCGTCGACTCCTGCGGCATCGGAAGTACGGATGATCGTGCCTAGATTACCAGGGTCCTGTATGCCGTCGATTACAACCAAAAGAGGATTTTTCTGAAATGAAAGCTCATCAAGCGATAAAGTCCCGCAGGATACGACGGAAACAATACCCTGGGGGGTTTCAGTGTCAGCCAGTTTATTAATTATATTCTCAGTAACCTCGAAAATCTCACGCGAACATTTCGATACCTTCCGTAAAAGCTTCTGAGCTTCTCTTTTTTTGCAGAATGTCCTGGTAAAGAAAACCTTTTTAATCCCGATGCCTGATGATAGAGCCATCTCTACAAGATGCGGGCCCTCAATGAGAAAAGCGGTCTGCCTGTATTTTGCCCTTTTATTTTTTATATCTAGTGCCTCTTTGATCCTATGGTTTGAGGGGCTTGTTATTTTTTGATAGTTCATAATTAATAACTTTAACAGAAAATAATCTATACTTACTACTTGTTGCTGATAAGTGATAGTCCTTATATATAAAGCTTGAATCGATTATTATGGGAAATATGCAGAAGAAACTTATCAAAACTCACTCTAATGCTGTTAGGTGTCTACATATTTCTTTTTCACTTCTAAAATATCGCTTTCTTTATATTCTCCTTTTTGAGCCTTTTCAAGGGCTCTGGAATCTATATCTGAAACGATTATTTTAGCAGCAATCCCTCCCCGCTCTTTTTTAAGAAGGTCGTCTAACAAGATAGCTATTGAATAAGGTTCCTCCCCGTTTGCACAGCCTATGCTCCATATCCTGAGGAATCTGAATGCCGATATCAGTTCAGGAAGAACTAATGAATAGAGTAATTCATAGACCAGCGGATTTCTGAAAAAGTTGCTGACATTTATAGTCAGGGCATTTATAAGGTCGTTAATTTCATCAGGATTTGATTTGAGATAGCGAAAATATGCTTCATAATTCTTGGAGTCTTTCTCTTCCAGCCCGAGGTCAATTTTTCGCTTTACCGTAGCATGCCTGTATAAGGAAAAATCAATACCTCTTTTTTATTAATATATTCTAAGATATTTTTTAGTCTGTATTTGTCTGTGCTTTCTTTAATAAGATTTCCTTTCTCTTCGTTTACTCGCCAGTTTAAATATACTATACTTATAGTATTATCCCCAAAAATTTGTTTGAAGCAGGTATACATGTTATATAGTTGGACATGTTTCTTGAGCGGACATAGGGAAATTTTTGGGTATCCCGTCATTTTATCCCGAATTTTTCGGGAGGCGAAATAAGCGTTCCCGAGAAGTCGGGACGAATTTTTACTGTTTGACCCCGTAGAACGGGGTAACCCGTATACGGGGGAGTTTTTACCCCGTTGAAAGGATGAGTTTCTTTTCGGGG
>CAYFQB010000042.1:0-1718 GCA_964345225.1 uncultured Nitrospiraceae bacterium | reverse complement strand
ATGGATACATAATAAATCATGTTTGGCATGAAGGACAGGGAGAAAAAAGAGAATATAAAACAGAAAGAACTTATTATAAGACTGCAAAAGAAACAAGTGCGGCACTTGATAAGATTAATAAATCTATTCTGAAAAATAATACAGGTGGAGATGTTTTTTAAAAAAATTAAAATAAGGAGTTTTTAAAATGGCAGAACCAAAAGATGCGCAGACAGCGCAACAGGCAACGGCAGACCCGGATAATAACGGCAACGCCGTAAAAACTACAGACAATCAGTCTCCGGCTCCGACAGGGGTTGATACGGATAATAATAATGGAGATGGTGACAAAGATGGTCTGGAGAAATTATCTGTAAAAGAATTAGTTGACATAATACATGAGACAAGAGGAGAGGCAAAAACTAGAAGGTTAAAACAAAGAGAATTGGAAGAACAAATTCAAAAAAATGCAGATGAAAGGAAATTGAATGAACAAAAACAGCTTGAAGCAAATCAAGAATGGGAAGAGGCATATAATAAATTAAAAGAGGAGACTGGTGATTATGGAGATTTGAAAAGGTTCAAAGAAAGCTTTGAAAAAGAATGTCAAGTTGAGATTGAAAAAATACTTCCTACTCTAACGGACCCGGAGAAAGAGATATTTGAATTATCCTCAAAAACAATGTCAATTTCAGACAAGATTTTATTCATTAAAAAATTAATAGAAAACAGACCGCCGGCTAAATCGTCGGTGGATAACACCCAAAGTACAGGGCGTGGAAGCCCACAAGTTAGTAATGCAGATACGGTCAAGGTGCCGTTCGGAAATACGCAGAGCGTAATAGGTAATCTACTCGAAACATTGAAGGCAAAAAGGCAAAATATAAAATAGGAGGATAACAAATGCCAACATCAATACCAAATGGATATTCGTATGAATACCAAAATTTAGTGCGCAGCGTGGTTGAGGTATTCGACCAATTGCGTGCAAGTTTTCCAACTTTTCTAAGTCTCATACCAACAGGGGTAAATGCTACTAACACAAAAGAAGAATGGATGGAAGACGAACTTACACCAGTACAAACTACAATATCATCTTTTGACACTGATGGAGATGGAACTGGTATAAATGTAGCAAGTACAGCAGGAATGAGAGCGGGAGCATTATTGAGGTTTACGACCTCGGCTGATATTACCAGGACTGAAATCTGTAAAATCACAAGTGTCGATTCGGCTACCGATCTAACACTTGTAAGGGATTATGGCGGAAGTACTGGTGTTACTCTCGTTGTGGGAGATAAAGTATTTCTCGTTAGTTCACCGCTGAATGAAAAATCTTCAGCAGGAACAGGAACAGGACAAGAACCAGATATGGCTTATAACTATACAGAAATATTTGAAAGGGTTGCAGAAATTTCAAGGACGGCACAGGCTGTAAAAAAATACGGTCTTGAAAATGCGCTTGATTATCAGGTATCGAATAAAATGATCGATATTATGAGGGAAATGAATAATGCTGTTATTTATGGACGGAAAGTTGCAAGAGCATCGGCAGAAAATGGATCAATGGGCGGAATTCTTCAGTTCATGGAGAGTGGTAACATCGATACAACTGGCGGAGCTATTAGTACAACTATCATAAATAATATATTAGAAGCAATTTTCAATGATGGTGCGTTTTCTAATAACTATGCTTTGCTTTGTGCAGAAAATCAGGCAAGAAAAATATCAGCTTTAAA
>CAYFQB010000041.1:0-2376 GCA_964345225.1 uncultured Nitrospiraceae bacterium | reverse complement strand
TATGATTTAACTGTCAGGCTGAAGGATATGGAAGATATGTGCGAATCGTGTCATCTTGATGTTAAGGCAGAGTTTTCATTGCCGAGCCACCATCCTATACATGAAAAAAAGATTGGCTGCACAGGCTGCCATGATCCTCACGGTTCGATAAGCGATTATATGCTGAAGGGAATGACTGTAAAAGATGCATGCACCCAGTGCCATGCAGAAAAGGAAGGACCTTACGTATATGAGCATGCTGAATTTACTGAGGACTGCAGTGTATGCCACAGCCCGCATGGCTCGGTAAACGATAATCTTCTTAATATTCGTCAACCTTTCCTGTGCCTTCAGTGCCATGCAGGACACAGGACAACAAGCGCTTCTTCAGCTGAATCAAAGGCAGCATTTAATACAAGATGTACATACTGCCATTCTCAGATTCACGGAACCGATATTCCTTCTGTAGGTGGCGGAATGTTTATTCATTAAAAACGGAGGATTAAATGAGGAAAGTACTATTACTATTATTTTTGCTTATATTGCCTGTCCTTTTATCCACTGCCTCAGCAGAGGAAATAAGTACAGACGAAATCATTGAAGAAGAAATATATAAATTTCCCTTGATAGAACCCGAAATAAATATATTCGGAGGATTACGGCTTGTTGATATCAGCGACTCAGAAAGGGCAGACGAGTTTGAATACCTGCATAGCTCCATAACTTTAGGCGGAGAGCTAAGGATTTTTAAATTCCCTCATAGATTCCATCTTGAATTAGATATAAAAAACGAAAAGGACTATTACGGCGATATAAGCTACTCATTTAAGGATATCCTGCTTTTCAGGGGAATAAACAATACATTATTCCACAATCTTGAAAACACCAGGCTTGTAGCACCCGGGGTTACCATCATGGACTCAGGTGAAGAATACGGGATAAAGGTTGGTTTTACCAATGCTTTCATTAGATTCAAGACGCCTAATTTCCCAGCGCACCTATACCTTAATGCAAAGGTCGTAGACAAAGACGGAACAACCCAGCAGAGGAACTACATTGGTTCAGGCTGGTTTAACGATCAGAACAGAACATCACAGGAGAGGGAAATCGACTGGTTGACAAAAGATATTATAATAGGAACAAACAGCCATCTTGGCCCTGTAGAGATAGAATTTTCACATAGTGAAAAAAGATTTGATGTAGGAGGAGATGAGGTTCTATATGACCCGTATACAATGGCTTTGGGACCTGTTGGAAGAGATGCAGGCATATATCCCCATAATCGTATTTCAGAATTTGAAGGCTCATCAAATACACTTAAACTCCATACATCATACACAGGAAGAATCGTTGCCTCAGCAACACTTTCATCAAAGGACAGGGAGAATAAATATAGCGGTGCAGAGTCAGATTATTTCATAGGCTCTGGAGAGGTTGCATGGGTGGCATCAAAAAAGCTGGCATTTTTTCTGAGGTACAGGCATAAAGATATTGACTTGGATAATCCTGACACTGCCAAGATTAAAACAAAAGATCAATCAACAACAATAATCTATGATGGTGTTAATGCTCCAAAGAACTCCATCTCTTCAAAAACCGACAGTGTTTCATTAACCGGAAGATACAGGCCTGTATCAGGATTAAGTTTAAGGGCAAAATATACCTATGATGATATCCGCAGAGAAAATGCTGAAGAATGGGATATTCCAAAGTCAACACAAAAAAATACTGCATCACTATCAGCAAACTTTAGAGTTATAAAGGGTTTAACACTAAAGGCAAAATACACTCATAAGGATATCAGCAACCCTGCATACAACATTGAACCTGATTACTCAAATGAAGGCAAGATTTCTGTTTCATGGATACCGCTGCAGAAGTTAAATACGCTATTAAGCTATAGTTTAGCAAAGGAGAAGCGGGATGACATGCATTTTGCTGACACAGATGAACCTGATGACAGGGATGTAACAAGAAAAAGGCTTTTTGGCAGTATTACCTTCATTGTACTTAATGATCTTTCAGTTACAACCAGCTATGCATATATACACAATAAGACAGAGCAGGATATTGAATACCATGATAATGTAGGTAATCCATATACTGATTTCACAGTCCCTTATGAAGATATCGCACATAATTATTCGGCTGATATAACTTATATTCCTAAAGATAACATAACTCTCGATGCTGGTGTGAGCCATACAACGAGCAGCGGAACATTTTCTCCATCTGAGCCAAATCTCCTGCAGCCTGTATCCGTAGCCACATTTTCCAGGCTTAAGATAAGAGAAACGGTATATTCCGCCTCCGGAGAATATGATTTCAAAGGCGGTTATTCAACAGGTCTCCAATATAGATTCACCGATTACCATGTTGTCTCAGGTGACCCATATA
>CAYFQB010000040.1:0-14854 GCA_964345225.1 uncultured Nitrospiraceae bacterium | reverse complement strand
CCACTAGACGATGGGACCGCTTTATCCCGATAATCAGAAATCAGAACAGAATAATCTTACCAAATACAATCCATAAATGTAAAAATATCATAAACTTGACTTTTTAGACGAAGAAATAGTGAAGATAAAAGTTTTTAAATCACGAAATTTTCAAATTAATCCGTTTTTCTTAAAATAGAACTTTAATTGTTTTTTTAGGTATCTTTTGCCAGAGCCACTTTTTAAGAAAATTTCCCTATTTTTAGCATCGGTTTTTTCAATATAAGCTTCAAAATAAATTAATTTGAGGGGACGACGATTTTTTGTGGATTCAACCTTGCCTCCATTATGTTCTATAATGCGACGTTTGATATTGTTGGTATAACCAGTATAAAGTTTTTTATCTTTTTCACTATGTAATATATAAATGTAGAACATTATAGATAATAAAAAAATATGCTCCGTAATTATATAAGAAAGTTACGAGGCTATTTATATTAAATTCCTGCAAGAGATCTTAGAATGACACGTAAAATTCGCACCGCCCGTTCGGACTCAGCTCATCACGTGTCAGCTCCGTAAAGTGAACATCGCCCATGATACAGCAAATTCTAAGGGCTCGTTCACCAAGAGACAAGCCCGTGATCCCTGCGGGATTTTACGGGCTGGCTGGGGAGAGAGGATTCGAACCCCTATAAGCAGATCCAGAGTCTGCCGTGTTGCCCTTACACTACTCCCCAGAAGGTTTTATTATATAGCACAAAATCCTGGATTGTAAACTTCAGGGCAGGGTTGACCTTATACTAAATAAGCTATAAAATGGATAACTAGATAACAAAGAAACTATATATAATATTAAGTCCTATTTAAATTTAATTAATATAAGGGTGTGCTAAGATCGAAAGTTTAAGTAGAAAATTTTTCTGGATTCTTCTTGCCGGTGTAGTCGTATTTTTTGGACTTCTAACATACCTCATTCTCCAGAGAGAAAAAGATATAATATTTGACTTCTATTATAAAAACTCCTTGAAAACTGCTGATACAATTACAGAAACTCTCAAATTAACAATGCTTGAAAATGACCCCAAAAAAACTATAGAGCATATTAAGATATTTAACAAGACCGAAGGAATAAAGGTTGGGATTGCGGGAGTAAATGGATTGCCTGCATTCAAAACTGATATTACTGTGCCTGAAGAAATATTCTCTGGCCAGACGAAAACACACATAAAATCTGATAGTGACATTGTTTTCTATATACCCCTAAAAAATGATAAAAAGTGCTATAGATGTCATAGCCCTGAAGATAAGACAAGGGGTATGATTATTATAAAAACTTCAATGAAACAGGCACAGGACGAAGTTAATGAAACAGCAAAACGGCTTTTATTTTTTGCTTTATTTTTAGGGTTAACTAGTGAAATATTCCTTATAGTTATAATGAGGAAGATAATATTGAAACCCATCAATGTTTTGAATGAAGGGGCTGAAATCCTGAAAGCTGGCGGACTTGACCATAGAATAGAAATAAAAAGTGACGATGAAATCGGCAAACTTGCATCTTGTTTTAATCAGATGGCAGAAAGCTTGGAAAACTCACATATGAATTTAGAAGAGATAGTCATGCAGAAAACAAAAGAACTCAGGGTAATTACTGAACAGTCAATTGCGGTATTCAAAGGTAATCTCACACTGGAGGAGATTATTGAGCAGTTTTTACAGGCCATCGGAGAATTGACGGTCAACGGATATTCAGCACTTTGCCTTGCAGACAAAGAGAAAGGTGTTTTCTCGCAAGAGTTTATAAAGGATATCAATATTAGTACATATTCAATGGGAATAGCACTTGCAGGTGATCATCAATTTGCAAAGGTATTCAGGGAAGCAAGATCTGTGGTAAAAAATGCAGCAGATATTGGCATATCAGGTGTACACACTGATGTTGTCATTATTCCGCTACTTTCTCATCGAAGGAAAAGATGCTGGGAGATTAATCTATGCATACTTGAAGATTGTCCTGCATATAATAGCACTGATGAAAGATGCTGGCTGACAAATAATACCCTCTGCAGGAGCCCTAACGCAGTGGCTGGAAAGGAAAAGATTTATGGCTGTCTTCACTGTGCTGCATTCCCTGTCCTGGGTATTTTGATAGCTGGCAGCAGCGAAGAGATAACGAGGTCTTTGCTGCATTCGCTTGAAATTATTGCTTCTGAGATAGTGTCTGCCATAGAAAACCAGAGGCTTATCGATAGTAAGAAAGAAGATATAAGCAGACTTGTAAGACTTCATGATATATCAGTTGAGACAATTCAGAGTTTAGACATGCATTTGCTTATAGAATCTATTGTATCGAATATTGCGATATTTACTAATATGGATGCAGCAATAATCTGGCTCAAAGGAGGAGATGAAGGATTATATCGTGGTAGTGCATATAATATTGAAAAAGAGATTATACCAGAAACGCTTTATATAGATGAGAGTTTTATCGGAAGGGCAATAAAAGAAGATAAGCCTTACGAAACAATAAAGGTTGAGGATGCTGCATGTCTCGGTGATGTTATAGAAAAGAATGGCTTTTTGTATGCAGCAGCGGTTCCCTTGAATTTCAAAGGAACTATATGTGGCTGTTTTACTTTATTCAAGACAAAAGATTTTTTCATGAATGACTCTGAAAAGGCTATCGTCTCGCTCTTTGCAAGCCAGTCAGCCGCTGCTATACAGACTGCAAAGCTTTATAGAGAACTAACAGAAGAGAAAGAGTTTTCGGATGCAATTTTTAGTGATATAAGCAGTGGCATAATAGTTTCTGATAACGAAGGACTTGTTTTAAAAATAAATCAGGCAGGAGCAGAAATTTTAAAGATAAATATTCATGATGTTATTGGCAAAAAAATTTCTGATATTTATCCTGATATAAAAGTCATGTTTTTACCTGAACTTGGTCCTGCCAGTGAAATAGACATAACACTTTCAGATGGTAAAAGAATTCCTGTTGGATATACCAATTCTCCACTTTATGACTCATTGCGTAATAAGAGCGGGATTATTGTATTATTTAGAGATTTGACAGAGATAAAAAAACTTCAATCAGAACTAAGGGCAAAACAGCATTTTGAAGCTTTAGGGAAGGTTATGGCAGGTGTTGCCCATGAAATAAGAAATCCGCTTTTTGGCATATCATCTATAGTGCAGATCCTGGAGCGGGAAGTCCAATCTGAACAGCATCAGGCCCTTTTACATGCTATGTTTAAAGAGATTTTTCGGTTGAAGAACATTATCGAGGAACTGCTTCTTTACAGCAGACCATCAAAGCTGAATATTGTTGAGACAGATTTGAATATTATATTGGAAAAAATAAGGCGGTTTATTAACAGCAAAAAAGATGATATAGCCTTAAATCTGATGATTCAGCCTTCAGCTATTATCAGGGGAGATATGGATAAACTAACTCAAGTTTTTCTTAATATCATGGATAATGCTGTCAGCAGTGGGTGTAAAAAGATAGATATTACTGCTCATAAAAAAGATTATAAAACTTTAGTAATAACTATAAAGGATGACGGGACCGGTATTGAAAAAGAAATTCTTGAGAAGATATTTGACCCGTTTTTTACTACAAAGAAAGAAGGGACAGGACTTGGCCTTCCAATCTGCAAAAAGATTGTTGAGGACCATGGAGGGAATATTGAAATAATAAGCAATGAGGGTGAAGGCACAATTGTTCTGTTGAATTTTAGGATATAAAGTTGGCTCTTGGTTAAGTTAATTTGCCGATGACCAAATAATAGCCATATATGATTGGAGTTTGGGATTTGGTTAATGAATTTATCTTGGTTAAGCTCTTTTCAGTATCTCTTCTGCTAGAGATGTTATAGGCATTATCTTATCGACAACCCCATTTTCTATTGCAACTTTTGGCATCCCGTAGATGGTGGATGTTGCCTTGTCCTGAGCTAATGTTATCCCACCTTTTTCTTTTATAGCCTTCATCCCTTTTACGCCGTCAGAACCCATTCCTGTAAGTATTAAGCCTAAGGAGCGGTTTCCATAATTTTTTGCTACAGATGTAAAAAGCACATCAGCGGATGGTTTGTGTATTACATCCAAAGGCTCGACATCAAGTTTAACTAATCCCTCCTTAATGCCTTTATTAATCAAACTCTTCTCCAATTTATTAGATGTGGGATGGAGGGGATTACCCGAACCCCGAACTCTCTTAACTGTCATGTGAAGGCCTGACGGTGCAACGAGGGCAACACCTGGTTCTATTTTATCGCCATCTTCGGCTTCCTTAACAAGTATATTGCACATAGTATCAAGTCTTTTAGCAAGCAACCCTGTAAAACCGTGTGGCATATGTTGAACTATAAGGATCGCAAAGCTGATTTCTTTTGGAAATTTTGGCAAAAGCATTTGAAGTGCAGGAGGGCCTCCTGTTGATGTGGCAATAGCAACCACATCGATAATTCCTTTACCTTTATATGTATCAGATTCCATTGATGAAGGGGTAATCTTTAATGGTTTGCTGCCTGCTATTGCCTTAATTTTAGAAATTATCTCTTTTGAGAGTCCGGAGAAATCCATCAGCCCAGTTGTCGACTTATCAATAAAATCCATTGCACCAAATTCGAGGGCGTTTAATGTAAGTTCAGCACCATCACGGGTAAACTGTGAAAGCATTAGCACAGGAGTGGGTTTCTTCTCCATTATAATCTTGAGGGTTTCGATGCCATCCATCCCGGGCATCATGACGTCGAGTGTTATGACATCAGGGTTTAAAGCGAAGACTTTTTCTATTGCTTCTCTACCATCTTTTGCATCACCTGCTACCTCTATCGAACGCTCTGATTCAAAAATTCTGTAGAGCGCTTTACGGACAAATGTAGAATCATCAACGATAAGAACCCTAATTTTTGACATTTTTCCTGTAAACGATTATGCCGTTAGTATATTCAGGGAAAAAAAGATCTGTTTTTTGTATAAGACTTTCAGCAGAGCCTAAAAAGAGAAACCCTTCATCCGAAAGGGAGTTGTACATATTTAAAACTATCTTTTTAATTGCATCTTCACTCATGTAGATAAGGACATTTCGACAGAAAATAACGTCTGTATTATTCAAATCAGCAAAGGTATTATTATCAAGTATATTGCCTTGTCTGAAATTAACATTATTTTTATAGGGATTCCTTAAAGAATAACGGTCTCCACGAACCGAAAAATATCTCTTTACAAAGTTCATATTACCATTCATGGACCTGAACGAATTTTTTGTATAGCAGGCATCCTGAGCTTTTTTGATTGCGTTTTTATCTATATCAATGCCTGTTATTTCAATATCCCAGTTCCATACGAAGAGTCCATTTTCCTGAATAATGATATTTAAGGTATATGGCTCTTCACCGGTTGAACAGGCAAGCGACAAAATCCTTAATTTATTTTGATTTTTTTCCTGCCTCACTTTTTTTATATTTTTCAGAATTTCAGAAAAGGCATCAAGTTGATTCTTTTCTCTGAAAAAATAGGTTTCGTTATTTGTTATTTGAGATGCAATGGTATATAACTCTTCATCCGTGGAATCCGCAATAACGAAGTTGTAATAGTCCCGGTATGAAGTGAGACCAAGAATGCTTAGCCTGTGCGATATCCTAGTATGAAACGTTAATCTCTTATCTCCTTTTACCAGTATTCCGAATTTTCTATTAACCAGATCTTTTAGTAATTGGAACTCCTCATCAGACATTAAGCCATCTTTGATATGTTCTGTCATTATTTCTATTCTCTTTTATTAATATTGTCAAGACTTTTGCGGGCAGCCAATCGTACTTCTTCATAAGGGTCTGATAGCATCTTTAATAATGCCCGGACATATGTGGCTGACTTGACTGAACCGAGCGCAAGAGCAACCTCTACACGCACTTCGGGATTTTCGTCTTTTTTAAACTCTAAGAGTGCTTCATTTTCTCCTAGCATAGACAGTACCTTTGCAAGTATTTTCCTGTGGTTGCCATCAGAATTCTTCAAAGATTCGACTATTGCGGGCGCTGCTTTTCTTCCAATGCTCAAGAGTCCGTCTATTGCATATTCCTGAAGTTCATTGTCCTTGATTGCCTCAATAAAATAGGGTAGTCCATTGATATCCTCTGACCAGCATAATGCGATAAAAGCAGATTTTTTCATTTCAAAGTCTGGAGAGTTAAGTGTTTCTATTATAATAGGAATAAAATTTCTGAAATTTTCAGGTCTTAGTCGGACTCTTTCTCTCTCAGCTATTTTGACAATAGCTTCTAACGCCAATTCCTTATTAAATACATGGTCGGTTTTATCTAAAAACTTGGTTAGATATTTTATTGAATGCTTATTTCCAGCCTTTGCAATTGCAGTAATTGCAAAATCCTGATATTCTTCTTTTTCAAGGCAATCATAAATTATACTCAATGCTTCCTCTCCTCCAATTTCACCTATGGCCTGTAAACCTGCCATAGCAACCCATAGCTCATCATCTAATGTCTTTTTTAATGCGTGCAATGCACTTTCATCACCTATCATGCCCAAAGCCTCGGCAGAAGCAACCCTTACGTTTTCATCAGGATCATTAATAGTTCTAAAAAGGTGAGGCATTACCTCTTTATTACCTATTTGACCAAGTATATTGACACTGAAAAGGCGGACTTCATGATCATCATCTTTTATCAGTGAAAAGATAGATGGAAAGGCTCTTGAGCCAAGGGCCTTATAGATTTCTATTGCAGCATTTCTGATGTTAGCATCCTCATTGTTTCTAAGGGCATTTTCAAGAAAGTCTATATATTCTTCTTCAGGATGCTTAATTAATTCGGTAGTAACTTTATACCTGTTCCACCAATCCTTACTTCTTAGCCCTTCTAAAAGTTCAAGAAGTTCTTTTGTCATATTATTATATCCAATTTTTAATTAGTTTTCTTTGTCATCTACTCCCTGGATAACCATGAATGCCTTGCATGTCATGCAGTTACGCAATTTTGCCCGTGCATCACCCTGCTGTGCACCTTTACACCATGTGCCTGAGATAAGCCAGCAACGGTCTTCTGGAGAATTATGTGCAGGACATTTTTGCCTTGAAGCAGTTGGACAGTTAAGTATATCCCAGCATCTTTTAACGCCATTTGAGTGTATTCTGAAATTACTTATGACATACTGAAGGTTTTCCATCTGAAAGAGTGTTTCATTGGATATCTCAGTCAGTTTCTGTGAAAGGTTGAGGTTATCCGTTGCGATATTACCCATTCCCTCCATAGCTGTTACAACAGTCTCACCTCCAATTTTTTGCTCTGCTGATGCATTAGCAACATCTTGTGTCATTTTATGTATTATCTCAATTGATTCAACTATCTGCTTGGTTCCACTAACTTGTTCTCCAATAGCAGGTCCTACCTCATGAACAATATTCTTCATTCGTTCTAAAGCCTCTCGTATCTGATTGGCACCAATGGATTGTTCTTTGACCGATATATTAACTGTCTGAACCATTTTATTCATTTTTTCGAGGGCAGTCCTTATATTGCCAGTGTCATTTGCCTGTGCATTAACAGTACCTGCAACCTCTTCAGTAGATTCATTCATATCTACGACATATTTCATTACTTGATCTATTGCATTGTTTAGTTCGGATGCAGACTTGGCTATGCCCTGTATTACTTCTGAACTTTCTTTCATAGATGATATTATTTCTGTAAATGCATTTTTGCTATTTTCTGCTAATGTAATGCCACCTTTGCCTTCCCGATATGTTTCTTCTGTTGCCTTTATAGCTTGGCCAGTTTCTTCCTGAACCTGCTTTATAACTCCTGCGATCTCTTTTGTGGCTTCCATAGAACGCTCTGCGAGTTTTCTTATCTCCTCTGCAACCACAGCGAAGCCTCTTCCGGCATCCCCTGCCCTTGCAGCCTCTATTGCTGCATTCAATGCAAGCAGATTTGTCTGGTCTGCAATCTCATCTATTACTTCAACTATTGACCCTATCTCATTTGAGCGTTTGCCCAGGTTCTGTATTATCTCCATGGTCTTCTCTGTTGTTTTTCCTATATTCTGAAGGCTTTCTATACTTTGGTATATTGCTTTCCCACCTTCTTCTGCTTCAAAATAAACATTCTGGCTTAATTTATTAGCACCATCAATCCTGTCGGCAACTCCCGTGACAGTCCTTGTCATCTCTTCAATGGTGGTTGAGGTTTCTGTAACCATATTTTTTAAGGAATCTGTATTTTTCGAAATCTGCTCAATAGATGAAAGCTGATTCTCAACAATTAAAGATGTTTCGCTAACTGCGTTGGTCATTGATCCTGTATTTTTTGCAGTCTGCTCTATTGATGTAAGCATCTGCTCTATTGTTGCAGAGGTCTCATCAACTGATGCCGCCATTGACTCAGCGTTTTTTCCAACCTGTTCAATAGAAGCAGCCATCTCGTTTATTGTAGCTGATGTTTCATCAGCATTTGTTGCAAGAGTTTCAGTATTCTTAGAGACCTGCAATATTGTTGATGCCATTTCTTCCATTGATGATGTAGTCTCTTCTATAGCAGATGCCTCTTCCTGTGAAGAATTTGAAAGAGAATTTGCATTTGATACTACATTATTTGCAGACATGGTAACATTGAGAGCAGATTTAATAACATGGGATATTGTATTCTTAAGGTTTCTTACTACCTTATTAAATTCTTCAGCCATATGAACAATCTCATCACTGCCCTTAACAGATATTTCTTCTGAGAGATCTCCATCTGATATTTTTTTCATTGAATTCTTCATTATCTCAATGGGCCTTGTAATTCCATTGCTGAGTCCTTTTACAAAAATTGTCCCTCCGAAAATACCTAAAGATAGCACGAAGATCGCAAATACAAAGGTCAGAGTATTAGCTTTTTGAATAGTAGCATGTAGATGTTTATCCTTTGTCTCTAGATCTTTTTTCAGGATATCCTTCATTTCATTGAGATTTTCTTGAACAGAAATAACTGAAGGCATGGTCTGTGATAGGAAAATCGCATGTGCGTTTTCTTTGTTGTTTCTTTTATAAGCGGAAACTACTTTTTCTGCTGTTTCATGAAGTCTTCTGTGAGGTGCATCTAAAGCCTTAAATGGTTTCTCTATATCGCTTGAATAGGGTTTAAATGATAGTATCCATTTGCCTAGATTACATTCAGAAGGATCAAGTTTGCCCTTGAATTCTTTCCCTTCCATAAACAGGCCTGATGAAAGTCCCTCCATCCATTTTAAGTGATCAACCATTATTTCTGAAAAAAACGCATTCATTTCTGATAGCTGAAGGGCTTCTGTTTTTGTTTGATCAACATTTTTTATTGTCCAATAGAAACTACCTGCCATTACAATTACTATGGCAAGTATAGTCCCTAAACCAAAAAATAGTTTTGTACTTATTTTTAACTTCATGGCTTCCTCCTATCTCAACTTTAAGCTCAGCCTTAATTTAAATTAAAGTGTTTTTTCAGTAACCACTCCTTTGTAAAAATCACATTCCCGGCAGTTATTAATCTTCAGAGCATATGATCCCTGCACCTTTCCTCCACACATGGTACCAGCCACAAGGTAACAGACCCTTCCACCTTTCGGGTATGCAGGGCAGTCATTGGTTTTTTCCCTGCCACACTTTTTGAATTCCCAGCAATTAATTTTCTTCTCCATTGTTGCCTCCTTCTTTAATCTCTATTTTTTCCTTTTTGAGCAGCTTTTCCAGATCAAGTAATATAATTAACTGATCATCGATTTTACTAACCCCTGTTATATAATTCGTGTCTACTTCCATCACCTCTTCTGGTGCTTCCTCTATATGTTCTGATTGCACCCTTATAACGTGTGAAACAGAATCGACTAAAAGCCCGAGTATCTTGTCATTTACCTCGGTAACCACAATCCTCGATTGTTTCGTGATGTCTGTAACAGGAAGATTGAGTCTTTTCCTCATGTTTAAGACAGGTAATACTCTCCCGCGAAGATTTATTACACCGTCCATATAAGGTGGTGAATTAGGTACAGTGGTGATATTCCCAACTCTTATTATCTCCTGAACCTGACTTATATGAACGCCGTATTTTTCACCAATATTAAAAGTGACGATCTGCATCTTACCGGGTTCATTTGAAGCGTTATTTAAAATTTCCTCCGCAAGCCCTGCTTGTTGCAATTGTATCTTAGACATTCTCGAAAACCTCCTTTTTCTGATAAAAAGACATTATGTCGATAATTAATACTATTCTTCCGTCTCCGAGTATAGATGCTCCTGCTATTCCATAAGATTTCCCAAATGTATCTTCGAGAGGTTTTATCACGATCTCCTGCTGCCCCCTGAGCCTGTCAACAGCAATTGCGAGACGTTTTTCTGACTTGCCGATTATTACAAGATAAAATCTCTCCTTTTTCTCCGTATCAAGACCAAAAAACTCATTAAGTCTGATAACAGGCAATACTTTATCTCTGAAATTTATTACCTCACGATTATTTATAATATGAATATCTTCTTCGTTGACCTTCACGCTTTCATCAACAGCACTCATTGGTATGGCATAGATCTCGCCTGCTGACTCGGCCATTAACGCAGGTATTATTGCTAGGCTCAAAGGAAGTTTTATAGTAATAGTTGTGCCTTTTTCAGGGATACTGTCTACGATAACATGTCCATTAAATTTCGATATATTTTTGTTTACAACATCAAGTCCTATCCCTCTTCCTGAAACATCTGAAGCCTCTTTTTTTGTAGTAAATCCAGCTGAAAATATGAGAGAGCGGATATTATCTTTATCAAAAGAATCTTCTGATTTTATTAAGCCTCTCTCGATGCCTATTTCTTTCACCTTTTCGAAATCGATTCCCCTTCCATCATCTATCACTCTTATAATCACATAGTTTGATTCCTGTGCTGCCGAGAGTGTAATCCTTCCTGCATGGCTCTTCCCTTTTTTTATCCTCTCATCAGTGGGTTCTATGCCATGGTCTATGGCATTTCTGATTATATGAATGAGCGGCTCTTCGAGTTCATCAATAACGGTCTTGTCAAGTTCTGTATCTTCTCCTTTAAATAGTAAATGAATCTCTTTACCCCCTGATTTTGCAAGATCTCTTACCATTCTCGTAAATTTATTGAAGACATGACGTACAGGTAGCATCCTGACTTTCATTATTCCTTCCTGAAGTCCTGACAGAGTTTTACCCATAAGTTCAAGTCCGTCACTTAATTCTTTTGTGAGAGACTTGTCATTAATTGTTTCTCTTATCTCTGTCTCTATTTGATTGAGCCTTGTTTTAAATATCACAAGCTCTCCAACAAGGTTGAGTAGTTCATCAAGCCTTTTAAAATCAACCTTAATAAAATTTGTATTCGTACCAAGATATAAGGAAAGATCAGATACCCCTGTTTCAGATATTTCCAACGGGCTCTCTATATTTTTTTGAAGTTTAAGGATCTTTTCTGAAAGGTCTGGTTTGAAGGATGGATTATTTTCTATTTCCTGAAGGGCGTGTCTCAACACATTTGCACTATCAAAGAGGCTATATATTACCTGACCAAGCTCTAAATTATTATCATTTACATTTTTAAGAATCTCCTCCAATTGATGAATATATCTTTTCAAGGATTCGAATCCCATCATGCCGGAATTGCCCTTTAGTGTATGAAGTGAACCTAATATGCTAATGATAATATCTCTGTTATGCCCCTTCTTTTCTAATGACAACAGCGCATTGTCAAAGGAATTGAGATGCTCATTTGCATCATCGAGAAAGTCTCTTATTAATTCTGAGTATTCCATCTGAACGCAGTTTTTGAGCCCGTACTTGATAACGATTTCTTTAAAAGCACTTTTTCGATCAGTTCATAAAGCTGATGAGGCTTAAAAGGTTTTACAATATAGCCCCTTGCACCAAGTTTCATTGCCCTCAAAGTATCTTCTTCTTTGCCCTCGGTACTAATAATAATTATCGGTATTTGACTATAAAGGTTCTCTTTATTAATTTTTTCCATGAACTGGATTCCGTTCATAATGGGCATATTAATATCGAGAAGAATAAGATCAAAATCGTCTCCCTTTGAAAGGATATCAAGTGCTTCGAGGCCATTCATAGCATCCACAAATACGCATTTTTTATATCTCTTAAGAACGAGTTTGTACATGTTATGTATCAACTGGGAATCATCTACTATTAGTACTTTATTTAACTCAGACATGACTAAACCCTCTCTTTATTAATTATTACTGGGATACCACATTCATTAACTCTTTTAACAAGATCTTCAATATCTATTGGCTTTTCATAATAATGATAAGCCCCTCTTTCATATGCTGAATCCCTCATCTCATTAGAACCGTATGCAGTCATTATGATTACCTTTGTGTCAGGACTTACACGCCTTATATAGCTGAGAAGTTCAAGCCCTTCTATGCCTTCTATCCCGCTTAATCTTATATCTGCTATAACAACGTCAAAATGGTATCTTTTTATTGACTCCTCAGCCTCTTCAATCCTTCTGCTTGTGATTACGTTTGTATCTTTGTTATCTAACAGATGAGAGAGTGACATTAGAATTGTCGGTTCGTCATCAACTATCAGTATCTTTTTCATTTTCACCTCCGAACTATTTTGATTTATTTAAGGCAAGATCGATGCCAGGAGATAATAATTTAAGGTCAGATGTGTAGTATCTTGAAACCTTTTGTATTTAAAGAGTTTTTTGTGGAAATGGCTTGCCAGAAGCAGAAGATTGTTTAGAGAGGGAATAAATTAAGGTGTCCGAAATCAGGACAAAGTGTCCGAAATCAGGACACTACATGGCATGTACCAGTGCGGTTCATGCCGTGGGGTATCCTACTATGATCGGTCTTTAGATATCATATAACTTTAACTTCTCATTCAATGTTGATCTTGCGATGCCAAGAATCTGAGCAGCCCTGGTTTTGTTACCGCCTGTCAATTCAAGGATTTGTTTTATATGAGCATGTTCTAGTTCATCTAATGTTAAAGGATTTGTTCGTGGAGCCTGTTCATTCGGAAGGGTCAGATGCTTAACTGGAATGTCCCCGGACTGGCAGAGTATTGCTGCCCTTTCAATTATATTCCTTAATTCCCGTGCATTTCCAGGCCATTTATAAGAACACAACAAGTTAATTGAATCATCTGTGAAACCGCCTATATTCTTTTTGCCTATTGTTTTCTTTACCTCTTCTAACAGAAAATTAGCAATTAGTGGTATATCTTCAGGTCTTTCCCTCAGGGGCAATATATTCAATGGCATTACATTGAGCCTGTAAAATAGGTCTTCTCTGAATGAACCGTTTTTTACTAAGCCTTCAAGATTCTTATTGCTCGCGGCTATTATGCGGACATCAACATCTATATCCCTTGTGCCGCCGAGACGTTTTAATGTCTTATATTCAAGAACTCTAAGGATCTTTGCCTGTGCATTCTTAGGCATGTCCCCTATTTCATCGAAAAAAAGTGTGCCAAGATTAGCCATCTCGAAGAGGCCCTTCTTTGTCTTTTTTGCATCAGTAAATGCACCTGGCTCATACCCAAATAACTCACTTTCTATAATATTTTCAGGTATGGCTGCACAGTTAAGATCAAGAAAAGGTTTATCCCCTCTGGGGCTTAGTACATGTATATTTCGTGCCACAAGTTCCTTGCCTGTTCCAGTTTCTCCCTGAATCAGCACTGTAGTCGAAGGGTTGGATGCCATAAGGTTTATCATGTGTATTAGACCCTGGGTATGAATACTTCTTCCAATAATAGGATAGTCGGATTTCTTATAGAGCACTGCTTCTTGTTTTATCTGTTTTATCCTAAGACTTTTTTCGACGATAACTGCAAGTTCATCCATATCAATAGGCTTTTTAAAATAATATTCAGCACCGAACCTCATGGCCTTAACAGCTTCATCTATCTCACCATAGCCTGTCATCACAATTACAGATATCTCTGGAAAGTCTTTCTTGATCTCCTTCAAAACTTCAATGCCGTATATGTCGGGTAGTCTGATGTCTAATATGACTGTATCGGGTATTTCTTTGAGTGCTATGCTAAGGCCTTCTTTACCAGTTGAGGAGTTAATTATATTATATCCTTTACCTTCAAAAAAGACCTTAAGACTTAGAGTAATGGTTTCATCGTCTTCTATTAGTAAAAGTAGCGGCTTAGCCATTATTATTTCTCTTTATGCTCAAAAAGCATCTTAACCTCATCCATCAGATCATTTATATCCTTAAACTGGCGGTATACTGATGCAAATCTCACGTATGCAACCTTGTCAAGGTCTTTAAGTGCAGACATTATCTCTTCTCCTATCCAGGAACTGGGTATCTCGTTGACACTGAGACTACTGAGTTTCTTCTCCACGTTGTCGATAATTGCGTCAAGCGTGTCCGTTTCGATAGGCCTTTTCTTGCAGGCTATCAGGAGCCCCTTTTTTACCTTGCCCGTGTCAAAGAGTTCTCTCCGGCCGTCTTTCTTGACGACCATTGGCACAACATCCTCAATCCTCTCGTATGAGGTGAAGCGCTTGCCACATTTAAGACATTCCCGCCTCCGCCGTATGGCATCGCCTTCCTTACTGGTTCTTGAGTCTATGACCCTGTCTTCCGGGTTTTCGCAGAAAGGACATTTCATATCTGTTCTCATCGCATGGCGCAAGGCGCAAGGCGCTCGGCGCATAGCGTTCTTTTTAGTGCCTACTGCTTACTGCCTACTTCCTACTTTTTACTACTTACCTCCAACCAATTTTCATTTATAAATAGGGAAACTGTCACAGAGTTCCTTGACCCTCCTTGCATTGGCATTAATGGTTTCGGGTTCTGTACTGTTGTTTATAACCGATGAAATCAGATCG
>CAYFQB010000039.1:0-82370 GCA_964345225.1 uncultured Nitrospiraceae bacterium | reverse complement strand
TTCTGGAGAAGATAAAACTGTAAATGTGGGGCAAGAGGTAACATTCTCCGGCAATCAGTCCTATGATCCAGATGGAACCATTGTCGACTATATGTGGAATTTCGGAGATGATTCAACTGTAACTGAGATAATGGTTACTCATTCATACAGCTCCGGTGGAAACTATACTGTTACTCTGACTGTAACCGATAATGATGGTGCAACAGGTACTGACTCGGCAGTGGTTAGTGTCAGTGAAATGCCGACTTCTCAAGAAATTTGCAATGATGGTCTTGACAACGATGGAGATAACAAAATTGATTGTGACGACAGAGACTGCAAAAAGGACCCGGGCTGTCCTCAGGGCGGTAAAAAGAAGAAATAATGAAAGACGGTTTATCCTTCTATTTCGCTGTTGATATGCTTATGAATGGTTCAATTGATATGTATCAGATGTATTGTGACAGTGTAGAGGTAACTATAACACCTTAGGTTAACATCTGAATGAGTTGGTAGTGAAATATTTAGTGAAAAAGGGCTTGGATATATCAAGCCCTTTTTATTTCGGATTATCACACTTTCTTTCGGTAATCAATAATTTTATAAATTTTAAAAGTTAACTCTTTACAGGTGTAACAAATATTCTGAGTACTTCAAAAAATGTGCATTCCGTCTGTTATCTTTAGTCTGTGTTGAGTTTTAAAGGTCGAAGTGTAATGACAGGTCAGGTTTTTATAAGTCTTTTCTACTCAACGAATCTTTCTATCAATATATCTTCTATATTTCTTCTTGAATCAATTACAGCAAGAACAAAAACCTTTTGATCAGATATTCTGTAGATAACTTTCCATGGTGAAATAACTAATTCACGATAACTAAATATTCCATATGCTTTTAAGTCAGGAACAACCCTTCCCCTTTCAGGGAATTTATTAAGTGTTTTACATTTAGATTTTATTTTCTTGAAAATACTAATAGCGGTATCAATATTATCTTGTGCAATGTATTAAATAATGTTTTCTAAATCTATACTCGCTGGTCGGGACCATTCGACACTGAACCTTTTCATAATTTATTCGCGGGTCTTCATTTTCATTAGTTTTTCTTCAATCAGCTTAAATACCGTCTCCTGTTTAATAGTATTTTCAATTTGAATATCCTTTTCTGAATGAGCTAGTATCTTCATTAAATTCAGTGAGTTCATCATTTTTTCATAGGATTCCGCATCTTGAATAACCGCCCGTGGTTCGCCATTTTGGGTAATTATAACGGGTCTGTGAGTTTCATTAATTCGGGCTAATAATTCAGCAGTCCGAGATTTTAAATAGGAAATGGGCTTAATGTCTTCTTTGATTTTCATGGTAATTACCTCCAGTCCATATCTAGTACCAAATATAGACTGACCGGTCAAACGTAAAATTATTGAGAAAACTAATTATATTCCCTTTATGGAGTATAAATTTCTGATACTAGAGTCCTGAACCAGCCGGGTTTTTCTAGTAAAACGTAGATCAGAATAATCGCGGTAACAGGAATAGGAATTACAATATCAATAATTGCGAAAATAATTAAGTAAATTAAGATTTTTGTTCTTGTTTTCATTTAATCTTTAACCATTTTGGGGGTTAATAGAATTTTTACACAATGATGAAGGAACTCCATAGAAAGCCTGTTGTTCAGTCTGCTAATTTCATTCTTATTGCCTGGACTGCCTCCTGGGGAGACGCGTTGCCCATGGAAATAACCTCACCATTTAACGCAATAATTGGCAGTGCATTTACACCAAAGGTATTCATCAACTTTATAACATTTGATTCGGCCATAATTACAGTGTATTTGACATTAATTACCTGTACATTAAGATTAAGTTCTTTCTCGATAGCATTCTTAAGTTCCTGAATTACCTCATTTGATTGTCCTGTCGGCCCACAGCACGTGGATTGAGGCCCACAGGGAAATTCAAGCGGTACCATATAAATTTTTACTGTTTTTATATCAACAGACATCTTATCCTCCTTTAAAACAGATTAAAAACATATCCTGCTACAACGCATCCAACAAAGCTTAATCCTACATAGAGTGCAAGTACTTTTGGTTTAAAAACACCTGACAGCATCATAATGGAAGGTAATGCAAGTCCAGGCCCACCAAGAAGATATGCCAGTGTTGCACCTCCACCCATTCCTTTATGAATCAGGGCAAGGGCAGTTGGAATTTCTACATAAGTACATACATATGCAAGCATAGCCACAATAGAAGATATAAACACAGAATTAATACTTTCTCCTCCCACAAGTGATATAACTAAATTTGTTGGTATCAGAACCTTTATGGCCCCAGCTATTAGGACAGCAAGCACGAGGTAATAATTAAGCTGCAAGAACAGGTCCCATGATGTGACGATAGTATCCCTCACCTTTTCTGAGAATCTCTTTTCTTTATCTCCTGCAGGAAGCACCATGCATGCACCTGTTGTACCCCCTGACATCTCTGTTGTCACAGGCAGGTGCCATTTGCCTTCCCTGTTTCTGTCAAGAATCCCGGCCTCACCGAGGAGAAAAAGCCTGTCTTCTTTTCCCGGGGCAAGATCCTGGGTTGTAAGTCCATCTGGATATTTGGTGAGTTTCATTGCAACCTCAAATGCAAACTGCTGTAATTCAGGAGAAAGTCTCGGTGTAATGTTAAGTTTAACAAGCCTTCTGAGGAACCTCTGTTTTTTCTGCCACCTCGAAAGAAAATATCCTACACCAAGAGCTATTCCGAATGTACCAAGTATTCTCCCAAGTGCTAATGGCCATCCAAGGATACCTCCTGTCATGAAAACTGCAGCTACGTTAACCATTGGTGCTGCGATCAGAAATGCCATAGTTGGACCGAGGGGGATACCTGCCTCAATCATTCCTGCAAGTACAGGGACAATACCACATGAACATATAGGGATTATCGCACCTGCAACCGCAGCAAGTAAATTCGCCTTAATTCCCCCATAACCCATCTTCTTTTTTACCTTCTCCCATGGAACAAACGAAACCAGTAAACCCGCAATTAGCATTCCAACAATCCAGTACTGAAAAAGCTCCACATGCACAGCAGAACCTTTAATGTAGACGTACCACAGTACCTTGGGTATATTCCATGAAAGGGGTGTTTCTATCTCAATAAGCCTTGCCTCATCTCCAGTTATACCTTTTGGTTGCAGTAGGCCATATTTAAAAAGGGAATCGAAAGAGAGATTATTGGCATATACATAGAAAACACCGCTTGCATAAAGCAAAATAACTATAAGCAGATAAATTAACTCTTTCCTTTTTGGTTTTCTGAACACCTTAATTTTATCCTCACTTTACAGTTTTGCCCATTAAAGAACTATTCTCTAACAGGGTAAACCCCTTAGAAAGGTCGGGGCTTCTTACTGGGTAAATATCTTCTCTCTAAGGTCACTCTGGAAACCAACCACACATTGACCTTCTTTTCTCATAGCAAGCCTTTTCTCCAATCTGATTTCATCTTCTGAAAAAGGCTCTTTCGGAAGGCATGACAATGATCTAATGAGTGATTCATGAAAAGTATCCAGATCATCATTTATGCGATAATGAACCCATCTCCCCTGTTTTCTCTCAATTAATAGACCCGAATATTTAAGTTCCTTTAAATGTCTTGAAATATTGTACTGTGACACTAATAGTGAATCCGCAATCTCACAGACACATAACTCACATCCTGCCTTAATGAGCACCAGGATTATCCTGAGACGGCTGCTATCGGATAAGACCTTAAAAACATTGGTGAATTTTTCTATTTCTTCTCTCATATTCATATATGCATTATTATGCATATATATCATAAAAGAGAATTTATGTCAACCTGCTCATCCTGTTACAAGGCCAGTTTTATCTATAGGTTGCATCAAAAGGTTACGGTTACGATGCACGTTTACTCATTGCGCGGTTAAATTGTTTTCTGATAACTAATCTGAATAAGAACCTAATTATTAAGCTCCTTAAACCCCCTGAAGATTAGGAATAAGAGGTTTTTTTCCTGCTGTGACAATATCACCTTTAATACCTACAATAACCTCATTGTAAGGTATATCCTTGCCTGAAGACTTTATGGCCTGTTTCACAATATAACCAAGGCCGCCACAGCATGGCACCTCCATCATTACTACTGTAATGCTACTGATTGAGTTTTCCCTGAATATTTGTGTGAGCTTATCATAGTAATACTGTGCATCATCAAGTTTAGGGCATGCTATAAGAAGCTTTTTCCCCTTAATAAATCTGCTGTGGAAATTTACTGCTGAAAATGCAGAGCAATCTGCTGATATAAGCAGGTCTGCCTCATTAAGAAAAGGGGCGTTTGCAGGAACAAGCTTTAATTGTACAGGCCAGTTTGTAAGTTCAGGTCTTATGTCTGCCTGAACCTCCTCAGCCTGAGTGGTACCAGAAAAATCAATCACTTTTAAGCCTGGACATCCACAGAACACTTCCTTTATTTCTTTCATCTGCTTCACATGTCTCTCGGTTGCTTCTTCATCAAAAGGCTCTGCTTCCCTCTGCTCGATAGTAAGAGCACCTGTGGGACAGCCGCCGATACATGCACCGAGTCCGTCACAATATAACTCCTTTATAAGCCTTGCCTTTCCGTCAACGATCTCCAGTGCTCCCTCAGCACAATCTATTACACACTGGCCGCAACCATTACATTTTTCTTCGTCAATTTTTATTATGTTTCTTACTGGCATTTCGAAACCTCCTGTATCTTTTTTACTATCCTGCTATAAGTATAAATTATCCGTGGAGGGCTTAGTATGATTTAGATCATGATAATATTATTATTTATAGATTTTTTAAAAAATGTGGTATTGGTGAGATAAATATATCTTAATATCCTTTTTTAAATAGCACTTTACCTTCAGAGGTTCCTGTCTATTTCCGTGCCCTACTCTTAAGAAAGACAGGTATCTTTGCCTTTTGGTCGTTGTCTATTAATTTTTTATTCTTCTCTTTCATATAACTCTGCATCTTGTTCACTGTCTTCGGCCATTCATTTGCAGTATGCAGTTTAGGGCTCTGAAGGCGGTGACATTGCTGGCAGTAGGACTTATACAGCTCATAACCTTCCTTTTCCTCTGAAGTAAGGTTTTTAGGCTCTGAAGTGCACCCCTCAACCAGGATGAAAACTATTAATAATTTAAATAAAAACAATAATAAAATCCTATTACTCATTTTACTCTATTTTTTATATATTAATTCCCTCTATATAATAATCAAAATGTTATAATAGCTGGAAATTTTCTTTATCAGATGAATTAATATGAAATTATGTTATATATGTAATGAAAAAGAAGATATTTACTCCTGGAATCATCCGGAAAGCGGCAAGGAATACTTTTTCTGTGGTTATTGCCTTAAAACCATCATGGGTGTATGTGCTGAGTGTAATAACATTATAACCGGGTTAGAACCATCAGGAGTAAACAAAGATGGCAAGAGAATATGCTATAAATGCAGTGCAATTCATGACATGGCTGAAGACTTTGAGGAAGATGATTAAATATCATAAATTTCATACGATATTGCACTGCACCGGCTGATTGGGCAATTATGTCAAACATAAACAAAGAAGAAAAAACACATCTGATAGAGAACTCTTTCCATATTGACAAACTTTATATGCAAGCCCTTGAATGCCTGAGAGAGGAATTGATACAGAAAGGTATCGATATAAACTCTGGCGAGGGCAGAAAAATTTTCATGCGTGCGGTTCGCAAACTTAATGAAAGATTGATGTAAAGACCCATGAAATGCAGAAAACCCAGCTTTTTAGACCTTGAATATTTTTATAGATACAGAGATGCCCTCAAAGAAGAGCGGATTGAATTCCCTGATAAACTTAAAGACTACCTCACTGGAAAAGAAATGCCATTTTCTAACAGGGATTATATCAGGCAGAAGATACTGAAATTTCTTGTAGAAGAAAAAAATTATTTAAAAGACGATATATTTGTTGACAGGACAATCATACTTGAAATAAACGGGCAGCAGATACTGTCTCTTGTTGATATATCAATCAATATTAACAAAAAGACACTAATGGTATGGAAGTGCTCTTCGGGTTCGCTTGTTTCCAGAGAAAGGCAGATAATAGCATCATCCAGGCTTCTGGAGGATTACGTCGTGCCGTTTGCAGCAGTTACAAATGGAAAAGACCTTGAACTGCTTGACACGTATACAGAAAAGGTCATCGGTACAGGTTTTCTGGCAATACCTTCAAGACAGGAATTTATCAAAACAACCAGTTATATCTCTCTTAAGCCTGCAAATAAGAAAAAGATTATATATGAACAAAGAATTCTATACACTTATGATGCAATCAGCTGCCCCGTAAGCTTCAATAAATAAGCTCTTTGAATTTATTGAAATATTTAAGAAAATCATTAACATAATTGATATAATAAATTAGTTATATTCTCGGGGATTATCCAAGGCCAATCTTTGATTAAAAAGGCCTGTTTAACTGAAAAATGCAGATATTGCTCAAAATTTATTTAACTCGATTATTGTATTGAGATTATCCTTAATCGTTTTTTGCATGAAAATATACCATTTCAAATATGGTAAAGGTACGTTAAGGTATCGAAAAATTAATTTTTTCGCAACACCAGCATTTTCCTAAGTGCATTTTTGGGGTTTATGAATATCAAGGTCAGTGAGTTTATTGTAAAATACCTTAAAAAGGTCGGCACAAAATATGTGTTTGGTGTCCCGGGCGCGCATATTCTACCCGTCTATGATGCACTCTACAATACAGAAATCAAACCTATCCTTACAAAACATGAACAAGGAGCTGCTTTCATGGCAGGTGGGTACGCACAACTGTCAGGCAATGTTGGAGTATGTGTTGCGACTTCAGGCCCGGGTGCAACAAATCTCGTTACAGGGCTTGCAAATGCATACATGGACAGGCTCCCCGTACTTGCTCTTACAGGTGAAACACCCACATATTCCTTTGGGAAAGGGGCTTTACAGGAAAGCTCAGGAGAAGGCATCTGTATTAATCAGTCTGATATATTTAGAGGAATCACCAGATATAACAAAATTGTTCTGCGAACAGACTATATGAGTAATGTATTTAAGAATATCACCAGCATACTTTTATCAAATAATCCGGGACCTGTCCTCTTAAGTTTCCCCTACAATGTTCTCAATGAGACTATTGAAGACAGCCTTTTAGATTATATAAGTTTCACTGATAGATCTTCACAGACAGGTGAAGATACAGTCCCAGCAAAAGAGATTCTCAAAATGATAAAAAGTGCAAAATATCCTGTCTTAATTGCAGGATACGGAAGCATACTTTCCAACGCTGAAGATCTGATAGCAGATTTCTGTTCAAGAACAGACATTCCACTGGCAACAAGCCTGAAGGCAAGGGGGATATTGCCCGAATCATCTCATCTCTCTCTTGGGGTACTAGGAACAACATCTAACGAATTAGCTTTTAGATATATTTCTGAAAAGGCTGATCTAATTATAATATCTGGAGCAAGTTTCGGAGAAAGGACAAGCTATAATTGGAACCACAGCCTGATAAGAGACAAAAAGATAATACAGATAGACAATAACGAAAATCAGCTCAATAAAGTATTCACTTCTGACATTGCCCTGAATTGTGATGTCGGTAAGGCTTTTGATAGCATGCTCCAGAGACTCGATGAAGACAATATCAAACCAAAGAATACAAAAGTAGTCTCAAGCTATAAAACCAAATACATCAATCATGATATGAAAGACAATGAGTTTTATCTTATAAACCATTTCCTTAATAAACTTAACGACTACTTTGACAGCAGGGCATTAATTATCGATGACAATATAATTTACATGCAGCGTTTCTGCCACATATCTAAAAGCAGAAGCTACTTTCCAAATTCAGGACTTTCTTCTCTTGGCCATGCCATACCAGCGGCGATTGGTGTAAAGCTATCGACAGAAAAACCAGTTATAGCAATAATTGGAGACGGGGGATTCCAGATGTGCTGTATGGAGATAATGACGGCTGTTAACTACAATATTCCGATTACAATTGTACTGCTTAATAATTCCTCTCTTGGACTTGTCAGGAAAAATCAGTTCTATAACTATAATGCAAGATTTATAGCAAGTGACTTCATAAATCCAGATTACAAAAAGTTTGCAGAGTCTTTCGGCATTAATTACTTTAAGGTGGTTTCAAAATCCGACTCGGACAGTATATTTCAAAATGTCGATTTCAAGAATAAAATAAATCTAATTGAGCTTATTCTTGACAAGAATGAATTTCCAAAATATTCATCAGAAAGATAAAAATTCTTCATTTAGAAAAAAAGCGATCTTCAAAACTCTTAATACATTCTTTTCAGCTTTTAAAAACAGGGAATCCGCATCTAAACTGAACAAAAAGTTTCTTTCCATAAAACAGGATATTTACAGCCATAAAGGTTTATCAGGTGTTATAGAGGACTTAAAATCAATCTATGAAAAAGCTATTGAATTTGTAGAATCAGAAACTGTAAATTCAGGTTTTAGTAAAGGGCTACTGATACTCCAGCAGAATCTTTACACAGAATTAGAATACATTCTCTCTTTTGCAAAATACGGTCCAAGGCATCATTTTTTGATAGTTATTCCAGTTGCAGACAGACCACTGATGCTGAAAAACTGCCTTGAAAGCCTGATTGAACAATATCGCACTTTCCGGTACGGCGGATTTCCGGAGAAAAAAGCTGGCATATCTGAATGCGGTAATATAAGTGTATTTATTATCGATGACAGCAAAGATAAAGCTAATATAAATAAGATCAGGGAAATATCACTCAAACCACTAGAGGCAGGGATAAGGACGTATTATATAGGTCTTGATGAACAGACCAGGTTTTTAAAGCAAATTCCCCTGGATTCCCTTGAAAGACTGTCAAGACTCATCGGTGAATTCAGAGATTCCGTCCCATCGCACAAAGGAGCCTCCATCACACGAAATATTGCATATCTATACATTCATGCTGTTTTGAAAAAATTATATAAAAAAGCTTTAATATATTTCATTGACAGCGACGAGGAATTTCGAATAAAGATAATGCGCGGTGACAGAATAGAGGATATACAATTTGTCAATTATTTCTACTCACTTGATAAAATATTTGAAACCACTGATGTAGAAGTACTGACAGGCAAAGTAGTGGGTGATCCCCCTGTATCCTCATCAGTCATGATTAATACTTTTTTAGATGACACCGTCCTTTTCTTTGACAATATATCATCTCTTGATATGTCCGAAATATGTTGTTTTCATGAAACACAACAGCCCGAACCTTTTTCAGCACAATATCATGATATGGCCAAATTATTCGGTTACCAGGAATATTCATCACCCAAAAAATATCTATGCAGCCTTTCGGGAGTTCATAACATAAAAGACTGCTTTGAAGCTTTCTCAAAAAATGCGGTAAGGTTTTTTTACGGACAGCATCCTACAAGGACTCAATTCTATAATCATACGGGGAACTTTACAAAAACTGAAAATGCCAGAACTGTCTATACAGGTAACTATGTTTTTAACACAAAAGGATTCCGCCATTTTATACCTTTTGCACACCTGAATCTGAGGATGGCAGGACCAACACTCGGACGCATTCTCAAAGCAAGGCTCAAGAACAGGTTCGTCTCTGCCAACCTGCCATTACTGCACAAGCGCACACTTTCTGATAAATACACAGATGATTTCAGAAGCGGCATATCTGCAAATAACGACAGTATAGACTTATCAGAAGAGTTCTTCAGGCAATTCTGGGGTGATGTAATGCTGTTCTCGATCGATGCACTGACAGAATCCGGAAATCCTGACAGTGCAGTAGAACTTCAGAAAATAAAAAATACTGTAAATAAGATTCAGGAAAAATTTCTGTATATATACAGGGAACAGCACAATAATACAGCAGAAAAAATACTAAAGTTAAAGCGTTATCTGTCAAGCCCAGGTTACTGGTGGAATAACAGGCCTGAGTTAAAAGATTCAGCAAGCAACTTCCGCCTCTTCTGCTCACTGGTTGAAAAAAACTTTGGAGTAAATTCACGAAGCTTCAGAAAATTATCCCAACAAGTTAGAGAAGGCTCATACACAAACAGCATAATTGAGTCCATTTATTCCTTCTATGAAGATGGTCATTACTGGAACGAACTTCTCAAGACGGATCTTACTGTCCCGCCAGATTATCACGAGTTTCAAAATTTCTCCGGTCCAGATCAATCGTAGCTAAAAAGTTATTAATACATGTGTATAGATTATTAAAACATTCCCTGTATTCGCGAAGGCTTGAACCATATGGATCGGGTATCTTTCCCTGTTTTTTATTATCATCTGAAAATTCAGCAAGATTGTATGCCTTTCCATATGCAGAAGTATCAAGAGAAAGTACACATTCAATATGATAAGGTTCCATGCACAATATTATATTGCTGTCTTTAATTATCTTTGCATCTAGCAGCCTTGCCCTGTGGCCTGATATATCAATTCCATTTTCATCTGCAACAATAACCGCAAATTCAGAGGCTGTATTTTCTCTTATTGCGTGGGTACCTGCTGAAGAAATATTAATTGAATCCCTATTAGCTAAAAGACTGCGCAGTATACCTTCAGCCATCGGGCTGCGGCATATATTGCCTGTACAGACTGCAAGGATGCTTAAATATTTTTGAGTATTATCATCCATTGAGGATAAGCCTGTTTGTAAATATAAAACATGTAAAGTTATAATAACAGAAAGCCATTAATTTCTTAAATTAAACACCTGACATGACAGAAAAAAATATAAGCTCTCAGTCCGAAAAATTAGGAATCAATGACGGATTTAACTTTAATTGCAACAGTGAGCTGGAATGTTTCAATAAATGTTGCAGGGACATTAATCTTTTCCTTACACCTTACGACATACTAAGAATAAAAAGAAGACTCAATATTACTTCACGTGAATTTCTGAAAATATATACAATCCCCCTTTTCCCTGAGGAGATAGGGCATCCCGTGATATTACTAAGAATGATGCCTGATGAAACAAAAAATTGTCCTTTTGTCAGCGAGGAAGGTTGCATAATCTATGATGACAGGCCATGGTCATGCAGGAGTTTTCCTCTCGAACCTGTAGCAAATAGCGAATCTACAGAATTCACGCTTATTAAAAGGGACTTCTGTCTTGGCTTCGGCAAAGGGAAGAAAGAGAACACAATAAAAAAATGGCGTGATAACCAAAATCTGGGTTTTTACGAGGAAATAAATGAAGAGTGGAAAAAGGTTACTCATAACAGAAACTTTCCTGCAGAAAATCTCCTTGAGGGGAATGCAAGAGATATATTTTTTCTCGGAAGCTATAACTTGGATGAGTTCAGAAACCTTGTATTTAAAGGTGATTTACTGAAACACTTTGATATTGACAGAAAGATACTGAAAAAGATTAAATCTAGTGAAATAGAGCTTTTGAAATTTGCTACCAGATGGATTCGCCATGTATTATTTGGTGAAGATACATTAAAAAGAAAATAGTACTCCATATTTAAATGAATAACTAATTGCATTCTGCTATAATAGACTTGCAAAAATTTTAATAACGGCTGGTTGATAATCATCAGGAATCTAATATCCTGAGAATTTAACACCTGCCTTATTTGAGAGGATAATATAGGGTGGGAAAGGTCGCTGAAGACAAGAAACCTGCCTGTCCACATTGCGGACAGCAACTAAATAAATGGGCTACACCTTCTTTTCAATTCGCAGACGGACTGGGATGGGGCACCACTTTTCTCTATGTCTGTTTTAATGACGAGTGCAGTTTCTATAAACAAAGCTGGATTCATATGTACGAAACATATGGACAGGAAATGGGTTACAGGTACATGCTTCACCCTGACTCAGGAGAATCCAGCAGCATACCGGTCGGCGGCAAGGATTCGATGAAAGGTGATATTATTGATGACATAATAGAAGCCCAGGAAAAGAAAGAGTTAGAGGAAAGAAAAAATGCATTCAATTTACTTACTGATTATTTCATTAATAAAGAAGTTGATTCAATACTGAAAATGCTTCTTGATGAGAGTGGTTTCGGGAGTGTAAGGCTAAAAGCTGCCGAACATTTAGGCGAGATCGGGGAATTGCGTGCAGTCGAGCCCATGGTCAATTACGAATTCACTAATGAGGTTATACAGAAAAAAGTTGATGAATCAATACAGAAGATACACAGGAAAAATTTTACCATGGAATGTCCATACTGTGCTGAAATCATCAAGAGGCGTGCGAAGATCTGCAAAAACTGTGGCAGGGAACTGAGAGTTTAATCTCTTTTTTATTATGCATTCCGGTCAGTTCTAAATTTCTGCTTGTCCCTTTTCTGCTTGTACATCATTTCGTCTGCCTGAACCAACAGTTCATCAATAGAACAGGGGCATTCCGGATTGTAGAGAGTCACACCTACACTTAAAGACAGCTCGTATTTACTTTCTCTGTTTGAGTTATAGATCTTGAGATTTCTTTCCAGACGTTCAATAATTATTTCGATACTGTCTTCAGCAGTGCCAACCGGTATAACCACAAACTCATCCCCGCCAATACGTGCAATAATGTCAGACTCTCTATAATTCTCTTTCAGGAGATTGGCTATCTCTATTAAGGCCTTATCACCTTCTCTGTGACCCCATGTATCATTAAGTCCTTTTAGATAATCCAGGTCTGCATAGAGCATTAATATCCCTTTTTTTAGACGGTTGGCCATCTTTAACTGCTGTTCCACCAATGTAAAAAATCCCCGTCTGTTATAGAGCCCTGTAAGCTCGTCAGTAACTGACATTGAGCGCAATTCCTCCTCCATGCGCTTCAGCTCACTAATATTTTTTGAAACAACGGTTACAGCTTTTGTCTTTCCGTCCGGTTCTTTAACAGGACTTAATGTCCGAAGAAAATATCTATTGTCCCTTTGACTCTTATACTCATACTGGAGGGGCATTCCGGTTCTGAATACCTCTTCTACTTTCTCAGCAAACTTTTTTGTTTCTTCATATGAATGAACTCCACTATATGAAAGTCCATGATATTGGTCATTTGAAAGACCCAGTCTTGATAGATGTTTTCTGTTCATAAAGATGTACCTTAAATCACTATCAACCAAATATATGGAATCCTCGGAAGACTCCACTAAAGACCTGTACTTCTCCTCGCTCTCTTTTAGTGCCTTATCAGATATATTCTGATTTGATATAGATGCTTCTAATTTAGCAATCATCTTCCGCATTTTTTCTAATTCATTAACGAGTTGTTTTTTTGTCTTATTTTCATCCTTCATGTTGTTTTCCGTATTAAATTAATTATTTTATATATTTAATATTAATATTATATATTAATTATATATGTAAATACATCAAATTAAGAAAATTTTCACTCCCCCGATCCTTTCTCATTTTAAGTTTCTCCTTGAGAAAAATCAATCAGCATACAGACATTTTTAAATAACATTAAAACTTTTACAAAAAAAAATGGTTTAAATTAGTAACAGAGCATTTTTATAAAACTGTCATGGTGTAAGCCAGTCTTTTCCAGTGATTATTTATCATCTGGGAAAGAAAAGGGGGACCAGAAATGAGATCGGTCAAGTACATAATTATTGCATCAATAATATTATCAATTCCATTATATGCTCATTCATCAGATCTTAGCGTATTGAGAATGGGTCTGCTCGAAGGCGATGTCCTTTTGAAAACTGATGATTTAAACGAATGGTTCCCTGCAGCAATAAATATGCCTCTTAAAGAAGGGGACAGAATTAATGTTCCGGACTCTGGCAGGGTTGAAATACAATTTGCTGACGGGTCATTCTTGAGGCTTGACGAGAATTCTTATCTTGTTATACATAAAGCAGAAAAAGATTCCTGCCAGTTTTATATTGAACATGGACTAGCCTATGTAAATTACAAAGGATTAGGCACCAGTTCCATCAGAATAGACACTCCTATAACATCAGTTAACGTCTTCGACAGTTCCAAGTTTATTATTGATGTCCCTAAGTATAGTTACACAGAGATATCTGTTTTAAAGGGCATAGTATATACAGAGGACAGAAACGGGAAAACATGGGTCAGCGCTGGCAAAACCCTGTCTCTGAGGGAAGATATGTATGCAGACCTGTCCACAATGGGTCCCCCTGACGAATGGGAAAAATGGAACAGGGGAAGGGACAGCAAGTTCGAGGACAGTTCATACAGCTCAAGATATCTGCCTGAAGAATTGAGATACTACTCGTCTGATTTCGATGACAACGGCAAATGGGTATATGTCAGAGAATACGGCTATGTATGGACACCAACAGTCATTATATCAACAGGATGGGCTCCTTACAGGTATGGCAGATGGGTATGGATAGGAAGTGACTATGTATGGGTATCCTATGATCCATGGGGCTGGGCACCTTATCACTATGGCAGATGGGGCTTTAGCATCTCTATAGGATGGTATTGGGTGCCGCCCGTAAGAGGAGCGGTTTACTGGGGACCTGGATATGTAGGCTGGATTCATACACCGACATACGTTGCATGGGTTCCCCTTGCACCATCAGACATATATTATGGATATGGGTATTACGGACCACGAAGTGTAAATATCAGTATTCATAATCACAAAACTGTTACAAAGAATGTGTACAAAAACGTCTATATTAATAATGCTGTAACTGTTGTCCACAAGAATACCTTTATCAGAGGAAAACATATAGATTTCAAAATAAATAAAAATCCGTTTCTCCAGAAGAAAATGACTTTCGGCCGGCCAGATTTAAAATTAGTAAAGGCATCCTATATGCCGGTGGTCAGTGATGTTAAGATTAATAACCAGAGGATTAAATCCATCAGGAAAAATTTTGCTGGAGAATTAAAAAAGAAAGGCCCGGGCCCGTTCGTCAAAACAACTGCTGTCTCTTCATATAAATATAAGTTGCCAAAGAAAACCAGCACTGCAACAAACCTCAAACAACCAGTAGGCAAAAAACCTGAAAAACGTATAAATAAGGAATATGGCTATTTGAAAAAGAGACTTCCTTCTGAAAAACAAAATAAAATCAGGCATGATTCAGTCAAAAGAAAAGGAAATTCCCAGGTTTTAACGAAACAATACGGAAGGCATTCTGACTCAGGCTATTCAACTGCCAGACAATACAGTAATAATACTAAAAAGGCAATGAGGCTTGATACTGTCAAGAGAAAAAGAAGTTCTCAGGTTATAACGAAGCAATACGGAAGGCATTCTGACTCAGGCTATCCGACTGCCAAACAATACAGTAAAAATCCTAAAAAGGCTCAGAAGGTAATTCAGAATACAAGCAGCTTTAAAGACCGGAATAACATCAAGGGCACATCAAGTCAAAAGAGATGGCCAAATAAAATCAAGAAATCTTCTATGTTCAGGCGCTAGCAATTACTCTTCCTTGTCCGCCTCTTTCATTATTTCTTCAGGTTTCTTTGAAATAAGCTCCTTTTCCCTTTCTTCTTTGGCCTTGATCTTTGCCTTTACAGCAGCCAGTCGCTTTTCTTTTGCCCTCTTCTCTGCCTCCTCCACAAACTGAAAGTCACCTTCTCCAAACATGGTAAAACGCAGCCATTTAAGTGAAAATTTAAGCAGTTCAAGTTCATCTTCTTTTATTCTTTCAATAACATCCTGCCCGATTTTATAAGAACTGAGGAAATTGCTCTTAAAGACAAAATCTCTGAACATGTCAAGATTTGTACTGACTATAAAAAAAAGATCAAGAGACTTTTGGCTGAATTCTACAATGCCAAGGGTCTTTGCCTTAAGTACAACCTCCATCCAGTCATTGTTCATCTCATCGTAAAGGTCAGCTTCCTGGTCTGCCCTCCATTCATCAATAGTCCATTCAGTAGGTTCATTATGTCCAAAACAGTGGTCTTCTTTTATCTTAATAAAGAAGTCTTTGCCCCCGGCATGCTCATAATGTTTCATTATTGCCATTCCTATTGGATAGTAACGGCATGTTACAGGGCGGTCTGTATAAATAATACAACCATCAGGTCTAACAAAGGGGCAGGATTTTTTCTCATCATCCAGCAGTTTAATAACAGCAACCGGAAGCGGTGTGCCGTCTATAGATCTCGGCACAGTGTATTCCTTAAGAAAGTCGTGATATGACATGCCAAGTCTGTTCTTTAATCTGAATATGTCATAAGGAGTCAAATTTATCCTTATACCGCTGCAGCAGGCTGTAAAACAACCGATCCCCGGGTAGCACCTGAATTTCATTTTGTCGGTGCGCGTGAGCTGTTGAGGTACAATTACACTTTTCTTTAGCTTTTTCTTTACCTCTTTCATTCTCTTATCAAATTCTTTTTTATTAATAGCCATTATCAGGTCCCCTTCTTTACCCTATTAGAAAGGCGAAGGTCTTCTAACAGGGTTTACCAGTGAATACATTATAATAGTTTGATATTATAACAAAAAAGCCGATTCCAATGCTCTAGAATCGGCTTTTATTATTTCACCTCCGTTCTCCACAAATATCAAGGCACGATCTCATTCACAGCATTTCCTAGATGATTCAAAAACAGGTTATTAGCTGATAAAAAGACACCAATATGTCCACCATTAAAGGTTACTAATTCAGCGGTCAAACCCCTCTGTCTCAGATTTTCTACTGCAACCTTTCCATTGTAAAATCCTACAACCTGATCTTTCGTTCCGTGGAAAGCTATTACCTTTGCCCCTTTACTGAATGATATCATTTCGGTTGTCATTAGCTCTCCGGGCAATTTGCCTGAGAGGGGAAATATGTACGAAAATTGATCCGCGTGAAAAGCCGCAATATAATAGGCTAGATATGCACCACTGGAAAAACCAAGAATGATCGGCCTTCCCTCTGTAGGAAAATCCTCTTCTAACACCGATATTGCATCAGCCAAGGCATCACCATATTCCTGGAGTCCCCCGATATCTGTAGGCCACGCGCGCCCACTCAGGCTTACACCGGGATAATCAATCGGGCCTCTCATTAAAATAAAACGTGCTGGTGAGTTAAAATCCTTCAGCAATGTATCAAAAAAATTTTCTGCTGTATCTCCATGACCATGAAGTGCGATAAGCAAAGGAAGCGTATCAGAAGAACCACCATTACCAGTTATTCTGATAATATACTCAAACGCATGTTTAGAAGAAGGTCCCTGAACAGTGTGGGGCAACCTCCACCAATAGATTACCCCTATAACCAGTAAGACGATCAGAAGGAGCAGCAACTTTTTCATATGAATTTTTCTCCTTTTTTACAAATCTAACGGTGAAAACTAACGCCAGATGTGATTATTATGTCCTTTTATCAAGTATTCTATCCCTTAAAAAGTCTTATATTTTATTTATGCCTGAGAACAAGTTAAATGGTTACTTTGTTTTAAACGTAAACTTGAACGGAAATGCAGGATTTCCACTTTTATCTTTAAAGTTATTAAAATTTGAAGTATTTATCCAGATAACATATTCTTTATCAGGTTCTAAATTCACAGGCAATATGTTTTTTGTGTTGTTTTCAGTATAATAAGCTTGTCCCGTTATCTGAGGAAATTTATTTTTATCTTTATAGGCCCATGACCAATTTCCATCCATCATCTCCTCATTGAATGTTACTGATATTTCTTTTATATAGGGATCAACATTTTGACTTTCATTTTGAGGAAATGTACTTACAACTCTGGGAGGCGTAGAATCTTTTTTTTCGCATCCAATTCCAAAAATTATCATTATAACCACTAAGAGGAACAAAGCTTTTCTTATCATTTAAGGTTTTCTCCTTTGTTTTTGGTTTATTTAAAACAGCTTACACCTGAAATCAGCATTGCCTGGTCCTTCAACCTTGCTCAGGATGGTGAACTTGCCAGTTTTAGGCTGGTTTTCGATACAACCGATGTATCGGCTTGTTATGCTTATTTTTTTATATCGAGTTTTTTAATTTTAAAGCCCTGCTTTTTCAGGAGCTCAATGACACCGTCTTTTCCAACGAGATGAGCAACCCCGACAATCACCATTTCTGTATGCGGTGTCTTAATATAGGATTTTATTTTTGATAACCAGCTATTATTTCTATCAGTTATAAGAGACTTGTAAAGTTTCGGGGTTTCCTTTCTCATCTCTTTCAAAAATATTTCACTTAATCCATTTTCATCTCCTTTTTTCCAGGCAGTATTTATTTCATTAAATAATTCATATGACTTTTTTAAATCATTGATTGAATAAATAATAAAATCATTCTCAATGTCTGCATCTATTGATGAGATGATATTGATGTGTTCTTCTATTTCTTCCAATCCTGTTGTTTTCTTGCCGTCAGCATTAGCTTTGCTGTAAAAATATAGATCTACACCACTTTGATCAACACCCATTTTCACTAATTCAATGACAGTTAATGTTATAATTGCCATCCAAGGCTTCATATTTTTTATATAATCAATAGGCATCTCATTTTCTTCGCAATACTTTTTCAAAATACCATAGGCTTCTGGACTTAAAATTTTATCAAGTGTTGTACCATCATTATAAACACCCTTACTCATTAAGAGGTGCTGAGTCTCAGGTTTATTTAATTCTTTGATGTCGGTTTCAAAAACAATCATATCAGATTTTTTGTAAGCTCTCTCGAACTCCTCAGGCAACGGGTAATCAGATTTTCGTAACAGATGCAATGAGCCCGCCAGGTATAATGTAGATTCACCTGATTGCAGCTTCCATAGAGAAGTCTCTGCGAAAACAGAATAGCTGGTGAAGAGACAAAAAATAATTACTAAAAAAATCTTCTTCATATCAATCATTAACTTTTTCAAACGTTAATCTGATAAAAAAAAGTATAAGTAATGCAGATGGCATTGTAAAGAAAATTTTCTTTAAAATAACAGAAAACGAAAAAGGGGCTGTCTCCGGTATCCCGGAAACAGCCCCTCTCTATAAGCTTTGTGTTTATTTCTAAAGAAGCGGAACGATCAGAAGCGCAACAATGTTGATAACCTTGATCATCGGGTTAATCGCCGGGCCTGCTGTATCCTTGTACGGGTCACCCACTGTGTCACCTGTTACAGCCGCCTTGTGAGCATCTGACTTCTTTCCACCGTATAGCCCGTCTTCAATAGCCTTCTTTGCATTATCCCATGCTCCGCCACCGCTTGTCATTGATATAGCAAGGAAAAGCCCTGTAATAATACTTCCGATGAGAACACCACCGAGAGCCTCTCTCCCAATCACAAATCCGACAATTATCGGGACTACAACAGGCATAAGCGCGGGTACCATCATCTGCTTTATTGCTGACTTTGTAACAATATCAACACACTTTCCATATTCAGGTTTTCCGGTACCTTCCATAATCCCTTTAATCTCACGGAACTGTCTTCTGACCTCATCAACAACACCGCCAGCAGCCTTTCCTACTGCCTCCATCAGGAGTGAACCGAAGTAAAATGGAAGCAGGCCGCCTATAAAGAGTCCGACGAGCACCTTGGGATTTGAAAGGTCAAATTTCAGTGCCTCTGTAAATGACCTCGAATATTCTGCAAAGAGGACCAGAGCTGCAAGACCGGCTGAGCCTATAGCATAACCCTTTGTAACGGCCTTTGTTGTGTTTCCAACAGCATCAAGAGGGTCTGTTATATTACGGATTTCCTCAGGCAGTTCAGCCATTTCTGCAATTCCACCGGCATTATCAGTAATCGGACCATAAGAGTCAATTGCTACAACAATACCGGTCATCGAAAGCATCGAGACTGCTGAAAGGGCAATTGCAAAAAGTCCGGTGACAGCCTGCTCGGCAGTAAGAGCAGTAAATCCTCCTGCGCCTAAAAAGAAAGCCCAGAGTATTGCGCCACATATGCATAGAACCGGAAGGCCGGTCGCCTTCATACTGACTGCCAGCCCTGCTATTATATTTGTGGCATGCCCTGTCTGGCTTGAAGATGCAATATGTTTCACAGGGTTAAAGCTCTTTGATGTAAAGTATTCTGTAATCATGACTATCAGCCCTGTCAGGATAAGTCCGATAAGGGCTGTAGTAAATACACCAGTGGCGGTAAATGCCTGTGCGACACCGCTAAGTCCAAGGAACCACCGTGATGCAAAGTAAAAGGCAATTGCTGCCAGCACTCCGGAAGTTGCAAGCCCTTTATACAGGGCGCCCATTATATACTGGCTCTTGCCAAGCCTTACAAAAAATGTCCCTATTACCGAGGCAACTATCGATATGCCGCCTATAAGCAGAGGGAAAAGAACCCACGGGCTTTCCGCACCGAAAGCTGTCTTTGCAAGCAACATGGCAGCAACGAGGGTAACCACATAGGTCTCATAAAGGTCTGCCGCCATTCCGGCGCAGTCACCGACATTGTCTCCAACATTGTCGGCTATAACAGCTGGATTTCTTGGGTCATCCTCCGGAATACCTGCCTCAACTTTTCCCACTAGGTCTGCACCAACGTCAGCGGCTTTCGTGTAGATACCTCCTGCAATACGTGCAAACACGCTCATAAGAGAACATCCAAATCCAAGGCCCACAAGGGCGTGGAAAGCATGTCCCAGATCCTCTGACATTACATTAGTCACTACAAGATAAAAGCCTGCAATACTTATCAAACCAAGTCCTACTACCATGAGGCCTGTAACAGCTCCTCCTTTGAAGGCAAGTTTCAGGGCATTGTTCAATCCATCCTTTGCAGCCTGCGTTGTGCGGACATTTGCCCTCACCGTAACCATCATACCGATATATCCGGTAAGTGCAGAACCACAGGCACCAATGGCAAAACCAATAGCAGTCCAGATGCCAAGCCCGGCAACAACTATTAGAACTAATACACCTATACCGGCAATAGCAACTGTCCTGTACTCACGGGTAAGAAATGCCGTAGCACCTTCTCTAACAGCATTCGATATTCCCTGCATTCGTTCAGTTCCAGGGTCCTGCTTTGTTACCCATCCTGCGGTTATTAAAGAGTATGTAACGCCCAATCCACCGCACAGTAAAGCAAATAATACTATTGGATTCATCTTCCCCTCCTTTTATGATTTATCTTATTAAAGCTCTATACAAAGCCCCGCTAACTCTACAAATGCTTTAAAACCTCTATTTCACCCCCTTTATATACACGCAACTGCTTGCGTTAAGCATTATCGATAAAATATCTCGATTTTTGTTCACCCAGGATATTTATCAGTAATATAGTCTTTCAAATAACGATTCTCTGACCTGAGGTCAGTTACCTGAGCCTTCACAAGATCTCTGATTGATAGCATAGCTATCAGCTTATTCTGATCAAGCACAGGAAGATGCCTTATCCTGTTTTTTATCATGATGTTTATTACATAGCATAGATCATCATTCGGCTCAGCAATAATCATGTTTGAGCTCATTGCCTCAGAGACCTTTATATCTTTGAAAGGCTTATCTGGTTTTCTTGTCCAGCATTTCAGGACATCCCTCTCTGTGAACATGCCGACAGGCTTTCCGCCTTCAGAAACAACCAGAGCGCCTATCTCATTCTCAACTAACTGTTGGATAGCATCTGCTATAGATTTATCCTCGTCAATCGAGATAATATCTTTCTTGCTGTCTCCGATAAGTTCTTTTACAGTTGCCATGATACCTTACAATACACCTTTCAATATAAGCAAATTTTAATCGTACCTCTTGTCCTCTCTCCCAGAATACTTTGCAAATACAAGTGCAGTTGTTCTATATACCATATGAGCCATCTTTGAGTAAGGTGCATATGCAAAGAGGAAAAATACAACCACCAGATGTATAAAATACACAGGATAGGCCAGGACAGCAATTCCAGCCAGCCTCAAAAGCTCTGTGAGTATACCTGATACCACAATTGCAAGAACAATACTTATGAAAAGCCAATCATAATAGCTCCCTTTGCCGGCCTTTTCTGTATTTTTCAGTCTGTTTGAAATAACCAGAAATATACCGGAAATCAATACGAGGGCGCTGATGTTACCCAGTATCTTCATGGGATCAAGCAGGGGATACGGTGATTCCCAGTGCATCACGTAAAGATAGATTATTGCCCATGTAGTTGTGATAGCAAGACCGGCAAAACCCAGAAAGACAAACAGATGTGAGCTGGATCTGTCCCTTGTAACGTCACATTTCTTGAACCTCTTGTGAGTAATAAATTCAACTATCGTATGTAAAATTATAATTGGCAAAGGTCCCTTTACCTTCTTCTGCCATTTCCCAGTACTTATATCAACACCTGATTTAAGGTCTTTCCAGTAGTTTTTTATGCCTACAAAGAACCCCATCACTGCAAAAGCAGCTGCTGCAATAAATATCGTATCAATAAAAGGTACCGATATAAATTTCTCGGCATAAATGATCTCTCCTTCGGGTATCTTAAGATTGCCGAGATATCCGATTACCATAAGAAAAATCAGAACCGGCACAGCAAGAAGCAGCCAGAGATATTTTGGATCCCCAACCAACTTCCCCATGAAACTCGGAAAGGCATAATTTTCTATGCTCAATTTTCTTATGGCACCGAGCACTTCTCCAGGATTTGCACCCCTCGGGCAGTAAGCAGTACAATCACTGCACTGGTGGCAGAGCCATATGTCCGGATTGCTATAAAGCTTGTCCTTCAGCCCCCATTGTGCATGTATCATCTCTTTTCTGGGAAATGGCTTGTGATCAGGTGTTACATTGCATACAACAGAGCATGTTGCACACTGGTAACACTTTTTTAATGACTCCCCTCCAGAACCAATTACTTTCTTAATAAACTGTAAATCTGGTTTGATCAAATTGCCTTCTGCCATATATTTACCTCCTAAAAGCCCTTCATTGGGTTAAATCCTACGCCCTCTATTGTTTTCATGAACTCACCGATAACTTCGGGAATCTTATGGTATTCATCTATAGAGAACTGAACCTGCTGTACCCTTTCAGGCTCAAGTCTCAGTTTACTCAGTGTCTCGGCAACATTCTCCATTCTCCTGTTGCAAAGCTCACTTCCCTTTACAAAGTGACACTGGTAATCATCACCGTATTTACATCCTATAAGCAGAACACCGTCAACACCTTTGGACATTGCATCAGCAATCCAAATAGTGTTTACTGAGCCGAGACATCTTACAGGGATGAATCTTATATCAGCGGAAAATTTAAGTTTATTCAAGCCGGCCATATCAAGTGCCGGGTAAGCATCGTTTTCACAAACAAAACCAATTATCCTGTACTTCTCCTCTTCTTCTTCAGGAACCTCAACAGCCTTGACCATAGATCCGATCATGTCTATATGATAGTTCTTAAATGAGACAATCCTCTCGGGACATGCCCCCATACACGTTCCGCATCTCCTGCAACGGGTCGGGTTAGGTTTTGGCGTACCCTTTTCATCATCATCGAGTGCACCAAAAGGACACTCTTCAGTACACCTCTTGCATTGCGTACATCTTTGGAAGAAGAAATCAGGGAAAGACATATCTCCTGAGCGCGGGTGTACTGCTACTCCTCTGTTTGTTGATTCGATACATTGTATCGCTTTAAGAGCTGCCCCTGTAGCATCTTCAATGCACTCTCCAATAGTCATTGTCTGCCTAACGCAGCCTGCTGTATAGATTCCGGTTCTTCTCGTTTCATATGGGAAACAGATATAGTTCGAGTCAGCATATCCGTCAAAGAGTTCCAGATCCTTGAATTCAGGGCCTTGCCTGTAAGCCAGATTGACCACAGGTTCAAATTTTGTCGCAGGTACCATGCCTGCGGCTAGCACAACCATATCAACATTGACCGCAATCTTTTCACCCAGCATCGTATCAGCAACCTCAACGGTCAGTCCCTTGTCTGCATTTTCAGTGATGCTCTTTACTTCACCCCTTGTAAGGAAGATACCCTGATCATCCTGGGCGCTTTTATAAAAATTCTCATAATGCCCGGGCGTACGCATATGTTTAAAGAATATAAAGGCCTGTCCGTCATCCGGATAGTCCTCCCTGAGATATTTTGCCTGCTTTAGGGATATCATGCTGGTAACGGATGAGCAGAACGGGAAATCGCTATCTTCACCATCTAATCCTGGACTCTGTATAAAAGCAACTGATTTTGCCTGTTTTCCGTCTGAAGGGCGGGTGATTTTACCTTTTGCAGCGATTTCTTCCATTGTTACGTTCGTAACAACATTAGATAATATTCCGTATCCTAAATGCTCAAACTCTGCCGGATCTGCGGGCCTCCATCCCGCAGCAACAATAACTGCGCCAAACCTTTCCGCGTCAGGGTTTGATGTCAAAATATCCTCACACGGAATATGGTCAGCAGGAAGTTCTACAGGTTCCTCTGGTTTTGCCTCTTCAGCAGGCTTATCACCTTCTCCTTCCCCCTCTTTCTTCTTTGGCGGGATATCCCATTTTGATTGTGTACCGGTTGTTTTGAACGAAACATCAAACATCCCTGGAAACCCGCTTATTCTTGCAATTTCCGTATTTGTCTTAATCTTTATTTTCGGATGGTTAGTTGCCTCTTTAACTTTATCCATTACACCAGCTGACACTAATTTATCAAAAGGAGCTGAGGTGGGTATCTGTTTACGCAATTTAGCGGCATAGCCCCCGATTTCCTGAGCTCTTTCAACTATTGTTACTTCATATCCTGTATTTGCAGCCTCTATAGCAGCAGTCAGCCCGGTAATTCCCCCTCCAATTACAAGGATACATTTATCCATTGTCTCGAGCATATATGGCTCGGGAAGATCTGCCTTCTGAGCCTTTACAATGCCCATCCTCAGGTAGTCCTCCGCAAGCATCTGTGTATCATCATTCGGCTGGGTCTCAACTTTTACCTGCTCATTTCCTTCTTCATCTTTTGTCTTTACCTCAACCTGTTTTGTCCAGTCATGTGTCCATACGACCTGCTCTCTTAGACTTGCTCTTTCTACGATATTGGCAGGGCCGAAATCGAATACATCGTATTTAACGCGGTTTGAACAGGCAGCTATAACAATTGTGTTTACGCCTTCAGTTTCAACATCGTTTTTTATCATTGCGACGCCTTCCTCACCGCACATTGCAGCATGAGTCTTACATACCGGAACCTTAAACTCCTTATTTGCAATCTGGGAGAGATTCTCAATGTTAAGGCCTGAGCCTATTTCGCATCCAGTGCATATATATACGCCTACTTTTTTATCCATCTGTTCTTACCTCCTCACCAATGTTTGAATGGCCTTGAGCGCAGTCGCAGTTGCTGACTGGCCAGACAACATAACATCTGACGGTTTTTTAACACAACCGGCAGACAGGATGTCACCTGAAATAACAAAGCTATTCTCGTCGTATTGTGCATTTCCAGGGATCTTTGATGTTGCAGTTGAAGGTTCCATCCCTGTTGCAAGAACAACCATATCAAAACGTTGTTGAATCTTCTTGCCTGATATCGTATCCTCGGCAGTAACGATCACATCACGTGTGTTTGCATCTTCGTCTATTTTTGCCACCTTGCCTTTTATAAATGAGACATTTGCATCAGCCTTTACTTTCCTGTAGAACTTTTCGTATCTGCCAGGTGTCCTTAGATCTATATAAAAGATTGTTGCCTTTGATTTTGTATTGGATTCCCTGATATAAGTAGTCTGTTTTAGACTTGCTAGGCAACAAATATATGAACAGAACTGGAGATGGTTTTCATCCCTTGAACCTGCGCACTGTACAAATGCGATATTATTAACCTCTTTACCATCCGACGGCCTTAAGATTTTTCCCTTGGTCGGACCGTTCGGGGCAGCCAGTCTTTCCATCATCATGTTTGTTATAACGTTCTTTACCCAACCAAAAGACAGGTTGTCTATCTTGTTTGCATTATATGGATTCCATCCAGTTGCCCAGACAATTGATGAAACCTTTAAATTAAAGTTTTTTGGCATCATGTCAAGTTCGATCGCATTATACTCACATGCATCCTTGCATTTTTGAGCTGCGGGCTTACCGATTATTGACTGGTCAAGAACATATCTTTGAGGAAAAGCCATGTCAAAAGGCAGATAAGCAGCTTTTCTCTTGTCCAGGCCAAAATTAAACTCATTTGGTATTTCGACATCACACGCTTCAGAACATTTCCCGCAACATGTACAATTGCTGTTTACATAACGTGGATTTTCCTTCAGGGCAACTTCATAATTTCCTGGTCCGCCTGATATCTTTTCAACTTCAGTGAAGGTGAAGAATTTTACCTTGTCGTTATTCTTGATCCTCTGGAAATTGATCTCAAGACCACAGGTCGGAGGGCATAACTTGGGAAAGTACTTGTTAAGCTGGGCTACTCTCCCACCTAGATATGGATTCTTTTCTACAATAATGACTTCGTATCCCACTTCTGCGGCCTCAAGTGCCGTGGTGATACCACTGATACCTCCACCCACAACTAAAATAGTCCCTGATACAGGGGTTCCTGTTGTTTCGTCCGCCATGTTATTCCTCCATCGTTACATCAGATTAACAAAAATTTATAAATCCTGAATCTGTATTAATTTTCTGAGACAAATTCTGTTGACTCAGCATAAAACTTTACAATAAGAATCCCCTGAATTTCAAGAGACTTTTTCTATTGTCGAAACAACAGACAAAAAAATTTTAAGCAAAAGATAAAAGAATGTCTTCACAAACTTTTCTGCTTATAATTATAGTAAGGAAGCACCCTTGATCTAAATTCTTAGAAACACCTCCATGTCTACAAGTTTTCTGCTGAATCAACAGCTTCTGTTTTATCCTATTGTGCCCGGGGGGTTCAACCCCCGGGCACAACCAACAAGCTTTGAAACTATTTTAATCCAGATTCCAGACTAGTCAGGTATTAACTGAATGTAATCTTTCTTAAATACCGACCACTCTTTCTTATCAGGATCAAACTTTGAGTTCACAAAGCACTTCCAGTTTTCCTCATCGACCTTATCAAAGTCTGCCCTGTAATAGAAGCCGGGATACCTTGACTCTTCCCTGAAGAGGATGTGTCTTAGATGAGTCTCAACTGTACCGAGTCTGTGATAATTCTCCCATGCCCTCAGAAGCTCATGGAGGTCGCCTGCACCCATCTTCTCAGAGTCTTCCCTGAGCATGCCTAGAAGTTCAAATGCCTTATCAAGCATTGCCTTGCTTGTAACGTAGAATGTAGATACTCCTCCGCCGTATTCATCCGAAATTTTTATTAGCCTCTTTTGGAATGCGCTCGGCTTGATGTAAGCAGGATTTACATCAACATCAGTGGTCTTCTGATAGGCATCCATAAAGTTCTTGACAGGCTTGTAAACAATATCAGCCAGTTCTTTTGCAGACTGTTTTAATGAAGGTTTGAAGTCCTTGTTATCTCCTACGAACTTGACCATTGATTTTGCAACTAGTCTGCCCTCTGCGTGCGAGCCAGAGGAGAATTTGTGTCCTGAAGCTCCTGTTCCGTCACCAGCGGTGAACAGACCTTTTACAGTTGTCATTCCTTTGTAACCCCACTTGTATGCTGCAGGGACCCAGTCATCTTCAGGACCGCTGCACCAGATACCGCAGCAGCCGGAGTGTGAGCCGAGGAGATAGGGTTCCGTCGGCATAATTTCAGAACCGACCTTTTCAGGCTCGGTATTCGTTCCGGCCCATAGACCTGCCTGGCCAACTGACATATCAAGGAAGTCCTCCCATGCTTCAGCAATGAGGTGCTTGAATTCCTTTGGTGACATATTGGCAGAAAGAGTCGCTAAAGCCGTTGGGGTATCCATATAGATAGGGCCTCTGCCTTCTTTCATCTCTTTCAGCATGAGATGGTTTCTCAGACATGAAGCCGGTACTTTTGCAAGACCGTAAGGCGGATACTGTTTGAGCATCTCGGCGTTTGTAGCCATATAGTTTTCACCGAGTGTGTTGGTTGCCTTCGCCTTAAAGAGAAGGAACCATGCACCAACAGGGCCGTATCCGTCCTTAAAACGAGCAGGTACGAACCTGTTCTCCATCATGGTCATCTCTGCACCGACTTCCTGGCAAAGAGTATAGGTGGAACCGGCATTCCATACTGGATACCAGCATCTGCCCATACCTTCACCGGTTGCCCTCGGCCTGAATACGTTAACAGCCCCGCCGCAGGCAACGACCATTGCATTGGCCTTGATTACATAAACCTTGTTTTCTCTTACACTGAATCCTACTGCGCCTGCAATCCTGTTGGGTTCATTGGCATCGAGGAGAAGCTTCACAATAAAGCATCTTTCTATAATATTATCTGCACCCAATGCAGTCTTTGCAGCCTCGGCTACTATCCTTTTGTAGGATTCGCCGTTGATCATGATCTGCCAGCGTCCTGAACGGACCGGCTTACCGCCGTCTTTGAGCGGAGTCAGGCCCTTGGACCCGTCATGGCTCTTTCCGTCATCGCCGGTCTTCCAGATCGGCAGTCCCCACTCCTCAAAGAGAAATACTGACCTGTCAACGTGTCTACCGCAGTCAAAGATCAGGTCTTCCCTGACTATACCCATAAGGTCGTTTCTGATCATCCTTACATAATCATCAGAAGTATTTTCCCCGAGATATGTGTTAATAGCAGAAAGCCCCTGCGCAACAGCACCGCTTCTTTCGAGTGCAGCCTTGTCACAGAGCAGGATCTTTGTGTCTGGCGAAGCCCACTTCTTTATCTCGTAGGCTGTACCACATACTGCCATTCCTCCACCGACCAGAAGTATATCAACTTCGCGTTCATCAATAGCAGGATCTAATGTTGCAGCTAATTCGCCCGATGGCTTGTTTGGTAATGCCATAGTATCATCCTCCTGAAATTTATTTAATTAATTATTTGCCGTGTAAAGCAATGGGCTGTGCGAGTTTAAAACCGCTGTCAGCCTCTTCATCAGACAGCAGACCGCCGTTAAGATCTTTGCCCTTATGTGCATCATTCTTGGCATCGATCGACCCTTCCGGAGTCGTCCTGATCGGGAATTTGAAGCGCTGCAGGTTCCCGTTCCTGAACTGTATCGTCCACATAACAGAGTCAGAGCTCATCATCGGCTGGACAATACCTCCGAGAGGTACAAAGTCAGAGTATCCCCTGACAGCAATTGCGCCCTGAGGACAGATCTTTACACAGGAGTAGCATTCCCAACACTGGTCAGGCTCCTGATTGTAAGCCTTCATTGCTTCAGTGTTTAAAACCATCAGATCATTAGGGCAGATGTACATGCAGGCAGTCTTCTCACCACCTTTACAGCCGTCACATTTTTCAGTGTCAACATAACTTGGCATATTATCTAAACCTCCTTTTATTTTTTTTACTTTCAGCTAGTGAAAGCTAAGCTTAAGCAGTAAAATTTTTTAAATACCACCTCCTTCCAGATTTTTTAAACTCTGCTCAAGAAATCACCGATTACATCAATGCTTTTCTTTTCAATAATGACATCGAAAATGTTGTCCTTTACATCCCTTGGAAGCAGTTCGATGCTTTTTGTTGTGGCGCTGTCAAACTTTGCTGTCGGGAACTTTCTCAATATTTCATCTCTTTGTGCATCATCAGCAAAAACCTGTATAACCTTCAGACCAGCTAACATCTCCTTGCATATATCAGCCAAACCAGCGTTTTTTAACTTTTCATATCTATCCTCATTCACCCAAAGATTAATTGGATATTTTCCTTCTGACATTTATTTGCCTCCTTTTTATATATTCATTGGTGGTACTGTAAAAACAGGGGTTCTCTTCTCAAGATACTCATCCGTAACAAAAGGAGAACCGAAACCATATTTATCAGCACTATCCATAACCAGGTCAAAAACCTCTGGCCTGAATATGAGACGCGGTGGCTTTACCCCGTCCTGAACTATGCTTCTGATGAGAGTGCCGCTGAACTTCTGCCATTCTTTCTTATGATTGCATAATCCTTCACTTGTAACCTCTCCGCAATGCGGGCAGTAAAGCCAGTTCATGGAATAGGCTGGTCTAATCCTTAAGTCCTTACTTACTTTCTCGAGCAAATGATGAGCATCATATGCGCCATAGTAGGTTCCTACTCCTGCATGGTCTCTTCCGTACATTTGATGGCTCAGCCCCAGATTGGTCCTGAGCATTGCATGGAAAATCGCCTCTTTTGGACCTGCATATCTCATATCCCAGAATGTGAGGGTTGTCAGATGATTATGATCTCCGAAATAACCTGATTTCCTGAGCTCATCCTGAGTTAAAATTATAGCCTCATCAATATAATCACCTTTTCTCTTGTCACCGATAATAGCATTGACTAGAACCCCAACAATCGGTTTCTCGATAGATAATTCACCGTATGTCTGGAGCCATGCACCTTTCATGAGCCATTCATGTCCGGTATGCGGCACATTTCTGGTCTGATGTGCAACAATCCTTATCCATCCCCTGTCTTTGAACATTTTTCTGGTTTCCAGAGGAGTTTTGAAATATGGTTCAAATGGCGGATTGATTTTTGGTTTATTGACAAGGGTGATGTCACCACCGATAAACTTATCTTTATATTGATAAGTCCTTGCGCAACCCGGGTGCTTGTCTTCAGTTGTCCCGTAAACTGATTGGCATATCTTCTCTTTGTCGTATGAATAAATTTCATTCACCTTCATTATTGCCAAAGGATTGCCATCATAAGTCAGCAGGACTGTATCACCAACGTTAACACCGTATTTCGATACTTCTTCAGAGGACAGATCAAAAAGTATCGGTATACTCCATACAGTCTTACCGTCTGCCAGTCTCATTTTCTTTACGACAGCATCAAGGTCAGCCTTACCCATGAATCCTTTAAGGGGAGTGAAAAAACCATAAGAAATATTTATCGTCTCTTTTGCTATCTGCCCCCTTAGCGGAATTATTTTTTTGATGTTCTTGATCTTCTTTGCAGCTTCCTTGGGGTCCAGAACTCTTTCGACGATTCTTTTACCACCATGTCCTATTTCAGCCATAGTATTTCTCCTTTCTTTAGTAATATATTGCTAATGCAAAAATTATTTTACATTAATATTGAGCAAATATTGTTAAAAATCTTGTCTATAGTTCCTGTACCTGGAACAGACTTTAGAATCGCTTTTTTTAATGTAACACTCTATAAGTGGTGTCCCATCAGCAACAGCCTTTCTTAAAATATCTCCTGTCGAAATCTGAGGAATTGTATATTTTTCAATAAGCTTTTTCGCCTGAGTTCCTTTACCTGCACAGGGCGCACCGAGTAATACTAATCTTATGACACCTCCTTGCTCTTTTCCCCATCGTTACTATAAATTTTTGAAAAGATACAAAAATGCGTGATTTAAAATAAAAATGTAAATAAAAAATGGATTCGCTGTAAACTACAGATAAACTATAGACCCACTAAATATAAGCATCACGTTATTTGAAGTCAAATTCATATTTTTGATAATAAGATAAAAATTACTTATTAATCTGATTTTTAACTTATATGGTCATTTAAAATTAAAGAAATCCCTAAATAGAAATTTAAATTCAGTAATTTAGAAGACTTTTTTGATATATTTATTTAACTTTTCCAAGGCCTTACCCCTGTGGCTCAATGCATCTTTTTCAGAATCTGTCATTTCTGCAAAAGTCCTGTTATGGCCAACCGGATAGAAAACAGGATCATAGCCAAATCCGCGTAAGCCTTTCTTCTTTTTACCTATTATCCCCCTGACATATCCGGTGAAAGTTTTATAGTTCCCATCAGGCAATGCAAAAGCAATACAGCAGACAAATCTCGCCTGTCTGTCTTTACCTTTCAAATTTCGCATCTCGCGCAGTAATTTTTCGATATTTTTCTGGTCATTTGCCTCTTTTCCTGCATATCTGGCTGAAAAAACCCCTGGTGCTCCGCTGAGGGCTTGAACCTCAAGACCTGAATCATCGGCTATAGCAGGATAGCCCGTATTTTTTGCAATAATTAAAGACTTTTTAATTGCATTTTCCTTAAAGGTCTTTCCATCTTCCTCAACATCCAGCGAGTAAGGGAGAGAATCAATCGTAAGAAACTGGATATCCAGCCCGGAGAATATCCTTTTAATCTCTTTAATCTTTTTCTTATTCGCTGTTGCAAGAATTATTTTCAAAATATCCATCCATTATACGTCTGGATTAATTTTATAAAACGCATAAACATGATAAATATGTTATATACACTAAATCCTCTTAATAAGGTAATTGATTTAGAAATAAGATGTTCTGCTCTCCTGGCCTTAAACCCCGTCGCTTTATTAATTTCTAAAAAATGTCACTGAACTTTATGAAAGCAATATTTTATGTTATTATTGAAAAATATTAAAGTCTTTTGTTACTATTTTTAATGTCTGATGAACAAAAAAGGGCAGGGCTTCTCCTTAGAACTGCAGCAAAAATTATAGATTTTATACTGATTGCTGTAGCTATTGAATTAATACCCAAGGCCGGTTATTATGCAGGGATAGCCTATATTCTGTTAGCAGACGGCCTTTTTGAGGGTAGAAGTATCGGTAAAAGACTTCTCAAACTGAGGGTTGTATCTGAAGAAAGCAATAATCCCTGCACATTTAAAGATTCAATATTAAGGAACAGCACACTAGCTGTTGGATATATTCTATATTGGATTGTTCCCTGGATTGGGTGGATACTCTTTTTGATTGTTTGCGCTCTGGAATTTATCCTAATTCTCGGGAGTAAAGACAGCAGGCGTCTTGGAGACGAAATCTCCAAGACAATAGTTTTAGAAACATGATAATCTACATTTAGGAGTTATAATGTTTTTAAATAGTCTACTCGGTTTATTCTCTAACGATCTTGCAATTGACCTCGGCACTGCAAATACCCTGGTCTATGTGAAAGGCAGAGGCATTGTATGTGACGAGCCTTCTGTTGTGGTAATGAGAAAAGATAATAAGAAAGTAGTTGCAGTTGGCGCAGAGGCAAAAAGAATGCTTGGCAAAACACCCTCGAATATAGTTGCTATAAGACCATTGAAAGACGGTGTTATCGCTGATTTCGACGCTACAGGTGAGATGCTCAAATACTTCATTAAAAAAGTTCATAACAGGCGTGGTTTTGTCTCCCCCAGAGTGATTATCGGAGTACCCTCAGGTATTACCCAGGTAGAACAAAGAGCGGTAAAGGATGCTGCAGAAGCATCAGGAGCGAGGGAAGTCTACTTAGTAGAAGAGCCTATGGCTGCCGCGATAGGGGTTGGCCTGCCAGTTGGGGAACCATCCGGCAACATGATTGTTGATATCGGAGGTGGCACAACAGATACTGCGATAATTTCTCTTGACGGTGTGGTATATAACAAGGCTGTTAGAATCGGAGGAGATAAAATGGACGAGGCTATCATGGGATACATCAAGAGAAGATACAACCTGATGATCGGTGAAATGTCAACCGAGCAGATTAAAATTGATATTGGTTCTGCTTATGATTTAGAAGCTTCCGAAAAACGCTTCAAGGACATTAAGGGAAGAGATCTGATATCAGGCATACCTAAAACAATAAACATAAATGAAGATGAAATTCGTGAGGCTTTAGCCGAACCTATCAACATCATACTGGATACGATAAAAGTTGCCCTTGAAAATACCCCGCCTGAGCTTGCAGCAGACATAGTAGACAGAGGCATAGTTCTTGCCGGTGGTGGAGCTCTGCTTCGCGGGATTGACACCTTGATCAGGAAGGAAACCTCTCTCCCTGTTGTTGTCGCTGATAATCCTTTGACAGCAATTGTTATCGGTGTAGGGAAGATGCTTGATGAATTAGATATGCTTCGCAGAATAGCAATAAATTAGAATAGATTAATCATGCCCAAAAAAAATACTCTTCTTTTCTTAGTACTAATAACAGTATCTTTTATGTTAATGACATACCAGAGCAAGAAAGATTATTCACTAACCAGCAGCTTCATAAACAACCTGTTTAACAACACTTTCATGATAACAAAGACTCTGTCAGACAGTGTAAAAAAGCCTTTTAAAAAGATGGCATTGCGTGAAGAAGAAAACAAAAAACTCCGTAAACGTATTGATGATCTGTTAATGGAGCGAGAAAAATACCAGGAAGCTATGCGTGAAAACAAACGATTGAAAAAATTTCTTCAACTGAGCGCAAATCAAAAAAACTATGTTATAACAGCAAAAATTATAGCAAGAGGACTCGATCACTTTACTAATATCATAATAATTAATAAGGGACTAAAAGACGGAGTGCTTAAAGACATGTCTGCTATTACACCGAAAGGGCTCACAGGGAAGATTATCAGCGTTTCGAATTCACATTCGCAGCTGCTTCCAATCACTGATATCAACTTCTCCGCTGCGGTCAGACTTCGGGATAGCAGAAAAGAAGGGGTAGTATCCGGCACTGGTACAAGAAAATGTATCCTGAAGTATATATCACTCGACGAAGATATACAAACAGGTAATGTTATAATTACCTCAGGGCTTGATTCATTCTTTCCACCTGGAATCCCGGTAGGATATGTATCAAAAGTAGACAGCAAAGGAACAAGAGGACACTTTCAATACATCGAAGTAATCCCTTTTCAGGATTCTACCAAACTGGAGGAAGTTATAATAATTAAGTGAAGTATCTATACTGGACATTAATAATATTTTTGACCTTTATCCTGCAGGGCAGAATCGTGATTCTTGGGATCCCTCCTGACCTGACCGTCTTGCTGGTTTATTATGCAGGATTAAAGTACGGTGAAAAAAAAGGACTGCTTTTTGGAGCGCTCATAGGTGCACTGGAAGACAGCATATCCTTATCGATTCTTGGCCCAAATCTGCTCGCAAAAGGAATGACAGGTTATTTTTCTTCCTTTATATCAGGTAAACTCTTTAGATGGACGCCTCTTCTGGGTATAATCGCAGTATCGCTTCTTACATTTTTTGACAACTCTGTTGTCTTTTTATCAATAAGTCTATTCAAAAAAATGCCTACAGCTGTCTCAAAAGCTTTATATGTTTCCATCATGCAATGCCTGTTGAATGCTCCCGCAGGAATATTTATAAGACCTAAGTATGCAGAATAAGAAGACTATTTCAGAGAAAATTGCCCTTATTGGCTATATTATTATTATAGCTTTTATAATAGTTTTACTCAGGCTATGGCAGTTGCAGATCCTGCAGGGCAGTGAATTCAATAAGAAATCAGCGTCAAACAGGCAGAGAATTATCGGGGTGCCGGCACCAAGAGGGATAATATTTGACAGAAACGGAATACCCCTGGTAAAAGATACCCCTTACTTCTGTGCTTCCATAATCTTGGAAGATTTTGACAGAAGTAAAATCAAAGGACTCTCGAAAATACTGAACATCCCTGCTGAAGAATTATACAAAAAAATATATAAAGAAAAGCATAGTGCATTCACACCAGTAAGATTAAAAGAGAGGTTAACTTTCAATGAAGTCAGCTTCATTGAAGCAAGACGTTCTGACTTTCCAGGACTTATTATCGAGATTGATGTCAGCAGAGAATATATCTATGGCGATATCGGTGCACATATCATAGGATATCTAGGTAAACTCAACCCCATCCAATTAAAAAATCCCGAGTTCAAAGACGTACCACCACAGGCATTGATTGGACAGTGGGGAGTTGAAAAACACCTTGATAAAACTTTAAGAGGTATTGCCGGGCAGAAAATAATCGAAGTAGATGCACTTGGGAATGAAATCAGATTACTAAAAGAAGCTCAACCGGTAAAAGGGAGAAACCTCACATTAAGTATAGATATTGCACTGCAAAAAGAGGCTGAAAAGGCCTTCAAAGGCAAAACAGGGGCACTTGTTGCAATGGATCCAGAAACAGGAGAAATACTTGGACTTGTGAGTGCTCCTTCATTTGATCCCAATAAATTCGCACAGGGTATCAGTTCTGACGAATGGGCGGCTATTGCAGAGGACAAAAATTATCCTATGATAAACAGGGCGATACAGAGTCAATATCCACCAGGTTCAACGTTTAAGATAATAACCGCAATAGCTGCACTGGAAGAAGGTATTTTTGATATTAATACAAAAGTGGACTGCAAAGGCGGGATAAGCTACCGGAAATGGCATTTCGGCTGCTGGCAAAAATCAGGCCACAAAACAGCTTCCATATACAAAGCTTTAGTTGAATCCTGTGATGTCTATTTCTACGAGGCAGGCAGACGTCTTGGAATCGATAAAATATATGATTATGCCTCTAAATTTGGGCTTGGTAAAGAGACGGGTATCCCTATAGGCGAAGAAAGAAAGGGATTGATACCAAATACTAAATGGAAAATGAAAACAAAAAACGCCAAATGGTTTCTGGGAGAGACTTTTATTAATTCTATTGGTCAGGGATATGTTTCTGTTACACCAATGCAAATGGCTTTAATGATAAGTGCGGTATCAAATGGCGGGATATTATACAAGCCTACAATTCTTAAAAATTCCGAGCCGGTAATAATCAGTAAAGCTGATATAAAATCCAGTACACTCGAAATAATAAGGGATAGCCTTATAGGTGCTGTTAATGCACCTAAAGGCACTGGCTGGGCTGCAAAATCAAATATAATCTCTATAGGCGGCAAAACAGGAACGGCTCAGGTTGTGGCTTTAAGTAAGGACACAAAAATTTCTAAAGAAAAATTTAGAGATCACGCATGGTTTGTTGCATTTGCACCAGCGGTAAAACCCCGAATTGCACTCTCAGCATTCGTTGAACATGGAGGTCATGGCGGAACCGCTGCAGCACCAATAGCAAAAAAAACAATTGAATCTTATATGCTCCCTGAAAATAAAAAGAAGGAAATGCTGAATGTTCAAAATTAACAGAAGAGTAATACGAAATTTTGACTGGCTGACATTTTCCCTGGCGATTGTTATCTCAATTATTGGTATCCTTACCATCTTCAGCTCAACACGCCACCCTATTGAAACCTTGCAAACTTCTTTTTACATAAAACAGATAATCTGGCTGACAATTGGATTATTCTGTCTGATTCTTATAGTAAGTTTCGATTATGTATGGCTCAGCAGGATCTCGGTACCTCTTTATATAACAGGCATAATCCTTCTTTTTTTAGTTCTGATTACTGGAAAGACAGGAATGGGTGCACAGAGATGGATCAGTTTAGGACCCCTTTCATTTCAGCCATCAGAATTTTTCAAGCTTATCTTTATAATTATGCTTTCCAGGTACTATAGTGAAATGCATGGACCCTTCGGAACAATTTCATTGCTGAGAGTTTTTGTCATCATTGTTTTGCTCCCTTTTATCCTTCTTTTCAAACAGCCTGACCTTGGTACAACTATAGTCATACTTATAATTTTCATTTCTTTATCATTAACACTAGGACTTCCCCATAAGGCCTGTATGCGCATAGTAATAATAGTCATGGTATCTTTACCTTTTTTCGGTAACTTTATGTGGGAAGGTCTTAAAGATTACCAGAAAAACAGGCTTATCGCATTTGTTGAGCCGGAAGTTGACCCGTCAGGCATAAGTTATCATATCAACCAATCAAAAGTGGCGATAGGGTCCGGAGAATTTTTAGGCAAGGGATTTCTGAAAGGCACACAAGGCCCTTTCAGGTTTCTTCCAGAAAAACATACTGATTTTATTTTTTCTGTTTTTGCTGAAGAATGGGGCTTTTTAGGGTCCCTGTTTCTGTTATCATTATACTTTTTATTAATAATGCGCGGACTAGATACCGCGAGCAAGGCAAAGGATGATTTCGGGAAGATACTCGCATTGGGTATTACCATTATGTTTTCTTTTTACTTTTTTTTAAATATAGGAATGACCCTTGGCATTATGCCAGTGGTAGGAATACCTTTGCCATTTATGAGTTATGGAGGAACAGCACTTCTTTCAAACTTTATTGCAATCGGTATCCTTATAAACATAAGAACCCGCAGATTCTCTCTATTTTATTAACCTGAAAGTTTCTGTTATAATTTTACACTTAATAAATAAGGACAAAAAGTAAGGAGTAAGCAGTAGGAAGTAGGAAGTAAGAAGTAAAAAAGCAAAGCAAAAATAGTTTTTTTTAGTTAGTTTAGTTTCTTTGGTTTCTTTAGTTTAAACCGGATAAACTAGAAAAACAAAACAAACCAGACAAACCAGATTACGAAACGGGCCCTGTAAAGTAGAAAAGCTTACTTGACAGGGCGGGCCTCGTTACAGTAAAACGTAACCTTTTAGTTCGCAGACGCATAGCACATGGCGAAAAGTGGCGGTGTAGCTCAGGTGGTTAGAGCATGCGGCTCATATCCGCAGTGTCCGGGGTTCAAATCCCTGCACCGCCACCATAATTCTTCAAATGTTTTGCCCAGCAAAGAACACGGTCAGCAGATGAATCAAATTTTGTTTTTAGGCTTTGTTTAATTCTCTTATGAAACCCTTGTACAGCAAGGGCCTGTGAATTTTACGTCTGGATACAATTTAAGAAACCGTATAATTCAGATAAAACATTTTGATTTTATTCGACTAATGTTATGCACAAAAAAAGTGCAGAATGGAAAAAACAGAGCTGGTCAATAATATATGAATTTTTGAAAAACTTATTAACAACTTTTCAACTTATGTTGTTAATCAGTCGTCACAAATTTGCAAAGATGTACGTTGAAATACTGAATGCAATCACCAGGATCAATCTGAATATTTAATAAATGTATATGTTAAAATAGAAAATATTTTTAAACCTGAATTTTAAACTTTTTCTAATGATTAATCTTACTGACTCTAAATATAATTATCTAAAAGAAAAAAAGCCTCTCGGTGAAAGTAAGTTCAAGTTTGAATGTCACAGCGGAGTAGAATGTTTTACCTTATGCTGCAGAAATATAAATATTACTCTTTACCCGTATGATATACTTCGCATGAAAAACAGCCTTCACATAACCTCTGACGAATTTCTTGATGAATATACAACTGCTATTTTCAAAGACAATGACTATTTTCCTTCTGTTATGCTTAAGATGTCGGATAATGAAGAAAAAACGTGTCCTTATCTTGTTAGAGAAGGATGTAGTATTTATAAAGACCGGCCTGACGCATGCCGTACTTATCCGGTGGAAAGGGCTGTAATGATGGCGCCTTTTAGTACTGGCCCCGTGCAGGAATTTTACTTCCTCACCCCACAACCTATCTGCAAAGGACATTTTCAGGAACGGGAATGGACTGTCAAGGAATGGCTTAGTAATCAGGGTGTTGAACCCTTCAATCAGATGAATGACCTCTGGTCTGAAATGGATATACTTTTCAGGTCAAACCCTTGGGGACCTGATGGATTCGAAGATAAGAGGTTTAAAATGGCTTTTATGGCAAGCTATAACATCGACACTTTCAAAAAATTCATATTTGAAAGTACATTTCTGAAAAGATATAAAGTCATGGGGCATATTCTACAAGAGTTAAAGACAGACGATACGGAATTGCTTAAGTTCGGTTTTACCTGGATAAAATTTTATCTGTTCGGGATCAGGTCTCCAAAAATAGTATTACGCTCTTAATAAGTTTTCAGTTTATCTGGTTTTTCATGTTAATCTGGTCTATCTGGTTTAAGGACAATTTAATTCTCCGAATTGGAAGTGAGCTGTGCCCCCAGTTAAATAAACATATAATGACAATTAACGGGGCAGGCTGGAATTTAATGCTTCGCATTGGAAGATAGCCTTCGGCTGGAATATATATAGTTTATATTGTCTATTTAGTCTCTTTACTCCTCACCCCTTAACTTCTAATTCCTCAATCCCTTAATCCCTCAATTTTCAATCTTCAATCTTATTTGCTGTTACATGGTCAAAGTGAGGTATGCATAATAGAAGGCCATTGATGAAAAGTACAGGGCTAATAAGCCAATAAAGATATATAAAATCCCTTTTGCGGGTCTTTTTACTCTAAACTCCATATAGGCTTTAGGCAAAAGTCTAACAGCACCGAAAAGGAGCATAAATCCTACAAGCATCTGTGTGATTACTCTGACCATTCCTTATCACATTACATCCAGAGGGCAACCTTTACATAAAGGCTTTATCCTGCAATACTCTTTTGCCAGCCTTACAAAAAGTGCATGATATTCATTGTATAATTTGACATCCTGCTCAAGTTCAGAATGGAAAAGTTCCTGGAATATATCATAGGAGGCATCATATTCCAGTATACCGTGTCTTGAAAGTACGCGTTTTGTGTATGCATCTATAACAAAAACAGATTTTTCCAGTGCATAAAGGATTATCGAGTCAGCAGTCTCAGGACCGATGCCATTTACTTTAAGCAGTCGTTCTCTTATTACCGGCAGCCTTTCTTTTTTCATCTTCTCCATACTGCCGTTATACTCATCTATGAGAAAATTCATGAACTGCTTCAGCCTCTTTGTCTTTATATTGAAATACCCTGCAGGACGTATATAAGAAGCAAGTTTCCTGTGAGAGATACTGTGCAGGTCCCCGGAGTTAAGAATTCCCTGTTTTTTCAGATTATTTATCGCCATTTCCACATTTCCCCAATTCGTGTTCTGGGTCAATATGGCACCAACTGCTACTTCGAAAGCTGTTTCTCCAGGCCACCAGTGCTGTGGACCAAAATGCTCATAAAGTTTATCGTAAATACTTTTAAGTTTTCTTTTCATAATCTGCCCTAATAGTCATTCTCTTTTATGATAGATCTAAGCCTTTTCTTTTCAGATACCATCTTTTTTTCTTCGAGCATTTTTTCCTTAGCCCTTTTTGATCTTTTTCTCTTTTGACGGCGGATCTTCTGTATCCTTTGCATCTCTTCGCTCTCTTTTCCCCTTACCAGTTGTTCTATTTTTTTTACGAGCAACACTCTTGCATAATAGCGGTTCAAGGCCTGGGAACGCTCCTTCTGACATTTAACCTCTATCCCTGTCGGCAAGTGCTTCAGATAAACACAGGTAGAAGCTTTATTTACATGTTGTCCGCCTCTTCCACCTGAACGAATAAACGCCTCCTCAATATCTTTCTCCCTGATATTGAGAAGCTCCATTTTTTCTTTTAAGGCTTCTTCCTTAAAATGGCTGACAGGGAATATGCTCATGATCTTAAATATATCATCTTTTAATAACTGTATTTAAATTTTCAGTCTATTAAGCTATATTATATTTCAAATAGGAAAGTTAAATAATGCTCGATCCAAGGTTTATAAGAGAAAATTATGATGTAGTAAAAGAAGCGCTAAATAAACGGGGATATGAATTCCCCCTGGGGGATTTTCTCGTCCTGGACAAAAAAAGGATATCATTGCTCAAACAGGCCGAGAAGCTAAGAAACAGGAGGAATGTAGTTTCAGAGGAGATAGGCAGACTAAAAAAAAGCAAGAAGGATTCCTCTTCCCAGCTTGAAGAAATGAAGATTGTCTCTGAAAAAATAAAATCCCTCAATGAAAAACTGAAAAATCTTGAGGATGAAACCAACTCACTTCTTCTTAATATCCCTAATATCCAGCATGAATCAGTGCCTTATGGCAAGGATGAAACGGAAAACGCTGAAATAAGGAAGTGGGGCAGCCCCGCGGATTTCGACTTTGAACCGCTGAATCACTGGGATATAGCTGAAACCCTAGATATAATAGACTTTGAGAGCGCATCAAAAATAGCAGGTGCCAGGTTTTCACTTATGAAAGGTGCCGGTGCAAAGCTTGAGAGAGCCCTGATGAATTTCATGCTTGATATTAATACGGCAAAGGGCTATATAGAGGTTTTTCCACCCATCATAGTTAACAGGGACAGCATGACAGGTACAGGTCAGCTTCCTAAATTCGAGACAGACCTTTTTAGGGTCGCTGACCCTGAATTTTACCTTGTTCCTACTGCCGAGGTTCCCTTGACCAACATACATAGAGAGGAGATTTTAAAAGAATCTGAACTTCCCATTTATTACACTGCATACACCCCTTGTTTCAGGAGAGAAGCAGGCTCTTATGGAAAAGATACAAGGGGTCTTATACGACAGCACCAATTTAACAAGGTGGAGCTTGTTAAATTTGTAAAGCCAGAAGATTCTTATGATGAGCTTGAAAAATTGACTATTGATGCAGAAGACTTGCTCCAGAGACTCGGTCTGCCGTACAGGGTAGTATCATTATGCACCGGGGATTTAGGTTTTTCAGCTTCAAAGACATACGACCTGGAGGTCTGGCTTCCCGGTCAAAAGAAATACAGGGAAATATCATCCTGTTCGAATTTTGAAGATTTTCAAGCAAGACGGGCCGGCATCAGATTCAAGCGTGAAGGCAGGAAAGGTACAGAGTTTGTCCACACTCTTAATGGTTCCGGACTTGCCATTGGTCGTACTGTAGTTGCAATACTTGAGAACTACCAGCAAAAGGACGGATCTGTTATCATACCAGAGGCTTTAATAACTTATATGGGAAAAGACAGAATTAAATGATTTTACACAATAAGGAGGAAATATGAGGCTTGTAACACGCGGAGACCTAGATGGTGTAACATCGGCTGTCCTTATATCTACTATTGAAAATATCGATTCAATAGAACTTATCCACCCGCAGGATATTACAGACAAAAAATTCAAGATTTCAGGGAATGACATCATGGCAAACCTCCCTTATCATCCTGACTGTTACATGTGGTTTGATCACCATCAGCTTACTGAAAGCAATCTTAAGCCACCCCATAATTTCAGGGGAAAACATTCAATTTCACCTAGTGTCTCAAGAGTGATCTATAATTATTACTCTTCAGACAAACTAAAAAAATACGAGTATCTCGTAAATGAAACAGACCGCTTTGATTCCGCACAGCTAACAATTGAGGATATTACAGACCCAAAAGGAGTAATACTCCTCGGATTTACTATTGACTCACGTTCAAGTATCGGAAATTTCAAGGAATACTTCATGAACCTTGTTGACTGTTTGAAAAGAATGTCTTTAGAGGATATCCTGTCTCGGCCTGAGGTTATAGAGAGAGTAAGACTTCTCAAAGAAAATAACAAGGCATTTCTGAAAATACTAAAAGAAAAATCAAGGCAAGACGGGAATGTTGTTATCACAGACTTTCGTTCTCTTGACAGAGTTCCAATCGGCAACAGGTTTCTTATATACACACTTTTCCCAGACTCCAACGTCTCTGTACGTGTGCAATGGGGTCCGGATAAAAAATTTGTCGCTGTAACACTAGGACATAATATCTTCAACAGGCCAACCAGCTCTAATTGCGGGAATATATGCAGCGATTATGGTGGCGGAGGCCATAAAGGTGCCGGTGCATGCCCGCTTAAACCGGAAAAAGCTGAACAGCAGATTTCCGAAATAATAGAGCGCCTGAAAAGTAAAAGCTGAATTAAGATTATTGTTCCTTAATAGAGATAAGTTCGATATCGAAAATAAGGGTTTCGTTTGGCCCTATCACATTTCCTGCCCCGCGTTCACCATAAGCAAGATTTGAGGGTATGAATAGACGCCACTTTGCACCTTCTTTCATAAGCTGAAGGGCCTCAGTCCAGCCTGGTATTACTCCTTTAACCGGAAAAGATGCAGGTTCTCCGCGTTTATAAGAGCTGTCAAATTCTTTGCCGCTAATTAATGTACCCTGATAATGTGTAGTTACAGTGTCTGTTGCCTTAGGGGTTTTACCCGTGCCTTTCTTAATCACCTTATACTGAAGCCCGCTTGGCAGGGTGATCACTCCTTCTTTTCCCTTGTTTTTTTCAAGAAAGGCTTGCCCCTCTTTTTTGTTCTTTTCTGCAATTTCTTTTCTGCGCTCAGCCTGTTTTGTAATTATCTCCTTTTGGAGCTCTTTTAGTGTATCCTTGATCTCCTGATCTGTCAGTAATGTCTTTCTACCTGTGTAGGCATCCTTTAGGCCTTTTGCGAAAATATCAGGATCAAACTCAATAGACTGTTCCTTTAATCTTTTGCCTATGTCCACACCCATGCTGTAACTGATCCTTTCACTTCTCTCTTTCAGCACATTCTTATCTTCAGCAAACCCAAAACCTGCACTTAATAACAAACATATTGCTATGGATAATAACAATCTCATATAAACTCCTTTCTATTATAATTTTTGTGGTGCATGAATATTATAAATTATAAAGAAAATATTTTCTTTAATACATGCCGTTTGCAAGTATACTTTAGATTAAGATTCTTTAGATGATTAATTAGATTCTCAAAATAATTTTTAAACAAATTAAACCTTTTTGAATTTAAATTGTCTAATTATTTAGAAATGGAAGATGCTGAGCTGATCGAAAACTATCTGTCTGGAGATGAAACAGCTCTGGAGGAACTCGTTATGAAACATCAAAAAGGAGTATACAGACTTGCTTACAGAATGATTGGAGACATGGAAGAGTCGAAAGATATTACCCAGAACTCGTTCGTTCAGGCCTTCAGGAATCTGAAGAGGTTCAGGAAGGAATCTTCTTTCAAAACGTGGCTTTATAAGATCACTATTAATCTCTGCCTTAATTTCAAAAGAAAAAGCCGGCATCATCTTGAAGAATTAAAGGAACAGGTCGCAAGCAATGAGATCGGTGCCCTCGGATTACTGATAGAGACAGAAAGGGATGTATATGTAAAGAAGGCACTTTCAGAGGTGCCTGAAAGACAGCGTACAACGATACTATTAAGGACATTTGAGGGGTTAAGCTGTCAGGAGACAGCAGAGATAATGGATTGTTCTGAAGGTGCTGTAAAGGCCAATTATCATAACGGTCTAAAAAGACTGAAAGAGGTGTTGAGAAGTTATGGATACGAAACATTATCATAATGAAATAAAAGAAAAACTTCCTGAATATATTCTCGGAACTCTAACAGAGGAAGAAAAGGCTGTAATAAGAAGGCATATACAAAACTGCAGTGAGTGCAAGGAAGAGCTTGATCTTATTGAAAAACTTGGCAATGTTGAGGTTCCAGACCCTGGAGAAATGTACTGGGACACTCTTGCTCAGAAAGTCAAAGTACTTTCGGGAGAAAAGAGGAAGATGAATCTGCCTATTAAACTTTTTTTAAGACCTGTACCTGCAACAGTACTTCTCTGTTTGATCACGGTTTTTACAGGTTTATTTATGTATAAATATTACTTCAATGGGAAATACGCCGACCCAGCGTTCACCGATCCTCTTTCTTTATCCTCGGTTGATTACAGTATGATACAGGATGAAGACTTAACCGAAATATCAGAAAGACTGACTATCTACCTCGACAATATAGATATTTTTGAAAATACCTACTACGGCGATTCCTACCATAAGGAACTTTCTTCTTTGAGCTCAGAAGAAGTTAACCGCCTTTTACATGCACTCAAAAATCAACATAACAACGGAGGTGTGTAATGAAAAAATACTTGATCGCTTGTTTATTATCTCTGGTTCTAACAGTGGCCTTTGCAGTTCAGGGGCAATGCATAATGCCTGAAGGTGATGAGCCGGGCCCTCCCCCTTCAAAAGAGCAGATGGAAAAGCTCAGACAGCGAATCGAATCCATAAAGATATGGAAGCTTACTAAGGCACTTGATCTGGATGAGGAGTCAGCAGCAGTCCTCTTCCCTCTTTTGAACAAATACGATAAGAAACGTGGAGAGGTACAGCATAAGGTCAAAGAAAACATAAGAGATCTTAAAGAGAATTTGAAAAATCATAATGAACAGGGACTTAACACTATCCTCGGGAACATCGAAAGGTACCATAGAGAGCTTCAAGAGATAAAAGATGAGGAATGGGATGAGCTAAAGAAAGTGCTCTCTGTGGAAAATCAGGCTAAATTTATTTTATTTCAGATGAATTTTGAACGCGAAATCAGGGAAATAATTGCACAGACAAAGCAAAGAGGGTTAGAAAGGTCAAGAAGGGAAAGGCCAGAAATGCCATCTACCCCCGAGAGGCCTTATTGAAATAACCTAAATTTGCTGGAAAGATCAGGTGCTTTCCAGAAGGGGACTGCCATCTTTATCCCCCACCCCCCATAAAAGAACAAAGGCAGTCCTCTTTACCTTTAGAAAACTAAAAGGTTATGTCTATCGGTTACGGTTACGACGCCCGTTTACTCATCGCAAGGCGCAAGGCGCTCGGCGCATGGCGATCTTTTTCCTGCTTAGTGCTTACTACTTACTTCTTACTTTTGTTATTACCAATTACAAAAAACAGAGTAGGGACTTCAAACTTTACTGCTCTGTATCTTAATTACATTTATCAGTTACTGGTTAAAATAAAAATCTTATCTATGAATATTTATTAATCTGCTGTGCAATATCACGCATTTTTTTTGCGTGGTGTGTTATTTTCCTCTTTTTGTATAGCTCAACAAAAGAATAATTTTTTAAAAAAATATTTATAATGCAATGTTTCTATTAGTAAAAAATAATTTTAAATATTATTTCACTATCAGGCATGGATCTTGTTAACTATTAATATCTTTAAAAGTAGTTTTCAAAAAAATTAGATTGATAAATAAGAAAGGTAATTCCAATCAGTTCGGGGGATTGGTATTAAGAAAGAAAATGCAAGAACATAATGCTAAAGCCAAAAGTTTATGTCCATTTATTCGTAAGCCTTTTGATATATGTTATATAAAAAATGTGACAAGTCTGCAAATACCATCAATAATAAAATATTGTGCAGATAAATATATGGAATGTGAAATCTTTAAGAAACATGATGAAAATAAAAAATAAATTTTAATAATCCAAAATCTTCAATTTTCATTATAAAAATTTGCTTACCATCATTAGCGTTTAGAGCAGGTATACATGCAGAAAAACCTTTACAAATCACAATCTGCTAGTTATTAATACAAATCCTTTTATATGATAACGTGAAGGTAATCGGGTATCGAGAGGACTTACAAAGGTGTTGCCCCGAAAAGTCGGGATAAAATGGTAAAGACTTTTTCTGCACATACACCTGCTCTTTTTATACTTAGTTGGATTTTGGGGGTTAAAGTATCAATGAAAACAGCATCTTCCCTGTGCTATAATTTTTATAGTTCATGGGATATTTCTAGAATTTATGAAACTTAATAAAGATACCCTTCAGTTAATCGGTCACTCTCCATTGGTTAAAATCAATTACCTGACAGGTACGGATGATGCAGAGATATGGGCAAAACTCGAGGGTTATAATCCAGCCGGCTCAGTTAAGGACAGGATTGCGCTTTCAATGATCGAAGCTGCCGAGAAGGACGGAAAACTAAAGGCACGTGGTGTAATCATTGAGCCTACAAGCGGAAATACAGGAATAGGGCTTGCAATGGTAGCATCTGTTAAAGGATACAGGCTTATACTTACAATGCCCGATACTATGTCCATTGAGAGAAGGCAGTTGCTTGAAGCTTATGGTGCAGAACTTATTCTGACCGACGGCACCAAGGGCATGAAGGGTGCTGTCGAAAAGGCTGAAGAGATCTGCAAAAATAATCCTGATTATTTTATGCCTCAACAATTCGAAAACATGGCTAATCCCGAAATTCACAGAAAGACAACTGCCCTGGAAATCTTAAATGACATGGGCGGAGTTCCTGACGGGTTTGTCGCCGGTGTTGGGACAGGAGGGACAATAACAGGCGTTGGAGAAGTTTTTAAGGGAAGGAAACCTGACATATGGATCGCCGCTGTCGAGCCCGCTGCTTCCCCAGTTTTATCAGGTGGCGAACCCGGCCGCCACAAGATTGCAGGCATAGGAGCAGGATTTGTACCTGCTGTTTTAAACACTAAAATCTATAATGAAGTAATTCAGGTGACCGATATTGACGCTGCAGAAATATCACAAATACTGGCAAAGAAAGAAGGCATTCTTTCAGGGATATCATCTGGCGCAGCCATGTTTGCAGCTTTAAAAGTAGCTAAAAAACTCGGCAAAAATAAGAGTGTTGTTGTAATTCTTCCTGACAGGGGAGAACGTTATCTTAGCACAGGACTCTTTATCTCTGAGTCACCTTAGAGATTTTACAAAAGTCTCATTTTGCCATTTCAATTAAATTTTCTATTTCAATCAATTTACACCTAAAATACGCTTGATTTTTGTACTATACAAATGTATAGTTTTAATATGCCTGAACAACCAACCGATAGACAGAAAGAGGTCCTGGGTTTTATCAAGCAGTTCATAGAAAAGGAAGGTGTGTCCCCGACTGTGCGTGAAGTAGCTTCACATTTCGGTTTTTCAAGCCCGCTCTCAGCACAACTCCATATAAATGCCCTTTTAAAAAAAGGTTTCCTTACAAAAACGCCTCTAAAAACAAGAGGAATAAAGATCATAGGTCTGAAGACGACATCTGGTCGCAGCATTCCGGTGCTTGGAAGAGTTCGTGCAGGCAAACCCATCATTGTCCTGGAAGAGATTGAGACATATATAACAGTGGACAAAAATCTATTCAAGAATAAGGAGGCATTTGCATTGAAGGTAACAGGTGACAGCATGATTGAAGCCGGAATATTTAAAGGCGACCTTGTTATAGTAAAGCCGGAAAAGGAACCGGTCAAAGGGAGTATTACTGTTGTACTCATTGACGACGAGGTAACAATAAAGCGTTTCTACAGTGAAAAGGGCAAGGTCAGGCTTGTACCTGCGAACAGATCATTTAAACCAATAGTGCTAAACCCAATGGATGTGCAGATAATAGGAAGGGTCATCGGGGTCATTAGAAAGTTTTAACTATACTTCCTGAGTCTTAATCTCGATCCACCTGTTTCTGTGATAAATGACTATATCTATGAATACCAGAAGCCCGTTAAAACCGTACAGATAGGTAACGATATCTGGATTGTAAATTATTTTATGAATAATTCCAGCGATGTACCCGGTGAATATCACATAGAGGAAAATTATACTTTTGCCTGCAGTAGTTCTTGACACATAGGACCTGTAAATGGAAAAAGGCCATGCAGCGCCAAAACAGATAAGCATTATAACCTCGAAAAAACTCAATTTTCCCTTGCTTCTTTCTGTTTTGTCCGTTTCATCTTCTCTACAGCGACCATTATAAGCGACAGGGCCACCGGTGTCATTCCCTGTATCCTGCTTGCCTGTCCTAAATTCTCAGGTCTTACCTCTTCAAGTTTTAATAGTATCTCTTTTGAAATACCCGAAAGTGAGCTATAGTCAAACTTTTCGGGAATTTTCTTCCCCTCGATTTTGTTCAATTTCTCAGCAGTCTCCATCTGCCTGATAATATATCCCTCATATTTCACCTGTATCTCTACCTGATGTTCTTCATCCTTTCCCAGTTCCTTTTCAGGAGGTGAGAACTCTTTTATTAAACTGTATGAAACTTCGGGCCTTTTCAGTAGCTGTTCTACTGTGGTATCCTCATCAATAGTCGATGTCCCGAGATTCTTCAGAAATTTATTTATCGCCTCCGGCTTAATCCTTTTCTTTTTAACCCTATTTATCTCTTCTTCGATCATCCTTCTCTTATCCTTGAATCTTTTAAATACATCATCCTCCAGCAGACCTATCTCGTGTCCTTTATCCATAAGCCGCATATCTGCATTGTCATGCCTCAGAAGGAGCCTGTATTCTGCCCTTGATGTAAATAACCTGTATGGCTCGCTTGTGCCTTTTGTTATCAGGTCGTCGATCATTACTCCTGTATATGCCTCATGTCTTCCAAGAATTAATGGTTTTTTCCCAAGTATTTTAAGCGAGGCATTTATCCCTGCCATAAGTCCCTGTGCAGCAGCTTCCTCGTAGCCGGAAGTCCCATTGATCTGCCCTGCAAGGAATAGTCCCCCAATAGTCTTTGTCTCAAGATTATGTTTTAACTGTGTAGGGAAAACAAAATCGTATTCAATAGCATATGCTGGTCTCATGATCTCAACCTCTTCAAGGCCCGGAATTGTCCTTATTAGTTCCATCTGCACATCAAGCGGCAGGCTTGTTGATATGCCGTTTGCATAGTATTCTTTAGTCTCAAGCCCCTCTGGTTCGAGAAATACCTGATGCCTTTCACGTTCTGAAAAACGCACCACCTTATCCTCTATCGAAGGACAGTATCTGGGCCCTATTCCCTTAATCCTGCCACTGTACATGGCTGAACGCTCAAGGTTTCTATTAATGATCATGTGGGTCTTTTTATTCGTATAGGTTATATAACATGGAAGCTGTGGATTAACTATCTTTTCTGTGCTATGTGAAAACGGTATTGGCGGGTCATCTCCAAACTGTGCTTCTGTCTTTGAGAAATCTATGGTCTTAGCATCCAGCCGTGGCGGGGTGCCGGTCTTAAGGCGACCTATTTTCAGCCCAATCCTGCTCAAACAGTCAGAAAGACCAATTGAGGGAAACTCTCCAGCCCTTCCCGCGGAAAAACTTTCCTGCCCGATATGCATAAGACCTTTTAAAAACGTGCCGGTTGTTACAATAACAGCCTTTGCCCCGTATACAGTCCCAAGGGATGTCCTAACTCCTTTTATGTTCCCGCCTTCCACGATAAGTTCTTCTGCTGTTGCCTGTTTTATATAGAGGTTTACCTGGGACTCAAGGGCATGTCTCATCTTAAGCCTGTATAAAACCCTGTCGTCCTGGGCCCTTAATGACCAGACTGCAGGCCCCTTTGACTTATTCAGCATCCTGAATTGTATTCCCGCAAGGTCAGTGACTTTTGCCATCTCGCCGCCAAGTGCATCTATCTCTCTTACCAGATGTCCTTTTGCAAGCCCTCCTATTGCCGGGTTGCAGGACATCTGGGCTATGGTATCCAAATTCATCGTCAATAAGCACGTGGATAATCCAAGACGAGCAGATGCAAGGGCTGCCTCGCATCCAGCATGCCCGGCACCTATAACAATTATGTCGTAGTTTTTAGTTACATCCATGGCAGTTCAACTTTTTATAATTTATTATATTAACCTAAAATAAGTGAAAAAATATTGCTGTGCTTAATGCAATCAGAAGCTAAATAATATCAAATCCGCATTAATCAACAATTAATTTTAGTAAAATTGATAATACTCTTTATATATCGAATATATTATATGCACTAATACATCAGGAACCCAAATTTCGATTTGCAAATTAATGGATGGCTCAGGAGAATATTGTTTATCATTGTCTTAAATAATTAAATATTCGGATCAAGGAATTATTTAAGTTCATTCAGTAACCAGTCATATTCATGTCCAGAAATTTTTTTAACACCATCAAGCTTTTTAGCAAGCTCAGGAGAAGCATACCGCCTAAAGTGGGCAATAATTTCTTTGTCGGTATCACCGAAATCAGATTCGAACCATCTGTAGATACTTGATACTATCAATCTTGTATCCTGAAACCGGACTCCACGCGGGTGGTTTATATATTCCCGTGCAGCCTTGTTAAGAAGTTCTTCAGTATTATGTGATGTGAATGCCTCCATCTGTAGGTTCGGGCAGCCAAGTGATGCACAGTTCACCGCGTAGTGAATTCTCGGGTCCTTCCATATAGGACGAAGAATACGGTGTTCAATGTCGTTAAGCGTAACTTCCACTCCCTCTATTCTTATTAACTTCTTGTCCCAGGGACCGTCAGAAAACCATCCGGGTGAAATATCAATCTCACGTATACTCTTCACCGGATAATGCAACATTATTACTTCTACAGTAAGGGCATTATAAAGGTTAATCCAGTAAGACATTTGTTCTTTCCTTTTCAGCTTGCTCACCTGCACTTCGGATAAACCATTAATATAATCTTTTAACATGGCGCGGTCAGCAATTGATACTTGCTTATATTTAACTCTGTTTATGCCATCAATGCCTGCAGTAACATTTGACTTCAGGAAACGATCCCATTGGCTATGATCTATTGTTAATGATGATTCCGGATTGTTAGGCAGCCAGCGTTTCCATAGCTTAGCCTTGGGTGCGGCGGATGCTGAAAAACTCAATAATATGATAATTATAGAGCCAACAATTATTAAGAAGCCTATCTTTTTCATAGCTAACACGATATATAAATTTACTGTTTTAAATGCCCTGTAACCCCTGAAAGGCAGAAAATATATTACTTAATTAAATCATAATAAAAAAAACTAAAAGCCTCAATTGTCTGCTAATCACCACTTATACACATTCTTGACAAAGATTTATAAGCTTGATACGATTTATCTATAACCACTATACGCATATCCTTACCCAAGAAAGAGAATTTCCTTATAATTTTGTGGATTTGTGGTTATATAGTTTTCTGTCCTGGGCAGAAAAAACAGCCTGTGTTAACCGATAGAAAAGGGGGCGTTATATGGATTTAACTGAACTAAAGAAAATCCTTGCAGGCTTCAGTATTGTCGCCCTGATTGCCAGTGCTGGACTGTCAGTTTCCGGCTGCGCCTCAACTGAAAAAGCACCTCAGAGCAGCTGAAGTGGTGAGAAGTCTGGTGCAGGTGGCACCGAAAAGGAATCAAAGCCTGCTAGCGGTAGCGGTTGAAACTGATTAATAGAGTGCAGTTTGCACACTTTTAAACTATATTAAAAAAGTAGCTCGGCAGGCAGTATTTTTATGAACCTTTTATTTAGGGGATCCTTACTTATCAATATAAGAGTCCCTCTATTTCAAGGAGCGAGATGACCTCTTTTATTACCCGGGATAATAAGAAGAGGTCATCCTCTAAAGTGTCCTCTGAATGCGATCTTAATAAAATTTTTGCCTCATGTCGCTCTTTAATTGATCCGGATATCTGGGAAAAAATTTTAACCGCTTATTCTAATGACTCTTCACCCGAAAAATTTCCTGAATTTATTGCATGCCAGAATGATTACCCTTCCTTGCCAAAGTTCATTGCCGATCTTGCAAGAATTGAACTGGGCATTCACATTACATCAAGTAATAATATTGAGATTCCTTCTGAAGTACACACGCTTTTACTGAACCCCACATGTCAATTAGTAAAGTTACAGTGGAAGAATTTATTATCAATTTTATCTGGAAATGATGAGATTTCTCATTCAACACCGATCAGGGAAGAGGAATTTATATTAATATGGCGTGATCCGGCTACCGCTTCTATAAAAACCGAAACTGCCACTAGTGAGGACCTTTTAGTTCTTAAGATTGCAGCAGAGGGGATAGAGCCCGAAACAGTTGCTGATAAAGGCAATATACCTGAAACTGCTGTAACTGCAGCACTGGATCGCGCAGTAGGAAGGGGCATCCTTCTTAAACCACGTTCTTTGATCAGGCGTGATCCATCAAGCTTATATATTTCGCATCAAATAGATGAGCGTTTTATATCAGCGGAGTTATTCACACTGCAATGGCACATTACACAGGCATGTGACTTACATTGCAAACACTGTTACGATCGAAGCGAAAGGTCCCCTTTAAAGATGAAAGATGCTTTAAAGATACTTGATGATCTTTACAGCTTTTGCAAAAGCCGAAATGTTAGAGGACATGTTTCGTTTTCAGGAGGCAACCCGCTCATTTATCCAAGATTTTCGGAAATATACAGAGCTGCATCAGAAAGAGGCTTCAGCATTGCTATTCTGGGCAATCCATCATCCTATCAAAAGATCAGTGAACTTGCCGCAATTCAGAAACCAACGCATTTTCAGCTAAGTCTTGAGGGCATGCCCGAACATAATGATTATATACGCGGAGAGAGGCATTTCTCACGTACAATCGAATTTCTTGGCATACTCAGAAAACTTAATATCTATTCTATGGTCATGCTTACTTTAACAAAAAATAATATTGGACAGGTTATTCCACTTGCTGAAATGCTCAGGGATAAGACGAATCTTTTCAATTTTAACCGCCTTTCCCTGGTAGGCGAGGGCGCAAACCTTCAGCTCCCTACAAAAGAGGAATATCTTTCTTTCCTCGAATCATACATAAAGGCTGCAAAAGATAATCCAATCATGGGGCTGAAGGATAACATTATTAACATTATCAAACATCAAAACAATGAAGTGCCTGTCGGAGGATGTACCGGCTTCGGCTGTGGAGCTGCTTTCAATTTTATTACCGTTCTTTCTGATGGAGAGGTACATGCATGCAGGAAATTTCCTTCCCTCATAGGCAATATCTTTAAACAGAGCTTGTCAAGCCTGTATGATTCTGAAATTGCCAACCGGTATCGCAGAGGGACTAAATCATGCTCTTCCTGCCCAATCAGGCCGGTTTGCGGTGGTTGTCTTGCAATTATTTACAGTCATGGTCTAAATGTATTTGAAGACAGAGACCCTTACTGTTTCATTAATAATTAAAAATACATACCCATCTCCGGATTAGTTTCAAAAAACCCATATGCCCCCATTTGAGTCACTGGTCATTTGTCATTGGTAAAGAGCACGGCGCAAGGTGCAAGGAGCAGGGCGAACCGGAGAAACCAGAGAAACTATAGAAACCAAACAAACTAAATAAACACGACAGACGTAACCGAAAATCGAAACGGGCACTGTAAAGTAGAAAAGCTTACTTGACAGGGCGGGCTTCGTCACCGTTACCGTAAGACGTAACCTGTTAGTTCTCAAGGAGCAAAAAGTAATCAGTAGTCACCAGGCACTGTTTTAGACGAACTTCATTATACACTCATGCAGGAAGAAATCTTTTTCTAATGATATAATCAGGAGAGCTAAACAGCAAAAATAAAGGGAACCTGTCAAGATGATATTCTCAAATTATATAGATAAATTAGATTTTTCAGCAATATACAGAATAATAAAGGGGTTTTAGGGGGAAGCCATGCCAAATAGTATAAAAATAATCCTAAAAGATATTGTATTAGATGCGGAACTTTCTGATACAAAATGTGCAAAGGCTATATCAGATGCACTTCCGATTGAGGCAATACCTAATGAATGGGGTGACGAGTTTTATTTTGAAATTCCTATTCAAATGCAGCTTGATGACACAGCAACAACAAAGGTAAAAATAGGTGACATTGGATACTGGCCACCAGGAAGAGCACTTGCAATATTTTTCGGCCCCACACCTATGAGCAGGGGAGATGACCCGGTACCTGCCAGCGAAGTTAATCTTGTAGGTAAAATTATTGGTAATGCAGCTATACTCAAGAAGGCAAAAGGGACTGATAAAATAAAAATTGAGAAAGCTTAAATACTAGCGACTTGAAGCTTAAGGGATGAAAAGAATGTTTTATACAGTTATTATTGCTCTTCTTCTGGGTTATTTACTTCTAGTCATCCTTGTCTATTTAATACAGGGCAGAATGGTCTATTTCCCTATCAGAGAAATCATTAATACCCCAGGTGATGTAGGCTTGGATTTCGAGGAAATAATCTTTAGAACAAAAGATAATGTAAATATCTCAGCATGGTATATCCCGGCTGAGAATGCAAGGGCTGTTGTACTTTTCTGCCACGGCAATGCTGGTAATATCTCCCATCGTCTGGATTCCATCCGCATATTTCATGATTTAAACCTCTCGGTGTTTATATTTGATTACAGGGGCTTTGGGAAGAGCGAAAGCTTTCCAACAGAAAATGGTACATATATCGATGCAGAATCTTCCTGGAATTATCTTGTAAATGAAAGGCGCGTCCAGCCAGAGAAAATAATTCTATTTGGCCGTTCTCTTGGAAGTGCGGTAGCGTTGGAAACTGCAAAAAGTAAAAAGGCAGGGGCTATAATTGTTGAATCAGGTTTTACATCTGTACCAGAACTTGGCAGCAAGTTTTACCCGTTTCTACCCGTAAAACTGCTCTCCCGTTATAATTATTCGAGTATAAATAAAGTAAGCAAAATTGAGATTCCAAAACTATTTATACACAGTCCCCATGATGAACTAATACCCTATGAGCACGGGACCGCCCTTTTCGAAAAGGCAGCTCCACCAAAAGAGTTTCTACAGATAGCAGGCGGCCATAATGATGGCTTTATAAGTTCAGGGGAAATTTATATCGACGGACTGAACAGGTTCATCTCAAAGTATTTTTAAAAATAAAATTTTTTTGTTTATATTTTCTTGAGAGAGAATCAGCTCTTCTTATTGGCTCGGGAATCCTGTATTTTGAGATGCAATTCATTACAATGTCAACAGATGAGCTTATATCTATCAAATGTCCGGGTGAGACAAAAACCGGATTGACGTTTCTTCTTGTTCTTAATACTGCCCCAACTTTCTTTCCCCGGTAATAGAGGTGAGACCTGCTTCCCTTTTTAATATCAGGCTCTTGAAAATCTCCTATCAGCCTTGATTTGGCGCAACCAATAGTCGGGATATCCAAAATAACTCCTATATGGGACGCTATGCCGATGCCCTTTGGATGAGCTATACCCTGGCCGTCAAAAATTATTGCATCAGGCCTGACCTTTAACTTTTCAATGGCATTGATTATGGCAGGGCCTTCCCGGAATGTGAGTAAACCGGGAATATAAGGGAATCCTGTCTTTTTTACAGAAAAGGCATCCTGTATATGTATTAACCCCGGATATTTATAAATGGCAGCAACTGCAATGACTTTATCATCAAAAAAAGAGGCATCAACGCCTGCAATAAACTCAGGTGCTCTCTTCACCGGAATAATCTTTACCCTATTTCTCAGGGCAATCTGTATCGCCTTTGCCTTTGAAATGTCATTAGGCCAGAGGTTTTTGGGCATAATATAATTATATACAACTCATTTTGCAGTGTCATCAAGATAACCCGGTGATAGAATTTTTCATTGAAGTTTGTTTAATACCGTTATAATCTAAATATAAACAATTAATCAATTTCGAAGCATTACTCGCTTCAGTCCGAAAGAGCTATAAATGCATAAGGAGCATTATATTGAAAAGAACATCGATGAATTATTCGTACATTCGCTATCAAAGGTAACCTTATGGGGTGCCTTACTTTTTTTATTGTTGGGCATAATGGATTATGTTTTTACGCCTGAAAATTTTAATACATTTATTTCCTTGCGCATTTCAGTCTCATTTTTACTCTTTATTATTTTTCTCTTAACCAGGAAGTCCTCATCACGGAGTATCTGCTTTTACCAGACACTGGCTTACATTGCTGTCTTTGCCTCAGCTGTTGCTATAGAAATAATGATTTTAATATACGGTGGCCATATATCTCCCTATTATGCTGGAATGATGCTGCTCGGCATACTTGTTTTAGGGTTTATCCCTGCAAGGTTCTTGTTTAATTTCTTTTCAGCAATGCTCTTATACGGGATATTTCTATTTCCTATGCTGCTCACAAAAAAAATAACTGACTTCAGTATGTTCTTTACATCAAATGCATTTATTGTTACTGCATTCCTAAGCGTATTAGTTCTAAGATATTTGAATACAAAAAGACTTATTAATGAACTAGCCCTTAAATATGACCTGGAAAAACAAGAGAATCATCTTAAAACACTGGTCAGGAGACGTTCTGCTGAACTGTCAGGAATATTTTCCCAGCTAACAGACGAGGTTGCCGGGCGTGAGAAGGCCGAGGAAAGAATCAAAAGCCATATCGAGCGACAAAAAGCCCATCACTCTATTGATATGACTATTACATCAAGCCACGACCTTCAGAACATCCTTGATGTACTGCTGACAGAAGTAATTGCCAAGCTCAACATAGATGCAGCTGATGTCCTTCTTTTCAAACAGGAAGATAAGACTCTCGAATATGCAGCACACAAGGGTTTTAAGTCAGAAAGAATAAAACAGGTCAAGCTGGACTTTGGCCAGAGTTGCGCAGGGCATGCTGCGCTGCTCCGCAAAAAAATTGTTATACCCGATATCTCTGCTGCTAAGGAGAAATGCATCTCAACTTTTTATTACAGGTTCTCTGATTCTTATCTGGTTAAAGAAGACAGTTTTAAATCATACATTGTCATCCCGCTTATTGCAAAAGGGTATGTGAATGGCGTTTTAGAAATCTTTCACCGTTCTGTGTTAAATCCTGATGACGAATGGCTCGATTTCCTTGATAACCTTGCCAACAAGGCAGCTATTGCATTGGATAACGTAACCATGTTTGAAAATCTTGAACTCTCGAAAGAAGAGTTACTAAAGGCTTATGATATGACCATTGAGGGCCTTGCAAGGGCCCTTGACTATCGGGATCATGAGACAAAAGGACATTCAACAAGGGTAACGGAAATGACGATTAAAATTGCAAGGTTAATGGGAATGAGCGATGAAGAACTGATACATGTACGCCGTGGTGCCTTCCTGCACGACATTGGCAAACTCGCAGTCCCTGACAACATACTACTTAAGCCGGGACCATTGACAGATCAAGAATGGTTAATTAACAAAATGCATCCTCTCATAGCCTATGAAATGCTCTCACCTATCAGTTTCCTTAATCCTGCAATGGATATACCGTACTGTCACCACGAAAAATGGGATGGTACGGGATACCCGCGAGGGCTTAAAGGTAAAGAGATTCCGCTTGCAGCAAGAATTTTTGCCCTGGTTGACATATGGGATGCCTTGAGTTTTGACCGGCCATACCGCCCTGCATTGTCCAAAGAAAAAGTTATGGAGCATATCAAAAGTCTTTCCGGCAATCAACTTGACCCTGAAGTGGTCGATGCGTTTTTCTTCATACAAGACACTATTGAAAACCGGCAAATGCACCATATCTCGGACCCAATCGATAATGAATCATTTACACAGGAAGATATAATGAAATATTACGATGAATAATTATGCCTGCTCGGAGAATATTAATAGCAATTAATGAAAATCCTGCAGAAATATGGATGAATCCTTAGAACAAATTGCTTACTACAATTAATAAAGCCCCATCGCATCCCTGACAAGCTTTATAGTCTCTTGCGCAACTTTCCTTGCTTTCTCGGTTCCCTTTCTGACTATCTCATTGACTTCTTCGGGATTCTTTATAAGCTTTTTTCTCTTGTCCCAGATAGGTTCCATAACCTTAAAAACATTCTTTATGAGGACTTTTTTACAGTCAATACATCCGATCCTTGCCGTAAGGCATCCCTTGGCTACCTCATCCTGCTCTTCTTTTGACGAAAATACTTTATGAAGCTGAAATACAGGAGAAAGCTCGGGATTCCCTTTGTCTGTCCTTTTAATCCTCGCCGGGTCGGTGGTCATTGTCTTAATCTTCTTCTCAACTACCTCAGGGGTATCAGAAAGGTATATAGCATTGTTATAGCTTTTTGACATTTTCCTTCCATCAACCCCTGTTACTTTGGGAAATTCAGTCAAAAGAGCTTCAGGTTCCGGAAAAATTTCTTTATAAATGTAATTGAACCTTCTTGCGATCTCTCTTGATATCTCCAGATGAGGCACCTGGTCAACTCCAACAGGTACATATTTAGCCCTGTAAATTATTATATCTGCTGTCTGAAGCAGGGGATAACCAAGAAAGCCGTATGTTGAAAGGTCCCTGTCATTTAACTCCTGCTGTTTTTCCTTGTATGTGGGCACCCTCTCAAGCCATCCAAGAGGCGTAATCATAGAAAGTAAAAGATGGAGTTCTGCATGTTCAAGGATCCTTGACTGGATGAATATTGTGCATTTATCAGGGTCAAGCCCTGAAGCGATAAAATTTATCAGCAAATCATTTACAGACTCATGTATCTCTGAGGGATCGGCATATGCTGTTGTGAGTGCATGCCAGTCCGCAACAAAATAAAAACAGTCGTATTTGTCCTGCAGTTTTACCCAGTTCTGAAGCGCTCCAACAAGATTACCGATATGAAGTCTGCCGCTTGCCTGCATTCCGCTTAAAACTCTGTCCATAATATCGTAAACTCCTTAAATTATTTTTAGCTTCATCCTGTTAATCTGTAAATACAGCTAATTACAGGGCTGAAAATGAAATGACCTATTTTAAGTATGAAAAAAAGGATAATTATAATCATAAACCCATACGGTTCAAGCTTGCTAAGTGAAGCTGCTTGTTTGTAAGGAAGAAGTCCTACGGCTACCCTTCCTCCGTCAAGTGGTGGTATCGGCATCATATTGAATATAGCGAGAATTACATTAATGATAGCACTAATCCGGAACATCTGATGCAGAGGTACAAGAACAGTTTTTATTGCAATTGCAGGCATCACATTAGATAAAGGAAAAATAACCAACCATATTATTAAGATGCTTACCAGAGCTAATAGAATATTTGTTAAAGGGCCGGCAGCCGCGGAAATGGCCATATCTCTTTTTGGATCTTTGAAATTACTGGGATTAATAGGCACGGGCTTTGCGTACCCTATTATAAAACCAGTGAACATAAATAGAAAAAAAGGTATTATTATTGTACCTAATAAGTCAATATGTGCAAATGGATTCAGAGTAAGTCTTCCCAACATCTTTGCAGTTGGGTCTCCGAGCCTGAAAGCAACAAATCCATGGGAAGCCTCATGGAAGGTTATCGCTAATAAAATAGGCAGTGCAGCAATAATAATCTGTCTTACAATAGAAGCGGATTCCAAAACTATTTAACCTTAATTAATTTGTAAAAAATGTTCATATGTAATCAAGAAATATAATTATTCACTGTTTGGCTTGTCAAGCCTTAATAACTTCTGGACAATGCTAATTAACATCATTAAAAAATCTTCAAGCATCGGAAATCTTCCATATAAGTTCGAAATTACATATTATAACTTCCGGTTTACCAGAATTATTTTTCATTATCTCCTCATTATCATCAATTACCAATAGAAGGTCATTGGCCTTTAATAATGATCCATCATAACCGGCATTCTTTAACTTCTCCTTTACCCACTCTACAAGAACCGAGCATTCGGATTCATTTATAATCCCTTTATAGACTGCCTTTTCAAGATCAACTGGAATATAAAGCGAGCCTCTCTGCTCGGCAACCCAATGATCGGGGCCATTATAATATCCGCGAATGGTTATGTAGTTGCGATTTTCCTGTAGAATAGGATTGCCCTCCGGATCCAGAATGTTCTTATGTGATTCGTATCTCCTGAAATCGGATGAAGCCTCTATCTTGAAACTGCCGGTCATATATATGGCTCTTACATAGACCGTAGATATTCCTATCTGGTTTAAAGTGTTAGCAATTGCAAATTTTTCAAACGGACTATTTATCCCAAATTTCTGGACTTTAGGATCGTATTTCTCTTTGTCGTCCTGATCAGGCATCTCGCCTACACGGGAGGGCTTCCATACAAGGTGAATATTGTCTTTTGTGATTGTATAAAAAACATCACTCCTTTCCGATAATTTCAGGGATGGTGTTTTCCTCCACCTTTCCGGCAGGAAATAATCGAACAGGCTGGCATTTCTTCCTACTACCCACAAACGGCCGCCGGTACTTTCTGCACGGCCATAAATATATGGCACGCTGAAGATATCCATGCTTTTCAGATGGTTGGGCAATGGAGTTGGCTTAAAACGGTCTCTCTGGTCATCCAGATAGGAATGCCGCCTGTAATTCTTAACTTCATCCTCATGTTCTTTGGTCCTCGAAAGAAGTTCATAATCAACCACGGAATATAATCCACTTTTAATCAATTCATACAAGAAATCCACCTGCCTCTTATAAGCATTAAAATCATTTTGTAACCGGCCTATTTCATTAATCCGCAAGATATCAGTCTCACTGATAATAATATGCTCCGGTTTCATATCAGCCATCAAATATCCTTTCCTGTCAAGGTCAGAGATAACTCTATAATTAATCATTTTAAGGTGATGCACGAGTTCATCATCATCAATATCTATTTTTTCAAAAACTTCCAGAAGGTTTTTCCCTCTTATCCAACCGTAAATCATTTTGTACTGTTTAAGGATATCCAGATCAATACCCGGATGTTTTGCCCTTATTCGATTGATTTTTGACCGTGACCTCCCGCTTTGCCATGGCTGCATCTTTTCCGGTGGAACATATATCGCTAAAGGTCGTTGAGTATTTACCCTCATTTCCTTTGGACCATATTTGCTTTCCTGCATTTCCATAACTAAAGAAAACTCTTCCCACGGGCTGTTAAACTCAGCGTCACAAAACTCTTCTAACGTATGAGTGTCAAAAGGGACATCTTCGCCTACTCGGCAATTCTTAACTACCAGATCAAGGCTTTTCCCGTTTATCTCTTTAGTCGGAACCTTGTAAACAGAGCCAGTCCCTTTAAGTCTTATCCGATTTTCTGTAAACCAGTCTCTTTCATACCAGTTCTTTATCTTTAGATGTTCCTGGTAAGGTTCGGCAAACCTTGACAAATAAAGATCTCCCCCGTCAATAGTCTTGATGTGAAAATATACAACATCTAATACATTAACAAGTGATTTTTTAAAAGATATTTGTTGCATTTTCAATTATAGAATATTTTTTAAACCAAATTATAACTACTTTTACCCCATTAGAAAGCTCAGTCCTTTCTAACGGGTTTTACTCAAGCTTTCTCGGCCTTATGAGTACCCTGCATTCACTGGTAGCTACGCGCATATCCATATCTGTCCCGAAATCCTGATGATCCAGATATTCACCGGCACCGCCAGCAGCCCTTCCGAGTGCAAAGGCGATAAAAGGTATGTCCATTGCACGCTTGATCGTCATGCGCTTTTCACGAAGATGACGCCAACAGATACTCAGCCAGACACAGGCCAGTGCGGCATCCACGTTCACAGCAAAGACCTTGGTCATGGCACCATTGTCTTTAAGGGCATTAACAAGGTAATGGTAGAATTCCAGAAAGATATTGGTACGGCCCTGTTCTTTGATAAAATTGTAGATTATCTGTTCACGCGGGTCAAAATTAACCGGATCATTCCGGAACACCGGGTGTCCGATGCACGGGATCTTTTCATATTCTATTGAAGCCTCTTTAGCTGCAAGCTTTTTCTTCTTGAATTCGTCGGCAACTTTTACCGCGATATCCTTTACATCAACTTTTGAGTCATAGGGATTTTCAATATCAAACCCACCGAAAATATCAAGCAGAAATTTTACTGCCAAAGCGCCATTTCCCCCGTGAACAGTGCCAACCGCTGCCAGGGTTCCGATCATGGCGGTATTGGGGGAATTCCCTGCCGAGGCGGAAATTTTAGCACCCTGTGCGGAAATAGTGCCCGGCCCGTTAGTCAGTGCGGCAATCAGTGTCATCTCCGCAAGCCGTTCTTCGAATTCATCAACAGGCATTTCGCCAGTCCAGTAAAGGACAACGGATGCCGCGAACGATCTGGTTTTCATTATGTCATTAAGTGAATAGCCGTAAACACGTGGAGTAACACCATCGTTTGAGCTGGCATGAGAGGCATTACGCATCGACTGACGGCTCATGACTGTGCCGAGTTTAGTCTGCATATGTTCTTTGAACTGGTGCGCATAAGGTTCGGGGATAGTCCCCTGTGCAAGAGACAGTTCTGCAGGAAGATGTTTGCCGAGTTCCCCGAGGTTAACAAACCACGGGTTCAGATGCAGCGGTTTTGCGCTCCCAATATCACGTTTAATCTCCAATGTATCGGCAATCAGTCTGACAGCCTTTACCATATCATGGAGGGCGCGAACACGTATCCCCTTGCGCAGGCTTTCCTTTAATTCAGGGGTTTTTCTGTAGCGTTTGTCAGGATTAAATGCTTTTGTGCCGAAATATCCATCAAATGCTTCCATCTTGGCTGAAGCAGAAGTCCGGTTGCCTTCTACAACCGCGCCAGCGTGTCCAAGTGAAATGCTATATTTCTCGGCAATTTTCCCGGCTACATAGACAACAACCGGTTTGGAAAAGTCTGTCATTTTCATCATGTCAATGGCTTCATGTTCATATACACCGCCTGGCTCAATATAAAGAACAATAATTTTAGTAGCAGGATCTTTTTCTGCCAGGGCAAGAAGGTCTTTAAGCGGCGTAAGAATAAGAGTATCTTTACCGGTAGAAATCCCGTAAGCAACTCCCATTCCGGCTGACTGAAGATAACTTGCGATAGTATTTACCATATTCCCCGAATTTGAGATAATAGTGACAGACCCTGGTTTGAAGGTCTCCTCAGGTGAATCACCACCTACTGCGCCCACACGTACACTGTCATGGACATTAATCATGCCGAGGGTATTACATCCAATTATATCGATGTGTGCTTCCCTGCATATCTGGTAAATCTTGGCTGTCACCTCCACGGAGACGTGTTCGGTGATTACGTATATAGTCTCAACGCATTCTTTACCGTAATTAACAACCTCTTTGACTTCACCGTATACTGCTTCAGGCGGCGAGTAAATGATTATCTTGTTCGGATGACTATCCTTAGGCGTTAAGCGTAAAAGTTCCTCAAAAGTGGCAAATACTGGAATAACGCCAAAAGTAGTATCTATTTTCATGCCACCTTTCCCCAGTGCCCAGCCTCCAATAATATTTGAGCAGTACTTCTGGGTCTGTTCGGAAACCTTGGAGGCCTCACGTCCCGTGATATTGGAAACTGCTATACGGTCACCTTTTTTTAACAGATCTGAAAGACTTCCTGCCCTCATTTTTCCACCTCCTTAAGGTCCGAAACCGTATTGGCTAGCCTGGCCGCATATTCTGCCACCATGGTAACCGGTGTATCCGGACCAAATATTACATGCGGAAGTTTTAAATATTCCAGAGTCTGCTTAAGGGCTAAAAGACCTTTAACCAGCCGTGGCCCGCCTCTGCCGACCACAACCGGAATATGAACAGGCCCTCTTTCTTCCACATAATTGACAAGCGCATCTCCGATGGCCTGAAAGGTAACATCAATAAAGGTATTGTTTGCCTTTCCACCCAGAATAAGGAGAACCTTGGCATCTTTAAGCTTATGGTTAAAGCATATTTTGGCTGTACCCAGCATACGCTCATAGGGAGGGTTGCCACCAAAATCAGAAAGAAACATTGGATCCCCCCCGGCAATCTCGAGTGTCTCGGTGATGATTGTTGATGCACCCCCGCCAAAAAGTATGGGGAGGATTCTGGTCCCGCCCAAATCAGAAACATGTGCCTGCCCCTGATGGCTGGAGGCGCTCCAGGCTGCCATTTCCTCTTCAAAAGAAGAAATATTTTCCGGATAATCAGGTAATTCTACTCCCGGAATTCTGGACTTGTAGTTTGCCTCATCGATGACAGCCTTAAAATCGCATGCATATGGCTTGCCATCCGGCGTTATGCGCCATGGATTTATTTCTGCAGTCTGCATTCCGGTTGATATAAAAAGGTCCCAGAATGAGACAATGCACCGTGACAGAATACTGATAAGTCTCTGTTCGCACTTTAGCTTTGATAGAATTTCACTTGCCTGATATGCGTCAAATCCATCTATAATAACTATGGGGATGGTAACCTTCTTTTCTTCAGGAACATCCTCAATATCTACTCCTCCTTCAAGAGACACTGTAAGAGAGGGCTGGAGGAAAGATGAATTATAGGTGATGGCTGTGAACATCTCAAAAGTTGCAGGAATTTTTTCTACCAGGTATGCAGTACGTGGCATTTTCCCGTTAATTTCTGTGCCCGAAATATTTTTAATCCGGGCTATCGCATCCTGAACATTTGTAACTAATGCTACAGCCCCTGCTTTTCCCCTCTTGCCTGTCATAATATCGGGTTTTACAAGTGCTTCACCACCCCACGACTCAATCGCCTTTTTGATCTCGCTGCGCCTAGCTGTTCCTTCTATAAAACGTGGAACCGGAATTTTGTAACGAGGGGCAAATTTATCTAGAAATGTGTACTCTGTGATGCGTATAGCCATAATAAATCTCCTTTTCCGTGAGACTTTTTCAGATATTTCCTTTATTTTAACATGCTTTCAGGAAACAGATTCTTCAATTCTTACAAAACCTTAATACATGCATTAGGAAAAATCAAACCATTTTTCATTTTCTAAACAAACCCTGACTGGTTGCCGGAGAAGTAATATATTAAATTGATGTTATCCGAGGTATATAACCACTAAGACGCTAAGGGCACGAAGAAGATTGAAGACTGAATATTGAATATTTAGGAATTGAGGCATTTAGGAATTCAGAGTATCAGGATATCAGGATATGAGGGTATCATGGCGAACCCTTCGACAGGCTCAGGATTTATAAAGTAAAGAGTTAGGAGTGAGGAGTAAGGAGATCTTTAATTGAAGATTGAATATAGTGCAGGCTTACCCGAGTCGTTTTCTGAGTTCCTGAAGCTGCCTAGTCAGTCTCTCCGGTAAACGATCATTAAATTTTGCGAAGTCTCTTTCAATTTCAGGTATCTCAGCCCTCCAGGCTTGAGTTTCAACACTCATCAACTCTTTCATGTCTTCAGATGGAATGTCAAGACCTGAGAGATTCAGATCACCTTCATTCGGCAATAAGCCTATAGGTGTCTTTTGGGCACCAACCCGGTTGTCAATTCTATCACACATCCACTTCAGCACCCGACTGTTTTCACTGAAACCAGGCCATAAAAACTTACCGTCTGGACTCTTGCGAAACCAATTTACATAAAATATCCTTGGAGCTTTATCGCCAAGCCTTACGCCCATATCCAGCCAATGCTGGAAATAGTTTCCCATGTTGTAACCGCAGAAGGGTTTCATTGCAAAAGGATCTCGCCGGAGGTTCCCTACTGCACCAATATTTGCAGATGTTGTCTCTGAGGCTGCAGTTGCACCGAGAAAAACTCCGTGATCCCAGTTGTAAGCCTCGTAGACCAACGGTACAACTCTGCTGCGGCGACCACCAAATATGAAAATATCAATGGGAACACCTTCTGGTTTCTCCCAGTCATTACAGATAACAGGACACTGAGATGCCGGAGCACTAAATCGTGCATTGGGATGTGCAGCATCTGCATTGCTTTCAGGGGTCCAGTCATGTCCTTTCCAGTCAATAAGATGAGATGGCACTTCATCAGTCATGCCTTCCCACCAGACATCTCCATCGTCAGTCAGGGCACAGTTTGTGAAAATAATATTTTGCTTAAGTGTTTCCATAGCCATAGGGTTGGTATCATATGATGTTCCTGGTGCAACACCGAAGAAGCCGCTTTCAGGGTTGATCGCGTAAAGACGGCCATCAGGGCCTATTTTCATCCAGGCGATATCGTCGCCAATACATTCACACTTCCATCCTGCAACAGTAGGTTGCATCATTGCCAGGTTTGTTTTTCCGCATGCCGAAGGAAAAGCAGCAGCAATGTGATACTGTTTGCCTTCGGGATTGGTTAATCGCAGAATGAGCATATGCTCTGCCATCCAGCCTTCACGTTTTGCCATGGCAGAGGCTATGCGCAGGGCCAGACATTTCTTGCCCAGCAAGGCATTTCCACCGTAACCAGAGCCAAAAGACCATATAAGATTTTCTTGAGGGAAATGACTGATGTATTTGCTTTCCATCGGGGCACATGGCCATTTAACATCTTTCTGGCCTTTAGCGAGTGGGGCACCAATTGAATGCAGACTTGGAATAAATTCTCCATCTACAGAAAGTATTTCCAGAATCCTGGAACTGACACGGGTCATAATATGCATGTTGCAAACAACATAAGGGCTGTCAGTCACTTCAATACTTATCTTCGAAATAGGAGAACCGACAGGTCCCATTGAGAAAGGAATCACATACATTATGCGTCCTTTCATGCATCCCTTGTAAAGACCTCGCATGGTCTTTTTTAATTCAACTGGATCCAGCCAATTATTAGTTGGACCTGCATCTTCTTTTAAAGATGTGCTAATAAAGGTACGATCCTCAACACGAGCTACATCACTCGGGTCGGACCGGAAAAGAAAACTATTTGGTCTGCTCTTAAGTGGAATAGCCATGCCACTTGCAAGCATCTTTGCTATCATGTGATCATACTCTTCTTTAGTCCCATTACACCAGTAGATACTGTCAGGTTGGCACATATCTGTAACTTCTTTAATCCACTTGTTTAGTCTTTGATTTTTCACAGTAACGTTCATAAAATTAACCCCTCGCAAGCTTATATTCACATTTATCCATAAGATAATTTTATTAAAAATAATTTATTGATAAGTATACCCCGTAAAAGTACTGGGCTCTAAACGCCTCCTTTAATAAGGAATTAACATTTCTATTTACCCCTTTAGATAGTAAAAATCTAACGGGTTTTACATCAACCGGCCACCAAGAGACCAAAGTTCCTTCGGGGCACAACTTTTTTACGGGGTAAATTTATCTTGAATTAAACCCAGGAATTAAAATTATTAACTATTATAAAATTATTCAAACCGCCTCGTCAAAAAATCTATATAATATATAACAGATTTTTACAGAAAAAAGCCACACAATAACATATTTGCTATATTATAAGTACTATGTTATATAATTAATAATTGATGTCCGCTATTGTTATTATACCCGCTCGTTATCATTCAACCCGATTCCCGGGAAAGCCCCTTGCACCCCTTAAAGGCATACCAGTTATACAGCATGTATACCAGAATGCTTCAGGGTCACTTTTAGCAGAAGACGTAATTGTTGCAACAGACAGCAAGGTAATATTCGACAAGGTCTTAGATTTTGGCGGCAAGTGTGTGATGACCTCAAGTAAGCATATATCAGGCACAGACAGGATAGCAGAAGTTGCTCGTTCTCTAAATTATGATATAATTGTTAATGTTCAGGGAGATGAACCCCTGATTAAACCAGAAATGATCGATAACGTGATATCTCTGCTTGACGACAGCAGGGCATCCATGGGCACGTTGGCAAAAAAAATAATAGACAAGGGAGAAATCTTTGATCCTAATATTGTTAAGGTTGTATTTGATAAAGATGACTTTACTCTTTATTTCTCACGTGCACCTATTCCGTATCACAGAGATGAATGGGAACTAAAAAGCAGGGGGCAGGGGGCAGGGCGCAAGGAGTTTGAATATGTCTTGGAACACCAAGCACCGCGCGCCGAGCGCCCGGCTTTTTACTGTTACAAGCATATAGGCATATACAGTTACAGAAGGGAGGTACTGATTAAATTATCTGAATTGCCGCCCTCACGTATAGAGCTTATAGAGAAGCTGGAACAGATGCGGGCACTTGAAAATGACTTTAAGATAAAAGTTAAAGAAACCTCTTTAGAAATATTTGGGGTAGATACCCCTGAAGACTTGGAAAGGATTGAAAAATGTCTAAATATATCTTCATAACAGGAGGTGTTTTATCATCACTCGGGAAGGGTATTGCAGCTGCCTCAATAGGAGCTTTGCTTGAAGCGAGCGGTCTTAGAGTTACGATTCAGAAACTTGACCCGTATATTAATGTTGATCCTGGCACTTTAAGCCCATTTCAGCATGGCGAGGTTTTCGTTACCGATGACGGTGCAGAGACAGATCTTGATCTGGGACATTATGAGAGGTTTACACATATCAGGACCTCTCAGGCAAACAATTTTACCACCGGCAAGATATACTATAACGTTATCAAAAAAGAGAGAAGAGGCGATTACCTCGGAGAAACAGTACAAGTAATCCCGCATATTACAGACGAAATAAAAAATTCGATTAAGTCAGTTAGCAGTGATAATGATGTTGTAATTGTTGAGATAGGCGGTACTATTGGTGACATAGAGAGCCTGCCTTTTCTCGAGGCTATAAGGCAGTTCAGGTTCGATGTAGGAAGAGAAAATGTCCTTTATATCCACTTGACTCTTCTGCCTTATATCAAAACATCCGGAGAACTGAAAACCAAGCCAACCCAGCACAGTGTTAGAGAATTGCGTGCCATTGGTATACAGCCTGACATACTGCTCTGTAGGACAGACAGGCTACTACCGCCCGAGGCGAAAAAAAAGATTGCGATCCACTGTAATCTTGACGGCGATTCCGTCATCAATGCAATAGATGTGGAGACCATATATGAGGTGCCTATTGTACTTCATGTAGAGGGTCTCGACCAGCAGATTATAAACAAATTAAAACTAACATTCAGAGAAACAGATATCAATCCCTGGAAGGATATGGTCAGAAAGATAAAAGAGCCTAAGTATGAAGTTAGTATTGCAATAGTTGGAAAGTATGTTGGGCTTAAGGACTCTTATATAAGTCTTATGGAAGCCTTAATCCATGGCGGAATTGCCAATGACTGCCGCGTAAATCTTCAGTGGATTGATTCTGAAGAGGTTGAAGTGCATGGCCCTGAGAAATATTTATCAGAAGCCGACGGCATCCTCGTACCAGGAGGGTTTGGATACAGAGGGATAGAAGGCAAAATTGAAGCCATAAAATACGCACGAGAGAAAAAGATTCCTTATTTTGGAATATGCCTTGGAATGCAATGTGCTGTTATAGAATTTTCACGTAATGTCTGCCGGATTAATGCAAACAGTTCCGAGTTTGATATTAATACCCCGAATCCTGTCATATATCTTATGGAAAAATGGTATGACTTCAGGAAGGGCAGAATCGAGGAAAGGACAGAAAGCACCCAGAAAGGCGGAACAATGCGACTCGGCGCATATCCTTGTGTGATCGAAAAAAAATCTAATGCTTACGCCGCATATGGCGAAAAAGAAATATCAGAACGCCATAGACACAGGTATGAATTCAACAATGCCTTTAAAGGCATTATAACAAGACATGGCATGCAGGTGAGCGGATCAAGTCCCGATGGTGAACTCGTTGAGATAATAGAGATAGAAGACCACCCCTGGTTTTTAGGATGTCAGTTTCATCCTGAGTTTAAATCCAGGCCTATATCTCCTCATCCTCTTTACAAAGCATTCATAGGAGCATCACTCCGGGAAAAACGTTCTCTGTTCCCTTATATCGAGACAAATGCCAGGGAGAGAAGCTTAGATTGACAAGAGAGATAATACTCGGAGATGTATCCTTTGGAAATAACCGTCCCTTTTTTCTAATAGCAGGCCCCTGCGTTATCGAATCAGAGGATATTACATTCAATACAGCAGAGAAGCTTAAAGAGATATGTGAAAGATTGAATCTGCCTTTTGTTTTCAAAAGTTCATATGATAAGGCAAACAGGACATCCCTGAAATCCTTTCGTGGACCAGGGATTGACAGGGGATTAAGAATACTTTCCGATCTTAAAAGTAAACTAAAAGTCTCTGTGATATCAGATGTACATACCTCCTACGAAGTCCAGCCTGCCTCTGAAGTTCTTGACGCCCTTCAGATTCCAGCCTTTTTATGCAGGCAGACTGATTTAGTTATTTCAGCAGCTAAGACAGGCATGCCGGTAAATGTCAAAAAAGGACAGTTTCTTGCGCCATCGGACGTAAAGAATATAATAGATAAATTTACATCAACAGGTAATCATAATTTATTTATCACAGAGAGAGGCTCACAATTTGGATATAACAACCTCGTGGTCGATTTCAGGGGGTTGCCGATTATGCGTTCATTTGGCTATCCTGTAATATTTGATGTAACTCACAGCCTTCAACTCCCGGGTATGCAGGGGACTTCATCTGGAGGGCAAAGGGAATTTGCAGAACCTCTTGCGAGGGCTGCTGTGGCAGTTGGAGTTGACGGGCTATTCATGGAAGTACATCCTGAACCGGAAAAAGCATTGTGTGATGGTCCTAATATGGTTAGATTAGATGACCTGTCAGAAATGTTATCAAGATTGAAAGCCATCGATAAATTATCAAAATAGTACTCCCATTCTCTAGAAACGCTCGGTATAATAGTAAGGAGGATTTTTAAAGCTTTTTTGGTACAACGATATGGAAAATCTTCTCGACATTGCAAAAAGGGTTTTAAGAGTAGAATCTGATGCCGTTTCCAGCTTGATTGAGAAACTTAACAGCAATTTTGAAAAAGCTATTACCATAATCTACGAAAGCAAAGGCAGGGTTGTTGTTACAGGTATGGGCAAATCAGGTCTTATTGGGAAAAAGATAGCGGCAACACTTGCATCAACAGGAACACCAGCCTTTTTTATGCATCCTGCCGAGGCAAGCCATGGCGACCTCGGAATGCTGACATCTGAGGATGCGATTATCGTTGTCTCAAACAGTGGCGAAACACAGGAAATCACCGGATTAATACCTTTCTTCAAGCGGTTTAACGTAAGCCTTATCTCAATGACTGGCAATCCAGATTCAACGCTTTCGAAAGCAGCAGACGTAAATCTGGATATATCTGTTAAAGAAGAGGCATGCCCGCTCGGCATAGTTCCAACATCATCAACCACTGCTGCTATGGCTATGGGTGATGCAATTGCGGTTGCTCTTCTTGTAAAGAGGAATTTTAAAAATGAAGATTTAGCTTTCTTCCATCCAAGCGGCATTATCGGCAAGAAGCTTCTCATAAAGGTTAAAGACCTCATGCATACAGAAAAAGCCCTCCCTTTAGTATCTCCACAAACTTCCATGGTAGATGCTGTTGTGGAGATATCCTCAAAAAGGCTTGGCACCACAGTAGTTGCTGATCCCGATAAAAAAATACTTGGTATCATCACAGATGGAGATGTAAGACGCGGGATAGAAAAATGGGGCAAGTCTTTTTTTGATATGAATGCAGGAGAGGTAATGACTGAGAATCCGAAGACCATATCCTCTGAAGAACTTGCAGCAAAAGCCTTAGCCATAATGGAAAGGCATTCCATCACCTCTCTCATTGTGCCTGATAAAGGAAACAGGGCTGAAGGCATAATTCATCTGCATGATATATTGAAGCAGGGTATAGTCTAAAAATGAAGAACAGGGCTCAAGGGGCAGTGGACAAAGAGCAAGGGACAAGGAGCAAAGGACAAGGAGCAAAGGACAAAAAATCAATAATTAAGCTTGCAAAGAATATAAAACTGATCATCCTCGATGTTGATGGAGTTCTTACAGACGGCAGTATAATCCTTGATAATAAAGGCAATGAATATAAATCTTTCCATGTTCGTGACGGCCACGGAATAAAGATGATTATCAAGGCAGGGATACATGTTGCCATAATAACAGGCCGGTATTCAATAGTGGTTGAAAGACGGGCACGCGAACTTGGGATCAAAGAAATTTACCAGAGGTGTTTTGACAAAAGACGCGCCTTTAAGAGGCTTATTAAAAAATACTCTGTTTCCGGAAGAGAGATCGCCTATATCGGTGATGATATTGTGGATGCCCCGATTATGTCCATGGTAGGATTACCTGTCGCTGTTGCGGATGCAGATGAAGAGATAAAAAAATATGCTTTAATTGTAACAAGCAAAAGGGGTGGAAGAGGTGCGGCAAGAGAAATTACAGACCTTATTCTGAAAGCAAAGGGGCTTTGGAAAAGGATTGTTGATGAGTACTTTAAAGTTTAATCTTCCAACCATTTTAACGTTAAGCAGGATTGTACTCATACCATTTTTTATCCTTTCAGTTTATCAGCATCCAATTCTTGGTGCTTTGATCTTTGGTATCGCATCAATTACGGATTTTCTCGACGGATATCTAGCCCGTCGGTCCAGACAGGTCACAAAGTTCGGCATTATTATGGATCCGATTGCAGATAAGTTTCTTGTAATCTCAGCCCTGGTGGTACTGGTAGACATGGGAAGGCTTTCCGTGTGGATAGCTATTATATTAATTGTAAGGGAATTCCTTGTGACAGGACTGAGGGTAGTTGCACTTTCTAAGGATATAGTCATACAGGCTGAAATTGGTGGGAAGCTCAAGACAACCTCACAGATAACAGCAGTCCTGTGTCTTATACTCACAGGCAGTATATTAGATATTTTCCCTGTAGATCTATATGATGCCGGATACGCCTTTATCGGGGTAGCAGTAGTATTGTCTGTAATGTCAGGTATAAAATATACAATCTCTTTCTGGAGGAGCATTTGAAAATTATACTGCTATCATTCACTGCCTTTATTATAGGGTCAATACCAACAGGACTTATAATTGCAAAAAGACGCGGCATAGATTTAAGAAAAACCGGAAGCGGAAATATTGGAGCAACCAATGCATTGCGCTCGATGGGTAAATGGCCTGCACTTCTTACTCTTGCCGGCGATATTCTGAAAGGGGTAATTTCTGTTTTAATTGCCATATACTTTGAGGCCGGCATGTTATATGAAGGGATTGTCGGATTTTGCTCTATACTTGGACATGATTTCTCTATATTTTTAGGATTCAGAGGGGGTAAGGGGGTCGCCACAAGTATAGGAGTACTATGCATTTATTCTCCCAAAACAGCTCTCATTACTATTATAATATGGTTGATAGTTGTTATGATTACGAGATATTCTTCTGTTGGAGCGCTTGTATCTTTTGGTATCCTGCCGTTAAGCATGATCTTCTTCGATACAAAAGAGAAACTTCCAGTTGCATTGCTCATAACAATAATGTTGTTTATAAGGCACATTGACAATATATCCAGTCTTATTAAAGGAACTGAACGAAGCGTAGGCAGGAAGTCATGAAGAGACTGCTTGTACTTATATTAATTTGCATATTAACTGTGCCTGCACTTTGCAACAGTGAGGATTTTTATGAGAACCAGTTAGACAGCGGAATCAGAAATTCCGATGAATATTCTTATTTATTAATAAGAAATGCTCATGCTAACAGCTCAGAGGAAATTAACCTGCTCAAAAAGGCTGTACTTTATTCTCCTGACCTGCCCGCTGTTTATTTTGAACTATCAAAGGCCCGTTTTTCCCTGTCTTATTCAGGGATATTAGATAGTATTGATTATATAGTTCAAGGATTTAATGCATATTCAAGAAATTTCTGGTGGTCATTTACATTGACTGGCTCACTCTTTTTCAGTCTTATCTTATCATTCATCCTTTCGATTACAATTATCATATTAATAAGAATTATCAGTGATATCTCTCTGATTTCCCATGACATCAGAGAAAATATTTCAATGGCACTCCCCCTACTTATCCTACTTATTCTTTCTATATTCAGCCCTTTTCTATTCCTTGCATGTTTATTAATCCTGCTGGGCATATATATGAACAAAATCGACAGGATTGTAGTTTATCTATTTCTTATATTTCTTATATTCTCTCCACTTATTTTCAGAGCTTCCTCTCTTTTTATCAATACATCTTCTTCAGGCAGTATAAAATCTATTGTTCGGGTCAATGAGTCCAAAGGCAATAATTATGCAATATCAGTTCTGAAAGACAATAATGATTATAACGCACTCTTCTCATACGCACTCGCAATTAAGCGTCAAGGTTACTATTACGAGGCTATTGACATCTATAACAGGCTTATTGAACACAGGTCTGACCCGAAAATCTATATAAATCTTGCAAACTGCTATGTCGGGTTAAACATGCTTGAAGAGGCAGCCAAAAACTATTTAATGGCTATAGATATAAAGCCCCTTGCTTCTGCATATTATAATCTCTCACAGGTATCAAGAGAAATGTTTGATTTCGAAAAAGGCGACAAATATTTCATGTCTGCAATCTCTCTTGACAGAGAAGCGGTGTCAAGATACAGGACAATCTACGGTAGAAACCCGAACAGGCTTGTAGTGGACGAAATGCTTGATCTTGCTGATCTATGGGAATATGCTATAGAGCAGTCCAATAATGTATCGACATTCGGTACAACAATAATTCCATCTTTATTTATTTCTTTTATATCTTTATCTCTATTATTTTCCTTTTACCAGTTAAATAAACGCTTAAAGGTCAAGGCATTCAGGTGCAGAAAGTGTAATACCATTCTCTGTTCAAAATGTGAAAAACATTTAATGTGGGGACAGATGTGCTCCCGGTGTTTTAGGTCTCTAATAAAGATCTCCGAACTTGAAGTAAAGGAGAGGGTTGCAAGGCTTCTTTCGATTTATGAACATCAGAAAAAGAGCAGAGGCATGATAAAAATACTCTCTTTTATTCTTCCCGGCTTATCATTCATATACGCCGGCAAGATACTCTATGGTTTTATATTTCTGTGGCCATTTTTATTTTTTCTCTTTACACCTTTCACAAATTCAATATTTACAGGTGATAGTTTACTTCTCTCACATGGTTTTATAGAATGGACTGCAATTTTAATAGCTCTTGTATTATATTATGTTTCTAACGTGATCACCAGACTAAGGATATCAAAGGGATGGCTCTAGAAGGATCTTTAAAAGATTTCGGACTTGCTGATATTCTTCAACTGATATATTTTCAGCGAAAGACCGGCATCCTGACGCTTGAAGGAAGAATGGACAAGGTCAGATTACTGGTAATTGAGGGGAATATCATCGGGGCAGAATCTAAGAGGAGGTTAGAAGATAACCGTCTCGGTAAAATTCTGCTTAAAAAAGGTTTTATCAAAGAACCTGAATTGCGGGCAGCGCTTGATGAACAGCGACGCACTGGAAAGCAGCTGGGCAATATTCTTATAAGAAATGGTCTTGTCGAGAAAGAAACTATAGCCGATATATTAAAAAGTCAGATTACTGAGACAGTAATACAGATTATTGGATGGAAATACGGCACTTATGAATTTTCATCTCAGGGCGTTCCACAGGACAAAGATTTTGCTTTCTCACTGGACACTCAACATCTTCTTATGGAAGGCCTTAGAATTCAGGATGAGTGGTCTCTCATAAAAGGCAAACTTACACTCGATACAGTCTTCATTAAAAAAATCGAATCACCTGCAAACCTGCCAGAATTAGAAAAAGATATTTTAAACTATGTTGACGGAGAAAACGATGTAAGCACAATCATAGACATTACCTCTAAAGACAATTTCGAGGTCTCGAAAACACTCCTGTCACTTATGGAAAAAGGTATTATTGAAGCAATGGAAGCAGCACCTGTTGTTGTAGAGGAATCAATTTCAGAAACTAAAAAAGCCCCGGTTATTCTAAACAGCCTGCCATTAATAGCTATTATTATTGCCTTATTAATTTCTCTCTCGATGGTACTGATACAAAAAGTTAGCATTTTAAATGAATATAAGGCATCTCAGAATATCGAAAACCTCAGATTCATGATAGAAACTTACAAACTGGAGAACTCGGTATATCCACAGAAACTCAATACAATTTCTCATTCAATAGACCCATGGGGAAATCCTTATATATACAGAGTTTCAGATAATTCTTTCCATCTTTTTAGTGCTGGTTTTGATGGTAAAGAAGACACTGAGGACGATATTTACTAATCCTCCATTACCCCATAAAGGGGCGTTGCCCCAACGGGTCTTTACACCCCCCTTTACCAAAGGGTCTATGACTCATTGAATAGATGGGGGGATTGAGGATACATGATACTGGATTTAATAATCGACACTTAATATAAATATATATTATATTATTTAATTGTTTATAATATATATGTATTATTGTTAGCGTTTATTTAACGTTTATGAAACAAGAAAGTATCAGTAAAGCTGTAGTCCTTCTGAGTGGTGGGGTAGATTCATCTACAGTTCTTGCGATAGCAAAGGATGAAGGCCATGAGCTTTACGCCATGAGCTTTGATTATAACCAGAAACATCGTAGAGAGCTTGAATCTGCAAAGATGGTTGCCAGATCTTTGGAAGTAAAGAAACACCTCATCATGAGCTTTGACCTCAGAGTCATCGGCGGCTCGGCACTTACTTCAGAGATCGATGTACCGAAAAAAGTCAGAAGTCAGAACTCAGAAGTCAGAAGTCAGAAAAAAAGAAAAACTAATATTCTGCAATCTGAATTCTCAATTCTTAATTCTGAAATTCCTGTTACTTATGTACCTGCACGCAATACAATATTCCTGTCCTTTGCCCTTTCCTGGGCAGAAGTTCTTGAGGCTGATAATATCTTTATCGGGGTAAATGTAATCGATTACAGCGGTTATCCTGACTGCAGTCCCGGCTATTTGAAGGCCTTTGAAGATATGGCAAACTTTTCAACTAGGGCATCGGTTGAAGGAAAGATGAAATTCATTATAAGAGCGCCTCTTATCTCAAATAAAAAATCGGAAATAATAAAAAAAGGCGTTAAACTTGGCCTTGACTATTCTCTTACCTGGAGTTGTTATAACCCGCAAATAAAACAAATCGCAAATCCGAATTCCCAAATCCGAATTCCCAAATCCCGTAAAGGGACGTTGTCCCCGAAAAGGGGCGTTGTCCAAACGGGGCTTTACGCCCATCGGAACTTTACGTCTGAAATCCATTATGTTCCGTGCGGCACATGTGACAGCTGCATACTCAGGAGAAAGGGGTTTAAAGAGGCTGGGATATCAGATCCATTGTTATCATTATATGATATCAATGAATTCTGATCTTTTGTATTATAGATTAAATAATTATAGGAGGGTGTTATGGCAGAAAAACTATCACACGAAGAGTTTATTAAAAAAGCGATTGTTAGTCTTAGGAAAGAAGGCTATAAGGGTATTCATTCAGTCTACTCCGGATTTAACGAAGCCTTCAAAAACTATTTTAACGGCGAAAATCCTGTTGAAGTAACAAACAAGCTCTCAAAAGAAGGGAAACTCATTATAAGACCGGTAAAAGGCGGGGTTATGCTTTATCTTCCCGAAGATGAACCGGGCAGCGTCACTGCGGAACAGACATTAAAGAAGATGGGACTTGCTTGAAATCAGTCAATAAAGAAAAAGAGAGATTACTTAAAAACCTTCCCTCTGTTGACGAATTACTTAAAAGTCCTGATGGAAACAAATTTCTTTCTGAGTTTCCAAGAAAAATAGTCCTTCAGGCAATAAGAGAAGTCCTTGCAACAAAAAGAAAAGCAATACTTGACGGACTAGCACCCGATATAACCTCAGAAATACTTTTCAGCGATATAAGATCAAGGATTCAAAAACTTACTTCATTCAGCCTGCAGCCAGTCATCAACGCAACGGGTATAGTTATACACACAAATCTCGGGAGGGCAATCCTCACTGATAAAATCCTGAAGAATATCATTTCAGTAGGTAAAGGATATTCTAACCTGGAGTATGATCTTGAAACCGGAAAAAGAGGGCGCAGGCACACACATACAAAAAGGCTTCTCAAGCAGATTACCGGCGCCGAGGATGCTCTCATTGTAAACAATAATGCAGCAGCTGTACTGCTCTGCCTCAACACAATTGCAAGGGGCAAAGAGGTTATTGTTTCAAGAAGCGAGCTTGTTGAAATAGGTGGTTCCTTCAGGATTCCTGATGTTATGGCAGCAAGTAATGCCATATTAAGAGAAGTTGGTACAACGAACAAGACACACCTTTATGATTATAAAAATGCAATTAGTGAAAATACCGGCCTGATTCTGAAGGTACACCAGTCAAACTATCAGATAATCGGATTTACTGATATCGTAAAGATCGAGGATCTCGTCTCTATCGGCAAAAAAAACCGTATTCCTGTAATGTACGATCTTGGGAGCGGATGCCTTCTTTCACTGAAACCTTACAAAATCTATTCGGAGCCCTCTGTTCAGGAAATCGTCAAGTCAGGAGTTGACATAATAACCTTCAGCGGCGATAAACTCCTCGGAGGTCCCCAGGGCGGTATTATTGTCGGCAAACAAAAATATATAAAAAAATTCGAGAAGAACCCCATGTCCCGTGCCTTGAGAATAGACAAGCTTACCATAGCAGCCTTTGAGGCAACACTCATGGAATACATGGATCTGGAAAATTCAAAAAAAGAGATCCCGGTAATTAGGATGCTGTTTCAGACACCTGAGGAAATAAGGACTCGTGCCAGACAAATAGCCGCTGAGCTTCGAAAAACGGTAAAAAATACTGACATTGATGTCATAAAAGATATTTCAAAAGCAGGTGGAGGTTCACTGCCAGAGGCAGAATTTCCTACATTTGCCGTTTCATTGAAACCTGTGCATATCTCTGTCAATGAATTAGAGTTAAGGCTCAGGAATAGCTCCCCTCCGGTTATATCAAGAATTAAAGGCAATTCGCTTCTTCTTGACGCAAGGACTATACTGAAAGAGGATATTAAAAATCTCGTGATGGCCGTGGCTGATTCTTTATCAAGTGAATAAGATATCAGCCATTTACCCCAAAAATGCATTTCAGTATAAAAAGAGTTGGTGAATTAATTAGTTGGACATATTCCTTTCGCTCCCTGGAGGTAAATTTTTACCCGTCTAATGGCTCATTCGCTCGAATGTTTTTGTCTATAGGTTACGTGTTATGGTAACGGTTACGAAGCCCGTTTCGGTTGTCGTCTTTCGGCTACGTGTTTATTTAGTTTTTTTGTTTTCTCTAGTTTCTCTGGTTTATTTGGTTCGCCCTGCACCCTGCTCCTTGCACCCTGCTTTTTACTGCCTACTGCTTACTGCCTACTTTGTTAGTAACTCAATGAACAATGACAAATGACCATTGACTATTGACCAATGACTCTATGACTCTATGACCCTATGTACGCTCAAGAAACATGTCCAACTATATAACATGTATACCTGATCCACGCATTTTAGTTATATTAAAAATAAAATCGCTTTGTAAGAAAATTTTACCAAAATAAATCAATTAACTTATAATTGTCTAATAAACAATTCAAAGGCTAATAATGCGCTATATTATTCTTGGTACAGCAGGTCATATTGACCATGGGAAAAGTGCTCTCATAAAGGCCCTTACAGGTATTGACCCGGACAGGCTTAAAGAAGAAAAAGAGCGCGGGATTACCATCGACATAGGTTTTGCTGACCTAAGGTACCCTGAAAGCGACCTAACAGTAGGAATCGTTGACGTGCCCGGTCATGAAAAACTTATCAGTAACATGCTTGCCGGTGCAGGGGGGATTGACATTGTCCTGCTGGTTATTGCTGCTGATGAAGGGATTATGCCTCAAAGCCAGGAACATCTTGCAATTTGCAATCTTCTGAAAACAAAATCGGGCCTGATAGCCATAACAAAATCTGACCTCGTTGAAAAAGAATGGCTCAAACTGGTTAAAGACGAAGCAGAAGACTTCGTTAAAGGTACTTTCCTGGAGGGCTCACCTGTAATCACTGTATCCTCAAAAACAGGTGATAATCTCGATCTTCTAAAAAGTGAGATAAAAGAGATAGCCCTTAAGGTTGCTCCAAAAAAATCAGGCGGATTATTCAGGCTCCCTATCGACAGGGTCTTTACTCTGAAAGGTTTTGGAACAGTTATTACAGGTACAGCTATATCAGGTACTATTTCGATAGATGACCCCCTGGAAATATTACCTGGCAATATAAAGACAAAGGTCAGGGGACTTCATAGTCACGGCATGTCCATCAAAACTGCCAGTGCAGGACAGAGGGTAGCAATAAACCTTCAGGGTGTTGAGAAAAACGAGCTAGAGAGAGGACATGTTGCTGTAACACCTTTAAGTTTTTATCATACCAAAATCATCGATGTATTTCTTAAACACTTAAAGGATGCACCGGTATTAAAAAACAAAAGTCTTGTCCATTTCTATATCGGTACTTCTGAAACAATAGCCAGGGTAATACTCTATGAAAGAGAAGAACTAAAACCTGGTGAAAGCTGTTATTGCCAGCTAAGGCTAAAAGACCCTTTAACAGCAGTATCAGGCGACAGATTTATTATAAGGAGATTCTCTCCTCTTGAAACGATTGGCGGCGGAGAAATTCTTGACCCCTTTCCCTTAAAAAGAAGACGAAAAGACAGCATTGATGACCTGAAAATCCTTTATACAGGCAGTCTTGATCAAAAAATCTCTCTCAAAATAAAAAATGCAGGAATCAAAGGCTTTTCGGTCGACTCAATAAACGGCTGGATTAATGCCGAGCTTAAAGCGATCTCGGATTCAATAAACAGACTCCGAGAGAGAGGCGAAATAATTCAGTATGAGGATATACTTTTTCATAAAAATTTTTATGATTTTCTTCAATTGAAAATCTCTGAATTGCTTGAAAATTTTCATAAAAATAATCCGCTTAAACCGGGAATGCCCAAAGAAGAGATCAGAAATTATCTTAGAATTGACTCAAGATTATTCAATCATTTACTTACAATTTTAGATAACATTATTGTTGAAAAGAATCTTATAATGCTCAAAGACTTTAAAATCACCCTTTCAAGCAGTGAAGAGGCTTATAAGACAAGAATTCTCGATCTGCTTGAGAAAAGCATGTTCCAGCCTCCGACAAAAACCGAACTTTCTGCATCCCTTATAATGGAACAACCCCTGATTTCTGATATCTTAAACATATTATCTAAAGAGGGCAGTGTTGTTAGAATCAATGACACACTCTATCTATCAGCATCTTCATATGAAAATATGCTATCTTTGCTTAGAGATTTTTTTTCCAAAAAGAGTGAATTGACAGTTGCAGAGTTCAGGGATTTGCTCGGTACAACTAGAAAATATGCTCTTCCATTCCTCGAATATCTTGACTCAATTAATATAACTATTCGCACCGGCGATGTCAGAAAGCTCATTCTTAAAATTTAGTAAAGGATAATTTAATTCTCCGAATTATTCTATTTACTGATTACTTCCTACTTTTTTCCTGATGCCCTGATACTCTGATACCCTGATGCCCTGATAAACGGCCTACTTCCTACTCCTAACTAAGGTTACGTCTTACGGTTACGAAGCCCGTTTCGTAATCTGGTTTTTCTGGTTTGTTTTGTTTCTCTAGTTTATCCGGTTTAAACTAAAGAAACCAAAGAAACTATTTTTGCTTTTCTTTTTAGTGCTTACTGCTTACTCCTTA
>CAYFQB010000038.1:0-1985 GCA_964345225.1 uncultured Nitrospiraceae bacterium | reverse complement strand
AGACCAATGTCCTCAATTTTAAACCCGAGATGCCCGCCTGCTAATGGTCCTTCAAGTACTACGGCGTCAGGCCTGTAGCCTAACCTTTCCCATTTTTTGCATATCAGTTCCAGCGCTCTTGCAGATGATACGATAGGTATCAGCGCCGTGTCTTTAGGAGGCTGTATGGCAGGCAGGTTAAGCGGTAGTCCTGCTCCTGAAATAATAAAATCAGCACCGGCATCAATGGCTGCAGTTACAGATTCATTATAACTCCTGACAAGAGCAACCATGATGTTTATGCCGGCAAAGCCTCCTGAAGCCTTTGCGAGTGAAATCTCCTCATAAGTGGCATCGTAAATATTAAGTTTTTTCTTTTTCCTTTTTGAGACAAGCCTGTCAAGGCATGCACTGGATATAATTCCGGCACCTCCCTCTTTTGCCACTGCTGCTGCAAGTGGGTGCAATGATACGCCCACACCCATCCCGCCCTGTATAATGGGCAAAAGAATTTTCTTGTCTTTAATTATCAAAGGCGGAAGTGTTGATTTCAAATTAATGGTATTGGCTCCTTTGAATAAAATCTCAAGGGCAATTGTAACAGAAAAGTACAATATACATAAAGCATAAAAAACCTGTTCTGTCATCTGAAAAAAAGAGGTCATTAAAAAGTATCACAGTTAATTTACGTTTAACCCCGAAAAAATGCATTTCAGTATAAAAAGAGCAAGTAAATTAAGTAGTTAGACATATTCCTTTCGCTCCCTGGAGGGAAATTTTTACCCGTCTCATGACTAATTCGCAGGATTAAAATTATTCAGGGTTCAAAATAATCAGGGCAATATATGGTTACCTCACCTTCACCATTACATAACTGGCAAGGAAGTTCTGAAGAGTTCTCTTTGTTTTCAGATTGATCTTCTGAATTGTCCTCTTCGTCACTTTTATTTAAAATACCTGTTCCATCACACTCAAAACAGGTAAATTTTTCATAACAATAAGGTGAATAACAATCTTCACAATTAAGCGGTTTCATATGACAGTAATAAAATTTATTTATAAATATTCCGGTTATTATAATAAAAAACAGATATTATTGTCTTCATCTTGAAATTGAATGGCAATATCCGTTTAAATGCATTTTTTCAAAAAGCCTTTTCGTTCAAGCCATCTCGGAATGATTAAAAAGAGGATTACCATGGTGATACCGAGGAATATGCTCAATCCCCTTCCAAAGACTAATACAGACCCGAAATAATTGTAGATAAATGTAAGGGGGATCATTCCGAAAAATGTAGCAAATATAAAATTTTTCAGGGACATTTTGGTAAGACCTGCACCGTAGCTGACCACATCAAATGATATGACAGGCAGGAGGCGCGAGAAAAATACTATTTTGGTCAAAAGGCGATTTGAACATTCTGTGCAGAAGTTAACATGCCCTCCCAGGAACTTTTCTATAAATTCACGCCCGAGATAACGGGCTACAATGAAACTGACCACTGCACCGCCTAACGCACCTGCAACAGAGTATAGAGTGCCGACAAAAGGGCCAAAGAATGCACCTGCAGCGATATCGAGTGGCAGGCTTGGAATCGGGCTTATTATAACTGCAAGTGCCATAACTGCCATATATATGAAAGGTGCGAGTACTCCAGCAGATGCCAGCCAGTTCTTTACACGTTCAGGATGGAAATATGATGCAATGTCCAAAAAAAACTGGGATATAAAAAGTGAAATGATCAGAACAAGCAATAAAACAATCTTTATTCTTAATGACAATATAACATCTCCTTTTTTATCCGCCTTCGCAGAAGACCACAGAAATTTAAGATCATAAAATTAACTTAGTTCCATATTTTCCAGGTCTTCTATTGTATCTATGTCTGAAAGCGTCTCGGTTAAGGCCACGCTGTAGCCGAAATCTGCTGCCTTTTCCGTGCTTTGTTTTAAGGTATTATGTGTTGACCATTTTATGTTCTGGAAGATTTCAATGAAAGGTTTCT
>CAYFQB010000037.1:0-2607 GCA_964345225.1 uncultured Nitrospiraceae bacterium | reverse complement strand
GGTCATACCTGTTACAGGCAGGTCTATACGACTTTCAGTATTTATAGCATCAGACATTCCGGTCTCCCAATTTCTCCAGTAACCTTTCTATTTCTTCTCTATTGTCCTTAAATCCCAAGAACATTTTATCGCCTATCACGATAGTTGGGGTGGCCATCCTTCCATATCTGGTTACAAGTTCTTCCCTCGCCGATGGATCGCTCGCAATATCCCTGTCTGTAAAAACTACCCCTTTTGCTGAAAGAAAATCTTTCAGTGAATGGCAGTCATGTCAGTTTGGTGAAGAATAGACGGTTATCTGGTCCTTATTACCCATCTCCTCCCCCTGTACAGTTGTCTGCAAATCTTTAAATAATTATAACACTAAAAATATGAATAAATAACGAATTCAGGCAAAGATTGAGTAAGAGTTAAGATCAGAGCCTTCTTCTGAACAGTACAAAGAACTTCTCCAGCAATTTTTCTTGTAATGGCCTATCCATCCATTTTTGGTATGTAACTTTTTCTGACTTTTTTAAGTCCTCTAAGAATATTTCTTTCATCTGGGCACCGAAATTTCTGTCTATTATGCCGACATTGCCCTCATCGTTTCTTCTTAGTGACTGAAAATCCAGATTTGCTGAGCCTATTATGCTCCATGTTTCATCAAAGACAGCTGTTTTGGCATGTAGTATCTCTCCATAGTAGTTGTATATTTTAATACCTGCTCTGAGCAGTTTTGTGAAAAATGCCCTGCCTGCATAATGTGCTGCCATGATATCTGATTTCCCTGGTAAGAGCAGTCTAACATCTACCCCCCGTTTAACTGCGTTTTCAAGTATCTGCAACATTCTTCTGCTTGGAGTAAAGTAGGCGGTTGTAAGGTAGATACTTTTTTGTGAGTGGTTGATGCTGTAATACAGTAATTTTCTCATCCTTCGACGACCTTTAGCAGTGCTTGCGAATATAGGAAGCACAGGGAGTCCGTCTGTAACAGGCTTTGTATCCTTATTGAAAATTATCGGGTTGCCTTTCCATATCTTCCAGCTTTTTTTGAATGTCTCGAAAAGCATCCCTGCTATTGGGCCTTCTAGGAATATTCCTGTATCCCTCCATACACCTTTTTTTCTTAATTTTGGATATCCAATATATTCATTTGCAATATTCAGTCCGCCTGTAAATGCCTTAATCCCATCGATTATTATTAGTTTTTTATGATCCCTGTATACATACTGAAAGGGCGCAGTCCATTTAAAAGGACGGGATGCCCTTATCTGCACACCTGATTGCTTAAGGCTTCTCCAGAATTTTGGTGATGTGCCTAATGAGCCAAAGTGGTCATATAGAATATAGACCTTAACGCCCTCGGAAGCCTTTTGTTTAAGGATTTCTGATAATTCTCTTCCAGTTTCATCATTTCTGAATATATAAAATTCGAGACAGATCAGCTCCCTGGCCTTTTTAATAGAGTCGAATATGTAATGGAATAAATCCTTGTTTTTCCAAAGAAGTGTAACTGTATTTCCGTCTGTGAATGGTGTACCGTAGACCCGCTTTATATTTTTCTTTGAGAAAAACTGATTATCATTTGAGACGCTCATATTAAGATAATATAATTATTCAAATGAAATTGCCTTCCAATTATTCTGTAAAAAATAATAATTCCATTTTATCATGATTGCCTGTATTCTGGTTAAGTGGATATTTCATTATAAAATGGGCTAAAATTTAACAAAAAAAATAAATAAGATTCTGAAAGAATAAATGGAAATAAGTATAAAAAATATTAAGGAGGCAGGTTGTATCTGTGATGCTCTGATTTTGCCTGTAAGCGAAGGCGGACGGAATATATACAGGAATATTGGTACAAAGACATCTGCGCTCATTAAAAAATTACTTTCTAGAGAATTCCCCGGAAGACTTAATGAAGTTCTGTTAATTACTGCACTTGATGATATAAAGCCTGAAAAGATACTGCTTGTTGGTCTTGGTAAAAAGGATGAAGTTTCATCTGAAAAGACGAGACAGGCAGGTGGAAAGGCAGCAGTATACATTCGTGATGCGGGAATGAAAAGGGTTGCTCTATCAACGCAGGTCATTTATTCACTTAAATTATCTCCAATTGATTTTGTCGAAGGATCTTTACTCGGACTTTATACATTTGACAGATACAGGTCAGAGGATAGTAAAAAGAAGATAAAGAGCTTTACAGTTCTTTCAGAAGTCTCAAAAGGTCTGGCTGATGAAATTAAATGGGCCAGGACAGGAGCCTCTTCAGTATACTTTACAAGAGATTTGATAAATACGCCGTCCAATGACATGACCCCTACACATCTTGCAAGGGAAGCTTTGTTTCTGAAGCGAAAGAACCTTTCAGTGAAAGTTTTACAGAAGAAAGATGTAAAGAAGCTCGGCATGGGAGCATATCTTTCTGTTACAAGAGGTTCTAAAGAGCCACCAAGATTTATAGTGCTCAATTACAGAGGTGCTAAAGGTGCACCTCTTGTGCTAATAGGCAAATCAATAACATTTGACAGCGGAGGAATATCGCTAAAGCCTGCTGAAGGTATGGAAAAGATGAAATATGATATGGCAGGGGGTGCAGTAGTCCTCGGGGTAATCAAGGCT
>CAYFQB010000036.1:0-8551 GCA_964345225.1 uncultured Nitrospiraceae bacterium | reverse complement strand
ATGCGCTATGCGAAAAAAGTAGGAAGTAAGGAGTGAGGAGTAAATGGACATCATAGTATTAAGACAAGATGCAACAGAAGATGAAATAAGACATATCATAAAAAAACTGGAAAATCGCGGACTTAAGGTAAATATTTCGAAAGGCACTGAAAGAACAATAATTGGTGTTATCGGAGATACATCAAAGATATCAGAAGAAGAGGAAGATTCAATCCGCGTAACAACCGGAGTTGAAAATGTTCTAAGGATACTGAAACCATATAAACTGGCAAGCCGCGAATTCAAGAAAGAACAAACAGAAATAAATGTAAGGGGCAAGATTATAGGAGGCAGGAAGGTTCTCGTTATGGCTGGTCCTTGTGCCGTAGAGAATAAGTCCATCTTGATGGACATAGCCGAGAAGGTAAGAGACGCGGGTGCGGCATTTCTCAGAGGCGGCGCATTCAAACCAAGGACTTCCCCCTATTCCTTTCAGGGGCTCGGTGAAGAGGGGCTAAAATACCTTGAAGAAGCCCGGGAAAAGACAGGACTTCCAATAATTACCGAAATAATGGACCCAAGGGATTTAGATGCCGTTATGAAATACTCTGACATTATCCAGATAGGCACCAGGAATATGCAGAATTTTAGACTTTTATTGGAAGTTGGTTCAATTGACAAGCCTGTCCTGCTCAAACGTGGACTGTCAGCAACCATAAAAGAATGGCTTATGTCTGCTGAATACATTATGTCCCGCGGCAATCAAAATGTACTACTATGTGAACGGGGTATCCGAACGTTTGAAACTGAAACGAGGAATACCCTTGACCTCAGTGCTGTACCTGTGCTTAAGAAGCTGACACATCTTCCTGTTGTTGTTGATCCAAGCCATGGCGTTGGAAAATGGAATTTGGTCATACCAATGGCTAAGGCTGCCATTGCTGCCGGAGCGGATGCTCTAATTATAGAGGTACACTCAAATCCTGAAGAAGCACTATCTGACGGCGAACAGTCATTGAAGCCAGATCTGTTTGCAAAATTGATGCAGGAACTAAAACCAATTGCAGAAGCTGTTGGCAGGGGAATATAGATTTTAAATTAAAAAATGAAATGGAGAATTAGCGATTAACGATGAATTTACATTTTAAAAAAGTAACTATACTCGGTGTAGGTTTGATCGGTGCATCATTTGCACTTGCTATGAAAAAAAATAAACTCTGCAATGATATCATCGGATACGGCAGAACCAGGGAAAATCTGATGAAGGCAATGGAAAAAGGCATTATTGATTCTTTCGAGTCAGACCCTGCCGTTGCCTGCAAAGATTCTGATTTAATAATCTTCGCAACACCTGTTGGTACCTTTTTAGATCTGGCAAAGAAATCAGTGCCTTCTTTTAAAAAAGGGGCTATCGTAACAGATGTAGGAAGTGTAAAAGGTGATCTCGTATATGAGATGGAAAGTATAATGCCTGAAGACGTCCATTATATCGGCTGTCACCCAATAGCTGGGAGCGACCGTTCCGGCATTGATTCTTCAAGCGCAGAACTCTTTATAAATGCAAAGTGCATAATAACCCCTTCGAAAAACTCCAATGCTAATGCACTTAATAAAATTATTGAATTATGGAAATTACTGGGATCAATTATTATTACTACTGACCCTGAAAAACATGATCGAATTTATGCCTCGGTAAGCCATCTTCCGCATATAATAGCTTATGCTATAATAAATACAGTGGCAGAGCTCGACAGCTCATATCTTGAATTCTGTGGCCAGGGTTTTAAAGATACTACAAGGATTGCCTCCAGCTCACCTGAATTATGGCGAGACACATGCCTGCTGAACAGAGATAACCTTACCGAAATGATCACAATTTTTCAGAAAAACCTTGACACACTAAGCCAGTATCTCAGGGCTTATGATTCTGATTCCCTTGAAAGGGAGTTCAAGAAAGCCCGGACACTGAGGGAAGGCATTGGACAAAATTGAGATCAGCAAAACCAGAATATTTAAAGGTGAATTTTTTCTCCCTCCAGATAAATCAATATCGCATAGAGCAGTAATTCTTTCCTCTATTTCAAAAGGAAAGTGTCTGATCAAAAATTTACTCAGGGCAAAAGACACGGGAAGCACTTTAAATGCTTTCAGGGCGTTGGGCATTGAGATTAATGGGAATTTAATCCCCCCTACCACCCCCTTAGTAAAGGGGGGGGAAGAGGGATTTTCAGGTGAAATAATAATTCATGGCAAGGGATTATACGGGCTTAGAGAACCTTTGGATGTTATCGACTGCGGAAATTCCGGAACAACAATAAGACTTATCTCTGGAATCCTGTCCGGCTATCCCTTCTTTTCGGTACTTACAGGAGACCAATCTCTGAGAACGAGACCTATGGCAAGGGTAATAACACCTCTAAGCCTTATGGGTGCTGATATCAGGGCAAGAGATGATAATAGATATCCTCCAATTGTCATAAGAGGTGGAAATTTAAAACCTATTAAATATAATATGCCTGTAGCAAGTGCACAGGTAAAGTCCTGCCTGCTCCTGGCAGGTCTTTACACAGATGGAGAAACTGAAATAACCGAACCCGCAAAATCGCGCGACCATACTGAAAGAATGCTGCCCGCCTTGGGAGCTGATCTAAAAGTAGACGGTCTAAAGGTAACAGTCAAAGGTCGTACAGAATTGTCGCCTATAGAACTAGAGGTGCCAGGTGACTTTTCATCAGCTTCATTCTTTATAGTGGCATCATTACTGATCCCTGGTGCAGAAATTATTGTTAGAAAGGTAGGGATAAATCCGACGCGGACAGGACTTTTGGAGATTCTGAGGAAAATGGGAGCAAATATCGAAATATCAAATATTCATAATATTTCAAATGAGCCTGTTGCAGATATATATTGCAGAGGGAAATCAGAATTAGAATCTGTTGATATTCCTGAAGAAATCCTCCCATCTTTTATCGATGAATTCCCTGTGCTCTGCGTTGCTGCTGCGTTAGCAAATGGCACAACAACTATAAGAGGTGCTGCAGAACTGCGTGTAAAGGAATCGGACAGAATAAAATCCATGACATCAGAGCTAAGAAAAATGGGTGTAGAGATTGAAGAGACCCCTGACTCTGTCAGCATCAAAGGGGCTGAAACATTGCATGGTGCTGATGTGGACAGCTATGGAGACCACAGAATAGCTATGTCAATGGCAGTAGCTGCTTTGGTAGCAGAGGGTAAAACTACAATAGACGGTGCATCTTCAGCAGATATATCCTTCCCCGGATTCTTTGATATTATTAGGAGGCTTTCTTCTTGAAAAAAGTAATTGCAATAGATGGCCCGTCCGGTTCTGGTAAAAGCACTGTTGCGAAACTAATAGCAAAAGAACTTAGTTTCGATTATCTTGATACGGGTGCTCTTTACAGGGCTGTCGCCTTGAATCTCATGAGACTTGACATCAACGAAAATGCATCTGATAGAAAAATATTATCAGCACTCAAAAAAACAAAAGTGGAATTTAAGAACGGGCGGATTTCACTAAACGGCAAGGATGTTTCTCAGGTAATCCGTTCTCCCGAGGCTGGACATTACGCGTCTGTATTTTCTGCAAGAAAACCTGTACGTGAATATCTAATGAAAATGCAGAGGGATGCCTCAAAAATTACCGATCTTGTAGCAGAAGGGCGTGACATGACAACAGTTGTGTTTCCAGACTCACATATAAAATTTTATCTGGATGCTTCCGTTAAGGAACGCACAAGAAGACGTACTCTCGAATTCACATCTAAAGGGTATAATGTCGATGAAAATCAGATACGCTTGGATATAATTGAAAGAGATATCAGAGACTCAAACAGGGACGTAGCCCCTCTTAAAAAAACAGATGATGCATGTTATATTGATTCTACCAATCTTTCAATCGAAGATGTATTCAAAAAAATGATGGAAATTATCAGAGAAACAATAAATATGGAAATATTTACTGCAAAAAGAGCCGGATTCTGTTTCGGAGTAAAAAGGGCTATAGATATTACATCTAAAATAGCAAAGAAAAATAAAAAAGGTGTATATACCCTGGGCCCCTTAATTCACAATCCCCAGGTTATTGAAAAGCTGAAAGATGAGGGAATTTTCCCCATTGATAATATCGATAATATTGAGAATATGGATATTCATGCGCTTATAATCAGAACTCATGGAATACCTTACTATCTGTATGATAATATATTGTCACAGGGCTTCAAGATAATTGATGCTACGTGTCCCTTTGTAAAAAAGGCACAGAATTATACTAAACTTCTTAAAAAAAACGGCTATCAGGTGGTTATCTTAGGGGACAGCAATCATCCTGAAGTCAGGGGGCTTAAGAGCTATGCAGGTGAAGATGTGATTGTTGCGGACGAGAACATTTCTTTAAAAAAAATAAAACCAAAAGTTGGGATAGTAGTCCAGACAACACAGTCTACCGAGGCTCTAAAAAATGTTCTTTCAAAAATCATTGAACATGCAAAGGAAATAAAAGTATATAATACAATATGTAGCTCAACAGCACTTAGATTAAAAGAAACTAAAGATATAGCACAAAAGGTTGATATAATGATTGTTGTAGGTGGTAAAAATAGTTCAAATACTACACAGCTTGCTAAACTATGCAGGTCTTTAGGTGTCCGCACATATCATGTGGAGACAGCTTCAGAGATAAAGAATAAGTGGTTCGACAACATTAAGAGAGTTGGCATAACTGGCGGCGCTTCCACACCAAACTGGATTATTGACGAGGTTGAAAATAGAATTAGAGATATAGGGGGAAAATCCTGTAATGGAAATCGAAAACAATGAGATGGAAAGGCTTTATGCAGAGACTTTTCATGGTATTGAAGAAGGAGTAATTCTATCTGGCAGAATCCTGGCAGTTAAACAGGATGGTATCATTGTAGATATTGGTTATAAATCCGAGGGATTTGCAAAGATTGAAGAATTTACAGAAGAAGAAATAAATTCGCTTAAGCCTGGCGACCAGATTGAAGTTTATATAGAGCAGATAAGGGATTCTGAAGGTATTGTAAAGCTTTCTAAAGAGCGGGCTTCGAAAATAAAAACATGGGATACAATAGAGAGAGCCGCTCAGGATAGCTCCTATATTGAGGGAAAAATTATTGAAAAAACAAAAGGAGGGATGACTGTTGATATTGATGGTGTTAAAGCATTCCTTCCCGGTTCGCAAATTGATATAAAAAATATAAAAGACCTAGACAGCCTGGTAGGCACAAAGACATTATTTAAGGTATTAAAGATTAACAATAAGCGTTCAAATGTGATAGTATCCCGAAGGGCGGTAATCGAAGAGGAAAGAATTAAGCAAAGATTCATAACTCTCGAAAAGATCAAAGAAGGTATAATTCTTGAAGGAACTGTAAAAAATATTACAGATTATGGTGTATTTGTAGATCTCGGAGGAATAGACGGTCTTTTGCATATTTCAGATATCTCCTGGGGCAGGATAAACCATCCTTCGGAATTTTTTGTAGTTGGAGACAAAATAAAGGTATCAGTCCTTAAATATGACCAGGCCAATGTGAGAGTAACACTCGGTTATAAACAGAAACACCCGGACCCATGGTCAAAGGTAAATGAAAAATACCCGGTTGGTAAAAAAATAAAAGGAAAAGTTGTCAGCATCACAGATTATGGTGCATTCATAAAACTTGAAGAGGGACTTGAAGGGCTCGTTCATATTTCTGAGATTGACTGGCATCCAAGGCCAAAACATCCTTCCAAATACCTCTCAATCGGAGAAACTGTAGAGGCAATAGTTCTAAAGACCGATAAAGAAGAAAGGAAATTATCATTAAGTATTAAACAGACAAAGCCAAGTCCATGGGAGCTTATAAGTCAGCGTTACAAAGTTGGACAGAAGATAACAGGCAAGGTAAAAAGTCTCACCGACTTTGGTATATTTATCGGGCTTCCTGAGGGAGTAGATGGCCTTATTCATCTGTCAGACCTGTCATGGACAAAACATATAAAACATCCTTCAGAAGTCCTCAGAAAGGGACAAAAAATAGATGCTGTCATTATCGGGCTCGATCCAGAAAACGAAAAAATGGCACTTGGCCTGAAACAGTTAGAAGAAGACCCATGGATTGAGATAATACCGGTAAAATTTAAGCTTGGAGATGAGGTCAAAGGGAAGGTTCTTAGGATTACAGATTTTGGTATATTTATAGAGCTGGAGGGTGGAGTGGAAGGACTCATATATTCTTCAGAGATCGTTCAATCTGATAAAGATGAGCAGACAAAAGAAGGAGATGAAATTTGGGCTAGAATTATAAAGATAGACCTGGATGAAAGGAAAATTGGCTTGAGCATGAAAAATCTGAAAAGGACAAGCAAATGAAAAAAGCCTGTCTTATTATAACTGTTCTGCTGATTTTACTCATGTCTGTGAGCCTTGTTCTTACACTATTTCAGAAGAATATTCCGTTTAAAGACAAGGTTGCCCTTGTTCGAATCGAAGGCCCTATACTCGACTCAGGGAAAATAGTTGATGAAATCAAAGAATATGTTAAAAATGTATCGATAAAAGCTATTGTTTTGAGAATTGACAGCCCTGGTGGAGCAGTAGCGCCTTCCCAGGAAATATACGAATCAGTGAAAAAGGCTTCGGCAATAAAGAAGGTCGTTGTTTCCATGGGTTCCATTGCAACATCAGGTGGCTATTATATAGCTGCACCTTCGTCAAGAATCATCGCAAATCCAGGAACTCTAACGGGATCTATTGGAGTTATTCTGGAAATACCTAATATTGAAGGTCTAATGAACAAAATCGGGATAAAAACCGAAGTGATAAAAAGCGGCGAGCATAAAGATATAGGTTCTGCATTTCGTGGTATTAATAAAGAGGAGAGGGTAATACTGCAGGGCGTTATGGATAACGTTCATGAACAGTTTATCAAGGCTGTCTCTGTTGGGAGGGAAATGAAGATAGAAGATGTTAAAAAAATAGCAGATGGCAGAATTTTCACTGGAGAGCAGGCCGTAGAATACGGCCTTGTCGATGAACTTGGTACTCTTGAGGATGCAATTAATGCTGCAGCAAAACTTGCAGGAATAGATGAAGAACCTGAAGTTGTAACAAAGAAAGACAGATTCTCATTTATTGATATGCTTAAAAACAGACTCCCTGACGAAATTACGGATGTTTTTCCAACTATAAGAATAAAATATCTTTACGTACCTTAAAGGAGGTTTTATGACCAAATCAGTTCTAATTGAGAAAGTAGCACAAAAAGTCGAGGGACTTACAAGAAGCCAGACAGAGATTGTAGTTGAGACTGTATTCGACAGTATTAAAAAAGCGCTAATGAATGGAGAAAAGATAGAAATAAGAGGTTTCGGCAATTTCCGCCTGAAGACTCGAGATGCAAGAAAAGCAAGAAATCCAAAGACGGGTGCGAGTGTCGATGTTCCCAAGAAGAGGGTACTGTATTTCAAGGTCGGAAAGGCATTAAAAGAAGCGCTAAATTCAGAATAAGTCCCGTAGAATGAACGGTGCTTTAAACCCACGTGCTCGGTAAAGCTGTAAAGAATTAACATCTTTAAAAGCATTATAGCAATACATGGCTGAACTTTTTTTACGGGGTAAAATTTTTAAAAATAATTTTTTTAATCTGTTGCCAAGATTAATCAGTTCATTGCCACTGTTCACGGCTAATACAAGCATCCGTAACAAAAGCCAGATAAGTTTTTAAAATATTTCTATTTTTATCTATATTAGAATAACAGGATAGTTATCATGCAGTTTGAGAGTAAATTAATTCCCGTCTTGAGAGAGGGAATTGACATCATTAAAATGATTTTTTTCAAGAAATTAAAGATTTATCTCTCTCAGAAGTATGCATACCGTGAACAATCATATATCAACAAACTCTCCGGAGCAATTATCAACGATCTTTTTGGTACATCAAACACAGAAGAACCTTTTGCAGCCTTTACTAAAGAAAACAAGGCATTCATCGAAGAGGAAATGAAAAATATTGCAATTGTATTTGAGGAAATGCGCACACTGCTGACTGATGCTCTCCGTGTTCAGTTTCTATGCGATAATCAGGAGGGCATTGACAGCTCCTCCATCCTTGTCCGTGCCAAAGAACTTGATATTTTGCTTGTCGATCAAGAAATTCCTTTCCCCGGGAATTTCATGAATTCAGTACGCAAATTAGGTGTAGAATTCAACCTCCTGAATAAAGTAGACATCGATCCTACTTAACCCAAAAAATGCCTTTAGAGAAGGTATACATGTTTTATAGTTGGGCATGTTTCTTGAGCGGACATAGGGAAATTATTGGGTATCCCGTCATGGCGAAATAAGCGTTCCCTAGAAGTCGGGACGAAATTTTACTGTTTGACCCCGTAAAACGGGGTAACCCGTCTACGGGGGAGTTTTTACCCCGTTGAAAGGATGAGTTTCTTTTCGGGGTAAAAATTCGAGCGAATGAGTCATTAGACGGGTAAAAATTTCCCTCTAGGGAGCGAAAGGAATATGTCCAACTAATTAATCCACCAACTCTTT
>CAYFQB010000035.1:0-2122 GCA_964345225.1 uncultured Nitrospiraceae bacterium | reverse complement strand
TTAGCGTACGCGCGCAACATTCTTTTTGCGCCGCTTAATAACTATAGCAACAAAACCAATAAAGACTAGTACTGTGAAAATATAAACCAAAAAGTGTGGCATCCCAAAGAAGGATTTATCCTCTATATCTATAAATATAGTTTGAGATTTTATTTGTTCAGCGTTACCGGCTCTGTCAGAGGATCTATAATAGATGATAGTCTCTCCTCTGGTATCGACGGTGAAAGGCATCTGATAAACGTTCCATTTCTTTCCATCGAGGCTGTACTCTATTATTTCTGTCCCTGAGAGGTCGTCGGAGGAAGATAAAATGATTATCACCTCAGATGTGTATACTCCTATAGACTCCTGTGATCCCCTCAATTCTATGACTGTTTCAGGAGGAACGGAGTCCCCTGTAGTTACGAGATTCACTGTATCCGTGAAAGTAGCTGAAACGAGGCCAGCGTTGTCCCTTACTTGAGCATAGACTGTTTTATTTCCTGAACCCGTATCTAGTTGCCATATTTTGTTTTCATTATAGGTCTCCCAGTTGGACCAAATTAGAGCGTTGTTGGAGAAGCGCATATCTGCTGGGCCTGAGGGAACGCCCCAAAAGTATCCGGTTGGAGGTATGGTTGTTGGGCCTGAGGGTGCGTCGGTTACAGATATTGTCAAATTGACATTTGTGTTATACACGTCGATGGCGCCATCTTCGATCAATACTGAGCCATAAGGAGGTGTTTTATCGATGTCTACTGTTTGCATTTTCGTTGGCTCTATGTTTCCAGCAAGATCGTGTGCTCTAAAAAATATCACGGTTTGCCCCTCTTCTGTTATCTTAAAGGGCATGGAATATGTTGTCCAGCTCTGATTGTAAAAAGTGTACTCAATTTTAAGTAGTCCAGAGGAGTGTTTTGATGCGTATAATGATATTGTGACGTCAGAGGTATACCATCCATTATATCCCAGCGTGCCGCTGATGCTGATTGTCGACTCTGGCGGGTTTACTGCTACTGGTGATAAAGGAAGAGAAACACTCGAAGACCCCTCAATATTATAGATTTCTTTAGCTTGAATTAGCTGTTTATAGGATAAATTATTAAGTGATTTAGGTACAGTTGATATCAGAGAGGCCCCTTGGCAAGAAATTATCGGTAAAAAAAACAAAAGTGAAAAAGCCAAGAAAATATTAAATTTTTTCTGTCCACCGATATTATCTATTTTTTGGTATTTAAGTCTCATATTTTTATAAAAATATTAAAGGGTAATAAACATTTCCAGATTACAAGTTAGAATACTAGTCCATAGGAAATTTCATGTAAAAAAAGGGGATGATTAGATCTACATCAGCGTGAGTATTTGTGCTATTATGGTAGTTATCTGTGCAATGATTTCCGTGCGCCATGGGTCTACTATCCAGATTCTTCCTGTTGGGTCAAGTTTAGCCAATATCGAGTTGAATTGATCTATTGCTAACTGGTACTGTCCTGCATTAAGATATTGAATGGCGGCTGACAACTGGTTGTTTAGGTTTTTCCTGATATTAGCTGCTTTTTTGTCGAATGCACTGTCGGGTAGGCCTTGAATGTATGCGTTGAGGTCTACTACTGGTTGAGGAGCAGCTATAACCATAAGCGGGCGCATCATCTCGTTATCTTCGTGGTCCAGTATGTGGCAGTGCCAAACGTATCCTGGTCCAATGGAGGGATCGAAGGGAAAGACGTTATATCCAGGTGCAGGAGGCGAACCAGGTCCAGTTATTGGTGTCTCTGTTGGTGCGAATCTTATCCTTATGGTAGTTACCTCGTCAGGATGCATCATAATTGTATCCTTCCAACCCATCTCACCTGGGGGAGGCGCAACAGGGGGTCCTGTAATGAAATCCGCCCAGTTGGGAACAGTCACAGTAGGTGCCGTCAAAGGTGGCAGCCCATTAAGAGCTTCCCAAGCAGCCACATAACCTGGATTGTCAAAGGGTTGCCGTGATATTACTTGGAACTGAACCAAGTGCAAATGTATTGGATGCGAGTCAGCGGTTGGGTTGAAGATCACCCACTCCTCCGTCTCACCAGCCAGGGCTATCTCGTAGGCAGGTGCGACCCATTTCTGGCCGTCGAGAACCAGCTCCACGGGGGTACCG
>CAYFQB010000034.1:0-13134 GCA_964345225.1 uncultured Nitrospiraceae bacterium | reverse complement strand
GGCTTCCACATCTGACTTGTCAGGACGCCTACACGCCCTTTAAGCCCAGTAAATCCGAACAACGCTTGCCACCTCTGTCTTACCGCGGCTGCTGGCACAGAGTTAGCCGTGGCTTATTCATAGGGTACCATCATTATTTTCCCCTATAAAAGGAGTTTACAATCCGAAGACCTTCATCCTCCACGCGGCGTCGCTGCGTCAGGGTTTCCCCCATTGCGCAAAATTCCCCACTGCTGCCTCCCGTAGGAGTCTGGACCGTGTCTCAGTTCCAGTGTGGCCGTTCAACCTCTCAGCCCGGCTACCCGTCTCTGGCTTGGTGGGCTATTACCCCGCCAACTACCTGATAGGCCGCAGGCCCATCCCAAAATGCCCCGATTGCTCGGAACTTTTACCACTGGCCTCTCAGCCCGTGGTCTTATGCGGTATTAGCCCCGCTTTCGCGGGGTTATCCCCCTCTTCAGGGTTGGTTACCTACGTATTACTCACCCGTCCGCCACTAAGTTATGCAAATCCACCAGCCGAAACCAGCTTCTTCACATAACCCCGTCCGACTTGCATGTGTTAGGCACGCCGCCAGCGTTCGTTCTGAGCCAGGATCAAACTCTCATTTAATACTGAATTGCTCAAAAGACTGACGAGACCTGCTCTTTAGTTTTCAAAGAACATTTTTCACTATTTCATTATCTTTTGATAATGATAATGTTAAAGAGAATAATAAAGGCTACCTGAACAAGTATAGCCTTCTATTAGGAAAATAGAAATTTAACTTTTAATTATTTTCTTAATAACTCCCTATATTATAGAATAACACTTTATGCAATATAGTCAATAGGGAAATAGTTAATAATAGTCAGAAAAATGGTTAAATTATTAAAATATTTTTATTTTTCTTACAAATAGGCGAAATTTCTTATTATTTCTTTTATTTTTGATATATTTAAATTTTAGAGATATTATTACTACAATTCTTGAATAAAAAAGTTCATTTCTTTTTCTTCTACAATTTTTGACCAATCACCGTGTCCGGGAAGTATTTTTGTTTCTGGAGGTAACGACATTATCTTTTTGAATGATTTTTTGAGTTCTTCTATGCTTCCACCATAAAAGTCGGTTCTCCCTACTGAGCCGGCAAATACTGTATCACCTGTCAGTATTATTCCTTCACTGTAAAGACAAATTCCGCCGGGGCTGTGGCCTGGAGTATGGAGGACTTTAAATTTTAGACCTCCCACAAATAATTCATCGCCTTCTATAACAAATATATCAGGTGCCGGAGGCTGTTCAATCTCAAATCCCCAGAAAGCCCCCTGGTCTTTTGCACCCATATATATCTCAAGGTCATCTTTATTAATTACTATCTTAGCACCGGTCTTCTCTTTTATACTGGCAACAGCACCTATATGGTCAAAATGTGCGTGAGTACATACGATATAAATAACCTTTAGACTATTTTCTTTTATAATCTTAAGTATCTTTGCTGGTTCATCTCCCGGGTCAACAACCATTGCGTCGAGGCTTTTTTCATCATAAACTATATAACAGTTACTCTGAATAGGCCCTACGATTATATGCTCAATTTTCATTAAACTGTTCCCTTCTTAAAGATTTTAGTTTTGAACATCTCGTATATATACTTCATCTCTTCATTTTTCAAGAAGAAACTTGCGGCACCATACAATACAACACAAAATATTATTGTAGTTGTAAGAAAGAGAGCTTTCTCGAGGCTGTCACCGGTTGTTTGCCATAATTCTCCGCGAAGCAAAAACCATCCAGTAATACCCATGATTACAGCAGAAATCAAGGTTTTTATAAAAGATTTCAATATCCTTCTTGCTTCAATGTGTTTTAATTTTCTTCTCAAGAAGTAAAACAACAATATAGAATTGAGACTTAAAGCAAGTGAAAATGCAAGTGCAAGCCCTGAATGTTTTAGGGGTCCCATGAGTATCAGACTTAAAATGAGATTAACAAAAAATCCAATAGCCGCTATTTTAACCGGGGTCTTCGTATCCTGTAATGAATAAAATGTAACTGTCACAACTTTCACTCCGCCTACTGCCCATATAGCCAGAGAATAAAACAGGAGCGCTTCAGCGGTTGCTCTTGTTGCTGTATAGTCGAATGTTCCCCTCTGGAAAAGAAGATTTACAATAGGTTCTCTGAGGGCTATCAGCCCAACCATGGCAGGCACAGAGATGAAAAATAACATTCGCAGTGAGAAGGAGAAATCTTCTCTGAGTTTTTCAAAATCTCCTCTGACTGCATGTTCTGACAAGCTGGGGAGTGCTGCCTGCCCCATTGCCACGATAAAAATGCCTATTGGAAACTGAATCAATCTCATTGAATAGTAAAGATATGTTACGCTTCCCTCAGGAAGATAGGAGGCAAGCAGTAGGCTCACCATAATATATACTTGACTCACGGCAAGGGCCAGTGTTGCTGGTATCAGTAGAACAGCCATCTTCTTAAGGGCAGGGTGGCGAAAATACGCGGAAAAGCCAAGACGGTATCCTTTACTGTAGAATGAAGGCAGCTGAAATGCTAACTGGACAAAACCGCCGATTACAACTCCTAGAGCAACAGCTGTAATCGGTTTTTCAAGCCTCGTAACTAACAGCACAATAGTCGTAATAATTGTCACATTAAGCATAGCAGGTGCAAGAGCTGGCACAAAAAATACCCTTTTTGTATTAAGAGCCCCCATAACTAAGGCAGCGATACTGATAAACAGAAGAAAAGGGAACATAACTCTGGTTAACAATACGGTGAGAGAGAATTTTTCCGGCTGATCCGTAAAACCATGAGTTATTACAGATACGATAGCAGGAGCAAAAATTATTCCCAAGAGACATGTAGTTCCTGCAGCAACCAGAATAAAAGAAAAAGTTATCTTTACCAGCCTTTTTGCCTCTTCCTCGCCTTCTTTATGCCGATATTCGGTCAATACAGGGATGAAAGCCGATGACATCGAGCCTTCAGCAAATAGCTCCCTCAAAAAATTAGTTATCCTGAATGCTGCAAAAAATGCATCTGAAACGCCTGTGGCGCCAAAATAAAAAGCAAGGATCATGTCTTTTGCGTATCCCAGGATACGGCTGATAAGTGTTGCAAAAGACATTTTGCCTGCTGCCTTTGTTATTCTTTCTTTTTCTCCCATATTAGCGCTCATTATAGCAAAAGATAGTGATTTTTCACTTTATTTATGTTGAAAAACTTTAAGATTAATTTTAATATTTTTCATGTCTGTTCTGAATAAAATTGTAGAAAAAAAGAGGGAACGACTCTCACATGTTAAATCCAGGACTTCTTTGGAAGAATTGAAGGCACTCATTAAGGATATCGAGAAGCCGGTGGATTTTGAAAAAGCAATAAAAAGATATACAGGGGATATCAAGCTTATTGCTGAAGTCAAGAAGGCATCGCCGTCTAAAGGAATTATCAGAGATACTTTTGATCATATCAAGATCGCATCCCTTTATGAAGAAAAAAAAGTTGATGCGATATCAGTCATAACAGAAGAAGACTTTTTTCAGGGGAAAATAGATTTTTTACCAGATATAAAAAATGTTACTACCAGACCTGTTTTGAGGAAAGATTTCATTATAGATGAATACCAGATATATGAAGCAAGAGCAAATAAGGCCGATGCAATACTGCTGATAGCATATATCCTTGAGGGTAAACAGGCAGATGAGTATCTCCATATTTCACGGGAATTGGGCATGTCAGTGCTCTTTGAGATACATGATTTTAAAGAGCTTGAAATGTGCCTCAAGGTAAATGCCCCTGTGATTGGAATCAATAACAGGAATCTGAACACTCTTGATTTGGACCTTGGTACAACTTTTGAACTCAAGAAGGAAATTCCCGAAGAAAGAATTGTCGTGAGCGAGAGCGGAATAAATACGAGGGAAGATGTATTGAAGCTGGAAAAAGCAGGGATAGACGCAATGCTTGTCGGCACATCCCTGATGGAGTCCAATGATATCGGCAAGAAGATCGATGAACTAAAGGGAACCGGCAAAGAGGATTCCTAAGAGTGAAACTTATACAGATTGTCCAGCGGTAAAATTTGAGGATTATGGGTAAAAGAAAAAAAATCAGATAGGCACTTATAAAATTACACGTAAATAGTTTAATATATTATACTAATAGTTGACGTAAAGTGGTGGTATTGTCCTTATATGGTTAAAGTAAAGATCTGCGGGATAACAAATCTTGATGACGCAATAGCAGCGGTTGAGTTTGGTGCAGATGCACTAGGATTTGTATTTTATAAAAAAAGTCCACGTTATATTTCCATCGAGAATGCGGTCTCAATAATAAAAAATCTTCCTACTTTTGTAGCAACCATAGGTGTTTTTGCCAATGAGGACTCAGAGAATATAGAAAGAATAGCAACCGCCTCGTGTCTTGACGTGATTCAACTGCATGGAGATGAGCCGCCTGAAATGTGTAAATGCTCCAGAAGGGTTATAAAGGCAATAAGGGTAAAATCTCTTGAAAGCCTTGAACCCCTCTATAGATATAAAGATGTTGTCTCGGCATTTCTTCTGGATACTTATACAACAAAACTTCTGGGAGGGACAGGTCAGATTTTTAATTGGGATATAGCCATAGAGGCAAAACAATTTGGAAGGATTATTCTAGCAGGAGGGCTTACACTTAATAACGTTAAAGATGCAATCAAGCGCGTAGAACCCTATGGGGTTGATGTGAGCAGTAGTATTGAACTTCGGAAAGGAAGAAAAGATCACAAAAAAATGGAGCTATTTATAGAACGTGCCAAATCTGCTCTCTAATGCCTTCTTCCTGATCTAGATAATGGTTTCTCTGGTTCCTCTGGTTTAAGGACAATTTAATTCTCCGAATTATTCTATTTACTTCTTACTGCTTACTTTTTGAGAACTAAACGGTTACGTCTAACGGTCACGGTTACGATGCCCGTTTACTCTTCGCATGGCGCATGGCGCTCGGCGCAAAGCGTTATTTTTTTACTGCTTACTGCCTAGTGTCTACTTTTCTTTATGCTCCTTACTTTTAACTCTTTGTCCTTTGCCTTTTTCGCCCTGCGCCCTGCGCTATGCGCTTTGCGTTTTACTCCTCACCCCTTACTTCTTACTTTCTTTTGATTTTTCCCTTCTTAACTTCTTTATTATTTTTTTCCGAGCAGACTCTGATTGTTGTTTTTAAGTTACCCCTCGGATTAAAGTCGCCGATTACCTCCAGATACTTAGGCTTCAATTTTTTATATAGCTCTGAATAGATTCTGTTTGTTGCCTCTTCATGTGAGATATACGAATTCCTGAAAGAATTGAGGTATAGTTTTAATGACTTTAGTTCCACTATATTTTTTGCAGGGGTATATCTTATTATAACAGTTGCAAAATCAGGATAGCCTGACCTCGGGCAAAGGCATGTGAATTCAGGATATGTGATATTTATCTCGTAATCATGACCGCGTTCTGGATTGTCCCAGAGCTCGAGTTGTATTTTTTTGATTGACCTTTCACCATATTTCATAAAAGAATCTACCATTTGGCAAGAAATTTTGTAAAGTATGGCTTTATTTCTGGAAAGGTTTTTTTATATTGACAAATAAATTTACTTTTAGTAATGTAAAATTACGTAAAGGCTTCTAATAAAATATCTAAACAAATAAATCCCACAAGGATATGTAGAAACTTTCCGTAAAAATTGTATCCTGACAGTGTAACCCAAAAGAGGAGTTATTATGGAAAACATCTCAATTTCCGAATTAAAGGAAAAGACTATTGATGAATTAACAGGTGTTGCAAAGGAACTGAGGGTTGACGGTGCTGCTGGAATGAGAAAGCAGGATCTGATCTTTGCAATTCTGCAGGCGCAGACTGAAAAGATCGGCAATGTTTTTTCAGCAGGCGTTTTAGAAATCCTTCCAGACGGCTTCGGCTTTCTCAGATCTCCTGATTACAGCTATCTTCCGGGTCCTGATGACATATATGTATCACCTTCTCAGATCCGGAGATTCAACCTTAGGACCGGTGAGCTTGTCTCAGGCCAGATAAGACCACCAAAAGAATCTGAAAGATATTTTGCCTTACTCAAGGTTGAAGCAATAAACCACGAACCACCTGAAGAAAATATAAACAGATCTCTATTTGACAATCTTATCCCCTATTATCCTACCGAGAAAATAAAGCTCGAATATGCTCAAAAAGATTATTCAACAAGGGTTATGGATCTTATTACTCCCATAGGTATGGGGCAAAGAGGTATGATCGTAGCAGCCCCCAGAACCGGCAAGACCATGTTGCTTCAGTCAATCGCAAAGGCAGTAAAGGGAAACCATAAAGAAATACATCTGATAATTCTGCTTATCGATGAACGGCCTGAAGAAGTTACAGACTGGAAACGTCAGGTTCCTTCTGCAGAAATTATAAGCTCAACATTCGATGAACCTCCTCAGAGACACTGTCAGGTTTCCGAGATGGTTATTGAGAGAGCAAAACGCCTCGTTGAGTGTAAAAAGAATGTTGTAATACTTCTCGATAGTATAACCAGGCTTGCAAGAGCATACAATTCAATAATGCCTGCCAGCGGCAAAGTACTCTCCGGCGGTCTCGACTCCAATGCCCTTCAGAAACCCAAAAGGTTTTTTGGTTCAGCAAGAAATATTGAAAGTGGAGGCAGTCTGACAATTCTTGCAACTGCACTTGTTGATACCGGCAGTAGGATGGACGATGTTATATTTGAGGAATTCAAAGGAACCGGCAACATGGAACTACACCTTGACAGAAAGCTTGTTGACAGGAGGATATTCCCTGCTATAGATATAAATAGTTCAGGGACAAGGAAAGAAGAGCTTCTTGTAGAGAAAGAGGTGCTTAACAGGATGTGGATTTTAAGAAAGGTTCTTACTCCACTGAGCACGACTGAGAGTATGGAATTTCTTATGGGGAAACTTCTCGGAACTAAAGGTAATAAAGATTTTCTGGATATGATGAATAAATAATTTTTAATGGAAGATAAAAGAAAGGCCAGAAGATACCTGCTGATCGGCGCGGTAACAGGTGGAATAATAAGCCTTTCGATAACTTTGCTGATGGATACATTCTATGCTGATACCTTTCAGGGTACTTGGCGCGATGCAATTTCCAAAGATTTACATTCACTCTTCTCTTTAAATGTTTCATACGATAGCATCCTTGTAAATATTTTGTTTATACTTGTGCTCGGCATAATGACAGCTTTTGGTTCATTTTTGGGAATCATATTTTCATTTTTCCTGTATAAATTCTTCAGCTTTTTGAGCAATAAATGAAAAAGATAGAACTAATTGACGATGGTTATTGCTTTGCATGTGGGGGAGAAAATCAGTACGGCTTGAAACTTCAGTTCAGGACAGAAAAAGACAAGACCGTCGCTGAATTCATCCCCGGGAAAATCCATCAGGGGTTTAAAGACATTGTTCATGGGGGTATAATCTCTGTGATACTTGATGAGGCTATGGTAAAGGCTGTTTTATCACAGGGGATTGAGGCTGTCACAGCAGAGATTTCCGTTAGATTCAGGAACCCTTTGTTTGTCGGTGATAAAGCCTTAATAGAAGCAAAAATAACAAAAATGGGCAACAAACTTATAGAAACCTCAGCTCAGATAAAAAGTAGTGATAATACTGTTGTTGCAGAAGCACAGGCCAAACTTTTAAAGCATGCCCGCTAAATCAATCTCTTCATTCTGCAGACGTCTTATTGAAGAAAATCAAAAGACAATAGTTGTTTTACTGCTTCTACTGTCAGTTATAGGAGGGATAGTAGGCCACAGATACTATAAACACACCCGGGAAGACCCGGAATTTTGTTTGTCCTGTCATATGATGCAGGAAGCCTTCAAAACATGGCAGAAGAGCAAGCACAGGGATTTCCAGTGCCAGATTTGTCATACTATGAGCCTGCTTGAACAGAACAGGCTGCTTATCAGTTTTGTTGTTAGAGGTGCAAAGTCCATTGAACAGGAGCATGGCAGGGTTGAGCCCTGGAATGCATGCAGGGAATGCCACATCACTGAGGTTGCACAGGGATCAATTACCTTAAGTGAATCCTATGGCCATGCCCAGCATGTATTTATGCAGAATATAAACTGCAGCAAATGTCATACTGGTGAATCCCATAACTTCTATCCAAATGAACAGGCCTGTTCTAAATGTCATGAGGACAGATTGATACATGGTATGGGCATGGAAGGTCTTTCATGTCTTAAGTGTCACAGCTATGGTGAAAAAGTTCCTAAGATGGTTACAAATGAGAGATGTCTCAGGTGTCACAAGACTGTGCCGACAAAAGGTACGATGGCGTCTTTAAAATGCTTTGATTGTCATCATCCTCATGGCAAGATAAAACCTTCAAGCCAGGACTGTTTAAAGACCTGCCACGGCAACGAAGCAAAAGTAGGACAGCATAATCTTCATATGACAAGGGCAAAACTGAACTGCCTTGACTGCCACAAGGCGCACATATGGACAGTTGGGAAAAAAGAAGCCAGAACTCTATGCACACGCTGCCATAAGCTAAAAGACCCAGACACGTTTATTTATTAGAATCATTTATTTTGATGATGACTGAAATGATTCTTATATAGAGCAGTAAACCTTAATCACTACCTGCCACTGATTACTTTTTACCTCTAAATTGTTTATTAAAAATTTTCCAAAGCTTTAAATTTTTATAACTTTTAGAAAGGCATTAAGATCACTATTGAAAAAACTATAATGGGTTCTAATATTCATATAAATAATCGCAATTTGACATTTTTAGTCATAATTAATATTTTGTTAAAGCCTCACTAACTGTTTGTCTATATTTTAGCAAAGCAATCGGTTACCCATTAATACTGCCTCTTTTGGGTAATATCGGGGGGATGAATGAAGAAAGGGAATAAATTGTGGAGAGGGAACTGTTTTGTTATTACCTTTTTTGTGATCCTATTCTGTACGCTTTCTGCAGAAGCATTTTATCTGCCCGATACAGGTCAGACTACATGTTATAGCGCTAAAGGAAAGGAAAAAGTCATAACATGCCCTCCTCCTGGAGACCCTTTAGCGCAGGACGGAAGTTATACAATAAACCCACCTTCGTATACTGACAATGGCGATGGGACTGTGTTTGACAACAATACCTGGCTTATGTGGCAGCAGGAAGATGATGGGATTTCCCGTTCACCAGTTGATGCTGAAGATTATTGTGAAAACCTCACTTTGGCTGGATATGATGACTGGCGACTGCCAAAGGTAAAAGAACTTGCAAGCATTGTTGATTATGGAGGAAACATACCTCGTATCGACACCTCTGTCTTTATGAACACAAAACCAACAATCTATTGGACTTCAAGCAAAATTATATGTACAAATACAGCTTGGTTTGTATACTTTGGGGATAGTTTATACTTCTCTGATGGTGATACTGAAAAAGAATATTACGGAGGCAATGTCGGTTATTACCACGGGGAGGTAGTCCCTTTTTATGTTAGATGTGTTCGAGGTGGACCTTTGGCTTCTGAGGAATTTGTTGACAACGGCAACGGGACAGTTACCGATTTATCAACTGAACTTACATGGCAGAAGGACAAAGGATCGCAAATGCGCTGGGGGGATGCACTTGAATATTGCGAGGATCTTTCACTAGGTGGTCATTCTGACTGGAGGCTCCCGAATGTAAAAGAGCTTGAATCCATAGTAGATAACACAATGGTTGATCCATCAATTAATTATTATTTCTTCCCTGATATACAAGGATGTTATAACATCTATTATTGTTCTAAACCTTTAGAATTTTTCTATTGGTCATCTACTTCGAGCATGACGTATCCTAATAATCGTTTAACCGTAACCTTTGATCGTGGTTTTACATCAAGTCATAATAAAGGGAACAATAACATTTTTGTACGGTGTGTCCGTGGCCAAAAGACCCTATTATTAGATAATCAGGAAATTCAAGTTGACCCTACAGATTTGGATTTCTGGTACGTGAAAACTGATAATTTGAAAACAATGTCTTTAACTTTATCAAATATAGGCAAGGATAATCTGAGTATTGAGACCATCACTTCTCCATCTACTCCTTTTTCAGTTACTTATGATGGATGTTCTGGACAAACACTTTCGTACCTAACATCGTGTTCGATTACCATTAACTTTTCACCAACCATCGATGGAGCATTTTCAGAAATTGTTACAATATCTTCCAACGACACAGACCATCCAAACGTAACAGTAAACCTAAATGGACAAGCTAATTCTCTTGGGGCTGCTTTTCTCCTACCTGATACAGGCCAGTCGAGCTGCTACAACTCTAATGGATATATTATTAGTTGTCCATCCCCTGAACAACCATTGGCACAGGATGGTAGCTATACGATGAATCCTCCTTCATTTAATGTTAACGGAGACGAAACTGTGTTTGACAACAATACTTTGCTCATGTGGCAACAGGAGGATGATGGTATTCTCAGGAATTGGTATGATGCAATAAATTACTGTGAGAATTTGTCTTTAGGTGGATATTCTGACTGGCGGCTTCCGGCCAGGAAAGAACTGTTTAGCATTGTTGATCTTAGTCAATATGAAACTTTTATTGATTTGTCTGTTTTTCCGAACACGAAACTGTACTTTTATTGGTCATCTACAACAAATGCTTCTTTACCAGATGAAGCTTGGCACGTAGATTTTGGTTATTCATCGGAACTTATTAGGAGTGATATTAAGTCAGACGACATCTACTCTTCTTATGCAAGATGTGTTAGAGGAGATGAATTACCTTTTAATGTTTTAACTGACAACGGTGGTGATAGTACTGTTACAGATTTGTCAACAGGGCTGATGTGGCAGCAGTACAATAAGCATTACTACAAGAATTGGAAGTCTGCTATTGCATATTGTGAAGATCTTACTTTAGGTGGATATTCTGACTGGCGGCTCCCGAATGTAAAAGAGCTTGAGTCTATTGTAGATATTAAGCTAATCAAACCATTTAACGTTAAGTTTTTTTCAAAGGCAAATTGTTATGATATGAGGCCATATTTTTGGTCTTCAACATATTCTTACTTTTATGATAGCCTTAATGAAGTTTTGCTTGGCAGTCAAGCATATGTTGTAAATTATCTGGATGGATCTGTTAGCGACTGGTGGAAGTCGGAAATGCAATATAAAGTCCTTTGTGTGCGTGGGGGCAATACAAGATTTCTTGATGAATGGGAAATTAATGTAGTACCGTCGTCTCTGGATTTTGGTTCTATAGATGCTGGCAGTACATTATCAATGAGTTTTACTATTTCTAATACAGGTATTGGGAACCTTATAATCGATCCGATCACCAGTCCTTCAAACCCTTTCTCAATCACGTCAGATGGATGTTCTGGACAGATGCTTTCAGCATCGTCTTCCTGTTCAGTAACTGTTGAATTTTCTCCAACTGTTGAAGGGTTATTTACTGATACGCTGATAATTACTTCAAATGATGCTGACAATCCAACTGTTAATGTAGATTTAAACGGTACTGCAACACCGCCGCCGGGATCTTTAACAGGAACCGTTACTGATTCTGCTACAGGATTACCATTATCAAATGTAACTGTAACTGTAACAGATTCAATACCATCAACCCACTCAGCTTCCACTGACGGTAATGGTACATATACAATCACAGGTTTGGCAGCGGGTAGTTTTACTGCAACATTCGAAAAAACAGGATATATTAAACAGACATTCAATGGCACATTAGTTGAAGGTGAGACCCAGACCCTTGACAGGCAATTAACTCCAGCACCGACTCTTACAATATCTATAACATCACCTTCAGAAGGTGCTGTGCTGAATTCTTCGCCAGTAACTGTTACAGGCACTGTAACGAATAATGCAGATGTTACGGTTAATGGTGTACAGGCAACCGTGAGCAATGATACATTCGATGCTTCAGTTTCTCTCAATGAAGGCCTGAATACCATAACTGCCATAGCTACAGACCAGTATAACCAGACTGCATCTGACAGCATTACTGTTACCTTACTAACTAAGGGAAGTATTACAGGAACAGTAACAGATTTGACGACAGGTCTTCCACTTTCCTCGGCAACAGTAACAGTGACTGATTCACTGAATATTACTCTGTCTGCTTTGACTGATGTAAATGGCTTTTACAATATAAGTGCTGTAACACAGGGTGCATTTAGCGGGAGCATATCAAAAGAGTTTTATATCCCTTATCCTTTTACAGGAACGATGTTACCTGGGCAGACGATAACTATTGATGCAGCCCTTGATCCTGCACCTCCGGTAATAAGCAATATTCAGGTCACTGACATTACAACAGATTCGGCAACAGTTTCATGGACAACTGACCAGGAAACATCAACAGTTTTTGAATACGGGATAGATACTTCATATGGGAATATAGCCACAGATCCTACACTGGCATATAACCATATCATATTAATCACAAATCTTACTCCCTCAACAACCTTTCATTTCAATATTACCGCAACGAATATCAATGGCCTGTCTTCTAGTTCCGGAGACCAGACATTTACTACTGCAGACCCTCCTCCAGCAATCACATTGACAATAACGTCTCCTTTGGATGGAGAAACAATTGAGAAGCCTGACATAATGGTCAGAGGCACGGTAACAAATACTACAGGCAATGAGACAGGGGTTGTTGTAAATGGTATTGTTGCAACCGTTTACGGAAACGAATTTATTGCAAATCATATAGATTTAGAGGAAGGGCAAAACACTATTACAGTCTCTGCTACAGACACAGATGGAAATACAGTATCAACTTCAATTAATGTCAATGCAGTAACAGATGGGAATTATGTAAGGATTACAGCCAATATAGAGTCAGGCATAGCTCCTTTAGAGAGTGTATTGAGGATTGATATTCCATATGGGTATACAGACTCAACCATCACAGCCTCAGGTCCTGCACAGCCTGAGTTCCTTGATGTAACTCCAGATGAAGTGAAAGTGAGGATGACCGTAGAGGGGATTTATACATTCACAGCAAGTGCAAAAGACTCACAGAGTGTAACCTACTCAGATACAATTGCAATCGTAGTACTTAACAAAACAGAACTCGATGCACTGCTGAAAGGAAA
>CAYFQB010000033.1:0-3824 GCA_964345225.1 uncultured Nitrospiraceae bacterium | reverse complement strand
GGTTACTTACTTGTGCATTGGCATCTGTAGCGTAAATGCTGAGTGGCACGATTACCATGCACAAGACCAAAATCATAAATAATTTCTTCATACTTATTGTCCCCCCTTAAGATTTTTTTGTATTAGCTCTCTTGGTAAAACCAAGTTTATTCCCTTAAACAATTTATAATTATATTTAATGTCACCCCCTTTCAAGTGAGAAGAAATTCTTTATAAATGAAGAGCTTATAGTTAAATTCTCTATCAAAATTTCAGTGTTTGTCAATTGGTCTTTGTGTCTACTCTTAAATAGAAAAACGTCTTAGGACTTTAGTCTGATTCATATTACTTTAGATTTTTTTAGCCTCTTCTGTATGTACATGCTGATGTGGAAGATTTGAATATTTATCAAAATATAAAGGGTGATGATTTGATGCAAGGTATTTTTTTAATATATTTATAAGTTTATAAATATTTTAAAGTTGACTTTCTGAGAAATTTTGAATATAAATGGGTGCTTTTTCCTTTTTCTTTTCTGATGTATCAAGAATAATTCGAAAAAAAGTTTTGCAACAGGGCTTTTTACCCGGGTAAAGGTTATTTATGAGACAACTCAGCCCTCTATAAAGCCCTGCCATTTATGGATGATGTTTTAAACCCCGTTAGATGTTTACTATTTAACGGGGTAAATAAAAATATTGATTTCTTGCTGAAAGCAAGCATATAAGCCCATTACTTTCTACGGGGCAAACTTAAAACAGGAGGGTATATGAGAGTCTTTATCTGGAAGATATTCAGAATCTTTTTAATTTCAGTTATCAGCTTCTTAATCTTAAAATCAGTTCCCGCAGCAGAAGCATCTTTACATAATATAGTGTGGAAGGATGTAAGCAGCGGAATCATGGATTTTGATCTTCAGGCAGTAGCGGTAAAACCAGATGATGCAGATGTAGTTTATGCAGGTTCCTCAGGCACTCTTTACAAGACCTTAAACGGGGGTAAAGTCTGGAAGGAAGTTCTGTCATTCAGAAGCACTGGCAATGCCATAACCTCAATTGCAATATCCCCTTTGAATACTAATGTGATTTATATAGGGACTTATGACGGTCTCTTCATGAGCGATGATGGGGGATTGCACTGGAAGAGAATCTTCAGTGCAATAGGTGACTTGGACAGTTCTGTCCTTTCAATAGCTGTTAATCCTGTAAATCCGGAAGTCATTTTTATTGGAACAAAGTCAGGTCTCTTCTGGACAGACAATGGAGGACGTGGCTGGATTATGGGGCAGAATCTGCCTTACGGGGTTGCCGTATCTTCTATTGTTATAAATTATTCCAGGGCTAATATTATCTATGCATCTACCAGCAGAGGCATATATAAGAGCATCGACAATTGCAAGAGATGGAAGAGGATATTTAAAACATACACCTATATGGATGATTTGGATAATAACGAAGATAACGGTACTTCAAATCAGATCGAATCATTAGAAAACAACGAAATTGGAAGAACGATAAGAGGCATTGCCTTAGATCCAGCGGACACCAGCACAGTATATGTTAATACTAAAGAAGGTCTTCGCGTAACTGAAGATGAAGGATTGACATGGGAAATTTTAAGCAATTCAGGCCTTCTCAGCAATGATATACGTCATCTTGTGATTAGCCCTGCCGATCCGGAAAGTCTGTATGCAGCAACAAACAGAGGGGTCTTCAGATACTCAAAGATTTCGGATAGATGGTTGAAGCTTTATAAAGGCATTACCGCTAATGATATACGTTACCTGGCATTTGCACCTTCTAATCAGGACAGTATCACAACACTCTGGGCAGTCACAAACAAGGGGGTATTTAAAACAACTTCTCCTATGCAGAATGCTTACCCCAAAAACAGGGAAATGGATGCCTATAAAGTGTTTTCCTATTTTGCTGAAGAGCCATCTATAGAAGAGATTATGAAAGCTGCCATAAAATATGCTGAGGTGCACCCTGAAAAAATAGAGGGGTGGAGAAAGTCTGCATCAAAGAGGGCCTGGCTTCCTGATTTAAAGGTAGCATACGACAGGGACAAAGACCGGCAGAGAAGCGACTATTTCTACAGCGGTACTTACAGGGGTGACGACACCTCAGATGGAAATGACTGGCAATGGTCAATCTCACTTACCTGGGAACTGGGAGACATTATCTGGAATAACGATCAGACCTCCATAGATACAAGATCAAGACTAATGGTTCAATTAAGAGATGATGTGCTTAATGAGGTTACACGGTTATACTTCGAGAGAAGAAATCTTCAGATTGACATGCTCCTTTATCCTCCTGAGGATATCAGGGATAGAATCGAAAAGGAGCTTAGACTCCAGGAACTTACTGCGGAAATCGATGCCCTGACAGGCTTTTATCTGTCAAGGAGGCTTAATCAGGTTAAAGGTTCACCCCGTTAGAAGACTTTCTCCCTTCTAACGTGGTAAAAATATACCTGAATAACTGTTGATAAGTTCCGGTCATTTATTATAAAGTTTTATTAACAAAGTTAGAGCAAGATTAAACTTATATTCAGAGAATTTCAACAAAACCGTCAGATAGATTAAGATAATAGCTGACAATCTTAAAGACAATATTTTATTATGAAGATCAGCGGCAGGACAAAAATAACCGGGCTGTTCGGCTATCCGGTCGAGCACTCTTTATCACCTTCAATGCATAATGCTGCCTTTGAAAATCTTGGACTGGACTACTGCTATCTGCCTTTCAATGTACATCCGGATTTTCTGGGCCTTGCAGTCGATTCAATAAGGGCACTAAATATGGCTGGAGTGAATGTAACTGTGCCGCACAAAGAGTCTGTTATCAAGCATCTTGACATTGTTAATGAGGAAGCCTCATTTATAGGCGCCGTGAATACCATAGTAAATTTTAACGGAAAATTAACGGGTTATAATACCGATGGCCGGGGTTTCATGCATTCAGTATCAGAGAATCATATTACAGTGGAAAACAAAAAAATTCTTATTTTCGGTGCTGGCGGAGCTTCAAGGGCAATAAGTTACTACATCAGTGAAAAGGCAGATAAATTGTGTCTTTTTGATATTGACAGGGAAAAACTGGAGAAACTGGTTTCAGATCTTTCAAAAATAAGAACAAATGTCTCGGGAATTAAACAGATTGAAAACCTTGATGATTTTGAGATAATAATTAATGCCACCCCTCTCGGACTCAAAAAAGAGGACTCATTCCCTTTTGATGTATCCCTCCTTACATACGGTCAAACAGTCTGCGACCTGATATACAAAAAAACGCCACTTCTTGAATACTCCTCCAAAAAAGGCTGCAGGTCAATCGACGGCCTTGGTATGCTTCTCTGGCAGGGTGTTCTTGCTTTTGAACTCTGGACCAACATCCATCCCCCTGTTGATGTTATGAGAAATGCACTTCTTAAAGGCATGAAGTCAACCCCTTAAAAGAGAATGGTCTTCTTGACGGGGTAAATACGTTAAACGGTTACGGTTACGAAGCCCGTTTCGTGTGCCGTCTACGTGTAAACCCCCAAAATGCATTTCAGTATAAAAAGAATAGGTTAAATAATTAGCTGGATATATTCCTTTCGCTCCCTAGAGGGAAATTTTTACCCGTCACATGACTCATTCGCTCGAATTTTTACCCCGAAAAGAAACTCATCCTTTCAACGGGGTAAAAACTCCCCCGTATACGGGTTACCCCGTTTTACGGGGTCAGACAGTAAAAATTCGTCCCGACTTCTAGGGAACGCTTATTTCGCCATGACGGGTGCCAAAAATTTCCCTATGTCCGCTCAAGAAACATGCCCAACTATACTACATGTATATT
>CAYFQB010000032.1:0-85131 GCA_964345225.1 uncultured Nitrospiraceae bacterium | reverse complement strand
GTATACTTGCAGAAAAACCTTTACCCCGTAAAATAAGTTGCTATATGAAAACCTATAGATGAATTTCTGGAAAACTGTAGAATTTACTAAGCTGCATCAATAATACCATTGTACGGGGTTAACAAATCACCTTATTTATACAGATAATTTTATATGATAACGTAAAGGCAATCGGGTATTGAGAGGACTTACAAAGGTGGGCCCCGACAAGTCGGGATAAAATGGTAAAGACTTTTTCTGCAAATACACCTGCTTTTTTTATACTGAAATGCATTTTTTGGGGTTAACCCAAGAAATGCTTTTAGATCAAACATACATGTTATATAGTTGGGCATGTTTCTTGAGCGTACATAGGGAAATTTTTGGCACCCGTCATGGCGAAATAAGCGTGTCGAATCGACCGAATTTTTACTGTTTGACCCCGTAGAACGGGGTAACCCGTCTACGGGGGAGTTTAAAAATTCGAGCGAATGAGTCATGTGACGGGTAAAAATTTCCCTCTAGGGAGCGAAAGGAATATGTCCAACTACTTAATCCACTAAATCTTTTTATACTGAAAACGCATTTTTTGGGTTAAGCTTTTACGATAAACTTTTCAAGCTTAACAATACGAGCACTGTAAAGTGGAAAAGCTTATTTGACAGGGCAGGCGTCGTTACCTTATAAAGAATTTGAGACCCTTTTAATTTCCTCAAGCTTTTTTAATGCCTTGCTGGAGTCAATGGAATCTTTTACTATCTCAAAGGCTTCCATAAGATCGGATGTTTTACCTGAAACTATCAGGGCCGCGGCAGCATTTATCAGTACAGCGTCATACTTAGGACCGGTTTCCCCATTAAGAATTTGAATGATTATCCGTGCATTTTCTTCTTTATCTCCACCGAGCAAGTCATCTTTTTTACCACGTTTAAGTCCAAAGTCTTCAGGGGAAAGATACATATTTTCAACCTTACCATTTATAAACCTTGAAATTTTTGTGCCGTTTGTAATGGTGATCTCATCGAGACCATCCTCTCCATGCACTACCATTGCATCCTCTGCGCCAAGATTACCAAGTACCATGGCGAGTGTTTCTGTAAGTTTACTTGAGAATACGCCTAAAATCTGTCTTTTTGCCCCTGCCGGATTAGTTAATGGTCCAAGTATATTAAAAATCGTCCTAATCCCCATCTCACGCCTCGGTCCAATTGCATATTTCATAGCAGGATGAAATAGCGGGGCAAAAAGAAAACCGAAGCCAGTATCAAAGAGACATTTTTCAACCTTTTCAGGTAAAAGGTCTATTTTTATGCCGAGAGATTCCAGGACATCAGCGCTTCCAGCCTGGCTCGAGACAGCCCTGTTGCCGTGTTTCGCAACAGGAACGTCCGTAGCAGCAACAACTAAGGCAGCAGCTGTTGAGATGTTAAATGTATGTGCCATATCTCCACCGGTGCCGCAGGTGTCGAGAACTCCTTCAGGTGCCTTTATGGTTTTAGCCTTATCCCTCATTATTCTTGCGGCACCTGTTATCTCATCAACAGTCTCGCCTTTAATCCTGAGAGCGGTTAAAAAAGAGCCTATTTGTGAATCAGTAGATTTACCCTCCATTATTTCATTCATGCACTCACCCATTTCAGACTCTGATAAATTGATACCACTGACCAGAAGATTAATAGCCTCTTTAATCATGTGACCCCTCTTTTTTAAAAAGATAAATGTGTTAGATTTTAACATATAATATCAAAAAAACATGTTTTTTATCTCGCATCTGGTAAAGGCTCAGGGCTAAAAAAGTTAGAAGTAAGGAGTGAGGAGTAAGGGGTAAAGCACAAAGAAAATTGAAGAATGCAAAATGCAGAATGCAGAATGCAGAAAAACGCCATGCGCCGAGCGCCATGCGCCATGCGAAGAGTAAATGGGCCCTGTAAAGTAGAAAAGCTTATTTGACAGGGCGGGCTTCGTAACCTTAAGACGTAGCCTTTAAGATTTGCAATTGATAATTAAAAAATCGGAAATCGGAAATCGGAAATCGGAAATTGGAAATTGGAAATCGGAAAAAGGAGCAAGGAGTAAGGAGTAATATTCTTGCTGAAAATGTGCTTGATAGTGCAAAATATCTACTAAAATTACCTTCTGGAGACGATATGCCAGTACGAATAGGTGTTATAGGCGTTGGATATCTCGGTCGGCATCATGTGAGGATTTATTCTGAACTTAAAGATGCAGAGCTGGTGGCAGTTGCTGATATCAACAGCATGAGATCAGAAGACATTGCTAAGACTTACGGATGTAAATCTTTTACTAACTATGCCGACATACTTGGGGAATGTGATGCATTGAGCATAGTCACACCGACATCAACACATCATAAAATAGCCATAGAATGTCTTAAGGCAGGCAAAGATGTTTTAATAGAGAAGCCAATAACAGAGAGTATAGATGAGGCAAGAGAAATTATTGAAGAAGCTGAAAAAAATAATCTGCTCCTGCAAGTTGGGCATCTTGAAAGATACAATCAAGGTATTATAGCTGCTGAAGAGTTAATAAAGGAGCCGAAATTTATAGAATCCGAACGCCTCTCCCCGTTTCTTGGAAGAGGAACTGATGTTGATGTTACACTTGATTTAATGATACACGATATAGATATAGTTATGAGCATAGTTAAATCCAGACTTAAAGAGATCAGGGCAGTTGGAGAAGCAGTCCTTACAGAAAAGATAGATGTTGCAAAGGTATGGCTGGAATTTGAGAACGGTTGCAAGGCATTGATTACCGCAAGCCGCCTTTCTCCTGAGAAGCAGAGAAAGTTGAGAGTGTTTCAGAAAGATGCGTATATATCAATTGACTATCAGAGCCAGGAGGTCAGGCGCTATTTTAAGACCGGTTCTGATATATCTTTTGATGTTATAAAACCAGAAAGTAAAGAGCCGTTGAAAGAGGAGTTAAGAGATTTTGTTTATTGTTCAATGCACAGAAAAAGGCCAAGGGTTTCAGGAATTGAAGCAATGAATGCGCTCGATGTAGTCCTGAGGATAACTGAAGTTTTAAAAAATTCACATCAGGTTTAACAATGTGCGGGCTAAACTATCAAATATAAGCACGAAACCTGTATTAATTCTTGCTTATTCGTATAGATTAGTGAATGAAAAATTTACAGCGGGGTATATTTTAATATGATTCCGATGGTTGATCTTAAAAAACAGTTTATTGAGATAAGAGATGAGGTTTTTGAAATAATTGCGGAGATCATTGAAAGCACACAATTTATACTCGGTCCTAAAGTCCATGAGCTTGAAAAGAAGGTTGCAGAATATCACGGGATATCTGAGGCTGTAGGAGTTGCCTCAGGTACTGATGCCCTCCATCTTGCTATTGAGGCCTTCGGGATAGGCAGGGAAGATGAAGTTATAACGACACCGTTCAGCTTTTTTGCCACTGTAGAGGCTATTTTATATGTAGGTGCAATCCCTGTATTTGTTGATATAGAGCCTGATACCTTGAATATTGATCCCGCAAAGATCGAATCGAAGATAACAGAAAGAACAAAGGCAATATTACCTGTCCATATTTTTGGCCATCCTGCCGATATGGAAAAAATTTGTTATATAGCCGAGAAGCACAATTTGAAAGTAATTGAAGATTGCGCACAGTCATTCGGTGCTGATATAAAAGGGAAAAAAACCGGAAGCTTCGGAGATGCAGGCTGCTTCAGCTTCTATCCGTCCAAGAACCTTGGTGCATTTGGTGATGGAGGCATGATATTGCTGAATAATTCATCGATTGCTGATAAAGTCAGAAGAATGAGAAATCACGGTGATAAAGGCGGTTACATACATGAATCAGTCGGGTACAACAGCAGGCTGGATGAAATACAGGCGGGTATACTCTTAGTGAAATTAAGACACATCGATGAATACAATAAAAAGAGAAGGCAAAAGGCTAAATACTATAATGAACTGCTTTCTGACAGTATATTAAAACCCGTTGAAAAACCAGGTATGACTCATGTTTATCAACAATACACGATCAGAAGCCTGAAGAGGAACAAAATACAGAAGCATCTGCGCGAGAAAAATAAATCTTCTGTTATTTATTATCCTGTACCGTTGCATCTCCAGAGTGCCATAAGTTTTTTGGGATATAAGAAAGGAGATTTCCCTGTTGCAGAGAAGAATGCAAAAGAGGTTCTTTCTCTGCCTATTTATCCTGAACTTGAAGAGTCGTCAATAGTGGAGATTGCAGGTATAATCAATAATGTCTGAGACAGTCATGATCGTTACTGGGGAACCCTCTGGCGAACTCTATGGCTCCCTGCTTGCGGTATATCTGAAGAAGAGAATGCCTGAAATGAAGATTATCGGTATCGGCGGCGAAAGGATGAATGGGGCAGGGGTTGAGCTTATTTCAGGCGTTTCCAGTGCATTTGGGCTTGCTGAGGCTATTTCTTCTTTCAAAGCAGTCAGGAAGACATTTAAAAAGGCTACCATAGCACTGGCAAATCATAAGCCCCGGGTACTTGTATTGATAGATTATCCGGATTTTAATTTAAAGCTTGCCAGAGAGGCAAAAAAAAATAATATAAAGATACTGTATTACGTAAGCCCCCAGGTCTGGGCATGGCGTAAAAGGAGGGTAAAGAAAATAGCCAAATTAGTTGACAGGATGGCTGTGATTCTTCCTTTTGAAGAAGAGATTTATAGAAGTGTCGGTCTTGATTGTGAGTTTGTTGGTCACCCTGTTTATGATGAGATACGTGAATTAAATAAAGATAAAAGTGAGATAAAAAAAGAATTAGGTTTAGCAGAAGTTGAACCACTGCTGTCACTGTTGCCCGGAAGCAGACAGCATGAGATTGACAGACTTCTGCCGGTTATACTGGATGTGGTAAGGGAATTTAAAAAAGAGTTCAGAGATTTTCAGTTTTGTGTGCCTTTTGCTCCCAATACAGACATTCAGAGATACAAAAATATCATTGAAAAACTGGAGCAGGAAGGCGTAGTAGTAAATAAAGGACAGTCTATAAAGGCACTCTCCGCTTCAGATGTTGCTGTTGTCGCTTCAGGCACGGCTTCATTACAGGCTGTTTTACTAGGTATACCGATAGTTGTTATTTACAGACTTTTCCCTTTAACTTACTGGATTGGGAAGTTGATTATAAAGGTAAGGAACATATCTCTAGTCAATATTCTTTCAGGGAATGAAGTTGTAAAAGAACTTCTTCAATCGGCTGTAACACCTCAAAACATAATGAATGAAATAAGGGAAATTATACTCAATAAGTCATATAAAGAGAATATGATGAGGTCTTTTGAGAATGTCAGGAAGATGTTTTCAGGTAAAAAAACCTCGGAAAGAGTTGCAGACATGGTTTTAGAAATGGCAGGATGGAAGAAGTAGGAGGCGATATTTTTTGTTCGCCCTTTTGTGTAAAATGGATATCGGGAAGGCTGTACAAGTCAAAATAAAATGTTTCTGATTTATAGCTTCCTTTATACAGTAGCAATAATTTTTTTGTTCCTGCCCCAGTATTTCAAAAGACCAAAAGAACTCAGAGGAAAGTGGCTCAAGGAAAAGATGGGCTATTTACCCGCGGTAGATTCTGCTATCTGGATACATGCTGTATCAGTTGGTGAGGTAGGTGCTTCTTTACAATTAATTAAGAAGTTGAGGACTGAATACCCTCATCTGCCAATATTCCTTTCAACAATTACAGATACAGGGCAGAAAGTTGCGAAGGATAAAGTGCCTGAAGGTACGAAGGTGGTATATCTTCCATTTGATATGAAGTCCGTGCTGAAGAGATGTTTCAGGAGAATCAATCCGAAGATCTTTATCGTTATCGAAACTGAACTCTGGCCAAACATTTTTAGGGTAATGGCAGATAGAGGCGTGCCTGTTATCGTGTTGAACGGAAGGATATCTGAAAGATCATTAAAAGGATATAAAAGGATATCTTTTTTTATGAGAAGGGTTTTCTCATATGTAAAGGTATTCGGCATGCAGGGTAAGATAGATGCTGACAGGTTAAAGTCTATAGGTGCTGAAGAGAAGAAAATTCGGGTTATTGGAAATTTCAAGTTTGATATGTATATTTCCAGTGAAATACCAATGTGGGCTCAGAGTATAAAAGGCCCTGTAATAGTAGCAGGTAGTACCCACAGGGGTGAGGAAGAGATCATTATTTCTGCCTATAGTGAAAATCTTGACAGGTTCCAAGGATTAAAACTGATAATAGCTCCAAGGCATCCGGAAAGGTTTGAAGAGGTCGAGAATCTAATCAGGTCAAAGGGAATTCCATTTATAAAACGTTCTGAAATCGGAACACGTTACCCGGAACTTGAAACTACTAAGAATTCTGTTATCCTCCTTGATGGTGTAGGGGAGTTGTCAGCTGTTTACGGTATTGCTGATATTACTATTATTGGTAAAAGCTTTATTGGATTTGGCGGACAGAACCCACTTGAGCCTGCATACTGGGGTAAGCCTATCCTGTGCGGACCACATATGGAGAATTTTCCGTTTATCAAGGATTTCTATCAAGAGGGTGCTGCTTTTGAAGTTGATGCCGATAACCTTGGAAATAAAGTAAAAGAACTACTCTATGCGCCTGAGAGTGCAAAGGAATCCGGAGAAAAAGCAAAGTTATTATATATGAGAAATTCAGGGGCAGTGGAAAGGGCAATGAGGGTAATCGAAGAATATATTAGTTAAATTGTAATGGTAAAATAAACTGATGGGTATCGTTGAATTTTTATATTATCTCGGTTTTTCAGCAAAGAGAATTTATTCCCTCTGGAATCAGAAAAAACTTCACTACAAAGTTATCAGCATAGGCAATATAACCACAGGAGGGACGGGGAAAACGCCTGCGACTATTGCTGTTGCTGAAGAAGCAGGAAAACGTGGATTCTTCCCTGTTATCCTTACAAGGGGATATAAAGGCAGTGCAAAAGGCCCTTGTTTTGTAACAAGAGGGAATAACCCGCCACTTTCAGTAAAAAAAGCAGGAGATGAACCTGTATTGATGTCTGAGAGATTAAAGGGTGTACCCATTGTAAAAGGCAGTAACAGGTACGAATCTGGCATGTTTGCAGTTCAACATCTTGAATCGAAAATTGAAAATCGAAGATCAAATATTATATTCATACTGGATGACGGGTTTCAGCACTGGCGTCTTTACAGGGATAAGGATATCGTCCTTGTTGATTCTAATAACCCATTTGGAAACAGAAAGCTGTTGCCTTTAGGGAGATTAAGAGAACCTGAAAGATCACTTGCTCGTGCCGGTGTTTTGGTAATTACAAAATGCAGAAAAGATGATGTCGTACATGATAAAAGTGTCAAAAATCTGATTAATATTATACGGCAATTTAATGACAGGTCGCCTGTCTTTTTTTCCGAACATATTCCGGTATCTTGCAGGTTACCGTCAGGTGAGAAAAAGCCTTTATCATTGGTATCAAATAAAAAAGTTTTTGGATTCTGTGCAGTGGCAAGTCCGGAGTCTTTTATGGATACAATAAAGTCAATAGGCGCTGAACTTGTTGGCTTTAAAAAATACAGAGACCATTACACATACAGAGATAGTGATATTCTCAAAATAAAAGATGAGGCTGAAAAGTCCGGTGCCGAGTGGATAGTTACAACCGAAAAAGATATAATAAAGATTGGTAATCTTGATTTGCCCGAAAATATACTTATAATAGAGATTGAATTTTCTATTGATGATGATTTTTATCGTGAAATATTCAATTTTAGTAGATTTACCCCGTAAAAAAAAGTTTTCGATGAAATCGGAAGTTAAAAAATAATTTGTAGTCGGTGGTCTAAAGCCACCGACACGCAACTCCTTTTTAACGGTGTTTACAGTTTGTCAGGGGGGATAAGTGATTAGATATATAAATGTAAAAAGCAGGACAAGGACAGAATTTATAGACATAACTGAAAAAGTTCAGGAGATTGTAAAAGAAACAGGTATTGTTACCGGAGTCTGCTATCTATTTGTACCACATACTACTGCAGGGATTACAATAAACGAAGGTGCTGACCCCAGCGTACAATATGATATACAGACCTTGCTTAACAGGCTGATTCCTTTTGATGGCGACTATCATCACAGAGAAGGCAATTCACCAGCCCACATTAAGTCAACCCTTATAGGTATTTCTCGTAGTATTTTTATCGATGAGGGAAGCCTGGTTTTAGGCACCTGGCAGTCTATTTTTTTCTGCGAATTTGATGGTCCAAGACATAGAAGGGTAGCTCTTAAATTTATCAGTGATAAATAAACGAGTTCTGGTCATTAACAATATGATAAGCAGAACTGTCTTTCACTTACTGTGATATTTTTCTATAGTCGAAGCGACCTTGGTACGAGTCGATATCAACCTTTTCGAAGACCTGCATCGGGAGTCGCTCCGAGCTGGAATCCTTTTACAAATAATCCTTGTTTATCATCTTTCTTGCATTATGCTATTGTTTTATAATTAAAGCTGGTAAATTATGCATAAAAAAAAGACTTTTGATGAACTCGCATTTCTGAGAAAAGAAGTCAAGCGTCTTAGAGAATCCTTAAATATCCTGACCCCCGGCTTAGATATTATGTTAAAGAGGCGGGGTTTCCATATATACAAGAGAGAACCTTCGGAAGACCTTTTGATCCCGGGACAGGGATTTCTTAACGAATATTACAAGATGCTTCAAAAGTATTCATTCCGCCTTTTCCTGCGTGATGTGATCAAACATCAGGATTTCTTTATATTGGAACGAGTGACCAGGTATTCTACGTCAAAAGTAACTAAAGAGTATCTGGAATTTATATATACTATAGGACTTGCTAAGAGGAAGGGTAATGGCTATACTCTTACAAAGCGGCCCATAAAGAGTTTTGGAGAAACACTGGAATGGTATATCGCAGAGGTTTTCAGGAGAGAGTTCCGCTTTGAAGCTATATGGGGTGTGAAGTTTAAAAGACCCAATATTGGAGGGGATTACGATGTTATTGCAAAATTCGATGGCTCAACACTCTACGTGGAGGTAAAATCATCTCCTCCAAAACAGATATATGACAGTGAAATATCCGCATTCTTTGACAGGGTTGCTGATATTTCGCCTGAGATAGCGGTTTTTCTTATTGATACAGAACTCAGGATGAAGGATAAGATTGTCCCGATGTTCGAAAATGAACTCAAAAAGAGGTGGAAAGACGTCCCTGATGTAATCAGGATGGAAAAAGAACTCTTTCAGATATGGAACAAAATATTTATAATAAATTCTAAAGAAAGTATAATCAGCAATATCCAGAAAGTATTGGACTGGTATTTCAGGAGGTGAAATGAAATCAGAACCGGAAATATGTATTCTGTGTGCTTGGAGGGAGAAATGTCAGAAGAAATTTTCTGTGTCGGGGAAAGATATCCGATGTCCTGATTTTGTTAGAGATCTGAGCATAAAAGAAGTTGAAAAAAAAGAAGATAAAGAGGATAAAGAAAAGAAGAAATAAGATCAGGAGATAAACTTGATTTACGATTCTTTTTTTGGTTTTACTGAAGAACCTTTTGGAGTTACCCCTAATCCGAGATTCCTATTTCTGAGCAAAGTTCATGAAGATGCACTTGCGCATATAAAATTTGGCATATCTGAAAATAAGGGTTTTGTTATGTTGACCGGCGAAATCGGCTCAGGAAAAACCACTATCATGAAATACTTTATTGAGAGCCTCGATGAAAAGACCCATACCGCGGTTATATTTACTCCAAAAGTGCAACCTCTTGAATTATTAAAGTTAATAATTCGAGACTTTGCAATACAATGCATAGGAAAAACATATGACGACCTTATAACATGCCTGAATGATTTTCTTATAGAATGTTATTCAAAAGGCGAAAGGGTCCTTATCTTTATTGATGAAGCTCAGAACTTGGGCGTCGAATGTCTGGAATTTGTAAGGATGCTTTCCAATCTTGAAACCGCCACAAGGAAGTTACTGCAGGTTGTGCTAATAGGCCAGCCTGAATTGAGGGATATTGTAAGACACAAAAAACTGAGACAGCTTGACCAGAGAATAGCAGTAAGATACCACATAGGGGCCCTTAAAAGGGATGAAATTGAAAAATATATATATCACAGGTTAAAGAAGGCAGGTTCTATAATATTGTTCCCCCAGAAGAGCTTCAGTCGTATTTACCGATACAGCAGGGGACTGCCCAGGCTTATAAATATAGCATGCGACAGGGTGCTCCTCGCAGCATATTCAAACGGACAGATAAAGATCAACAACAAGATTATAAAGGAAGCCATGAAAGAGATAGGTGTGAAGAAAAAGAGCATCCTGATATATGTTTTTGCATCGCTGTTAGTATCAATTGGTATTATCTGGTTTTTCAATGAACAGATCAAAGTGAATATTGTAAATATTCTAAATCACTTCAAATCAATCAATACTGAGGAAAAGACAGAAAAGAAGGCGAGATTTTCGATGGATGCTGACGGAATGGTTATGGTTACAGATCCTGGAGATGCAAAAGATGCCTGCTTTTTAAGCCTTATGATGCATTGGAACGAAGTTAATCTGCCTCTTACGCAAGAATCAGAAACATTAGCCAGGGAGAGGGGATACAGCGTATATTCTTTTGGGAGTGACTGGGATAGACTTGCCAGACTGAATATGCCGAGTATAATTCTTTCAAAGGAAAATAACAGAACAAGATGGGGCGTCCTTTTATGGATAATAAACGAAGATGCCGTGATTTTCGACCCCTTAGAAGGTAAAATGATAATACCTCTTAGATATTTAAAGAATTCTGTATTGCAGTTCGTAATGTTATGGAAAAATAATTATAATACTCCTGATAGAATAAAAAAGTTTCAAAGAATCCTTAGAATGCAAGGATACTTAAACAGGCCTGAAACCGGATTTTTTGGAAAGATTACCAAAGAGGCTTTAAAAAGATTTCAAAGAGAAAGGGGCATCCCCGAAAGCGGGGAATTTGATATAGAGACAATGATAATACTTTCAAAAGATGAAATGACCCCGGAGATATTTCCTCATGAAATTACTAAAAGGGAGGGCTAAATGGATATCAGAGAATTAAATGGATTAATAGGTATAGGCAAGGAAGGGATAAGTATCAAAAACCGCAATGGAGTTTCTTCTGTTATGGATAAGCTTATATATGAAGCGGTCTTCTCTGAAGATGAAAAGAAGAAAGGGCTCTTTATATTAATAAAGGAGATTGCCAAGGCATGTGGGGCAGTCCCTGCTTCCATACAGGAGCTGTACGAGGAGATGGGAAAGAATTATCCGGGATTTACAGTGCCTGCAATAAATATCAGGGGTCTTACCTATGATGTTGCAAGAGTTGTAGTCAGAAAAGCTATTGAAAAGAAAGTTGGTGCATTGATTTTTGAGATAGCACGTTCTGAAATCGGCTATACAAAACAGAGGCCTCTTGAATATGCTGCTGTAGTACTGGCTGCAGCAGTCAGAGAAAATTTTCAGGGACCGGTTTTTATCCAGGGAGACCATTTCCAGTTAGTGAGAAAGAATTTTAAGAGCGACCCAACAGCTGAAACAGAATACGTAAAAGGATTGATTAAGGAGGCGATAGAAGCTGAATTTTATAATATCGATATTGATGCTTCTACACTCGTTGACCTTGACAAACCAACTTTAGCCGAACAACAGAGGCCGAATTTCGAAAAAACAGCAGAACTAGCCTCTCTTATAAGAAATGTACAACCTAATGGGATAGAGATATCGACAGGCGGTGAGATAGGTGAAATCGGGGGCAAGAACAGCACACCTGATGAACTAAAGGCATACCTTGATGGTTTTAACGAAATTTTTAAATCAGGCAAAGGGCTGAGCAAACTAAGTGTGCAGTCGGGCACATCGCACGGTGGTGTTGTTCTGCCAGACGGTACACTTGCAAAGGTTAAGATAGATTTTGAGACACTGAGACAATTATCAGATCTTGCTAGAAAAGAATACGGTCTTTCCGGTGCTGTTCAGCACGGTGCTTCAACACTGCCTGAAGATGCATTCAATATGTTCCCTGAAACAGGAACTTCAGAGGTACATTTAGCAACAGGCTTTCAGAATATAATTTATGACAGTGCACATCTGCCCGACAGTTTCAGAGAAGAAGTTTATGATTTTATCAAGAAGGAATTTGCAAAGGAACGCAAGGAAGGTCAGACAGAAGAACAGTTTATTTACAGCACAAGGAAAAAAGGCTTTGGACACCTTAAGAAGAAATGGTGGAATCTGGGAAAAGATATCAGAGAGCCTATCATGGCAGAACTCGAGAAAAAGTTCGAACTCTTATTTGAAAAGTTAAAGGTTGTTAACACTACTGATATAGTCAGTAAGACAATAAAGCCCGTGGTTATTAGAAAAGAAGTGCCTGAGAGTATATTAAAAGAGATATAAGTAATTTGCCAACTTCTGGTAATTCCATTTTCCGATTTATTGCGTCTCTAACTTTATTATCCCTTTGGAGATAGCGAATTTTATAAGGCCAGCACGTGAATGAATATCAAGTTTCTCCGAGAGATTTGTCTGATGTGCGATAACTGTCTTTACACTTATATCAAGCTTGCTAGCAATTTCTTTATGGCTGTATCCCTCCGCAATAAGTTTTAAAACCTGTTTTTCCCTGTCAGTGAGCTTCTCATACGGATCTTCTACAGCAATTTCAGTATCCTTGCTCAAATACCCATTAATAACCTTTGTAGCTATTGATGAATATAAATAGGATTCACCCTTTGCCACAGCCCTAATTGCAGAGATAAGGTCGGTACCAACAGCGTGTTTTAATATATACCCTGACACCCCTGCCTTAAGCAGCCTGCTTACGTATTCCTTATCGTCATACTGACTTAATATAAGAATCTTGATATCCGGTTCTTTCTTTTTTATCTCTAGAGTCGCTTCAATCCCGCCAAGTTCAGGCATTGATATATCCATTAGTACCACATCGGGCTTTAGCTTCTCGGCCTTTTCTATAGCCTCAAGACCATTAGAAGCCTCTGCAATAATTTCTATATCCTCGTATAACTTCAGAAATGCAATAATGCCTTCTCTAACCAATGCATGGTCATCTGCAATCATTACTCTTGTCTTAGACATTTTTCTCTCCATAAGATTCTAAAGGGATCCATAAACTGATTCTTGTTCCACAACCAGGTTCAGAACATATAAGCAGTTTGCCATCCAGAAGATTGATCCTTTCCTTTAAACCTAATAAGCCAAGTCCCCTTCCATCTTCAGTCCGCTTCAATGCTGACTGAATGTCAAATCCTTTTCCATCATCCTCTATATCCACATTCATGCTATCCTTATCAATCCTGAAAATAACAAAGACATTTTCTGCCTCTGCATGCCTTGAAATATTAAAAATTACCTCCTGTATTATCCTGAAGAGTGTTATCTCAACATGCGGATTAAATCTTTTTTCATGAATGCCTATTATATTAAAGAAATATCTTATACCCTTTTCACCCAGATGTTTATCAAGAACCCACCTTATTGCTGCTTCAAGTCCCAGGTCATCCAGTACTGACGGTCTTAGATTCTGTATTACATTATGTATATCATCGAGAGTCTTAAGCACGATTGTCTTAATCTCATCAACTTTGCTTGCCGGTGGATGTTCAGGGTCCAACTTGCACATATCAACCTTCATCAAAATGGCTGACAGTGACTGCATGGTTTCGTCGTGCAGGCCCCTGGCAATCCGCATTCTTTCGTCCTCTTGAACAGATATGACCTTCTTGAGAAGGTTTTCAACCTTTTTTTGGCTTAGTTTTATCTCTTTCGTCCTTTCTATTACCCTTTCCTCGAGCTCAATGTTGTACTGCTGGAGCCTTTCAAGAGAATCAGCCAATTTTACACGCATAATCTCAAAGCTGTTGCTTAACATTCCTATTTCGTCCTCTCCAGCTGATCCTACGGTCTTCGACATATCTCCTGATGCTATTTTGCGGGTGGCATCAATCAGTTCATGTACCGGCTTGACTATACTTCTGCTCATCCCTATCGCTATTAGCAGTGCAATTCCTATAGAGAATATGCTGAAGAGCAGGAAAGTTTTTCTCAGTTCCCTGGCTGGAGCAAAAACATCATTTTCTGGCTGAAGTATAGAAACACCCCACGGTGCCATTTCAAGAGGAGAAAATGCCAGCACGTCTGTAGAGCGCTGTTTGTTCCCTTCAATGAGTTTGCCTTCTTCATAATGGCATCTGTGGCATTTTCTAACCACGGACATCTTTTTCTGTATCATGCTCTCAAGGAACCTGTTATGGTCACTGCCGGTAAAAATCCTGTTTGGATTGTTTGATGCTATAACAACACCGTGGCTGTCAACTATCTCCATATAGGTATTCTCTTCTGCAGGAATTGCCTTAATAATTTGTGTAAGTATATAGTTAGTTGGATTAATCTCCCCGCCCGCTATACCTACGATATCACCGTCTTTACTCTTCAGGGGTACAAGCGCATATATTATTTTCTTTTTTATATGCTTTATAGTATATATGTCCGATATAACAGGTCTTCCGTACGTCATAACTTTTCTGATATTTGGAATGCCTAAAAGTTCTCTGGAGTTTCTATTCCTCGGTGGATAACTCAAAATCACGTTGCCGTCATTATCCAGAAGAAAAATGCCGTCTGTAAATATTGAATACTGATATGCTGTTTGAAGAGCCTTCTTTTCAGATTTCCAATTATTATCTTTGAGATCTACACTCCCTGACAAAGATATATCATAAAGTCTGTTCAGGTTAGCTTCCAGTATAGAATCAGTATGCTTGGCTATTGTCTTTGCCAGTTCGAGTCTCCTGTCCAAAGACCGCTTTATAGTATTATTTACTGTAATATAACTTGCAATCCCCAGACTTGCTAATATTATCAGGACACTAAGGATAACAGAAATAATTATTCTTTTATACAATTTACTTAACCCTAAAGATATAGTTTAAAAACTCATATATAAAGCCGGATGTAACAGGAGAACAGCGGTATAAGGACCTTTCATAAAATAAATCTTGCAGGGATACCTCCCTTTATTAAATCTCCGATCATTTCTAAGTCTCTGCAGAGGCTTATGATAAAATAACTATACCATTCAGGTTAAGGGGATGAATCAGTTTTTTGTTCTGTGTCTTCTTCCTCAGGATGTTCTTTACCTTTTATTCTTTCATATTCCAGTGGATGCTCATGTATCATTCTCTTAACAGATATCTTCCCGACAAATATAGAAGTATCCAATGGGAATACCTCTGGACTGAATATCGAATTGTACAGGTGCCATGTTATTATAACAAGAAATGCCAGCAGGGCTTCATTAGTATGAGCCGCCTTTGCAGCGGGGATAAACTCACCGGGCAGATATTTTACTGCAAGTGTTGGGAACCATAATAACAGTCCTGTTACTATCATGAGGATACCGCCAATGACAACCCCCCAATATTCAAACTTTTGTTTATAGTCATATCGGTCACACTTTGCCGGCTGGTCTGTTACACCAAAATAGTATTTTAAATTGTCAATAGCATCGGTAAAATCCTTTTTGTTTATAACCATTGAAGTCTGCCATTTTCTGAAAATGACCCCTACAGAAGCCACAAATATATGTAAAACAGTCAAGATAGTAAAAATTAATCCAGTATATCTATGAATTATCCTTACACTGTCTACACCGCCCAGATTTATGATAATCCACTGTGAAAGACTGTATTCATGGAATTTCTGCGATAGTCCGGTAACTACCAGAATTGCAAAGCATACCATGGCAATCTGGTGCTCGATTATTCTGTATATGCTAAACCTCTTGATCTTTCCCTCAGCCGTTAAACCGTCCATTTACAACCCCCTATCTGTTTACTGCATATCTCCAGATATGTAAAAGTATCTGTAAGATCAAACCTACCATCATAAACGGAATAATGATTTTGTAAATTAGATTAATAGCAAAAACCAGCGGTGCCTTTTGAAGACTTGGCTTATAATGGGAAATCCAGCTGTCTGGGTAATTCTCTGTTGCATCAGGGTGGCACTTCCTGCACCTCTTAACAAGATTTGACTTTACTATTGTTGAATTAGGGCCGGTGGTAATTGTAATGTCGTGAATTCCATGACAATCAACACAGACAGCAATAGGCTTTAATGTAATTTTGTTGCTCACATCTCTCTGCTTCTTATATAACTTCAGTGTAACTCCGTGAAAATCCTGCAGATAAGTCTTCAGTACAGCTGTAGTTAGACCATATTTATCCATAAGCTCTTTATTAGCGTGACAGTTTCCACACATCTGGGGGATTTTTTCCCTATAGTCAAATGTGCGTGGGTCTTCTATATTATGTGCCAAATGGCAGTTTGCACAGACAGGGACATCCTGATTATGCTCGTGAAAAAGTGCACTGCCGTGTACACTCATTGCATAAGTCCTGTATATCTCAGTATGGCACTTTTCACATCTCTTTGCGCTCAATGTCCTTTCTTTACCTGTTTGGCTGATAGAATGTGCGCCGTGGCAATCAACGCATACAGGTGCGTTCATATTCCCCTGGCTGAGCATAACATAATGAATGCTCTCCAGGGTTTTTGTATATTTATCAAAATGGCATCTTCTGCAGCTTTCCGATGATGTAATTGTATAATCCCTCTTGCTTTTGAATTTCCTCACTGGATGCTCTTCATCAGAAAATCCAAAGTGACAGTCTGAACAGTACAGCTTGTTATGAACGGATACCTTTAGCATTTCAACGTCTATCTGAACAGACTGCCTTTCACCATCTTTAAAGCCCATTGTTAATTCATTAGCGTGGCATATGAGACAGTATTCAGAACCTCTGTAAACCTGTTTCGAAATCTGTTGGACAGAATGTGCGCCGTGGCAGTCTATACAGAACTTTCCACCCTTTTTTGCCATACCAACCATTCTGGAGTGTAATTTGTTTTTGAATTTAGCATGGCAGTTTCTGCATAAAGCAGAACCAGAAATAGCATATTCTCTTTTATTCTTCAATATCCTGCTTGGATGTTTTTCAGCAGAAAATCCGCTGTGGCATCCTGCACAGTCAACTCTTCTGTGCACAGATTTCCTGATGAGTTTCATATCTACAAATAAAGACAACTCTTCATTACTCTTTAATTTAATAGAAAAATCCCTATTTCCGTGACAGCCGATACAGATCTGCACATAATCATAAGAGGTGGTTTCAGAAGCTGAACTTTCAATAGGAACGTAGAAGAAAAAAACTAATACCCCAAGTTTTAATAAAAATAGTATTCTATATCTCACAATTATTCTGTAGACTGAATACATGCCCGGCATATCCCCCTATTATAATATGAGAATATCTGCTTAAACACAAATAAAACAATCGGCATAACTTCCTATTTTCATAGAAAATATGTCCTATTTCGCCCGTTACACTGCCAGTGTGTATTTACAACCTATTATAGCATGCTCTCTGCCATTTTCAGGAGCAGTTCAGGATTATCATCTGAAATAAGAGTTAATATAAATTCCCCCTCCTCCCATGATAACTTGTTGCACACCTGTTTACCTCTACAGACTGCCATTACAAGTTTGCCTTTTCTTCCTTTAATGGTTACAGTGCTTTCCTTTTTTATATATAAGATATCCGTCTTGTTTTTCGGTTTAAAATCAGCTATTGAGTCTACCTGGTAAATAGATAGAGCAAAGCTCATTCTGTCTATATGTGTAAAATGCATTTTGACCATAATAAAAGGTCTTTTTTGAGCAAATATTTCGGCAGGTGGCCAATTGATATGCTCAGGGAAGTACGACGGTACATATACCTTTGAAATCTTCAATTTTGCCTTTACCTCTTCTATGGTTTTATACTTCCTGATATCTTCTTTCTGAAAAGACAGAGGTATCCAGTTAATCAATTTTAAGATAAGCAAAGTTACAAGAATCGTGACTGCAAAGGAAAAAAACATGCGAAATTTTGTCAATTTGCTTTCTCTCATAATTCAGACCACAAAATAATTGATAATTATTATTGTACCGGCTGTCAGCAGGAACTTTCCCCATTCAAAATTTTTGTTTTCAAACATGTTACTGCTTTCGAGCCTTTCTATCCTTTCTTTAAGTAGGAGATTATGGCTATGATTTTCTATTTCTCTCTTGATAGAGGTTATTCTCCCAACCATGGATGTTTCCTTTTTTTTATCTGACGAGTAAAACACTTTTAATGTTGAAGCAAGTACCAACGGCTTTTCTGTTAAGGAAATTGTTAAATCGTCGCAAATATGTTCATCGTCCTGCACAATTCTTCTGAATACAATAAGAACGATGGGATTGAAAAACATTAAAATCCTTATTATGAAAATCATCCATGAAGTCACGTTGCTCCTTCTCACTATATGGGCAAATTCATGTGCTATTGCACTGTATAGCTGTTCCCTGTCAAGAATTTCAACCAGGCCTGAAGATAACACTATAGTATGACTTTTTGCACCAGTAGTTAATATAACAGGGTTTTTATCATTAATTATGTTTACCCGTGGTTTTTCAATACCCAGTGATTCGCTTAAAACCGAAACCATGGATTCTATTTCGGTATCAACTGGCAGTGTATTATAATGATACACTTTTACCCTCTGTACGGCATCTTTTATAATCGGTATGATTTCCTGAAGAAAAAAGGTTATTGCTGTTACAAGCAAAAACAGCTGGAATAGCATACTGACCGGAATTATATCCCATATTTCTATAGCCAGCCATCTGTTTACGTTAAAAATCGCCTTCTCATCCCTGAACAAAAGAGAACCCCTATTTAGGTTAACCAGGTTGTACAAGGGGAACATAGTGATAGGCAGTATCAATGTCATAAGCCTATATCTGTAATGTGTCAGGGGATTCTTTATGTCCCATATCTGGATTGCCCGTTCAATAAATAAGATGGCAATTAATGAATGAAGAAATGTCTGGACAACATACATTCCAATTACAGAGTTTAATAACCACACGATTTTTCCTTTAATATTTATTATTTTAGATGATAACAGGAAAAGAATCTACGATGGACTATGATGTCTGTTACAGTAAACCCCGTAGAAAGTCAGTAAGAAGTAAGGAGTGAGGAGTGAGGGGTAAAAAGCAGGGTGCAAGGAGCAGGGAGCAGGGCGAATCCTTCGACTGGCTCAGGACTAAAGAAGTAAGAAGTAAGGAGTGAGGAGTAAAAAGTAAGCAGTAGGCAGTAAGCAGTAAATAGAATAATTCGGAGAATTAAATTGTCCTTAAACCAAATTAACCATACAAACTAGAGAAACCTTACTAACTATTTAATCATGTAACCGAAAACCGAAACGGGCCTCGTAACCGTGACCGTTAGACGTAACCGAACGGGAAATTAACTGTTTTTTTATTGAGAGATTTTAATTGCCTCGTCGATTAACATTATCGGTATGCCTTCTTTTATGGGGTAAAGCAGCTTGCAATTATTGCAAATAAGACCATCCTCTTTTTCATTTAAATGTATGTTACCTTTACATTGAGGACAAGCAAGAATATCGAGAAGTTCTTTGTTTATAGCCATTTGTTCCTCCTCATTGACTTTGCACAATTAGATATTAAACCCCGTTAGAAGAAAATATCAACACTTTCTAACGGGGTAAACATCTAACGGGTTTATAAGATTAACAGTAAATTCAATTTACTTCAAGTATTATTAACCCAAAAAATGCATTTAAAGCAGGTATACATGTTATATAGTTGGGCATGTTTCTTGAGCGTACATAGGGAAATTTTTGTCTACGACTCTGTGAGGCACCCGTCATGGCGAAATAAGCATTCCCGAGAAGTCGGGACGAATTTTTACTGTCTGACCCCGTAGAACGGGGGTAACCCGTATACGGGGGAGTTTAAAAAATCGAGCGAATGAGTCATGTGACGGGTAAAAATTTCCCTCCAGGGAGCGAAAGGAATATGTCCAACAATTAATTCAACAACTTTTTTATACGGAGATGCATTTTTTGGATTAAAAGATACTCTACTTAATTTTGTATTCCTTGATTTTTGTTCTAAGAGTATTACGGTTTATGCCGAGGATCTTTGAGGTCTTAAGCTGGTTCCCATTTGTTTCTCTAAGGATTATAGTAATGAGAGCCTTTTCGACTTCTGAAAGTACCGTATCGTAAAGGTTAAAATTTGATACTTTTGTCATATCTTTCAGATAGCGTTTCAGTTTTTCCTCGAGAAAATCTTTTACTGAATAAGAATTGGCTTCTTCAATGAGAAGATCTTTCCTGTCTATAACAGTGCCTGTTGAGAGAACGCAGGCCCTTTTTATTACATTATCGAGCTCGCGCACATTACCAGGCCAATCGTATTTTAAAAGTAAGGCCTTTGCTTCTTTAGAGAATTCTTTTTCGCCTGTTTCCAGTTTTTCAGAGGCTTCCCTGAAAAAATTTTTTATAAGTAGCGGTATATCTTCTTTTCTTTCTCTTAGGGGAGGCAATTTTATCTGGACAACATTGAACCTGTAATAAAGGTCTTCTCTGAAATTAACTTTGGTTACAGCTTCAGAAAGATCTATGTTAGTTGCACCTAAAATCCGAACATCTGCCTTAACTGGTTCATTGCTGCCAAGAGGAGTAAATTCCTTTTCCTGTAAAAAACGCAGTAGTTTGGCCTGCAGATGCAGATCCATTTCTGATATCTCGTCCAGAAATAAAGTGCCGCCATTTGCTGATTCTATTTTGCCTTTTTTACTCTTGGCGGCACCTGTGAAAGCACCTTTTTTATAACCGAAAAGTTCAGATTCAAGAAGATCCTTTGGTATGGATGCAGAATTTATTGCAACGAACGGACCGACTGAACGACTGCTGTTATAGTGAATTGCCCTTGCAACAAGTTCCTTGCCTGTTCCACTTTCGCCAGTGATTAAAACTGTGATATCTTTTGGGGCAATTTTCCCAATATCTTTAAAAACTTTTAACATCTTGGAACTCTTACCAATCATCTGTGGATATTCTGTTTCGAATACAGTTTTCTTCAGTTCCTTTAATTCTTCTCTTAAAGACATGTCCCTGAAGGCTTTTTCAATAACTATTTTTAGCTCTTCAATATCGAAAGGTTTTTCAATATAGTCATAAGCGCCTTCTTTCATGGCAGTTATTGTGCTTTGCATTTTGGCATGGGCAGTGATCATTATGACAATAGCTTCTGGATTAATAGAGTGTATTTCCCTTAAACCTTCGAGCCCGTCACCGTCAGGGAGAACAAGATCAAGTAATATTACATGGGGTTTTTCCTGAACGGCCCTTAAGCCTGATGCAAGTTTTGTCCTAGAGGTAATTTTATAGCCAAGGGGCTCAAGGGCTTTTTTAATAACCCAGATTATACTTTCATCGTCATCTATTAACAGTATTTTTTTATCCATTTTGAATAAACGGTATATATATATGAAAAGATGTACCCTTGTTTTTATGCCTGATCACCCTGATAAATCCCCCATGGTCTTTAATGATCTTTTTAGAGATAGCAAGACCTATGCCAGCCCCGCGTTTCTTTCGTGTATAAAAAGGAAGAAATATCTTCTGAACCTCATTTTCAGGAATTCCTTTCCCGGTATCTTTAAATGATATTAGTGCCATACGCTTAATCTTGCCTTGTTCCCTGAATAGTTCCTTTGAAGGATAAGTAGATACTTCAAGTTTGCCGCCTTTTTTCATTGATTCAACTGCATTTTTAATGATATTTAAAAAGACCTGTAAAAGTTTTCCCTCATCTCCCTGCACATCTGGAAGACTCGGGTCATAGAGACGTTTTAATGTGATCCCTGTTTTTTTCATGGATATATTCATGATGGACAGTGCCTTTTCTATAACTTCGTGGATATTTACATGATTAAATGAAGGTTTTTTACAAGCCGTAAGATAATCCTGAAGAATTGAATTTAGTCTGTGTGTTTCTTTGATAATCAGATCAACATATTCGTTAATTCCCGCATTTTGTGTCTTATTACGCAATAACTGGGCAGCACCTTTTATCCCTCCAAGAGGATTTTTTATTTCATGAGCAATAGCACCGAGAAGATAATCGATTGAATTAAACTCATAATCATAATCTTCTCGTTCAGTAATATTTTCTGAAATTGACATTATGGCACCTTTAATTTTGCCATCTATAAAGAAAGGTGATAAATTGAAGTCAATATTAATGATATGTCCTATGTTCAAATTTACAGATTTTCCCCTAAAAGAACGGCCTTCTTTTAACGCTTTTTTAATTAATGGTGAGATGGATTCCTTACCGTTTATTAATTGAGAAAGTCTTTTCCCCAGGATAACTTTCGAGCTTTTACGAAAAAGCTCCTCGCCGCTTTTGTTAACGTATATTATCTTTATTTTATTATCAAAAAAGATAATGGTTTCTTTAAGGCTGTTTATAATTGAATCAATAGAGATCATTATTTTAAAATTGTTGGGATTGAGAAGATATTTGGTTTTTTCCTCAAATGCTAAGGATGTAATTCCCGCATAAGCTGACAGCAAATCAAGATTTTATGTGCTTCTTGTGGCAATTGATAGTTTTATTTTCTGTGAAGAGCCATCAGCGCCCAATAAATCTGCTGAAACTCTAACATAGTTAAATTGATTTTTCAACTCATTAATAGAGTATCAAAAAATTTAGCCTTATTAAACTGTACAAGTCATGAACAAACAAAATAGTTGATCTATTCCGTTGCATATATTATTTTAGTATCGTTACACTTGCGGGTAAATGATAATTAAAATTCAATTATATTTGCCCCTTTGAAAAGCACTGCTGATTATTGAAGGAATATGTCCAATTACTTAATCCACTTCTTTTTATAAGGAAATTCATTTTTGGGTTAGAGAAAATAGAACTTTTAGCTTTAATAATGATTGCTTATATATAGAGTTTCGGCATTGACACATAAGTGGTTAAATTGCTAAAATTGTTTAAATTTTTTAAACAGGGGGGAGTGATAAATGGATGCCCTTGATAAGGGTGCGTGAAAGTGATTCGTTCGAAAATGCGCTAAAAAGATTTAAAAAACAGTGTGAAAAAGAGGGAATTCTCTCTGAGGTTAAGAAAAGAGAGCACTACGATAAACCTAGCGTAAAGAAAAAGAAAAAGGCCATTGCCGCACGTCAGAAAGCCTTAAAAAGACTCAGGATATCAACAAGATAAAATGTCTCTTCTGGAGAATCTTGAGGAAGATTTCAAAAAAGCTTTGAGAGAGACTAATAAGTTAAAGTTATCTGTCTTAAGAATGGTTAAGGCTGCGATTAAGAATAAAGAGATCGAAAAGGGACAGATGCTTTCTGATGAGGAGATCCTCTCAGTTTTTTCAACCCTGACTAAACAGCGAAGGGAATCTATTGAACAATTTTCTAAAGGTGGTAGAGAGGATCTGGCAGAACAGGAAAAGCAGGAGCTGTCAATACTTCAATCATACATGCCTAAACAGCTTTCTCCAGATGAGCTTGAGAGCATAATAATTCAAGCAATAAATGAATCTTCAGCTAAAGACGAGAAAGATATCGGCAGAGTTATGAAGATACTGATGCCGCGTATAAAAGGTGTTGCAGACGGTAGTTGGGTAAATAAAAGAGTCAGAGAACTGCTTCATTCTAATAAAAAATAAATATTATGACACTCGGAGAGCTGTATCATAAAACAATTGCTGCAGGAATTGATAATGACCCCAGAGGTAAGGAAACTGTATTAAAGGATCTGCAGCGTATTGAAAAGGAATATAGTGAACTGAAGCCAGAAGAGAAAGAGCTGTTTGACGTAGAATCGCTTAAAAATCCCTATTCTGACTCTCGTATTTTAAATGGCAATCAAGATGATGAGATTAAGAGTATGCTTGTTGGAATAGATATAGAGGTCGGGGAAGTTTTACTTGCGGAAACCCTGAAAAACAGGGGGGAATCAATTGACCTTATAATGTCACATCATCCCGAAGGGAAGGCATATGCTAATCTTTATTCTGTAATGCACATGCAATCTGATATTTTAAACAAATTCGGCGTGCCCATAAATATTGCAGAAGACCTTATGGAAGGCAGGGTTAAAGAGGTTGAAAGAAGACTCATGCCCGTTAATCATACAAGGGCAGTTGATGCTGCAAAACTTCTGGGGATTCCTTTTATTTGCTTACATACTCCTTCGGATAATATGGTAGCTACTTTTCTTCAGAAGCTTTTTGATAATACTAAACCCCATACCCTTTCAAATCTTCTCGATCAACTTAAGGATATACCGGAATACAAGAATGCCATGAAAAACGGTTCTGGTCCAAAAATAGTTTTAGGTTCCAAGACAAGGAAAGCGGGCAAGATATTTGTTGATATGACTGGAGGCACCGAGGGCTCAAAAGATATATTTGAGAGCCTGACCTCAGCTGGCATAAACACAATTGTAGCAATGCATTTAAGCGAAGATCATAGAAAAGAAGCTGAGAAAAATCACCTGAATGTTGTAATTGCAGGCCATATATCGAGCGACAACCTTGGATTGAACCTGCTTCTCGATGAAATTCTGTCAGACTCGTCTGATTCGAAGGTGAGAAAAGAATCTACAATTGAAATTTTCGAATGTTCAGGATTTAAAAGGATAAGCAGGGTTAATTAACTTAATGCAGTAAACCCTGTTAAAAGAACTGTGTCTTCTAACGGTATACGTTTAAATTATGGTAGTTACTACCGATTTCATCGGTGGATTTCTCTAACAGGGTAAATTGAGTTCCAATAAACAAATCACAAATTTCAAACCTGATCCTGTCAGGTTCAGGAATAAATTCTAATAATTATCGACAATTAAACAATTTGGTTGTTCGAATTTAATCATTAATTATTATAATTCTGTAGCAGATCTTTTTTATAAAATTCCTTAGATTTCATGTTAATATAGATGAATTTCATTCCTCGGGAGATATGATGAAAACAGATTTACTTCTTGAGGACATAAAATCAAAAATAGATATAGTTGAGTATATTTCAGAATATGTGCAATTGAAGAAAGCCGGTCTGAACTGGAAAGGCCTCTGTCCATTCCACGCTGAGAAAGACCCTTCCTTTATGGTCAGTCAGTCAAAACAGATATTTCACTGTTTTGGGTGCGGTGTTGGAGGAGATGTTATCAGTTTTGCTACAAGGTATGAAAATCTTTCATTTAATGAAGCGGTAAATTTACTGGCAAGAAGGGCAGGTATCCCTTTGCCTGCCGGCAAGGTTGATAGAAAGTCTCTTCAAGAAAATGAGCAGATAAGAAACATACTTAATGAGGCCATGAATTACTTTATAAGAATGATAAGTAAATCCGTAGCTGCCAGGGAATTTATAAAAGATAGAGGTATAAGCAAAGAGTCTCAAGAATTGTTTAAACTTGGATATGCACCATCAGGATGGGATAATCTTTTAAAACATCTGAGAAATTCAGGTTACAAAGATTCGACAATAAAGGGAGCTGGGCTTGCTGTATCAGGTGACAGAGGGCTTTATGATATGTTCAGAGACAGGATAATATTTCCGATAATAAATGCCAGCGGTAAAGTTATAGCCTTTGGGGGAAGGGCACTTGGCAATTTAATGCCAAAGTATATTAATTCTCCTGAGACCTCGGTCTTTAAAAAATCCGATTCACTTTTTGGTCTTTATGCTGCTAAAGAAGAAATAAGAAAAAAGGATAATGTTATAATTGTCGAAGGCTACATGGATGCTATAATCTGCCATCAGTACGGATTTAAAAATGTTATTGCACCACTTGGGACATCTCTAACTTCCGGCCAACTAAAGAAACTGAGGACCTTGACTAATAAGGCCGTCCTTATCTTTGATGGAGATTTAGCCGGCATAGCTGCTGCTAAAAGAGTGCTTTTACTTATGTGCCAAGGTGATTTTAAGTCTGGGGTCCTGTTATTGCCTGAAAATGAAGACCCTGACAGCTATTTGAGAAAGTATGAAAGTAGCTCTTTCGAATTGATGATTGAGAGTGCAAAATCCCCGATAGATTTTATTCTTGATGTTTCCAGTGGAGAAAAAACGGATACTATAAGAGAGGCTTTAACCCTAATTGCTGAGATGAAAGATCTGCTTGTAGCAGGTGAAATGCTAACGGAATTATCTGACAGAACAGGACTTCCTGAAACTGAAATACGGCAGGAGTTAATGAAGATTAAGAGCAAGAAAGTTTCACAAAAAGCTGAGTTGCGCGGTTCTGGCATTAAAACAAAAAACAGCGAAGAATATCTTTTGCTCAGTGCTGTAATTTCCTTTCCAGAAAAAACTGACCATGTACTTTCCAGAATAGACATCAACGAGATAAAAGACAAGACAGTAGGATCTTTACTTAATAGGATTGCATCGGTAGAGGATAAGAATGATCTTACAGTTATTCTCGATGAGGCTGATGAAAACGAAAGAAAAATATTTACAAAACTTTCTATTGACCCTGGTTTTGACATCGAATATGTTGATAGGAATATAGAAGATTGCGTAAGAAGGATCAAAAAAAAGAGGGTTGATGAAAGGATCAGGCTTGCCAGGGTATCTGGAGACATAAAACTTATCAACTCTCTTTTGCTTGAGAAGAGAAGATTAATTGAGGGAACGTGACTATGAAAGATTACTACGATTATTTTGATGATTATGATGATGAGGACGAATTTGAAATCGAAAGGGAAGATACCGACGAAGAGTTTGAAGTTGAAGAGGGCGAAAAAGAGGGCCTCTTAATAGAAGGGGAACATGACCCCATGAAAATTTATTTAAAGGAGATGGGAGGGGTACCTTTACTGACTAAAGAGGGTGAAATCGACATAGCTATGAAAATAGAACAAGGGAAGGAAAAAGTTGAAAGGGTAATTTTTTCTCTCCCATTTGCAATAAAAAAGCTTATAACACTTGGCAGGATAGTTGAAAAAGGAGAAGCGCCTCTGGAGGAAATTATTCTAAATGGAGAAGAGGAAGCCGAAGAAGACCTAATATACGAGAGAAAGAGATTTTTTGATATAACTTTGTCTATAAGGTCACTATTTCAGAAGAGAAAACTTTTACTCAGGAGGCTTAACAAGGCAAGCAGTAAATTACAGAAAAAAAATTTAAAGGCTCTAATAGAAAATAGAGAACAAATTTTAGAAAAAATACGCATGTTAAGGCTGAAAGAAGATGTCATTATAGGTTTTTCAGAAGAACTCAAGAAAGCAATATCTAGCGTTGAAGAAGTTCAAAAGAAAATTGTTTCTGCAAGAAAGAGAGCAAGAAATCTCGGTGTTGATATCGAAAAGCTTAAAGGTAGAGTGTTACCCAAGAAATTCAGGAAAAGATCAATTAGGAATGAAATAAAGAAGATTCTATCTGAGATCTCTGGTTATGAAAAGGAGATTAAGGAGAAGCAAGACAATTTCGGTATAAATTTTGATGAGATGAAAAAAGCACTAAAGATTTTGGATACTGGAGAAAGGGAGGTCAGCGAGGCAAAGAGCGCCCTTATAGAGGCTAATCTGAGGCTTGTTATAAGCATAGCCAAAAGATATCTAGGGAGGGGACTTGGATTTTCAGATTTGATTCAGGAGGGAAATACAGGACTTATGAGGGCAGTTGATAAATTTGAATATAAACGAGGGTACAAATTTAGCACTTATGCTACATGGTGGATCAGACAGGCAATTACAAGGGCACTTGCTGACCAGTCCAGAACAATCAGAATACCTGTTCATATGGTTGAGTCTATTAACCGCATGACCAAAGTAACGAGGGAGCTTGTTCAGGAAAAAGGAAGGGAGCCCACACCCGAGGAGATTGCCGCGAAATTACATATTCCTGTTGAGAAAGTTAAGGCTATGCTGAAAATCTCTAAAGAGCCGATATCACTGGAGACACCTATTGGTGAGGAGGAAGACAGCCATCTCAGAGACTTTATTGAGGATAAAGCAACAATGTCACCACTTGATATCGCGATACAGGAGGATATGAGAAAGAATATAGACAGGGCATTATCTTCACTCAGCAAAAAGGAGAAGAGCATAATAAAAAAGAGATTTGGGATTGGAGAAGATATGCCGCATACTTTAGAAGAGGTTGGACTCGAATTTGATGTGACCCGTGAGAGAATCAGGCAGATAGAGGTTAAGGCAATAAGAAAGTTAAGGCATCCTTCAAGAAGTAAATGGCTAAGGGAATTTATCGAGCGCTCTTGACTAAAATTAAATACAAGTTTATATTAACCCGAAAAATGCGTTTGAAGCAGGTATACATGCGGAAAAACCTTTACAAATCACAATCTGCTACTAATTGATACAAATTCTTTTGTATGATAACGTAAAGGCAATCGGGTATTGAGAGGACTTACAAAGGTGGTACCCCGACAAGTCGGGATAAAATGGTAAAGACTTTTTCTGCAAATACACCTGCTCTTTTTATAATGAAATGCATTTTTGGGGTTAACAATTTGGTGGCTATAAAGAATAATAACTAGTTAAAATATAATAATATTTTTTGCACTTTGCTTTTTGTAAGGGCCCATAGCTCAGCCGGAAGAGCTACCGGCTCATAACCGGTTGGTCCCAGGTTCGAGTCCTGGTGGGCCCACCATATTTTCTGGAGGATTGTTGACGAACCTTCTTGGACTACTGATTAAATTGCAGGATACCGATTCTCGTATTCTTGAAAAGCGCATATTTATAGATAATGCACCTAATCGCTTTTCCGAGGTTGATGAGCCTCTCAAAATTGCAAAGTCAGAGCTCGAAAAGATAAAGCAAAAGAACGATCTGCTTGCGAAGAAAAGGCGCGAGAAAGAGGCTATACTCGAAGAAATTAATGAAAAGATAAATAAGATGAGATCACGAGTATCAGAGATAAAGACAAATAAGGAATATCAGGCACATCTTAAGGAAATTGATACGCTGGGAAAAGAGATATCTAACATTGAGGAAGAGATTTTGTTGAGTATGGAAGATTTTGATAATTCTTTAAAAGAACATAACGATAAGGAAAAAGAAGTGCAGATTGAAGTAGAAAAGATAAATGCCTTTAAAAAAGAACTGGATAAAGAAGTCGACAGATATAAAGAAGAATTAAACTTATTAAAGAATGAGAGGGCGAAAGTCGTCGAAATAATAGATCCTGATATTTATCAAATATATATGACACTTCTTGATTCTGGTAACGGGGTTGCTGTAACCCGTGCAAAAAATGAGATCTGCAATGGATGTAATATGAATGTGCCGCCACAGCTTTTTGTGGAAATTAAAAAGAATGAAGAAATAATTCATTGTCCACAATGCCGCCGCATACTCTATTATTTAGAAGAATTATGAATTAATAAAATTTTTTAAATTACCACTTCCAATAATTAAAAAGATATTATATAATAATTAAAAATTATTATAGGTAGCTGAAGCAGAACAGGTGGTCGCCCAACTCTGATAATTTCCGGGTTGGGAGGAAAGTCCGAGCTCCAAAGGGCAAGGCGCTCCGTAACACGGAGTCTCCCGATAAATCGGGGGAAGGAAAGTGCCACAGAAAGGGAAACCTCTTCCGTTTAAGCGGGAGAAAGGGTGAAAAGGTGTCCCGGGAAGTCGGGATCTGTCCGAATTGGACGGAAGGTAAGAGCTCACCAGTGTTTCGGGTGACCGAGGCAGCTTGGTAAACCCCGCCTGGAGCAAGGCCAAATAGGTTCCGCGTTGAGAGGGGCCCCTTCGAATTCCCAATTTGGGAAGGCGGAACGGGTTAGGCTGCATGATCCCGATTGCAAAATCGGGACATAGATGAATGACCACAGTCCTGCTTAGAAGGATTACAGAACTCGGCTTATGGGCTGCTTCAGCTTCTATTTATATAGATTTAATATTCCAGAAGGCTTGAATTGATCTTTTAGGAAGGATTATATGGATGACCATAAATTAAAAGTTTTCTGTACTGTAGCTGAAACCAAGAGTTTTTCGAAGACCTCGGAAATTATTCACCTTACACAGCCGGCTGTAAGTCTTCAGATACAGGCTCTTGAAGAAATTTATGATGCAAAGCTTTTTGACAGATCAAGCAGTACAGTGACTTTAACCCCAGCCGGTGAGGTATTATATAAATATGCAAAAGAAATACTTGCGCTTTACGCCTCTGTGGAGAAAGTTATAGGAGAAATAACAGGACTTGTAAAAGGCAGTATCAGTATCGGAGCAAGTTCTACAATTGGCAACTATGTTCTTCCCGCAATAATAACTGATTTCAAAAAGATTCATTCAAAGACAAAGGTTCATATGCTTGTTGGCAATACAAAGAGGGTAATTGAGCTTCTGAACTCAGGAAATATCCATCTTGGACTTGTTGAGGGAGAAGTTACCAGACAGAAGATGATAGTGGAAAAGCTAATTACTGATGAATTGCTGCTTATCGTGCCATCCAATCATGCATGGGCTAAGAAAAAAGAAATATCGATAAGCGAACTAACAAGGGAGCCGTTTATCTTTAGGGAGGGAGGATCTGGCACAAGACAGATGCTGGAGAAGTTTCTTGCCAGACACGGAGTTTTACCGCAGGACATGAAAATATCGATGGTGCTCGGCAGCACAGAAGCTATTAAAGAAGCTGTTGAAAGCGGCCTTGGAGTTTCTATAATCTCACGTTGGGCTGCAAGGAAAGAAAGCAAATACGGAGCTCTTCATCTCCTAAGGTTAAGAGAGGAAAAGGTGTTAAGGGCATTTTCGCTTATTATTAATAAAAACTCGATATCCTCTCATGCTGTAGATGAATTTTTAGTATTTCTAAAATCATATCCATTCACAAGGCTTCTAAACGCAAGCTGAATACCTAGCAAAATCTCTTTTAAAAATATGCTTCATCACACATTAGATACGAGCACGGAGCAGGGCGCATCCTTCGACAGGCTCAGGATAAAAGTAAGGAGTGAGGGGTAAGGAGTGAGGAGATTGAAGAATGCAGAATGAAAAATTAGGGATTTAGGAATTCAGGAATTATAGAAAGGCAAATAGTAAAGAGTAAAAAGTAAGGGGTAAAGAAAAAAGAAAAAAGAAAAAAGAAAATTGGAAATCGGAAATTAGATATTAAAACGCCATGCGCCGAGCGCCATGCGCCATGCGAAAAGTAAACGGGCCTCGTAACCGTTACCGTAAGACGTAACCTTTTAGTTCGCAAGCAGTAAGCAGTAGGCACTAAAAAGAAAAGCAAGAAAGACTTCTCACATATGAGACATGGCAATAATGAAATAAGTAAACACAAATATAAAGCCAATCTCCTTTTGTCAGCCCTTTTTGCTTCAAAAAAGGCAGGAGATAAAATATTGGAAGTTTATAAATCAGACTTTGGAGTTGAACACAAGAATGACAAATCACCCCTAACCATTGCTGACAAGCAGTCTCACCAGATAATATTAGATCAACTTCTCACTTTTTCGCCAGTCAATTTCCCTGTTTTAAGTGAAGAAGGAAAAGATATTTCTTTTGAAGAAAGGAGGCGCTGGGATTATTTCTGGCTTATTGATCCTCTGGACGGGACAAAAGAGTTCATAAACAGAAACGGTGAATTTACAGTAAACATAGCCATGATTCAAAAAAAGAGGCCTATTCTAGGGGTTATCCATGTTCCCGCTATGGATACATTTTATTACGGAGCTGAAGGAATTGGTGCATACAGGCTTGACTCAGGCGTCGAATTGAGTGATATTCCAGATGATGGTGGGTATACGAAAGAGGATCTGTTTAATGAAATTATAGGGAAGTCTAAAAGGCTTCCGATAGTGTTAAATAAGACTGCTGCAGAATTTACAATTATAGGCAGCCGTTCACATATGTCAAAGGAAACGGCAGAGTACATAAACAGATTAAAGCAAGAACATGGAGAAGCTAACTTTATTTCTGCTGGCAGTTCACTGAAGTTCTGTCTTTTGGCAGAGGGCAAGGCAGATGTATATCCAAGATTTGGCCCAACCATTGAGTGGGATACAGCAGCAGGACACGCAATCGTCGAACAGGCAGGGGGTAAGGTAGTGGACATTGAGACTGATAAACCTCTTGAATACAACAAGAGAAATCTTTTGAATCCGTATTTTGTGGGACTAAGAAAGGGGATGGATTTATAATTTTAATTTGTCAAAGTGTTTTATTTGACATCATAATCTTTGTTGCTATATTCTATTGAAGAATAAAATTATTATGAGACTATTCCCGAAGGAAATATACTTCTTTGATATATTTGAAAAGGCAGCATCGAACCTGACAAAGTCTGCTTCCCTCCTTGTTTCCCTAATGGAAAACTTTGATAGTATCCAGACACGGGTAAAAGAGATATATGAGGTAGAACAGGAGGGCGATATCTTAACACATGACATTATGAAGAAGCTCAATAAGACGTTTATTACACCTATAGACAGAGAAGATTTACATGCCCTTGCTTCAAGAATAGATGATGTTCTGGATTTGATATGGGCTGCTGTAGATAGAATTTCCGTGTTCAAGCTTGATAAATCAACAGAAGAGGTGATTACGATGGCTAAAAATCTGTTACTGACTACTGAGGTTATACAAAAGGCGATAAAGAAACTAAAGGAAAAGAATTACTCTCAAATGCAGGATCACTGCATAGAAATAAACAGGCTAGAAAACAGAATGGACAGGGATTTCAGGGATGCACTTGCAAAAATGTTTGATGAGATGAAAGACCCCATTCTGATTATAAAATGGAAAGAGATATACGAGCACCTTGAAGATGCATCTGATAAATGTGAAGATGTAGCAAATATCCTTGAAGCGATAGTGCTCAAGCATGCCTGAAATAATAATCCTGATAGTAGTACTTGCCATACTTTTCGATATTAGTAATGGATGGAATGATGCTGCAAATGCTATTGCTACTGTCGTCTCTACCCGGGTTCTATCACCTACTCAGGCTGTGCTCCTTGCTGCAGTAATGAATATTCTAGGAGCCTTCCTTACAACAGCCGTGGCAAAGACTATCGGAAAGGGCGTTGTAAATCCAAAAGATATTGAAGATGTAGTAAACATAATTGTAGCTTCTGCCCTTCTTTCGAGTTTTTTCTGGAATTTCTTAATGACACGATTTGGACTGCCAGTAAGCGCTTCCCATGCACTCATCGGAAGTCTTATGGGTGCTGCTGTTGCTTATGGGGGTATTTCCATCCTGAATCCAGCCGGATTGAAAAAGATTTTTTTAGCACTCCTCCTTTCCCCTGTCTTTGGTATTGGTGTGGGATATTTTCTCATGAAGCTTATAATAAGGTTTTTTGGCAGATTTTCACCAGGAGCTATAAATAGGCACTTCGGCAGGCTTCAATTATTATCTGCTGGTCTTATGGCCTTCGGCCACGGCTCAAATGATGCCCAGAAGGTTATGGGAATAATTACGATATCACTTTACGGTGGAGGCTATATACCTAATCTTGAGGTACCATTCTGGGTCATATTGGTATGCGGTCTTGCCATGGGTTTTGGTACAGCCGTCGGAGGTTGGAAGGTCATTAAAACCCTCGGGGTCAGCATGCTGAAACTACAGCCTGTTCATGGTTTTGCAGCTGAGACATCAGCTAACATAGTTATACATGGTGCCAGCCTTCTGGGGCTACCGGTGAGTACAACTCATGTAATTACTTCATCGATAATGGGGGTTGGCGCGACTAAAAGGCTGTCTGCTGTCAGATGGGGTGTTGCACGAAAGATTGTGCTGGCATGGATCTTTACTTTACCAGCATGCATCTTGTTTGCATGGACTATATATAATGTTGTATACAAGTTTTTAAAATGAATTTCAATCAATGATATTTTTAGTGAAACCTATTTGGGTAATTAGGTGTTTAAGGATATAAGTAACTGTTTTAATCATATTATGCAAATCAGAAATCATTTTTGAAATAACAGGAGGAAAAAATGTCTTTAAAAGGCAGAAAGTTTTTCGGTACAACACTACTTATTGTTATTGGATTGGTACTTGGGCTGTTTATTTCTTCACAATTTAGCCATCTCTCAGAGACCCATGCACAGAGTTCAATAATCTCTGAAGATTCAGTTGATTTTTTATCAAAAACGGGCAAGGCTATGGCTGAGGTCTCAGGAGCTGTCAAACCTGCAATCGTTAATATTTCCACGACCAGGACGATAAGAATTTCAGGAGGGTGGGATCCTTTTTTTGATGATCCTTTTTTCAGGCGCTTTTTTGGAGATAAATTCGGACATCAGGGGCGTCCTCAGGAACGCAAATCAGTCGGACTGGGCTCTGGAGTTATAGTTTCCTCTGATGGATATATAATTACAAACTATCATGTAATCAAAGATGCTGATGAGATAAAAGTAATACTTTCAGATAGGAAAGAATACACAGGCAAAGTAATAGGCTCAGACCCGAAAACAGAAATAGCAGTTGTTAAAATAGATGCAACCGGCCTGGCAACTATATCGTGGGGTGATGCTGATAAGCTTGAGGTTGGAGAAGTTGTGCTTGCAATCGGGAATCCCTATGGCCTTAACCAGACGGTTACCATGGGTATAGTAAGTGCCCTTGGAAGGGCAGAAGTCGGTATTGCAGACTACGAAGACTTTATACAAACAGATGCAGCGATAAACCCGGGGAATTCTGGTGGAGCCCTTGTAAATGTCAGAGGTGAACTGGTTGGCATAAATACAGCAATTTACAGCACAAGCGGTGGATACCAGGGAATAGGTTTCGCAATACCCAGCAATATGGCGAAATCAGTTATGGAAAGCCTGATAAAAGAAGGTAGGGTCGTAAGGGGTTGGCTTGGTGTTTCTATACAGGGAATAACCCATGAACTTGCAAAACAATTCAATCTTAAAGAAGAGACTGGCGCCCTTGTAGCCGATGTAGTCGAGAACAGCCCTGCAGAAAAGGCTGGACTTAAAAGAGGAGACGTAATTATGGAGTATGACGGTAAGAAGATAGATAAACCTTATGTACTTCGTAATATGGTCGCTAATAGCATCCCCGGAGGAATATATAAATTGGAGGTACTTAGGGATAATAAAAAACAGACGATTAAAGTAACCATCGGGGAATTACCTGCTGAAATGAAACAACCTTTGACAGGTGAATATGAAAATGTAATGAAGGGGATTGGTGTTAAGGATATTACACAGGAAATGGCAAAAAGATTAAGAATCCCTGAAAGGATAAAGGGAGTTATTATTAATAATATCGATCAGGACAGTCCTGCCATAGGTGTACTAATACAAGGTGATATCATTCAGGAAATAAACAGGATAAAGATAAGTGATGTTGAGGATTACCAGAAAGTGGTGTCAGAAATTAAGAGTGATGAGGATGTGTTGCTCCTCGTATTCAGGAGAGGCTCGTCATTTTTTATTTCGTTATCTAAAAGATAAATAATAAATAAATATCAAAACCGGGCCGCTGGAAACAGCGGCCCTTTATTATTAGTGAGGATTTACCCCGTTTAGAAATTGTTGTTATTTTCTTCTAACGGGGTTTACGAGAGAAAGATGAAAAAAATATTGCCTATAAATGTGGTATTGCTATTTTTTAATCTCCCCTATTTTGTCAAAGCAATTTTTTAGAACCACAAGAATATCGTTAGATAATCTCTGAATTATATCCATCCTTTCAATTGACTTAATTAAAAGTTCATGCAGTTCTTCCTCTGTAACAGACGTATCTATGAGTTCTAATGTTCCCTTTACGGCTAATATATTTTCGTTAAGTTGATTTGATATTTCATCAAGTTTATTATCCATTTCTGCCATATTTCCCCCTCTTTAACAGGTTAAATATAATTAAGGTTTTCAAAAAGACAATTATGAGCATGAAATAAGATTCACCCCGTAAAAAAAGCCTTCGATGAAATCGAAAGTTAAAAAATGCCTGCTTGCCTCGATTCGGCGAAGCGGGCAGGCAGGTTGCAGTAGGTCGTCTAAAGCCATTGACACGCAACTCCTTTTTAATGGGGTTCACTAGGATTATTCTTTAATATTTAATTTATTATTAAAGAATTTTAAAACACTATTTAGTAAATATCAATCCAACCCTGTAAATATTTTCAACTATTTTTTCACTCCAGCGCACAATTCCTGACTTATATGAATCACGGAAAATACTCTTAATTGTTATCCCCTGCCCTTCACTTAGATGGTTAGATACATAGAGGCATAGTCCTGTTCCACTGATATTAACGGCAACTCCATTAAAGATTTCACCAGTTGTATCAGGATTCAAAATATATTTTATCTCATGGTGAAAATCAGAACGTATCTGTGCTCTTCTGCTATTAAATGGCAATTTGTTAATCTTCAAGAAATACCAATCAGTCATCTATGATAAATAAGATACATAATACACAATCTTTCAACTGAATATCAATTTTACATCTAATAGTACCCCCCCCGTTAGAAGACCTCCGCCTTTCTAAAGGGGTAAATATATAGCTTTGTTATATTGTATAACTCATTTTGGTTGAGATATAAAAGTGTCAGATCTTGACTGGCTGTTGCAAAACTAAGAAATATATAAAACTAACATAATTATCGTCATTAAGATGCCGACATTTCGGCAGAAGCAATCTCATTATATATTTGATACTTTTTAGATTGCTTCGTCGTCAAGACAATTCGGTACTCCTCGAAATGACAAAAAATAGTACTTTTTCAATAGTCTGTTGAGACCTGATACCATTTTCCCCAAAAAATCAGGAAAATTTGTACTGCTTTTTACCCCTGTATAAAATCCCCGCCCCGGTAGACCTTTGGTCTATTAAGGGCGGGGATTTTATGATTAGAGACAATCTGTTTACAATAAAAGCCCTATACCAATACTATTCCGAAACTATAAGAATCTCAGCACGTCTGTTGTTATACCTGCCCTGAGGTGTTTTGTTTGTACCAACAGGCCTTGATTCACCATAGCCTCTTGCTGTTATTCTGGATGCCGGAATAGCAGAGTGCGTTATAAGATAATTTCTTACTGCATCTGCTCTTTTATTTGACAGATTTTGATTGTATTTAATACTTCCAGTGCTATCTGTATGTCCCTCAATAACAACAGAAGAATCTGGATATTTGTTGATAAACTCAATTGCCTCATTCAGTTTTGCATAATCTCCCTGCTTTATAACTGCCTTATCAGTATCAAAGTTAATATGGAGAGTCATCCTGTCGATGATCTTTGGTTGAGGTGCTTCAACTACAACTGGCTCAGGTTTTGGTTCAGGCTCTGGTTCAGGTGTAGGTGGAGGTGGTTTGACAGCAACATGAATTTTGGGACAGAGGCCATCAGCCATTTCTTTTGCCTCTAAAGCCAATTTGATCGCTTCATTGGTTCTGCATTTAAAATAAGTCTCAAAAGCATCATCTCTTCTAACTTTTGCTTCTGTGAACTCTTCGGGACATTCGGCATCCTTACCTGCCTGTTGTGCTGCTGTAATGGACTCATCGGCCTCTATGAGTTCCTTATGAATAAATCCATATGGCGGTGAAAATTCCATACCCGCACAACCGAAAAGATAGGTAAGAGAAATAAAAATAAAAAATACAAAAAAACTTCTGGACATTATAGCTTTATTCATATTTCTTCCCCCCTGCTAGACTTTATAATTAAATTACAAAACAATTCTGATATGCAGTCTAATTAATATTTGTAATAAGAATATAATTTTATTTAAGTAAGGAGTAAGGAGCAGGGAATCAGGGGAAAAAGTAGGGAGTAAGCAGTAAAGCACAAAGAAAATTGAAGAATGCAAAATGCAGAATGCAGATTGAAAATTGAAGATTGAAAACTAGAGGCGAGTAAAAGTGAAAAGTGAGGAGTGAAAAGTGAGGAGTGAGGAGTAAGGAGTAAAAAGCAGGGTGCAAGGAGCAGGGAGCAGGGCGAACCAGAGAAACCAGATAAACTAGAGAAACCAAACAAACTAAGTAAACACATAACCGAAAGACGACTGACGAAACGGGCCTCGTAACCGTTACCTTAGGACGTAACCAAACGTTAGATGAACCAGAAATATTATAAGGTTATAAGGGTGAGTTTATGCAGTTTTTTTTACGAAAATAATTTTTATAGCTCAGAGCCCAGACAATATAAATCAAGCCAATAAACATAGCTATAATCATTAATCCTCGATAACCAGATAATAAATCATCGCTGTCTTTCCAGCCAGCCATCAAAAGGTCACTCCTGGTAACAACAAGGATATTGAGTATCGATATTAATTCCCAAATAATATTCTCGATTAAAAATAAAATAAACGCCCATCTTTTTAATAGGAAAATTCCGACAGAACAGGCAACACCGGTAGAGGCTATTACTGAATAATAAATTTTAAATGCCATCCCTTCAAGCAAGATGCCCGCAACAAATATCTGTCCCCCGGAAAAAACATATCTAAAAGAGGCAAGTGAACTTAGCAGGGTAAGCAACGAAAGAGCCAGTAATCCTTTTGGACATTTAATTTTCATAGAAATAATCTAATCAGAAAAACTGTTTCTACTAAATGACTGTCCTTTTCACAGGGTAAACTTTGTGTTGTCCTTAAGTTTTCATCTTTCTTTTTGCGGATCTCCTGACTTCCTCGAAAACCTCCAATAAAGGCACATCACTTTCTCTCGCTATTTTTTTGCAGTCCTCATATTCAGGTATATACTTTAATTTTGAATCTTTAAATTTGGAAATCTTCAACCTTATCTTTCCGTATTTTGTTTGCACATCTGTAAGTCTTCTATCCATTTTTATTCTGCGAGTTTCATAATAACGGACCCCGATTGTAGTTGTTTCTTTAAGTATTAAGTTTATCAGGTCATCTCTTCTGTCCTTATGACATAATACACTTAATTCTATACCGGGCCTCGTTTTTTTCATTATTACCTGTGTCATATAAACGTCGAGAGCACCCTTAAGCAAAAGCTTCTCAATCAGATATTCATATATCTGGGGGTTCATGTCATCTATATTTGTCTCAATCACTGTAACTGTTTCAACATTTGATTTCTTGTAGATATCCCCTATCAAAATTCTTAGTATATTAGGCATGACTTCTAATTCCCTGCTTCCTGCGCCAATAGCTGTCTTTACGAGATTAAAGACAGGTATTACCCCAAATCCTTTAGAGATTGATTTTAATATTGCAGCACCAGTAGGTGTGGTCAGTTCAAAAGGGATGCCTGATAGATATACCGGCACATCCCTCAATATTTCAGTAGTTGCAGGTGCTGGAACGGGTATTGTTCCGTGTACTGTTTTAATAGTGCCTCCGCCTAAGTTAACTGGCGAAGAGTAGACACTTTTAATTCCTAGTAACTCAAGGCCTATCAATGTGCCGAAGATATCAATCAAACAATCAACGCCGCCTAATTCGTGAAGATGTACCTTATTTATTGATTCTCCATGGACCTTTGATTCAGCCTCAAAAAGAATTCTAAAGATTTTATGACCTTTCTTTTTAATATCATCTGACAGTGAAGAGGCTTTTATTATCTTCTGTATATCCTTCCATTTCCTGGGTTCTGAGTTATGTTTTACCCTGGACTTCAGAACTACTTCGACTTTTGTTGCAGTAAAGCCTGAGCGCCTGACTTTTTTTTCTGAAAGACTGTAACCTTTTACAGGTAATTTCCTAAGGTTTTTAAGGATTTCTTCAAGGGGTGCCCCGGCATCTACGATTGCTCCCAGACACATATCACCGCTTATACCTGAAAAACAGTCAAAGTATGCTATTTTCAAGGCTATTCCCGTTAAACACTTTTATTAACCGTTTCCTGTAATTATGTCCATTAATTCTCTTCTATCGTAATCGATCATAACTATAAATATAGTGCCGCAAAAAGTCGTACTACCAGACAGTTTAGAAGCCCTGCGGACAATCCTGGCTTTCAATAAGAATATTTTCCTGCTTTTTTATTTTAAAAATTAAGCTCTAAATTATTTAAAAGATTTCAAAAATATTCTTTAAATTTAAAGTATATCAGTAAAAGATGTTATTTGTAATTAAAGTATTTTGATATTACTGATATTTTTAATAATTTCAATTAGTTATAGCATTATTTTTTATTTTATCCTTTAACTCCAGAGCCTTTAATAGCTTGACTTATTATCGAGGTTAAGTTATTTTTTACAATGGATTTTACTTCAAAATCAGCAATTATTATAAGCATTTTTTCAATAACATTCATGCTTAATCTATATTTTGGATATCTGAGGAATAAATCAAGTAAATTCTCTATAAAGTGGTTTTTATATATACATATGCCAGTACCTGTGGTTATAATTGCTAGGATTCTTTCTAATCTAGATTCCCTGTATATACCGTTATTCATATTCGCAGCTGTCACAGGACAGATTCTAGGGGGAAAACTGGAGTTCTGAAATTTGCTTTCAGCTATTTTAATAAGACCTGGGATCATAGAGGTAAGAGAGGTTGATATACCAGAACCTTCTGAAGGTGAACTGCTTTTAAAAATTAAAGCTTCCCTGACCTGCGGGACTGACCTCAAGGCTTTTTTAAGAGGTCATTCTTTAATACCCATGCCGGGCCCATTCGGCCATGAATTTTCAGGAATTGTGGTTAAAAAAGGCAAAGGTGTCAGCAACTTTAAGATAGGTGATGCTATTATGGCGGTACACAGTGCTCCCTGTCTTAACTGTTATTATTGCAGACGAAATATTTTCAATCTATGTGAAAACATAATGTCGACAAAGATGCTCGGAGCTTTTTCTGAATACATTATACTTCCGAAACATATAGTCAAGCAGAATACATTTAAAAAACCGGAAAGTTTAAACTTTATTGAGGCATCATTTCTTGAACCACTATCCTGTATTATTCACAGCATGGAGCCGCTGGGTATCAATAAGAAAGACACGATATTTATAATAGGAGCTGGACCAATCGGTCTTATGCATCTTATGATTGCAAAATCAAAAGGAGCGAAAGTACTGATAACAGGTATCGAGGAGGAAAGGCTTAGGATAGCATCTAAGTTAGGTGCTGATTTCGTCTTCAATCATACACAATCAGGAAAGTCCGTTCGTGATTTTACAGGTGGGGTAGGTGTAGATTATGTATTTGAATGTACCGGACAGCCTGAGATTTGGGAGTCTTCAGTCGATTATGTCAGAAAAGGAGGGACTGTTATACTATTTGGAGGATGCAGGGCAGGAGCTAGAGTCAATTTTAATGCGGAAAGACTGCATTATGACGAAATAACAATCAGGGGAGCTTTCCATTTTACACCTCAGGATGTAAAAAAGGCATTTAACCTTTTAAAGAAAAAGAATAAGAACTTAGAAATTAAAAAGTTAATTACAGGAAAATATCCTCTTAGAGAGATTCAAAATGTTTTTACCAGACTGGCTAACGGCATCGGTGTAAAATATGTTATTACCCCCTGACCCCCTTTCGCAAAGCACGAGCAAAAAAGTAGGCAGCAAGCAGTAAATGACTAAATAAACTATATAAATATATCTGTTCCAGCCGAAGGCTATCTTCCAATGCAAAGCATTAAATTCCAGCCTGTCCCGTTAATTGTCATTATATGTTTATTTAACTGGGGGCACAGCTCACTTCCAATTCGGAGAATTAAATTGTCCTTAAAAAAATAGACCAGATAAACTAGAAAAACAAAACAAAACCAGACAAACAAGATTACAAAACGGGCTTCGTTACCGTTACCGTAAGACATAAACTATAGTTTAAATGAGCATAGTTACCATTACCAATACCAATTTCCGAGTTTTAATGACTAAAAGGCCTACTTATTCTGTATATAGTTTATTTCTTTTCTTTCATTATCCAGGTTAGGGAATTTATTTCAATTATGTTGTTTTGATGGTAATATACTTCATAGGTAAAACAGCGACCTTAGGGGGTATATATGCGCGATAGATTATCCAAGACATTGATACTGTTATCTATAGGCTTGCTTCTGACGTTCTTTTTCTTGCCGAAGATTATTTCACTGTATGTTGACTGGCTCTGGTTTAAAGACATACAGTTGGAAAAGATATTCACTACAAAATTAAATGCCCAGATACTTTTTGCTGTTATAGGCTGGATAACAGGATTTGTTATTGCCTATGTCATTCTCTGGGCTTCAATGCGTGCTACAAGGGGCAGAATTGCTGGAATGATTTTTTATAACAAAGCAATGCCTCAACTTAGTGTACTGAAACATATTGACAAAATGAAATTTTTAATACCGGTACTAATAGGATTCTTTGTTGCGCTGTTGTTCGGCAACAATTGGCTGACATTTCTTTATTATTTCAATGCAGTAGATTTCGGGTATACTGATCCGGTATTTGTACGGGATATATCTTTTTATATTTTCAGCCTTCCTGTCCACGAAATAATTGTCAACACACTGCTGCTAGTTCTTGTGGCATCTTTTGTCTTCTCTGCACTAAACTTCGTAATAAAAGGGTCTGTCATTTTTACTCAAAGAGGTATCACGTATGAACGTTATGTATCTTTTCATCTTTCAATAATAGGTGGGGTGATATTTCTTGTGCTTGCATACAAGACATATATAGGAATGCTTGCCATTCTTTATTCGTCTCAGGGACATGTAGCAGGTGCAACCTATACGGATATTTATGCAGTTATACCGTTAATGAAGGCCCGTATAGTTGTAGCAGTTATTTCAGCAACTCTAATCGTAGGCAATATTTTTATAAGGCGGAACTTAATTGTTATTGGAAGCATAGCCCTATATCTTGCAGTATCATTTATAGGCAGTTCAGTTTATCCTGCAATATTACAGAAATTTGTCGTTGCCCCAAACGAGCTTGTAAAAGAAACTCCGTATATAAAGAGAAATATAACATCCACAAGAAAGGGTTTTGGCATTGATACAGTGCAAGAAAGAAATATATCCGGAATTGCAACACTTAGAAGAGATGACATCATGAGAAACAGTATAACCATTAAAAATATACGCCTGTGGGATCACAGGCCTCTTCTTGACACTTTTAGCCAGGTGCAGGAGATACGCACATATTACGAGTTTACATCGGTCGGCAATGACCGATATATGTTTGATGGAGAATACCGCCAGACAATGCTTTCACCCAGAGAATTATCTTCCGAAAGCATCCCTACAAGAAACTGGATAAACGAGACACTTACGTTTACCCATGGATATGGATTAACGCTTGGTCCAGTTAATCAGGTAACCCCCGAAGGACTCCCGCTTCTTATGATAAAAGATATTCCTCCGGTATCTACTGTGGATTTCTTGAAGGTAAGGCGCCCTGAGATCTATTTTGGCGAATTATCCAGCAGATATGTGATTGTTAAAACAAAGGCAAAAGAGTTCGATTATCCTTCAGGAGATGAAAATGTTTTTACTGAATACTCAGGCAGAAGCGGCGTGGTAATAGATTCTTTTTTCAAGAAGCTTGTCTTTGCTACTCATTTCGGTTCTATGAAACTTTTCCTATCGAATGATATAACCGGTGAAAGCAAAATTCTCTTTATTAGAAACATTACGGATAGAGTAAATAAAGTTATGCCATTTTTAATACTTGACAGCGATCCCTATATGGTGATTAACGATGATGGACAGCTTTTCTGGATATATGATGCTTATACTGTAAGTAATAAATTTCCATATTCACAGCCTCTAAAAAACGGGATAAATTATATTCGCAATTCTGTTAAGGTGACAATCAATGCATACGACGGTGGGATGAAGTTTTATATAGCTGATGAACATGACCCGATTATTCTGACATTAGGCAATATATTCCCGGGAGTTCTGTTGCCGCTCTCAGAAATGCCGGAAGACCTTAAACGGCATATAAGATATCCGCTGGATATCTTTGGCATTCAGACAATGGTCTATTCAACTTATCATATGGAAGACCCGCAGATTTTTTATAACAGGGAAGATCAGTGGGAGATACCTGTTATGGGTACAAGCATGAAAAAGGAGATGATGGAACCTTATTACACGATAATGAAACTGCCTGAGGAAAAAAAAGAAGAGTTCATTCTTATGCTACCCTTTAATCCAAAGAAAAAAGATAACCTGTCAGCCTGGATGGTAGCACGAAGTGACGGGGAATATTACGGCAAGCTTGTTGTTTATAGGTTCCCAAAAGACAGACTGGTTTACGGCCCGAGACAGATAGTTGCACGAATAAATCAGGATACCGAGATCTCCAAGCAGATTTCACTGTGGGATCAGAGAGGTTCTCAGGTAATTCAGGGTACACTCCTGGTTATACCTATAGAAAGCTCTCTTATTTATGTTCAGCCACTTTATCTAAGGGCTGAAACAGGTAAGATACCCGAACTGAAAAGGGTTATTGTTGCATACGAAAACCGTATCGCCATGGAAAAGACACTTGATGCTGCACTTTCGAGGATATTTGGTGAAATCAGGACCTCTAAAGGAATAAGACCCGTTAAGGCTGAAGAGTTACCTGCTGTTAAATCTGACAGAAGTCTTTCTGCGCTTGCAAATGAGCACTATGAACGTGCCATGAAGGCTCAGAAGGAAGGCAACTGGGCCTTGTATGGTGAAGAGATAGAAAAACTGGGCGAGATAATCAGGCAGATGCAGAGGCGATAGGAAGATCGATTCTTTCCCGCAGCTCCTTATAAGATGATGTAAAGTAATTAATGAAAGATGAGAGTTGCTAAATTATACTCTTTTGAAGACATACGTATAGAGGATATCCCTGTTCCAGAGATAGGTCCTGATGATGCACTTATTAAAACAAAAGCCTGTGGTATTTGCTCTGGTGATGTAATGCCATGGTATATCGAGAAGAAAGCACCTCTTGTTTTAGGTCATGAGCCAGTAGGAGAAATTATTGATGTTGGCAGCAGGGTTGTTTCATTTAAGAAAGGGGACAGGGTATTTACACACCATCATGCTCCATGCTTGATGTGCAGATTCTGCAGGCAGGGAGATTATGTCCAATGTGCGACATGGAAGAGTTCGAGCATAATTCCAGGGGGCATTTCTGAATATATCTTAATTCCATCGATAAATCTTGAGCACGACACTATCAGGCTTTCCGAAGAAATTGGTTTTGAAGACGGAACGCTTATCGAGCCGGCTGCATGTGTTGTAAAGGCGTTAAAGAGGGCAAAGATAGCGCACGGAGATACCGTCCTTGTTATCGGATTGGGTGTCATGGGACTGATGAATTTATTATTGGTCAGGGAATACGGAGCCGGGAAGGTTATCGGAGCCGATAGGGTAAAATTCAGACTGGGTAAGGCTCTCGAATTAGGTGCTGATGATATTATAGATATATCAAAGGATAACCTTTATGATGGCCTTAGAAGTATTACAGATGGGAATAATGCCGATCTTGCCGTTGTCTGTCCAAACAGTGTTGATGCGATGATACAGGGAATAAATTGTATAAGGCCCGGCGGACAGGTTCTGTTTTTTACGCCGGCAGAGCCTGGTGAGAAACTAACGATAGACCCTAACTATCTGTATTTTAATGATATAAACATCCTTACTAGTTATTCATGCGGGCCGGATGATACGGCAGATGCCCATGAACTTATAAAAAAAGGGGTTATAACAGCCGATAAACTCGTAACGCACAGATTCCCTATAGAGAAAACGGCAGAGGCATTCATGCTTACTTTTAAGGCAGAAAACTCTCTTAAATCTTTAATTGTGTTTGATTGAGTAAGGAGTCTTTAGTACATGAAAAAACAGCGTTTTACAGAAAAGATATCTTGTGAAATAGACAGAAAAAAAACTAAAAGCATAAAACCTGACAGATGTGCGTTATATAAACATAAAGGTGACTTCAGGTGGCGTGGAATTAAAGATGAGACATATAAAACTGAAGGTAATGAATGGAAAAATATCATTAGAAGGGTCTTGATAGGATCACGTGGAGAATCAACCAAATTCCATGTAAGGTATTTTGAAATTACCCCAAATGGATATAGCAGTCTTGAAAGACACAGGCACGAGCATGTGGTGATATGCGTAAAAGGCAAGGGTATTGTCCGAACTGGAAAAGCAAAACACAAAATGGAATTCATGGATACCCTTTATATCCCTCCGAATACAGTACATCAACTGATAAATCCCTTTAAAGAGCCTTTTGGATTTTTGTGTATGGTCAACTCAAGAAGAGATAAGCCAAAGCTGGTTAAAGAGCCTGAAAGATAGAGATAGAGCGCTGAGTCCTTTGACTAAGATGTCATTGCGAGACCTGACATTTAAGAATATGGCGATCTCAATGAAAAATGCGAGATTTTTCGTTAGAATTGACCTTGAAATGTCTATTTTTATTTTTCAAAAATGTAATTCACTTGTTTTATCTTAAATAGAAATATTAATATAAATAATTGTGCTATCAAAGGAGTTTATATATTGACAGAAGGTATTGAAAAGTCAATAATCGATAAAATCTGGGATATTTTTGCATCTATCAAAACAGCGGTTATTATATTTTCAATCATATCACTGACCTCTATTGTAGGCACAATCCTTGAACAGGGCGCTGAACCTGAAACGAATATTAAGATACTATCAAAGCTGTTTGGCGAATCTATTGCTCCAACCGCATTTAACATTCTCTACAAGCTTGGTTTCACGGATATGTATCGTTCTGAATGGTTTAATTTTTTTCTACTATTGTTTGCAGCTAACATAATAATATGTTCCTTAGACAGACTTCCAAGGATATTAAAGATTGTCAAAGAGCCAATTCGTCCCCTTTCAAATGAGTCTCTCGAGAAATTTTCTCTAAAAAAGACCCTGACCTTAAAAGGTAAATCATCAAATATAAAAGAACATGTGGCTACTTCCTTAAGAAAGATAGGTTTCAAAACATCTGAATCTTCTGAAGGCAGTAGCTTGCAGCTTTATTCAGAGAAAGGCAATTTTTCGAGACTCGGCGTATATATAACCCATTTAAGTATTTTAATAATACTTGCAGGTGCAATAATAGGTTCTTTTTTCGGGTTTAATGGGTATCTGCCTCTACAGGAAGGTGAGACATCATCGTTCGCATACAGAGATCGTAATTTAAAAGAGCCGCTTGGATTCCAAATCCGCTGCGATAATTTTGAAGTTGATTTCTATGGTGGTAGCAATATGCCCAAGGATTATACAAGCTGGCTGAGTATAATAAAAAACGGCAAGGTAGTAAAAAGAAAATCCATCGAGGTTAATGATCCCCTGAAATACGAAGGTATCACTTTTTATCAGTCAAATTACGGAACAGTGCCTGATAAAAACAGCGGGATTTTTATTTTCAGAATATATTCAAGTGACGGGAAATCTGTTGAAATAAATCCCAGAGTCGGCGATAAATTTACTATTCCAGGTACCTCTATTGAAGGGCATATTAAATTCTTCAGCCCTGCTCTTGCAATAGACCCTGATGGCAGGTCATTTACTTTTGATGAGCTGTTGGTAAATCCCGCTGTTTTTATAGAATTCTGGGAGTCTGGCAAGCAGAAATACTCAGGGTGGATCTTAAAAAGGAATCCAAGGACATGGATCCTTCCAGACGGCAACAAGCTAGAATTTTTAGGCTATTGGGGGGTAGAATATACCGGTCTGCAGGTCAGGAAAGACCCGGGCGTTCTTTTCGTTTATCTGGGCTGTATCATAATGTCGATAGGTCTTTATATCACTTTCTTTATGAGCCATAAGAAGATTTGGGTTAATATGGTAGAGGAAAAGAACACTACCAGAATATTAATTGGTGCTGCTGCAAATAAAAACAGGTCTGCCTTTGAAAGAAAGATTGAAAAGTTAGTCAGTATTCTGAGTGCTAGCCAAAAAGGGGAAAAATAGATGGACAGCTCAATATTTTTTGGATTATCAACTATTGCATATATTCTCGCAATGATTTCCTATATAATTTATCTTGCTTTTAGAAAAGGCCAGGTAGGAGTAATTGCTTCAACAATTACAATTGTTGGTTTTATTTCACAGACCCTCGCAATAGGAATAAGATGGAAGGAATTCTATTACATCGGTCAGATGGGGTTCATAAGGGCGGCTCCGCTCACCAATCTTTACGAATCACTCATCTTCTTTGTCTGGTGTCTTATACTGGCTTATCTCGTAATAGAATTCAGGTATAAGAACCGTTCATTCGGGGCATTCATTACACCTATTGCAGGGCTTGCTCTTGCCTACATTGAAATGTCAGGTGTGTCTAAGAGCATTCAACCTCTCGTGCCTGCCCTTCAGAGTAACTGGCTGCTTGTTCATGTCCTGATGAGTTTTATTGCATATGCCTTGTTTGCAGTTTCTTTCAGCACGAGCCTGATGTACCTCATTGTAAGGACCGAGAAGAGAAATGAGCCATCATATGTTTTCTGGACCGTTATGCTGAGTATTTTTATGGTAACCCTTATTGCAATGGGACTGGATTATCTGGCATTCAAGATTTCAGTGGAAAGCCATGAAGAACTTATAAAGAACTATCTTTTTAAGGCCTCGTTCCGCAGTAATTCATCAGCTTTATCGGTATTAAGCTGGATTATTGCTGTTGCCTTTACATTTCTAATCTGGAGATATGGCAGTATATTTAAAAAAATTATAAGTGGGTTCAATATCTCTCAGGAGATGCTGGACGAGATTACATATAAGAGTATTGCCATCGGTTTTCCCGTCTTTACTCTCGGCGGGCTGATATTCGGTGCCATCTGGGCAGACCAGGCATGGGGCAAGTACTGGACGTGGGATCCTAAAGAAACATGGTCGCTTATAACATGGTTCTTTTATGCGTTTTATCTTCACAGCCGACTGATGAGGGGATGGAGGGGCAAGAAGGTTGCAATTGTTGCTGTCCTTGGCTTTCTTGCAGTAATTTTTACATATCTCGGAGTAAATCTTCTGCTTTCCGGTCTCCATAGTTATGGAGCACAATAATACTTAACCTTAGATTATTGAAGCGCTATAATACAAGTAGTGCAGAGTAAAAAGGTTTAAATGGGCCTCAAAAAAAAATATATTCTCATTACGACTTTTCTGTTGTCAGTCATGATAGGACTCTTCTTGTTTCAAAACTTTGAACTCAAAAAGAAACAGATCCGGACCAATTATAAAGAAAGGGTTGAACAGCTTACGGAAATAATAACAAACGGGCTTAAAATAATTATGCTTGAAGAGAGGAGGGAGGAGTTCCAGAAATTTCTTGAGAGACTTATTACCGGGGAGATAGAAGCAGTGCGCATGTTTTCGGAAGATGGAATTATCTTAAACTCTTTCATACCTGGTGAAATAGGCAAAAAAATTGACCAAAAAGATTTGCAGGTTTATAGATTGCATAAAGATTCCCCGGTCTTTATGCATGAACGCGAAGGGAAGAAAGTCTTTTCGCAGATTAAACTTATCAAAAACGAATGGCCATGCCAGAAATGCCATGATATCAAAAAAAATATTCTTGGTATCTTAAATGTGGAGATCTCAACACAGGGAACAGAGCAGAAAATTGCAGATACAAGAAAATGGATTATAATATCTTCCATAATAACTATAATAATAATCTTAATAGTTATTGTTCTTCTAAGCATATATTTAATAAAGAGACCTGTTGCCGAGATCGTAGACTCATTAAAGAGGTTTGAAGAGGGTGATCAAAAAGTGAGGATTGTAACAAAACGCAAAGATGAGATAGGCATGCTTGCCGCAAGACTTAATTCAATAATATCAGAACTATCCAGATCGAAAGAAGAAATTGACAAGTATTATAAGGAAGAGATTCGATATATTGAAAAAATGGCGTACATAGGAGAAGTTTCTACTACAATTGTACACGAAATCAAGAACCCTATCGCGGGTATAAGCGGAGCATTGCAGGTACTGGCAGAGGATTTTACTAGTAACAGTCCTCATAGAGAGATAATAAACGAGATTTTAAGCGAGCTGGAGCGTATTAATATAAATGTAAAAGATCTTCTTTTCTTTGCAAAACCTCCAGAACTAAATTTGATTATTGCCAATATTAATGATATTATTGAAAAAGTTAAGAAGGCAGTAGATATACCTGCTAAGAAACTTAATGTGAAGATTAATTTGTTGTCAGATAGAATACCAGAGATACCGGTTGATCCAGAGCAGTTAGAGAAGGCATTTTTAAATATAGCTCATAACGCTCTAAATTCAATGCCAGGTGGTGGAACTCTCACTATTGCTTCACATGATAAATCTCTCGACAATGAGATAGAGATAGCTTTTTCTGACACCGGGAAAGGCATCCCTGAAGAGAATTTAAAGGATATTTTTAAACCAGAAATTTCAGGAAGATACTTCGGGACAGGTTTGGGACTGGCAATAAGCAGAAATATTATAGAGAATCATAATGGAAGAATTGATGTTGAAAGCCGTCTTGGCATTGGAAGCACTTTCCATATAATACTTCCACAGAAGAGGTCAATTTGAAAAAAGCAAAGATACTTGTAATAGATGATGAAAAACTTCTTCGCTGGTCCTTGCAGCAGAACCTTGCCAAAGAAGGTTTTTCTGTAATTACTGCTGAAAACGGCACAAGTGGCTTGCAATTATTCAATGAAGAGCAGCCTGAGTTAACATTGCTTGATATACACCTGCCTGATATTTCAGGCATATCAGTTCTTGAAAAAATTAAGAAAGACAATCAAGATGCAATTATCATAATGATAACAGCATATGGGGACATACGGACCGCAGTAAAAACAATAAAGATCGGTGCATATGACTTTGTCGAGAAGCCCTTTAACATGGACAAGATCAAGATACTGCTGGACAAAGCATTGGAAACGAGTTCTTTAAGAAAAGAGGTTCATCAGTTCAGGACTCAGCTCTCAAGAAAATACGGCTTTAAGAACGTGATTGGAAAGTCTAATGAGATGGTGAAGGTATTAGAGCTTGTAAAAAAAGTTTCAAAAAGTGATGCTACCACCATATTTCTGCATGGAGAAAGTGGAACTGGCAAAGATCTAATCGCAAAGGTCATTCATTATGAAGACAGAAGGTCCGATAAACCATTTATGGATATAAACTGCACCGCCCTTCCTGAAACTCTTATAGAAAGCGAGCTTTTTGGATATGAGAAGGGGGCTTTTACAGATGCAAAAAATGTGAAAAAAGGACTATTTGAGCTTGCAGACGGAGGCACTATATATCTTGACGAAATAGCCGATATGAAACTCAGCACGCAGGCAAAACTACTTAAAGTAATTGAAAATAAGATATTTAAGAGAATCGGAGGGATTAAGGACATAGTGGTTGACCTTAGGGTAATAGCATCAACGAATAAAAATATTACTGAAATTGTCAAAAAAGGGGATTTCAGGGAAGACCTGTATTATAGGTTGAAAGTTGTGCCGATATATCTTCCGCCTCTGAGGGAACGTAAAGAAGATATACCACAGCTTGTGAAGTTTTTTATTGATGAGTTTAACAATGAATTCAGAAAGAATGTAAAAGGAATTTCTAAAGAAACTGAAAAATATTTTTTAGGATACCCCTGGCCTGGAAATATAAGGGAACTCAGAAATGTAATAGAACGTGCAATGATACTTGAAAATGCAGATTATATACTTCCACAACACCTGCCAGGCGAACTTTTATCAAATGATCTACATGTCAAGGATATTGCAGATAGCCAGATTAAGATTCCCCCGGGCGGCATGAATATAGAAGAAGTAGAGAAAGAACTGATCAAACAGGCCCTTGAACAGAAAAAATGGAACCAGACAAAAGCAGCAAAACTTTTAGGTCTGACAAGAGATGCCCTTAGATACAGGATGCAGAAATTTGGATTTTTAGATGAAAAGACTTGATTCCCGGCATTTTTCTTGCTGAGCTGAATCAACTTAAAATAAATACATGGTTTTTATATGAAGATCCTAGTTGTTGATGATGAACATCTTGTGCGCTGGTTTCTGGACAGGGCCTTAAAAAAAGGTGGCCATGAAGTAATATCAGCGTCTACTATTTCAGAGGCATCTGAAAAACTCGATTCAGAGGATATCGATGTTCTTTTTATTGACCTGAGGATGCCAGGAGGAAACGGCACAGAGCTCATAAACAAATTGAGTAATCAGGAAAAACCTCCAAAGATTGTTGTCTGTTCAGCATTCATTACCTCTGATCTTGAAGCTGAATTTAAAAAAAGTGGAATAAGCGTTCTGAAGAAACCCTTTAAACTCAATGAACTCCACGATATATTAAAAGAGTGTTTGGGGAAATAATACCCTTAGAATAAAGAAATACTAAAGTTGTCTTATTTTGATTGTATAAAAGATACTTGAATATATTGAGTGATTCAGACTAGACTTTTAATTGTACTGATATATTATGAGAGCTCTTGTCACAGGAGCGACAGGCTTTATCGGAAGCCATCTTGTGGAAGCCTTGTTTAAGAGAGGCTATGATGTAACATGCCTTGCAAGAAGAACTTCTAACCTCAAATGGATAGAACACCTAGATATTAAATATATATTTTGTGATCTTTCAGATACTGAATCATATTCTGATAAAATTACAAATTTCGATTATATCTTTCATATTGCCGGGCTTACTAAAGCCATTTCAGAAGAAGACTTTTTTTTGGTAAATGCAGAGAACACTAGAAAGTTGTTAAAGGTTGTTGCAGATAGGAATTCAGAAATTGGCAGATTTATATTCTTAAGCAGTCTTGCTGCTACTGGTCCGAGCAGTAAAGGTATTCCTGTTAAAGAAGATTCGCCGCCTATGCCTGTTTCGGTATATGGCAGAAGCAAACTAGAGGGAGAAAAGGCTGTTCTGGAGTACAAAGATAGAATACCTTTCACAATCATCAGGACACCTGCAGTTTATGGGCCGAGGGATACGGATTTCTTAATATTTTTTAGACTGATAAAAAAAGGTATATTCCCCTACTGGGGAAAATGTTATTATTCTTTACTTTATGTAGATGATCTGGTTCAGGGTATAATATTGTCAGCCGAGAAAAAAGAATCAGCAGGTAAAATATTATTTTTATCAGAGAGTATTTTCTATACTAATGATGAAATAGCTAGAGAAATATCAGCGGCACTTAATGCAAAACCGTTAAGATTAAGATTGCCGCGTTCGGTTATGCCTTTTTTCGCTTTAATAGGTGAAAAATTTAACAGAAAAGGTATAATTAACAGGGATAAAGTTAAAGAACTTTATTATTCGAACTGGACGTGTGATGCAAGCAAGGCAAAGGAGGAACTGGGATTTAATACCAAAACAACTCTACAGGAAGGTATAAAATGGACAGCAAACTGGTACAAAATTCACCAATGGCTGTAGAAAAAACCATGGATCTATTTGATAAGTGTTACAGATTTAATAAAGCAAAAGAGTTAATGGCTGCTGAAGTGTATCCGTACTTCAGGGAGATTGAAAGTGCCCAGGATCCGGAAGTCATCATAAACGGGAAGAAGATGATAATGGTGGGTTCAAATAACTATCTCGGGCTTACAAACCACCCGAAAGTAAAAGAAGCCGCGATTGAAGCTGTAAGGGCATACGGCTCAGGATGTGCCGGCTCAAGGTTTCTTAACGGAACTCTAAATATACATGTAAAACTGGAAGAAAAACTTGCCCAGTTTATTCGAAAAGAGGCTGCACTTATTTTTTCGACAGGGTTTCAGGTCAACCTGGGGGTAATTTCAGCTCTTGTAGGAAGAGATGATATTGTAATTATCGACAAAATGGACCATGCCAGCATAATAGATGGAAGCAGACTTTCTTATGGAGAAGTAAAGAAATTTAGGCATAATGATATGTCTGACCTTGAGAGGATTTTGAAAGAAAATAATGATCGAAAGAAACTTATTGTTGTTGATGGCGTATTCAGCATGGAAGGTGACATAATAAATCTTCCTGCTGTTGTTGAACTTGCAAAAAAATTCAATGCTAGGGTGATGGTGGATGATGCTCACGGGATCGGAGTTCTCGGTAAAACAGGCCGGGGGACAGCCGAACACTTTGGCCTCGAAAAAGAGGTGGACCTGATTATGGGAACTTACAGCAAATCCCTTGCCTCGATCGGGGGCTTTATTTCTGGAGAAGAGAAGGTTGTTCACTATATTAAACATTTTGCAAGGTCATTGATATTCAGTGCAAGCCCACCGCCTGCATCTGTAGCATCTGTAAGCGTTGCGGTAGACATTATTGCAAACGAACCAGAGCGTATCGAAAAATTATGGAGAAATACAAAGAAGATGTATAACGGCTTAAAGTCCCTTGGATTTGAATTGGGTAACACTGAAACCCCGATAATTCCCGTACTTGTAGGAGAAGATCTGAAGGCATTCAAGATGGCAATAATGTTACAAAAAGAGGGGGTATTCGCCAATGTAGCTGTGAGTCCGGCAGTAGCAGATGGGAAAGCCCTTATCAGAACAAGTTATATGGCTACGCATACAGATGAGCATCTTGACAAGGTATTAAAGGCCTTTGAAAAGACTGGAAAGGCTTTAGGCATAATATAATGATTGATGTCATTGAGGTTAAAAAAAAAGACCTCAGTGATTTTATAAAACTTCCATTATCATTACATTATAATGACACTTTATTTATCCCGCCTCTTGACAGAGAAATGCGATCATTGTTTTCTGATAAGAACCCGTTTTTCCTTCATGCTGATGAAAAATATTTTTTAGCAGTGAAAGGCAGCAGGAAAGTTGGAAGGATAGTCTCGTTTATAAACAGAAGGCACAACGAATTTCATAATGAAAAAACTGGTTTTTTCGGATTTTTTGATTGTATAAATGATATATCTGTTGCAAATTCACTTTTTGACAGGGCAGCAAAGCATCTAAAAAAAGAGGGCATGGTTATCATGCGGGGTCCTATGAACTTCTCTACCAATGAGGAATGCGGTTTTTTGCTTGAGGGATTTGATGAGGCTCCGATGCTTATGACACCTTACAATCCGTCTTATTACAACAACCTTGCTGAAGTTTATGGCATGAAAAAAGTAAAAGACCTCTTTGCATTTATATATAATGTGCAGGAAGTTTTACCTGTGAAAGTACTGCGGGTTGCTGCTATTGCCGAGAATAAGGGTATTAAGGTCAGGCCTATTGATAAAAGTAAATTTAAAGAAGAAATGCTGATATTTAAGGAAATTTATAATTCAGCATGGGAGAAAAACTGGGGATTTATACCGCTTACTGAAGATGAACTCTATTTCATGAGTAACAGAATGAAACAGATAGTAATACCTGAACTCACTTTGATCGCTGAAGATAGGGGGAAACCTGTTGGATTTATGGGTCTGCTGCCTGATTTTAACTTTGTACTGAAGCATATGATAGGCAAACTAAATCCTGTTACTATTCTGAAGGCCTTATACTATTCCAGGAAAATAAAAGATCTGCGGCTTCTTCTCCTCGGCATTAAACAGGAATACAGGAACAGAGGGGTTGATGCCTTGCTATTCAGAGAAGGATTTATAGGTGTCAGGAAAGGTGGTTATGGGCGGGTAGAGTTTTCTTGGATACTTGAGGAAAATATTGCGGTGATGAGGATGGTGGAGATGATAGGGGGGAGGCTGTACAAGAAATACAGGATTTACGAGAAATTCTTATAATATTTTTAAAACCAATACTGCATTTACTCCTCCAAATCCAAATGAGTTAGAGATGGCAATTCTGATATCGGCATGCATCTTTTTAGTAATAATATTGAGGCTGCAGGCAGGATCTTTTTCATCGAGATTTATCGTCGGGGGTATAATGCCTTCTTTTATTGACAGAATTGTGGTTGCTGCTTCAAATGCTCCAGATGCAGCTAGCATATGACCTGTGATGGACTTTGTGGCAGTTGCAGGGATCTTTGAAGCCTTTTTCCCAAAGGCTATCTTTATTGCATTAGCTTCAGAAATATCCCCGATCTGTGTAGCTGTCCCGTGAGTGTTAATATAATCCAGTTCATCAGTTCTAATGCCCGCCTGATTTATTGACATTATCATTACCTCGGCCTCACCCTCTGGATACGGCTTTGTTATGTGAAATGAGTCAGTTGTGTTGCCATAGCCGATTATCTCTCCATAGATTTTCGCATCTCTTTTCAGGGCAGTATCATAATCCTCAAGCATCAATACACATGCACCCTCTGAAAGAACAAATCCATCCCTTGTTCTGTTGAATGGTCTGCTTGCAAAAGGGCCGGTGGTTTTCGATAATGCCCCTGAAACACCATAACCTTCAATGCACAGCCTGCATACCGGTGCCTCGGTACCTCCGGCAAGCACGGGGCCACCGTAGCCCGCCTTTAATAATCTGTAGGCCTCCCCCACTGCATTCGTGCCCGAAGCACAGGCATTAGAAATGCCAAGGCAGTATCCTTTTATTCCGAGCTTCTGCGCAGCATATGATGATGCCATGCTGATTGTGGTTGAAGGCATGAGGTAGGAAGATAAACGAAATTTTTGATTTTTGATTTTTGATTTTTGATTTGTAAATCTTGAATGAAGTCTTTTGACTATTGACTGTTCTATGTTACTTATGCCACCTCTGCTTGAACCAATAATTATGGCACCTTTTGACAGGTAGTCATGAATTTTTGACCGTGGAGCTTTTCCGGCTTTTGACCTGTTTATAAGACCTGAATCTTCTCCTGCCATTACAGAAGCGGCCACTGCATATTGAATAAAAGGATCAAGTCTGTTTATCTCTTTCTGAGAAAGATAAGCCTTTGCGTCAAAACCTTTGATCTCTCCGGCAATTTTCCATGGGATATCCGATGCATCAAATTTTGTTATTGGACCTATTCCTGATTTGCCTGCCTTAACAGCTTCCCAGCATTCCTTAAAAGTATTTCCAAGGGGAGTAACTGCACCTATTCCAGTTATTGCTATTTTTTTCATTGTAAACCTATATTAACATAAAGGGTTTACAATTATAATGCAGTTTAGCGATATATTGTTATACATGAATATTTTCTTTGATTAATATGAAAATTTTTGTTATTTTTATAAATAAACTCCCAGGGGTGAATATTGACCGGGGAAATCTTAAAGAAGAGGCGTGAAGATTTAGGACTTGATATAAAAGAAATTTCAGCCCAGCTGAGAATTAATCCCGCTTATCTTATCGCAATCGAAAATGACTCTTTTGAAAAGCTTCCTGTAGAAGTATATACAAAGGGTTATATCAGATGTTATGCAGAGTTTCTGGGTGTGGATCCAGGTCCTATAATTCAGTATTACAATGGACACCTATCCAGGCCTCAACCTTCTATGATTATCCCGATAGCATTTTCTAAGAAGAAAAGTTCTAAAATCAATTATATTATCCCTTTTTTCCTTATGGCGTTTGTTGTGTTTTTGATATTCTCCTATATATCAAAGAAAAACACAGGTGATTCAAAAATTAATTTTAGTGAAGTTTCTGTAGCAGAACCAATTTCAGAGAAAAAAGAACATATCCTAAAGATAGATGCAAATGAGGTAACATGGGTTTATATGGAGTTTGAGAACGGTAAATCTGAAGATTTACTGTTTCAGCCGGGAGATTCAAAAACCTGGATATTTCTCGAAAATGTGTATTTAAAAATAGGAAATGCTGGCGGGATTTATTTGCATTTTGATGGAAAAGACATGGGTATACCTGGCAGTACCGGCCAGGTAATTACTTTGAACCTTCCTGAAAAAGGATAGTTTAATCTGTAAGTTCATATAAACATGATTAGTTTTTTCATTTGACCTCATTTTTCATAATTGTTAGTATTTCTTATGTCTGCTTCGAATTTTTCCAATAAGAGGATCTTCCCTCGATACAGGCTTGATTTAGACTGTGAACTGATTATTTCAGGGATAAAAGTAAACGTAAAAATAATAGATTTTTCGATTGGTGGAATTGGTATTATTTTAAAAGATGCTATTAATCTAAGTTCTCAGTCCCTTGAAATTAAAAACGAAACAGTTGATATTGATTCGAGTGCCAGAATTGTCTGGGGTGAAGAGATATTTTCCGGCAAAAGGATCGGGATACAAAAAACAGGTCTTTTAATAGGAAATTTGAGCAGATACAGGCTGTCAGACCTTCTTATCGGGATACAGAGAATGGGCAAGACAGGTATCCTGCGGATAGATACAGACACAGCTACAAAGAAGATTTACTTTAAACAAGGCGATATGATCTTCTCTGCATCAAATCAGGTTGACGAACGCATGGGGGAGATACTTATTCAAACCGGGAAGATTAATGGCGACCAGCTTAACAAGTCTATTGAGTTCATGAAAAAGACAGGCAAACGGCAGGGAACAGCTCTAGTAGAACTTGGATACCTTACTCCGGACGAACTGATCTGGGCTGTACGTCATCAGGTCGAAAAGATAATAGTAAATCTCTTCAATCTTGAGCAAGCGAACTTTTTATTTGAAGTGGATCCTCTTCCTGTTGACGAGTTGATTACACTTAAATTAAGTACTGCAGACCTCATTTACCGTGGTATAAAATCAGTTGATGATATTAAAAAACTCAGAAAAATATGTCCTCCTCTCGATTCAGTCCTCTATTTTTCATCAGATCCTGCGACACTCTTTCAGAAAATCACATTGGATGAACATGAAAAGAAAATAGTGTCACTTATAGATGGTAGCAGGACGATAGAGGAGATTTTCTCTAAATCTTCCCTGGGAGAATCAGAAACTCTTAAAATCCTCTATGCCCTCTTCCATACCCAGATTATTGAGGTTATTGAAGGGGGAATAATTAAACCGTCAATCGTCAGGGAAGATATCCTTGAGGAAACCGAACCAGAGTATAATCCTGCTATTGTAGAGAAGATCGAAAGCCTCTACAGAGACCACAGGGCCCTTGGCTATCATGGCATCCTTGATATAAACAGAAATGCATCAAAGGATGAAATAAAACGTGCCTATTATAAGATGGCAAAAGAATTTCACCCTGACAGGCATTTATATTTTCAATCTGATGATTTAAAAGTGAAATTAAATACTATTTTTGCTTTTATCAATGAGGCATACGATATCCTTAGCAGGAAACAGACAGACAGCGAAACTGATTCAATTATTGTAAAAGATACAAAAGAAGGCACAGACGGTAAAGAGATGGCCATGATGAAGTTCGATGCAGGAAAAAGATACCTAAATAAGAATAATTATGAGCAGGCCCTTATATTTATGGGACAGGCTTTATATCTGGATAACTCCAAACATGAATATCATTTCTACTATGGAGTTGCCTTGTTTATGAATAAAAGGGTAAAAGAGGCTGAAGAGTCTATAAGAAAGGCGATACAGCTTGACCCTTATAATTCAGAATATATCGCAGAACTGGGACATATCTATCTTCACCTTGGCTTTAAAATAAGGGCGAAGAATACTTTTGACAAGGCCCTCAAATACGATCCTTTTAATGAAAGGGCCTCTGAAGGACTTAGAAAAATTTCTGATTAAATTACTGGGTTCGGGGATTACATAATCTTGGTGAGTTCAAATCTTATAGACAGAGTTGTTGCCACAGTAAAAAAGTACTCAATGCTAAAAGAAGGAGAGGCTGTCCTTGTTGGTCTCTCGGGTGGACCTGATTCGGTATGCCTGCTTCATGTGCTGGATAAAATAAAGGATCAGTATAATCTATCCCTGCATGCTTTATATATTGACCATGGTCTGAGGCCGGATGAAACCCCCAATGAAATAGCATTTTGCAGAGACCTATGCAGGAGACTCAATATAAACTTTATTGTAAAATCTGTTGATGTGAATTCCTACATAAAGGAGCATGGCCTCAATAAACAGGAAGCAGCAAGGAAGTTGAGATATAAAACTTTTAATGAGACTGCCTTTGAAGTTATGGCAGATAAGGTCGCACTTGCACACAATGCTGACGACCAGGCAGAAACTTTATTTATGAGGCTAGTCAGAGGTACAGGGCCTAAAGGACTTTCAGGTATTCCTGTAAAACGCGGGAATATCATAAGACCATTAATTGAAATAGAGAGAAGTGCAATCGAGGATTTTCTTGATAACGAGAAGATTGAATTTGTTGTTGATTCCTCAAATTTAAGAACAGACTACTTCAGAAACCGGATAAGGTTGTTGCTCATAAATGAGCTAAAAAAGCTCAATCCAAACCTGATCAGTTCCCTTGTAAAAACTATCGAAATTATTCAGGAAGAGGAACGTTATTTCGAAATAATTGTAGCAAAAACACTTATGAAGCTTATTAGCAGGAAAACAGAAAAAAGGATTGAACTGTTTCTTGCACCAATGGAAATTATGGATACTGTATTATTAAGGAGGGTACTGAGGCATGCAATAGGGGAAACGGAAAGCTTAAAAAGGATAAGCTTTATGCATATTGAGGATATTATAAGGCTTATTAGAGAAGGTGACCCTGGAGACAGGATATATCTTCCAAAGGGTATCAGAGTAATAAAGGAATATGCCCTTTTGATAATAACTTCGGAAGCACCTGTTAAAATAGGTGAGTATGACCTGCAGCCTCCCGGTGAGGTTGTCATCAAAGAGTCAGGTCTGGTCATAAAAGCATTATTTGAAGAAATGGCAGGAGAGTTTGGTAACGGGAAATCTTCAGTGCTTCTGGATGCAGACAAGGTAAAGTTCCCTCTTAAAATCAGGGCAAGGATTACCGGTGACTTTTTTTACCCGCTTGGTTTTGGCAGGAGGAAGAAGCTTCAGGATTTTTTTGTGGATGAAAAAGTGCCGAGGGATGAGAGAGATAGAGTACCAGTTGTAGTCTCCGGGGAAGACATTGCCTGGATTGCTGGTTTTAGAGCTGATGAGAGATTCAAGGTAACTGAAAAGACAAAAAACTTTTTGCGGCTCGAGAGTTTAAGGGGAAGATTTTTATAAGAGGAGGTTATTTTGACCGGCGGAGTAAGGGTACGTTTTGCACCGAGCCCTACAGGATTTCTTCATATAGGCGGGGCGAGGACAGCGCTTTTCAACTGGCTTTATGCAAGGCACAATAAAGGTATATTTATATTAAGGATAGAAGATACCGACAGGAGCCGTTCAACAGAAGAATATATAGATGAAATAATCAACGGCATGAAGTGGCTCAAGCTAGAATGGGATGAAGGACCATACAGGCAGACAGACAGATTTGATATTTACAAGAGTTATGCAGAAAAACTTTTACAAGAAGGTAAGGCGTATTACTGCTACTGTTCTCCTGATGAGCTCGACCAGAGAAGAAAAGAGGCAATTGCGCAGGGTAAAACTTTTAAATATAATGGCAGATGCAGGGATTTAAAAGAGCCTGTTTCAGGAGTAACTCCGGCAGTCAGGTTCAGAATGCCGCAGGAAGGACAGACAGTTGTTGATGATTTGATAAGGGGCAAGATATCTTTTGATAATAGCCAGCTTGATGATCTTATAATTATGCGGTCTGACGGCACGCCAACTTATAATTTCACAGTTGTAGTTGATGATGTAGACATGGAGATAACACATGTCATAAGGGGAGATGACCATCTAAATAATACCCCGAAACAGATACATATTTATAAAGCTGTCGGCTATGAAGCTCCTTTGTTTGCCCATCTTCCAATGATACTCGGTTCTAATACCACAGGCACAGGCAAGACAAGGCTTTCAAAGAGGCATGGTGCAACATCGGTAATGGCCTATTATGAAATGGGATACCTTTCTGATGCACTTGTTAATTATCTTGTCAGGCTCGGCTGGTCATATGGAGACCAGGAAGTCTTTACACGTGATGAATTGATACAGTATTTCTCATTTGATAATGTCGGAAAGGCTTCATCTGTATTTAATCCTGAAAAACTCCTCTGGCTTAACAGCCAGTATATAATGAAGACCGCTGTTGAAGAGCTGGCTGATCTTGTTATACCTTTCCTCGTTAAAGAGAATGTAATAAAAGAAGGCCAGCCGTTGGATAAGGCATTGTTGTTAAAGGCCATTACTACTCTGAAAGAGCGGTCAAAGACATTGATTGAACTTGCAAATTCCCTGCGATATTATATAGCTGAAGAGGTTGAATACAACGAAGAGGCAAAAGCAAAGTTTCTCAATGAAAAAAGCCGTGACTTATTGATTGAGCTTAAAGAAGACCTGGCATCTATTTCTGACTTTTCAGCGCTGGAAATTGAAAAAGTATTCAAGTCAATAATTAAGAAGCACAACATAAAACTTGTCAATCTTGCCCAACCTGTCCGTGTTGCAATGACAGGCGGCACAGAGAGCCCGGGCATATTTGAAGTGCTAGAGATTATTGGCAGGGAAAAGGTGCTCAAGAGGCTGGAGAAAGCAATTAAGACGATTGAATCATCCGGGGGATAATAAAAAACTTCAGTGCTTTCTTCATAGATCTGGCAACCAAAAAGTTAATTCTACAGGGGGAAATGTCATGAAAATAAGAACTTTATTAATAAAATCATTTATATTTCTTTTCTTCTTTGTCCTTGTTGGATCGTCTCAGGTGGCAGCTTTTGATCTGGAAATTCCATTTGAGACCATTGATAAGGGAGATATAAGTCATTACCGTTACAACGATGACTGCTTTGCCGGGGCAGACCTGATAATTAAAAATAAGAAGACCTGGGCACATTTTTGGGCACATCACACCGCTGGCATCCAGCCGCCACCCCCATTGCCCGATATCGACTTCAAAAAAGAGCTTGTGATCGTAGCTATATTGGGTATTCAGTCCTCAGGCGGAGGACCAGGTATACAAGTCCTGGAAGTCAGTGTCAATAACAGTTGCTGGTGTCTTGAAGTGCTCATCGAGGATGACACAACTCCTGGCCCACTGGATGTTATCACGAATCCATTTCACATAATTAAACTCAGAAGGGGTAAAGTGCCTTCAATCATCTTTGAACACCAGAAGCCGCTGGATAAGCCCTGTTGGTAACAGGAAGAAGGACTCAAAGATAAAAGGGACGGTTCTTAGATTATCCTTGGAAGTGATTAATGCTTTTTAACCTGATACCTGTTTTATGTAATTTTTATGAAGAGCATAAAGTTTTATTTATTGTTGTCATCTTATTAATTTTACTAGTACTAGTATTAGGCTTATACTGCTTTCGCAAGAAAAGATTCATAAAATGAGAAAAGAGAATAAAAAGACTTCTTCCTATAGTCGAGTTTTTAAGAGAATACAAATTTATACACATTTCATATCGAAATCAACAGCCATAAGATAACTATTTTGAAGAAATGGTCAGTTTCTTAATATCATTACAATTGTAATGATATTAAGTTAGCAAATAATAAAAATTACCCCATATTCAGTCACTTTCATATTGAATAAAGCAGGCGGTTCTGTTATAAAAAAGAAAAACTTTATAATCACTTGTTAGAGTACAAAAAATATGAATCCAAAAGAGATATTAGAAAAAGGTCGGAAATATATTGACCCAATTATGGAATCGAATGGATTTCGGTGGCAGCCGGGTTTATCAGGTCGAGGAAGTGGAGGGCAATTTGATAGTGGGCAATATATAAAAGATGATAGAAGATTAGAATTGCATTTTAGATACTCCCTTGGATTGGTCAAATATCATATTGGGGATATATCTTTATCACAAGAAGATTATATGAGTTATGTTGCAGGCAAGGGAAATGCTGAATATCCAGGATTTTCATCTGATCCCTTAGATGGATTTAGGCGCTTAGCCAATGATTTGAAAAATTATGCTGATGATTTTTTGTCAGGGACAGGCGAAGAATTTATTAAGGCAAAAGAAAAAGCTACTGAAAGAGAATATCTATCTGGTTTTAAAAAGCTATCAAGCGATTAGACTCTAACATGTCCATGCATTAGAATGCGTGACAGCGGAGACTTTTTTTGCTTATGTTAGTTTTTGATTTGCAAATCAGTTTTTGAGCAAGACATCACGATTCAGTCACGCATCTATAATGTCTGCGTTAAACATTTCAACCAGAATTACTCACTTTTTGGGAGTAATACGTTTTGCGGACTTGCAGGTGAAATCGAGTATCTTGATATACCCCTTGGATTATTTAGTCTCAGGTAATAATTGATAAACTTGACATGTTTCGTAGATTAATGAATAGCAAATTTACTCGAAAACTTTAAAAATTCAAAAAATTTGAAAGTTTCTTGTTTTGACAGGTTAATAATATTGACAAATATTTAAATATTGTCTATTTTATATTCAGGAGGTGATGGAAATGGGAAAGTTAATTGTAGAGCTTCCAGACGAAATACATGGAGAACTTAAGAAAAAAGCAGCAATAAATCATAAAACATTGAAGGATATCATTACAGGGCTTATCCAGGAATACTTATATGTACCCGAAGAACAGATGCCAGATAAAGATAAGACAGGGCTTTGCGGCAGTTGGGATGATAAAAGAACAGCAGATGATATTTTAAAGGATATCAAAACTCATAGAAGATGGTTCAAAAGGCAGAGAAACTAAGATGAGCAGGTTTATACTAGATACAGATATATGTATCTACTGGTTAAAAGGCAATGAAAATATCGAGAAGTCTATAATCAGAAAAGGCTTGAGAAATATATTCATCACTGTTATAACTGAATGTGAACTTTTTTACGGGGCATGTAAATCAAATAAGAAAGATAAGAATTTAGCTGTAGTTGAGGAATTAAAAACTAGGATAAAGACACTTCACACTGTAAGTGGTGTTCCTTCATTATATGGGAAGATAAAAGCTGAGTTAGAATCAAAGGGGAAAACTATTGATGATTCAGACTTGCTTATAGCGAGCATTGCACTTATAAACAATGCAACTCTTGTAACTAACAACACTGATCATTTCAGTAAAATCAACGGACTAAAAATAGAAAATTGGAAATAAAGCATTAGTAGTTTTCAAAAGAGGGGAAAATATTAGAAAATGAAAATTATGAAGGAGTTACATCTATGGCTATAGATGAATCACCGCGCCCGTCGGATTTCATCCGGGACATCATTAAAGAAGACATAAAGAATAAAAAAAATGATGGGCGTGTTCATACCCGCTTTCCGCCTGAGCCTAATGGATATCTGCATATAGGGCATGCTAAGTCTATATGCCTCAATTTCGGTATCTCAGAAGAATTCGGAGGTTTATGCAACCTGAGGTTTGATGATACTAATCCGGTTAAAGAAGAGGCTGAATATGTGGAGTCAATTATCCGGGATGTCCGCTGGCTCGGTTTCGACTGGGAAGAGCGGCTTTATTATGCATCAGATTATTTTGAAGAGCTTTACCAGTATGCTGTTCAGTTAATTAAGAAAGGAAAAGCATATGTCTGTGACCTGAGTGCAGATGAGATAAGGGAGTACCGCGGCACGCTGACAGAACCAGGCAGGGAAAGTCCTTATCGTAACCGTTCTGTTGAAGAAAATCTCGGCTTATTCGAGCGCATGAAAAAAGGCGAATTTCCTGATGGTTCGCGGACACTTCGTGCAAAGATTGATATGGCATCAGGTAATATAAATATGCGGGATCCTGTAATGTATAGAATACTGCACGAAGAGCACCACAGGACTGGTAACAGGTGGTGCATCTATCCGATGTATGATTATACCCATTGCGTCTCGGATTCTATTGAAAGAATCACGCACTCTCTCTGTACACTGGAATTTGAGGATCACCGCCCATTGTATGACTGGTTTCTTGAGGAATTAAATATTTATCATCCTCAGCAGATAGAGTTTGCAAGGCTCAACATCAGCTATACTGTAATGAGCAAGAGGAAGCTTCTGAAACTTGTACAAGAGGGTCATGTCACCGGGTGGGACGATCCAAGAATGCCCACTATTTCCGGTCTTCGGAGAAGAGGCTATACACCTGAGTCGATAAGGAAATTCAGTGAGCGCATAGGAGTGGCCAAGAGGGACAGTATGGTAGATGTGGCTCTGCTTGAGCATTGCATGCGAGAGGATATGAATAAAAGGGCTCCACGATTTATGGGGGTATTGCGGCCGCTTCGGGTTGTCATAGACAATTATCCTGAGGATCAGGTTGAAGAGCTGGATGCAATAAATAATCCGGAGGATCTGAGCATGGGTACCAGGAAAGTACCTTTTTCCCGTGTGATTTACATTGAAAGGGAAGATTTCCGTGAGGATCCGCCTAATAAGTGGTTCCGTCTGGCACCTGGACGTGAGGTAAGGCTGAGATACGCCTATTATATTAAATGTGTTAGTGTAGTAAAGAATAAGGAGACAGGTGAGGTGACAGAACTTCACTGTACTTATGATCCGGCAACACGAGGCGGTGATTCTCCAGACGGACGAAAGGTCAAGGGCACGTTGCACTGGGTTTCAGAAGCCCACTCGATAAAGGCTGAAGTGCGCCTTTACGATCATCTCTTTCTTAAATCTAATCCTGAAGAAACAGATGATGATTCTGATCTCAAGTCAAATCTGAAACCGAATTCACTGGAGATACTGACATCTTGCCGTATTGAACCAGGACTGGCAACTGCAAAGCCGGGTGACCGCTTTCAGTTTGAAAGACTGGGATATTTCTGTGTTGATCCTGATTCTGAAAATGAGAGCCTTGTGTTTAACCGGACGGTGACATTGCGTGATACATGGGCTAAAATCGAAAAATCACAGATTAATTAGTAAAAAAATACATAATAACTAATATATGAAATTATGTATTATATATCTTGTATCAAACATGATAGTTAAGTTTAAATTATGAGTTATATTGCTGTCATAGGTGCAGGAAGCTGGGGAACTACCCTTGCATGCCTGCTTGCTAGTGAAAAATATGATGTCTCACTATGGGCTTTTGAGAAAGAGCTTGTTGATGAGATAAATCAAACCAGGATAAACAGCATATATATGCCAGGTGTTATTCTCCCTAATGGAATAAAGGTATCTAACGATATAAAGGACGTTATTAGTAACGCACGCTATATATTAAATGTTGTACCTACACAGTTTGCGCGTAAAGTTTTTATTGACGCAGTAAATTATATTCACAAGGATTCAATTTTGATAAATGCCTCCAAGGGTATCGAACAGGGTACACTTATGACGGTATCTTCAATTCTGAAGGAGCTTTCAGACCTTAAGGTTGCAGTTCTTTCTGGCCCAAGCTTTTCACAAGAAGTGATAAAAAAGTTTCCGACAGCAGTAACACTCGCGGCAGAGAATACTTCTATTGGCCTTCTTCTTCAGGAAATTTTCAATACCAGCTATTTCAGGGTTTATACTCACACAGACGTGCTTGGGGTAGAACTGGGCGGTGCATTAAAAAACGTTATTGCCATAGCTTCAGGAATATCTGACGGACTCGGTCTTGGAAACAGTGCAAGGGCTGCACTGATAACAAGAGGACTTGCAGAGATTATGAGGTTAGGAAAGGCAATGGGTGCCGACCAGAGGACATTTTCTGGACTGAGCGGTCTTGGTGACCTTGTGCTGACATGCACAGGCCATCTTTCGAGAAACTATTCAGTAGGGTTAAGTCTTGGAAAAGGCATGAAACTGCAGGATATACTATCCTCAAGAAAAAGTATTGCTGAAGGTGTTGCAACTGCGGTATCCGCATATGAACTTTCTCAAAAGTATGGCGTTGAAATGCCAATAGTCGAACAGGTCTACAAGGTACTGTATAGTGATAAAAACCCGGAAACTGCGGTGAGGATGCTTATGAACCGCACCCTCAAATCTGAATTCTGAGCAGATACATATAACTGATTATTCTGAATGTCATGGATAACGATAAGCTAAAAGAGATTCTGGATTCAGTCAGAAATAAAAGTATGGCTGTGGAAGAAGCAATCAGGACATTGAAACACCTGCCATATGAAAATATCTCATTTGCAAGGGTTGACCATCATAGAAACCTCAGACAGGGTGTGCCTGAAGTAATTTTTGCTTCAGGCAAAACTCAAGAGCAGGTAGTTAAAATTTCGAGATTGATGTACAAAAAGAACAGGCGCTTTCTTATTACAAAGGCCACAAAGAAGATTTACAACTCTCTGGGAATAAAAAAAGCAGTCTTTCACCCGGCATCAGGCATAATCTCAATAGGTGAAGAAAAAAAGAAGAGGGGAAACGTCCTTGTTCTAACCGCAGGCACCTCTGATATCCCTGTCGCGGAAGAGGCTGCTGTGACAGCATCTTTTCTTGGCAGCAAGGTTAATAATGTCTATGACGTAGGAGTAGCAGGACTTCACAGGCTGATGGATAACAAGAAACACATTGAAGAATCCCGTGTAATAGTTGTTGTAGCCGGCATGGAAGGCGCCCTTCCTTCTGTTGTTGGCGGTCTGACAGACAAACCTATTATAGCTGTGCCTGCTTCTACTGGTTACGGAACAAGCCTTGGCGGTCTGACCGCGCTCTTTGCAATGCTCAATTCATGTGTGCCCGGTATAGCTGTTGTGAATATTGACAACGGCTTTGGAGCAGGTTGTCTCGCCCATAAGATAAATACTCTCCAATAGCAATTGCCTGTTTTTATCTGCCTGATGATTTGTTTTTTAGCTTGACTATGATTTTATCTCGAACTAAAATTTTTAAATAAAACGGTGAATTTTCTTTTAACTGATTGTTATTAGAAAAAAAGCGAAGGGGTCAGGCTGGTTTAATAACATTATTATTATTTTACGATGGCTGATGGATTATTAAATAATGGTAGAGATTAAAGATAAGGTGAGGGTGATATGCAGCGTTTTAAAAAATTTATCAATCAAAGTCTTAATTTGGAAAATATAATAAACTCAGGTCAATTATTTGCTTTCGGGATAAGATGTACAACTCTGCCGGATCCGCCGGAGGAATTTGACGAGTTTGAATTTAAAACCGGTTTCTCAGAGCAAATGGATATTGTGATCGGCGTTGCAATAGAAATGGGGAAAGTCAAAAGGATCTTGTTGGGTTTGTCAGAAAAGAATGACCCTGATAGTTTTATGGCTTTGTCTGAATCACAGTTAGAAGAATTTTTGGCGCAGAGGGGTGATCAGCTGATCGGGTTTTTTGAATTCATTACGCAATAAAAATGTGTGAGGGTGCTAAAAATTAAAATATAAATAGAAAGTTCTGTGGAATCAAACCAGCAGACCTAATTATGGTTTTTGTTGTTTATAGTAACATGATGCATTCTAATATTTACACAGGTTCGATTCACAGACTCTCACGTTAAATCTCAAAATATGAGAGTAGTTACGACAATTATAATATTGCTTCTGTTGGCTGGTTGTGAACCTACTTATTGGCTAAGTGGTAGTGTTGGTAAAGCTATAAGAAAGGAAGTCCGTGATTCCCGGAAGGCTGAGATTAATCTAAATGATATAGTCTCATTTGAATGGGATGAGCTCTATCTTTATGATCCATATACAACAAGAAGTTTTATTTGCAAAGACTTGGGTATTTCTAAGGAAGATTGCGAGAAGGAAATACCAGATGAATCTACTGATGATGGGGAGATGTATCTAGTATTTCGAAGGGCAGGAAAAATAGTGCACAAGGAAATGCATATACGCTTTAATGGAGATTTTACACCTGTTGATTTTGCTCAGCCGTTAACACCTGAAAATGCAGTATTTAAAGTAATAGAGGAAGGTTTTTCATCAAGCGGAGAGCCGTGGTTTCGTTTAAAATTGCGCTCAACCCAGTCATTCAAGCCGACGCCAAAAAGCAGCGCAGATTAATTCCAATTTTAGGTAAAGGAGTAATATGAGAAAATATATTTCTTCTGTTTTAATTGCTATAATCTTCTTTTTTACTTATGGCTGTTATGTATCCGAGTTTCCTCTTTCTTCGGCTACAACATCTAAAATAGATTCAAAACTAGTTAATTACTGGATAAGCATTCCCAAAAAGGATGATGATAAAAAGATAAGATTGGCCATTTTTAAATTCAATGATCATGAATACCTTATTAACTGGAAAGAAGGTAATGATGAAACATTGATCACAAGGGGATTTATTACTGAAATTAATGATGTAAAAATAATAAATGTTCAGAATATTAGAGACCTTGATGAAAAAGAGAGGACATTTGTATTCTTTAAATACTCTATTGCCGATAACGGGATTTTAAGAACCCAGATCCTTTCAGGTACTTCCGAACTGTTAAAAGGCAGGAAGTTTGATTCCTCAGAAGAATTCGCAGCATTTATAAAGAAGAACATCAATAACAAAGATCTCTTCGGCGCAGAACTGGAATTTATTTCATTGGAGACATTTAAGGTTGGGATCAATTGATTCCTTTAAAAAATTGTTGATGTTGTTCCCTATTCAACGTTAAAGCTTCCTAATTATTAATATAAATAGCATTAATTGACTTTAAATCTGAACCTGAATTATACTTAGTATAACCCTTGGGGGAGGCTAATAATGCCTGAGAGTCTCTCGAAATTCGGGAGAGACCCCTCGAACCTGATACGGATAATTCCGGCGTAGGGAACAGGGAAATTATTAATGAACGGCAACCGTATCCCAAAGGGATACGGTTTTTTGTTTTTATGAGACTGAAGATAAACGGAGAGGACACCGGAAATTTAAAGGCAAAAACTGTAAAGGAGCTGCTTGATGAACTGAAGATTGAAACTGGACGGGTTGCTGTTGAAGTAAATCTAACTATAATAAAAAAATCTGATTATGATAATTTCAGGCTAAAGGATGGAGACGTTGTTGAGATAGTTAATTTTGTTGGAGGAGGACAGTTGTAAGTAAGGAGTAAGCTATAAATAAAAAGAGAGTAAGGGGTAAGGAGTAAAAAGTAAAAAGTAAAAAGTAAAAAGTAGGTAGTAGGGAGTAAGCAGTAGGCAGTAAAAAGAACGCCATGCGCTATGCGAAGAGTAAAAGGGCCTCGTAACCGTTACCGTAAGACGTAAACTTTTAGTTCTTAAAGAGTAGGCAGGGAAAAAACACTATGAGCAAAGTAAAAAAAGCGGGGAGCAAAGAGCCGAGAACACAGTCCATAAAACAAGGAGATTCTATGGATGACAGACTGGTAATAAAGGGTATCGAATTTAAATCTCGGTTATGGGTTGGGACAGGCAAATACAAGGATTTTGAAGAAACCAGAAAGGCTGTTGAGGCCTCAGGAGCAGATGTTGTAACCGTGGCGGTAAGGAGAGTGAACATAATAGACAGAAAAAACGAAAATCTGCTTGATTATATAGATCCGAAAAAATACAAGATCCTGCCAAATACAGCCGGTTGTTATAATGTCGAGGATGCACTAAGGTATTCAAGACTTGCACGAGAAGCGGGGATCTCAGACCTTATAAAATTAGAGGTTATTGGTGATGAAAAAACACTCTTTCCTGATACCCCCGGACTTCTGGAGGCAACGGAGATACTGGCGAAGGAAGGTTTTATTGTTCTACCTTATACAAATGATGACCCTGTAATGGCAAAACGCCTTGTTGATGCAGGGGCTGCTGCTGTTATGCCGCTTGGTGCCCCAATTGGCTCAGGTCTTGGGATACGCAATCCATATAATATAAAAATAATACTCGAAGCGGATCTCGGAGTCCCGGTTATTGTTGATGCAGGAGTTGGCACTGCATCAGATGTTACTGTTGCACTGGAATTAGGATGTGATGCTGTTCTTGTAAATACAGCTATCGCAGGTGCTAAGGATCCGATAGCCATGGCTTCAGCATTGAAGCATGCAACAATTGCAGGCAGGCTTGCATACAGGGCAGGACGGATTCCCAGGAAGTTGTATGCAACTGCAAGCAGCCCGATAGAGGGAATGCTCTAATGATATTGAAAAGTGCATATTGAATAATCAATAGTAATGAGCAAGGACTCTTTAAACTTTAGATTGTATTTGATAACAGATAGAAAAATATTCTCAAATACACAATCATTTTTTACTGGTATTGAGTATGCATTAATGGGTGGTGTTAATGCAGTGCAGCTCAGGGAGAAAGACCTGGGTATCAGGGAGTTGCTGGATTTTGCATATAAGCTCAGGGAGCTTACAGCCAGATATGGTGCAAAACTTTTTATTAACGACAGGGTTGATATTGCACTTGCTGTAAATGCTGACGGGGTACATCTTAGAGCTTCAAGCATGCCTGCTTATGCAGCAAGAAAGGTTGCCGGTGAGAATTTTCTGATAGGTGTATCTACTCACAGTCTTGAAGATGCTATAGAGGCAGAACAGGATGGTGCTGATTTTGTGGTTCTGGGACCGATATATGAGACCCCTTCAAAGCTGAAGTACGGCAAGCCGTTGGGGATCAAAGTTTTAAGAGAGGTGAAAGACAGGATATCAATACCTGTATATGCAATAGGAGGCATTAAGGCTAACAGAGTCACTGAGGTATTAAGGGAAGGGGCTTACGGCATAGCCTGTATTTCGGCTATATTAGACTCAAACGATATAAAAACAGATACAGAGGAATTTGTGGGTTTATTGAAATGACAAGAATCAAACTGGCAAAAAAAGGAATTATAACCGATGAGGTAAAGGCTGTTGCTTCAATTGAGGGGATTTCCCAGGAGCAGCTTTCAGAGGATATTGCATCAGGTGTGAGTGTGGTCCCTATAAATAAAAACCATAAGATAACCCCGGTCGGTATAGGCAGGAATATGCGCACCAAGATAAATGCAAATATCGGCACTTCAAAAGATAAGGTTTCGATTGACAGTGAGAAGGAAAAACTCAAAGTCCTTGTAAAATACGGGGCTGATGCTGTAATGGACTTGTCAACAGGAGGTCCAATAAAAGAGCTGCGTAAAATGATGTTGAAGAAATCCCCTATAGCTGTCGGCACAGTACCGATTTATGAGTCAGCAGTGCGGGCTGCGGAACAGAAAGGCTCGATAGCAAAAATGACGGTAGATGATCTGTTTTCTGTAATAGAAGAGCATGGTTCAGACGGAGTTGATTTCATTACAGTACACTGCGGACTAACGACGAAGGCGGTGGAAAGATTAAGAGAGGAAGGGAGGTTTCTCGATATAGTCAGCAGGGGCGGTTCTTTCATTCTCGAATGGATGATATACAATGAAAAGGATAACCCTCTTTACGAGCATTATGACAGGCTCCTTGAGATAGCACTTAAATATGACGTGACTCTTAGCCTTGGCGACGGAATGCGGCCGGGATGTCTTGCTGATGCTACAGACCGCACACAGATGGAGGAACTGCTTACGCTCGGGGAACTGAGAGACAGGGCTGTTGAAAAAAATGTTCAGGTCATTATAGAAGGACCGGGTCATGTTCCGTTAAATCAGGTTGAATTAAATGTGAAGCTCGAAAAAGAGATATGCAAAGGGGCTCCTTTTTATGTGCTTGGCCCCCTTGTTACAGATATAGGAATGGGTTATGATCATGTATCAGCAGCCATAGGTGGAGCTGTTGCAGGTGCCGCAGGTGCTGATTTTCTTTGTTATGTAACACCGTCAGAGCATATAAGGCTTCCAACCATTGAAGATGTGAAAGAGGGTGTTATAGTTTCAAAACTCGCTGCCCATGCAGCCGATATTGCAAAAGGTATAAAAGGGGCAGTTGATGCCGATATCAAAATGGCTAAATGCAGAAAGGCACTTGACTGGGAGGGACAGATAGCATTGAGTCTTGATCCTGAGAAGGTCAGAAAGTGGAGGTCAGAGATCCCGCCTACAGAGAGCGAGGTATGCAGCATGTGCGGTGAGTTCTGTGCAATAAGGACAGTGGAAAGGGCTCTTAAAAAAGATAAATGAAGATGTCAATGATGCCGGTAGAATCCATTCTTATAATAGGTCCAACCGGATCCGGCAAAACTCCTCTCGGAAATTATATAGAAAAGCACGGGATTAACGGTAAAAGTTGTTATCATTTCGATTTTGGAAATGAGCTGAGGACTATTGCAGAGAGTAAATATCCTGAGGATTTATTCAGCAAAAGAGATTATTATTTTATTAAAGAAGTCCTTGAAGAAGGTTTTTTACTCGAAAATGAAGACTTTCATATAGCAAAAAAGATAATTCATCATTTTCTCAATCGAAAGAACTTTAGAAAAGATGATACATTGATACTCAACGGACTGCCCCGGCACACAGATCAGGCGAGAGACTTGTCAGATATTACAAAAGTAGACAGCCTGATATTACTTGAATGCAGAGAGGATACTGTATTAAGAAGAATTCAGGAGAATACAGGAAGAGACAGGACAGGAAGGACAGATGACAACTTTGAAATGATCAGTAAAAAACTCAAAATATTTGAGGAACGTACTTACCCGCTTATAGATTACTACTCGAACGCAGGCAGTAATATCTTCAGAATAAAAGTAAGACCATCTTCAACAGTAGAGCAATTATATTCTGAGTTCATGACTCAAATTATTTAAAATTTTTTTTTCAGATATTACATTTCATAATATCTTGCCAGCCTTTTTATGGATTCCATCTTTGCCTGATTTCCAACTTTTGCAGACTGGATAGCATTCTTTAAAATATCTATAGTCCTGTCATAGGTTTTTCTGTCAACGGGGAAGGGGATGCCGTCTTTTCCCCCGTGAGCGAAGCTGAACCTTGCAGGATCACGATAACAAGGGGGCTTTCCATAAATTATCTCAGATATCAGACTCAAGGCCCTTAAGGTCTTGGGTCCTACTCCTTTAGTTCCGATAAGCATTTCAAAGTCCTCCGGCTGTCTCTCGTATGTTTTTGTGAGTATTCGGTAAAGCCTTTTGGGATTCATGTCTGAAAATATCAAATTATGCCTCTTTGGAAGATTGAGGTTCCTGATCTTGATTATCTCCTGAATTACTTTATCAGGTTTTTCTTTTGACAGAGTTGAGCATATCTTCCTGGTGTCCTCGCTTTCAAGGGCAACGAGATTAAGTGTTGTCTCCTTTTTATCACAGCATACGGCAGTATGTGGTTCCACAACAAAATCTCTTGTATCCTCACTGAACCAGTGATAACGTCTGGCAGTTCTGTTATTCTCATTCATGCCCTGCTGTATAACAGACCATTCCCCCCTCTTTGTAAATATAAATACATGGTGGTAAAGCTGATAACCATCCTGCACAGCAGAATTATCCACTTTCGCAGCCATCCTGCTTGCATATATTAAGGGTTCAGGGTTAATGGTATATTTATCTGCATACATCTGAATATGATCAGGAGTTTTCCTTGATGTAATTCCTTTTCCTCCTGCAATGAATATGCCCAATTCTCCCTCCATTCCTTTAAGCCCTTCTTTCAAGGCACCTGTAACTGTTGTCGTAAGCCCGCTGGAATGCCAGTCAAATCCGAGAATACAGCCAAATGCCTGAAGCCAAAAGGGATCTGAGAGTTTAATGAGGAAGGACTTCTGCCCGAATTCTCTTACAATTGAGAAGATAATCTCTCTAGAAAGAGCGGTCATCCTCTCAAAGAGCCATCTCGGCGCCTTTCCGTAATGCAGTGGCAAAGTTGCAGTACCTGTCTTTGACATATACTAAATTATACACCCAGTTTACAGCTTTAGTCATTGATGCAATAGGACATAAAGACAAGCTTGCTTAAAAAATCATAGGGATCATGTTAGGGGGCGCTGTCAGCCAGTAGCAGGGAAGTTCAGGATTTAAAATACATTTATTTTTTTGAGGGCATGCAGAAAGTTATTAACAAGTATGGGGTTGAAGTCCTTTCCTGATCCACTATGTAAAACATGGGTAATGGCAGGTAATTCGATTTTTTCTCTATATGGTCTTTCGGTTCTAAGTGCATCGAAGAAGTCAGATATTGTAATGATCTGGCTTATAAGGTGCTGTCTTTTGCCGCGCCTTTTAGTTTCAGGATAGCCTGTTCCGTTATACTTCATGTGATGTTCGAAAGCGACTAATACAGCAATTCTTGGTATATCGGGCAGATTGGAAAGATACATCGCGCCATAAACAGGATGTTTTTTCATCTCTTCCCATTCTGATGATACCAGTTTTGACTGTTTCTCGAGTATCTCTTTTGATACGAATGTTTTGCCAATATCGTGAAGGAGACCTGCAATGCCTATATCATGCAGGATCTCACCTTTCAGCCCGAGGTGTTCTGCCTGGAATATCGAAATTACAGCAACATTAGTGGCATGTGTATATGTATATTCGCTAAAAGACTTGACCGGACTGATAATCTTAAGCATATTGGCCTCCTTCTTGAGAGTCAAGATAAAGCTTATCACCACATCTTCGAGACCGACCATATCGAGTTTTTTAAATCTCGACATACCTTGATATACCTCTTTGACCTGAGATATATTTTTGTCCATTGCTGCCTTGAGATTATCGCCATCAATATCAGTCTTCACTTTTAATATTCCTGTTGATATATGAGGATAGGTGGTGGAGATTTTTTCAGCTTTAGCCATATCAGAAATAAATCCTTTAAGCTCTTCGGCATTGACGCCCTTCGATATAACAATCTTTTCTATGCCTTTTCTTCTGAGTTTCTTAATAAAGTTGTGTACGTGAATGCTCTTCCCATCAACAGGGATTTCGTTTAATAGCAGGCTGTTGCCAAGGATAACAAAGTTAAGCATATCCTCATAATAAAGGTCATCCATAACCCTTACTGACCTTTCAGAAAGATGGAGCACAGCAGGGTGTTCGTTTGAATAGAGTGAACAGTTAGATATAGCTTTCATTATATGAGATATTAGTTCAAGAACCTTATTTGTCACTTTCAGTTCCTCCTTTTTCCTTGGAGTCGTTATGTTGCCTGATAAGTTTTTCACTTATGGAACTTACCTCTTGATTTTTGGAGGAGAGTCCAAGTTCAACGAGAGGTCTGATATAATCTAAATGATAATTATCAAGGTTTCTGAATACCTCTGTCTTAAGTTGTTCAAGGTTGTCTTTATAGAGAAAGGTCTTGGACCTGTAGATTTTAATTAGTATATCCACTGATGATCTGTCGCCAATTTCACCAAGTGCCCTGACTACATCAATCTTGTAATATGACTCTGTACCGAACATATCTTTTTTCTCAAGAAGTGCATTAAGATACGGGACTGCCCCTTTGACCTTGTAAGTCCCAGCAAGTCTCACAGCCTTGTTCCTTAGTTCGGTATTATTACTCTTTAGATATAACTTAAGAAATGGAACTGCATCAGGGGTTTTGAAATGAAGAAGTGTCTTCACAGCCTCAATGCATACCTCGGGTTTTTTATGCTTGGCGAATTTTTTTATCTGGTCAACATATTTTCTGGCATTGCTTTCTCTAACGATATACAGCATATTTCTAATGATGTACCATCGATCGTCATTCAGCCATTTGACAACGTAAGGAGCAACATCGGTCCCGAGTTCGCCAATAGTAACAAGTAGGAATTTTCGTATGCTCGCATCTGATTCTTCAATAAGGGAATTGAGCAAAGGCGGTATCAAGGAGTGCTTTAGTGCTCTGGCGAGCCTGAGAGCACCAAGCCGGTTTTGTCTTCCCCATAGCCTTATGGCATCAACGAGCTTTGCGATGAACTCCTCTGAACGGAAGTAATATTCAACCATACTTGATGCATGATGACTAAACCTGCCGCTCAGTGAATGAGATATCAAAGTATTATAAACCTCAAGTATTTCCTCGAACCGGCCTGTTTCTATAAATATGTTTATAAATTCGGTGAGTTTTGTGATCAGGTTGAGATAGTGCTCATCCTTTATAAAATCTGTTTCAAGAAGCTCAAGCATTGATTCTATAACAAACCTGTCTATTACTTCGTCTCTGCATTCCTCTTTCAACCCATCGAGTTTGTGACCGCCTTCTGCAGTGGACTGTAACATCTTGGAAAGTTCTCTCTGGTAATCTTCGTTTACGAAACTAGTAAAGCGGTCTTCTTGAAAAAGTGTAAGGATGTCTTTGTCAAGCTCGATGTCATCCATAACAGCTGTATTTTTGTCTAATAGATAGAGTTCAAATTCTTTGTCCTTTCTTATTGAGGTAAGTTTATCGATAAGGTTCTTCAATGTCTCTGGGATTATGGATGAATTTTCTCTAAAAAGGCCGGAAATCTTCTCCAGACTTGCAGGAGAAAGCTCAGTAAGTGCACTTTCTATTTCGCTGATATCACCTTTGAAGTAGCCGGTACCACGCAATAAAAATTGGCTCTTAATTTCGGGTTTAAGTCCTTCAATAAACGGTATAAATCTATCCAGGTATTCCTTGCTTAATCGGATGTGTCTTCTTCTTTTGAGGTATCCTGTAATTACCCGGTCATATGCCTCTTCTTCACTATCCTCCGGCATGACAGTATTGATTAAGGATGCCATGTCTTCCGGTGGAAGATTCAGCAATGCGCTTTCAGCATCAGTGGGTAAAGTTCCTTTAAGCAAATAGAACACATAATCCTCCATTACTTCCCTTCCTGTTCCCCCGGTTCTCTGGGCACCTTCAACAAACACGATCCCGGAAAAATCTATAGGACTTAATATGACATGCCTGATATTCTTCTCTTTAGCTAGATCTGCAAAAGCTTTGCCGGAAAGTGAATCCTTCATGGTTAGAATTGAATGAAAGGCAATAAGCTCTTCCTTGGAGAGTCCTGAAGTGAATGAGACGGCTGCCAGTCCTCTGGAATGGAGTGCTACTGCAAATTCCTGAAAGACAGGATTTTTTTTATCCAAAGTGTATTCATCAAATACTATAGTATCCTTGACAATGCCGAGTGTAATTTCAATTCTTATCTCAAACAGTTTTTGGAGGTAATTGAATGCCCTATCGATGGATTCTACTACAATAGGGTGTTCAGGAGGGTACAGAGAAACGCTCCTGCGAGATATATTTAATTCAATAACTGCATCTGAAAGCAGTTTAGCATCAATTGGGAGCTTTTGCTTGTTTCCCTGCTGCATAACTTATGTGTAAGAGCCACTCATCAGCTTACTTTTATATAAACAGCCTGTAAATTACCATTTATACATAATTCAAATTGATTATAGCAGTCCAATATTGATATATCAATATTGGACAGAAAGTTAAGGGAAAAGAGAAATATGTTTCTGGATGTTATAATTATTAGCATGAAAGTCGTTACGGCAACAGGGCTGACCAAGTATTATGGCTCGTTAAAGGCCCTTGATAACATAGATTTTGAAATACTTAAGGGCGAATGTTTCGGCTTTCTTGGTCCGAACGGTGCGGGTAAAACAACAGCAATGGGCATTGTTTACTGTTTCATCCCTCCTACTTCAGGAGAAGTAAAGGTATTTGGTATTGATGTCAATGAGAGCCCGAGCAAGATAAAATCAAGAATAGGGGTAATGCCTCAGGATGACAATCTTGATCCCGACCTTGGTGTTCTGGAAAACCTGATTGTATATGCAAGGTATTTTGATATCAAAAGGAAAAATTCATTGCCGCTTGCATTGGATCTTCTTGAATTCGTGGGAATAAAGGAAAAGGCAGGGGTGAATATAAGAAGCCTGTCAGGGGGGATGAAAAGAAGACTTATTCTTTCAAGGGCGTTAATGAACGATCCTGAGTTATTAATACTCGATGAGCCCACTACCGGCCTTGACCCTCACAGCAGGCGATCTGTCTGGGAAAGACTTGATTATCTTAAGTCAAAAAACACCACGCTTATACTAACAACCCATTATATGGAGGAGGCGGAAAGGCTGTGTGATAGGGTTGCTATTATGGACTCGGGCAGGATAGTAACTATTGATAATCCGTCAAGACTTATGAATATACACGGAGGAAATCTCGAAGATGTTTATATTAAACTCACAGGCCAAAGATTAGCAGAGGGGTATATTGAATCTTAAAAGGGCATTCAGGGTCTGGCAGAGACATTTCACAGTTTACACAAAACTCTACAAATCAAGTATAGCTCTGAATTTTATAGAGCCCATCCTTTATCTGGCGGCTTTGGGACTTGGCCTGGGGGCTTTCGTAAAGGAAATAGACGGCATCCCCTATATAAATTTCATAGCACCTGGAATAGTTGCATCCTCTTCAATGTTCGCACCGATCTACGAATGTACTTACGGCACCTATGTAAGGATGACATATCAGAAGACATTTGATGCAATACTGGCAACACCTGTTAATTTAAATGATCTTGTGGCTGGAGAATTGATCTGGGGCGCTGCAAAAAGTATGTTCTATGGCGCTATTATAATCCTGGTAATTTCCCTCTTTGGCCTGGTGGATTCTCCGCTGATAATCTTTGTTATACCGATTCTGTTCATAAGCGGACTGATATTTGCTGAGATATCAGTAATATTTACTGCCATTGTGCCTGGCATAGATTCATTTAACTACTTCTATACAATTTTAATGACCCCGATGTTCCTCTTTTCAGGAATATTTTTTCCGCTTGATGCTCTTCCAGCAGTTGTGGAAAAAATAGCATTTTTCACTCCGCTATATCATCTAGTTAATATATGTAGATCATTTTCTCAGGGACATTTATCGCATGCACAGTGGGACGTTGTTTGGATTTTTGCTGTTGTCTTAATGCTTGCACCCTATCCTTTCAGGCTAATGCGCAAGAGGATTATAAAATGAGGTCCCTCTCTGGTATTGGTACAGGGCAGGGAGCAGGGCGCAAGGCGAAAAATGCAAAGAGCAGGGCACAAAAAGTAAGCAGTAAGGAGTAAGCAGTAAGCAGTAGGGTGCAAAGCAAAAATAGTTTCTTTAGTTAGTTTAGTTTCTTTGGTTTCTTTAGTTTAAAATGGATAAACCGGAGAAACTAGAAAAACTAGAGAAACCAGAAAAACCATACTAACTATTTAATCACGTAACCGATAGACGACAACCGAAACGGGCTTCGTTACCGTTACCGCTTGACGTAACCTTTTAGTTTGCTAAAGACAAGGAGCGAATGCCGATTTGTAATTGATAATTAAAAAATCGCAAATCTGAAAAAAATCAGATTGTTATGTAACCGGTGCACTCTCCATGGTGTAGCCTGAAGCCTCAGTCTTTGAGAAGGCCAGTATTCCGATAAATACGAGGTTAGCGATAGGTACTATCATTAACAGTGCGAGCCATTTGTTTTTACCAAGGTTTTCTGTTATGCACATCCAGAGATAAATGTAATAGATAAGGAATCCTATGCCTATAATGAGCATCAGGAAAACAACCATCCCAATGCTGATAGTGGCCATTATTGCAGCTAATATGCCGCCCAAAAGTGGAGCGAGGAATAAGAAAAGAGCCGTTGTCCAGGGTTTGCCTGCGGCACCTACAAAAGGCCAGTATACCTGCAGAATCGGAACCCATGCCATCCAGCTGTTAGGCACTTCGAGCTTCTTTCCGATAAGGAAGTTACATAAAGAGTAGTAGACATATATAGCAACGTCAATTAAAAGCATAATTATCCCGAGTCCCGCAGAGAGTGCCATTAAGGCTGAAACGAATCCCGGCATTTCCTGCTGCGGGAGAGGCATCTGGGAAAATTCTTGTGGTGGTTGGAACATTTTTCCAGGCGCAACTTCCTGCGGGAAAGGCATGGGTACTTTTTCTTCAGGAGTGACAGCAGGTTCCTGGCGTTTTTCCTCTTGTACACCGGATAATACCTGTCCCTCTTTACTTTCAGCAACAGATGGTTCCGTTATTAGTGGAAGTGGCTCAACATATGGGATTGTAACCTCTTCGACTTTTTCTTCTTGAAGGGGTTGAGTTACTGCAGGCGGAGATGGAGAAAAATTGGGGTCGACAAGATAAGCCTCTTTAAAAAATTCTGTTGCCTCATCATGTCTTCCAAGTTTATAAAGAGCATAGCCGATGCGGTAATAAGCAGAAGGCTCAGGCTTCTTCTGCACGTAATCCTTTAACAGCCTGACAGCCTGTTCGTATTTCCCGCTATAGTAAAATTTAAGTGCAATATCGTATTCACTGTCTGTCTCTGCAAAAGTATTTTGTGTTAAAGTTAATAAAACGAACAACGCAAGGATAACAAAAGCGAACTTTCTCATCTTTGCCTCCATGTTAAGTACTTCCTATTCACTACTCTTACCCTGATACAGGCTAATAAGAGTTTTTCTATATATAACAGTTAACATTATATCAGAATTTTTACTTATTACAAGGAAAACTTTACCCCATTTGAAGAGTACTGCTATGCTATCAACTTAAATATGAAAGAAAAAAAAGATTTGAGTGCAACTTTATGGTAATGATATCAAATTGCCACTTGCTTTTTTAACCTGGTTTCTGTAAAACTATCTCTAGTTTCAGGTGCCGAAGGCTTAATAGGGAATCCTGTTAAATTCAGGAGCGGTCCCGCCGCTGTAATCCCGATTCTGATTCTGTCAGAATAATCGCCTTTGCAGTTTTATACCACTGTCAAGAATTCGGCAAGGATAGTAAAACACTATCCAGAACTTGTCGAAGGATGGGAAGGTTAGTAAAGGTCGGGAGAGCCAGAAGACCTGCCTGACACTAATAGAAATCAGAACACAGAACCCTGCACCAGACGCGGTACAGGGGAATACAGAAGTCAGAACGCGAATTATAGACTAAAAAGTCTGTTATCTGGCATCTGATGTTTGTGTTCTAGGTAAACCCCGTTGAAATGGCAAATTTCTTTACGGGGTAAAATCCTTCCCGAGGAGGAAGGTGGGTCGGAATCGACTCTTAAAGAGGATGAAGTAAATCAGGGTGCAATCCTCCCACCGCAGGTGGGGGGATTTTTTATTTTGGAGGATGGAAAGTCATTGTAAGGAGTTCGATACAAACACGAGGCAATCTCAAGGAACGAGATTGCTTCACAATCACAGAAAGTATCATTAACATGAAAAAACTGATAACTTTATTTTTACTGTTTACTATTTACTATTCACTATGTACTATTGCTCATTCACAGGAACCGCCCAAACGCATCATCTCTCTTGCACCTAACATAACAGAAATTCTCTTTGCAATAGGACTTGGTGATAATATTGTTGGCGTCACAAGTTTTTGTGATTACCCTGAAGGTGTTATGAGGAAACAAAAAATCGGCGGAATGTCCAATCCATCGCTGGAGGCTATTGTCAGATTAAAGCCAGATATTGTGATTATGACCACTGATGGAAATCCAAAAGAGTTCAAATCAAGGCTTGATTCATTGAATATAGACACATACGTTTTTACAGCAAGGAAAATTTCAGAATTGCCGGATGGAATCAGAGAAATGGGAGCTGAAATCGGTGTAAATGATATGGCGGAGGTCATTGCAAGGGAGATAGAAATAGCCATTAATAAGTTCAGCAGTCAGCAGTCAAGTATTAGCAACTCGTCACAAAAGAAAAAAGTACTCTTCATTATCTGGCCTGAGCCACTTATCGTTGCTGGACCCGGCACTGCCATTGATGATGCGATTAATCTGCTCGGTGGTGAAAACATAGCTTCAATAGCAAGATCATCATATCCCAAATATTCTTTAGAGGAAGTTATCCGTAAATCCCCTGATGTAATCTTTATCGGCAGGGGACATGCAAATATGAAAGAAGTCTCTCAGGGACTTCTGGAAAGAATATCTATGGTTCCAGCTGTTAAGAACGGTTCTGTTTTTTTTGTGAGTGATAGCCTCTACAGGCTTGGTCCCAGGGTAATCAATGGTATTGAGGAACTGTCAGAATGCTTAAACTAAGAATTTCTTTCCTAGTATTTATCATGATTTTCGGCGCCTTTATTGCTCTCTTTCTCGGAGCTGAAGGAATAAACCCTTTCTACATTGATGATATCGAAAAAACAATAGTGCTTTCAATAAGACTTCCCCGTATTCTGATCGCTGTTCTTATGGGTATGGGGCTTGGTGCATCAGGTGCAGTTTTGCAAGGGATACTAAGAAACCCTCTTGCTGATCCATATATACTAGGCATTTCAAGCGGAGCATCTCTTCTTGCGGCGCTCGGCATCATAGGAGGCGTCACTTTTTTAGGAACTTTCACTATACCGGTTCTTGCTTTTACAGGTGCTATCATTACAGGAAGTATAGTCGGCATGTTAGGCTGGAAGAGAGGGGGACTTTGGCCAGAGAGACTTCTCCTTGCAGGTGTTGGATTAAGTTTTCTCTTCTCCGCATTGCTCATGTTCATCATGAGCATATCAACAGATGAAGGAATGAGAAAGGCACTGCTGTGGATATTCGGTGACCTTTCCATGTCCAGCTGGGCTCAGATTCCGTACGGATTATTTTTTATTCTGTCAGGGCTTGCCCTCTCTATGTCTAGGGCAAAGGCACTTAATGCATTGATCCTTGGTGATGAATTTGCCCACAGTCTCGGTTTTTCACCGCATAGAGAAAGATTCCTTCTATTTATATCTGTCGGTCTAATGACAGCTGCGTCTGTTTCTCTCGGCGGCATGATCGGCTTTATTGGATTGCTTATGCCTCATATTATGAGGTTTTTTATGGGCTCTGACAGCAAAGTGCTTATACCTGTCTCAGCACTTGGGGGAGGTTTGCTACTATGTATTGCCGACATGGTAAGCAGGTCGGTAATGCCCCCTATGGAACTGCCTGCAGGAATAATTACCGCTATCATAGGCTCACCATATTTTCTTTATTTGTTAAGGAGGAAAAATGTCCTCGCAGCATAAAGAAAAACCTCTAATTAACAAGCCAAACAAATCTATGATTCTCAAACTCAATAGATGTTTTTTTTCATATGCAAGAAACGGATCTTTTATTAAGAATCTGTCATTTGAGATCGGGGAAGGTGAATTCATAGGGCTTCTCGGTGCAAACGGCTCTGGCAAGTCAACAATTTTAAAGCTTGGATGCGGGATACTGAAACCATCATCTGGTGAGATAACGCTATGGGGCAAAACGATGCAAACATTTAAAAACAAGGACAGGGCAAAATTGATATGCTATCTGCCGCAGATGCTCGATGTAAACGTGCCGTTTACAGTAAGAGAGCTTGTAAGTATGGGGCTCTATCCATATGACATACAACCTGAAATGACTACTGATGATTCAATAGAAATGGTCGGACTAAAAGATAAGTCTGATTCATATATTACAGAACTCAGCGGCGGTGAGAAGAGGAGAGCCTTTATAGCAATGACACTCCTCCAGGGTGCGGGTCTTCTTCTGCTTGACGAGCCGCTTGCAAACCTTGACATAAAATACCAGCTTGAACTTTTACGACTTCTCAGAAGGCTTAAGGAGGTTAGAAACATCTCTATTGTCATGGCGCTTCATGACATAAATATCGCTCTGCAGTTTGAAAAGGTGATGTTGATAAAGGATGGGGAAATAATAGGCAATGGAAATCCAGAAATAGTGTTATCAAAACAAAGGCTTAAAGAGGCATTCGATGTGGCAATTGAGATAAAGAGGTCAGAAACTGGCAGCGCTTACATAAGCCATG
>CAYFQB010000031.1:0-60776 GCA_964345225.1 uncultured Nitrospiraceae bacterium | reverse complement strand
AATTTTTTAAGGGGAGCTCCGTCACTTTATGGCTTTAATAATAATTCAAAATACATTTGGGAGGAATTTCTGGGAAATGCCGAGTTCAGTTTTGCCCGTTCTGTCCTGACAAAATTATTGTTTTCTGGAAAAGGCGAAAGATGCAATGTCCTTGACCTCTGTTACGGCCCTGGTTTTGATATTCTTCAGATGCAGGAACTGTCGCCAGATATAAGAATTACTGCACTGGATTTTAAAAGCATATTCTATAATCAGGCGTCTCGCAGGATATTAAATAGCAACTCAGTAAGGTGGGTCGAATCTGAATTGTGGAATGGTTTTGGTGCACCGTTACCTTTAGAAGACAACACTTTTGACTGTGTATTTTTTGCATGTGCAGACCCATATATTCCAGAGGAGTCAAGGGAATATGTTTACAAAGATATATTTAGGGTATTAAAGCCCGGTGGTATTCTCGGTATCTTGACCCATAGCTATCCTGATGCTGAGAGGAAATATGTAAGAGATACATGGATAAGAAGGGGTATTTTATGTCATGACTTTTTTGAAAGTGTATGTGAAGGATGGCATGGATTTTATAATGCACAGGAATCTGAAAATATCTTTAAGAGAATTGGCTATAATATCCACTCTGTCATGCTGAATGCATCTGTATGGAGGCTTGATAAACCTTGATAAATGCTGTAGTTGTCACCGGAGTTGGTCTTGTTACCCCTATAAAACCTTTTAAAGGCGTGGATATCTTATGGAATGCATTATGTTCTGGTGAAGATTCTATTAAAAGGATGTGCCCACCGATACTTGATATAGATAAGGAGTGGCTCATGGCAGGTATTGACCTTCCCGGAATGCAATCTAATGCAGTTCCAGAGGATAAAATTCTAATTGTTGCAGAAGAGGCATTGAATATGGCTATAAGGGATGCTAATTTACAGGCTCATCAAAGCATCGGATTATCTATTGGTACCGTGCTTGCGAATGTGCTTTTTAAAGAGAAAAGGATGATGGAACATAGAAAACAAAATGAGACATTTATATCCCAGAGAAAATCACATAACAATGATAATTTAAATTATGGAAGAGATTCACTATCGCATATCACTTCACATCTTGCAGCTAAGTACAGGCTAAACGGTCCTAACATTACTGTCTCTACAGCCTGCGCCTCCGGTACTGATGCCATAGGAATGGCGGCAAGGAAAATAATGGCAGGAAAGTCAGATATTATAATTGCAGGCGGAGTGGATGTATTAAGTGATTTTTCCGTTATTGGATTCCATTCCCTTCAAGCACTAACAGAAGAAAAAGTTCGACCCTTTGATAAGAACAGGAGCGGGCTGGCACTCGGCGAGGGTGCAGCCTTTATTGTGCTTGAGTCTGAAAAGCATGCTGTTCACAGGGGAGCAAGCATATATGGAAAAGTAATGGGCTATGCTTCAAGGGCTGATGCAAATCATTTGACAGGTCCACACAGGGAAGGCCGTGGACTTGCTGACGCGATGAATCAGGCAGTTTCACAGGCTAATCTCAAACCCTATGAAATAGATTATATCAATGCTCACGGCACAGGTACAATATACAATGACCTGATGGAGACAAAGGCAATCAAGAAAGTATTTGGGGGAGAAGCATATAATATCACTATCAGCTCAACCAAATCCATGTTAGGACATTCTTTTGGTGCAGCAGGTGTGATAGAGGCGATATGCTGTCTGCTTTCTATTAAAAGCAAAGTGATACATCCAACTATTAATTTTGATGAAAGGGACCCTGAATGTGACCTTGACTATGTCCCGAATATAGCAAGACATCAAGATGTGAAGGTTGCCATGTCATTATCTGCAGGCTTTGGCGGACAAAACTCTGCAATTATATTTGGTGCTATATGAAACCGGTAATTGCTGGTATTAGCAAGCTGGATATTAAAAATGTGGAACAGGCAATTTCGCAATTACAGGGAAGAACAAAGCCTATACGATTTGTTCATGACCTGGAAAAATTAATTGTCGGTGCTGTTGGGATATTATTGGATGATGCCAGAATACATTTCCCTGTTGGTACTTCTGATATCAGCCTGTTTATAGGAATTGATAACTCTATAGAAGATATAAAAGAAGAGTATTTTAACAATATCCTTGATGGAGGAGCTTTTGGGGCGAGTCCGCTTCTCTTCCAATTTACAAGTCCAAATGCATTAACAGCTCAGGTATCTATAGCCTTTGATATAAGGGGAGAGAGCATTACAATGCCTGTTAAATATTCATTCAGTGATGTGCTAGAGTATACGATTGAATGTATTAAAGGAAAACATACAAATATGGCGATTGCAGGCGGGATCATGGTAGAAGATGACATGTTGTTCACGGAAAAAGGTCGATATAATGCAGAGTTTTATTTCATAGAAGATACTAAAAGTGCTATTGAACGGGAAGCAAGGATACACCAGGATCTGACTTTGCTCTATTTGGGATCATAAAATTCAAAATGCAAAATTAGGTAATTTAAAAATTTACAATTTACATTATGGAACAAGGTGCATGAAGGTTTTTGACTCCATAGACAGACTACCTCAGGATACTATTGAAAGTATACAGGGTGAACTGCTTGTTGAAACAATTAGACATGCTTATAAGAACTCTCCTTATTACAAAAGGATATTTGATAACCATAATTTACTGCCCTCCTACATTAAAGGGTTACAGGACCTGAATAAGCTGCCCCTTACAAGCAGAGGAGATATTCTTAAGGACAACTGGGCGTTTCTCGCAGTTGCAAGGCAGGATATTGCAGAAGTCGTTTCTACCACGGGTACAACCGGCGAACCTTTATTTATAGCACTTACTGAGAATGACCTGGAAAGGCTGTCATACAATGAAGAAAAGAGTTTTGGTTATACAGGTGCAGGCAAAGGAGATTTCTTTCACATAGCTGTTACCTGTGATAACCTTTTTATAGCCGGGATAGCTTACTACAGCGGACTCATGCGACTGGGGGCATCTGTCGTTAGAATAGGACCTCAGAATATCATCAGACACATAGATCTCATACAAAAATTAAAGCCTAACGGAATTGTTGCTGTGCCATCATTTGTGATTCAAATGATTCATCGTGCAAATGATAATGGTTTGGATGTTAAGAAACTGGGCATAAAAAAAATCATCCTTATAGGAGACAGCATCAGAAATGTTGATCTTATTTCTAACACACTGGGCAGCTTAATTGAGAATTCATTTGGGAATATATGCTACTCTACATATGGGATTACAGAGGGACAAGTATCATTTTGTGAATGTATGTCCCGAAATGGGCTTCACAGTCATCCTGATCTTGTTCTGGTAGAAGTTGTGGACGACAAAGGAAAGCCACTGCCTGATGGTGAGACAGGGGAACTTATTATTACTCTGCTTCAGCTGGAGGGAATGCCGTTGATAAGATTTAAAACTGGAGATATAACATTTAAAATATCAGGGCAATGCCTATGTGGAAGAAATTCAGTTCGTATCGGCCCTATTATTGGAAGAAAACATCACAGACTAAAGATTAAAGGTGTCACTCTTTATCCAAAGACCATTGAGAATGCAATCCTTGAGTTAAAGGATGTGGTGAATTATCAGATAGAGGCATATACAGGTGATGACCATTCAGACCATATAATTTTAAGAGTTGGCTCTTACAGGAATGACAGCAGTTTCAGGTCGACATTAATTGATAATCTTCGTGCAAAGGCAAGGGTAACCCCGGAGATTGAAATACAGCAGCCTGATGATATAAAAAAGAGACTCTTTGAGGGCGGAAGCAGGAAAGCGATAACATTTAAAGATAGGAGGGGCAGGATTATATAAGTATGAGTCTTGATATTGTTCATACATTAGGTTTTACCGATGAGGAAATATCAGAATGTCTTAATAAAAAGGGGCTGCTTTCTATAGAACTTGAATTCACTAAGAAATGCAACCTCAGATGTCTTTATTGTTATTCCTCTGCCGGGGAACCTGCTAAAAATGAGTTTAGTATTGAAGAGTTAAAATCTGTCATTTATCAGGCAAAGGAATTAGGGGCCAAAAAGATAGTACTTTTAGGTGGAGGTGAGCCGCTTTTATATGACGGATTAGAAAATATAATAAATTATATAAAATCAATTGGACTTGATCAGGTACTTTTCACAAACGGCACTCTTATTACCAGGGAATTGGCAAAATTCCTCTTTGAAAACAAGGTATCTGTTATTGTTAAACATAATAGTCTAAACGCCGGCATTCAGGATATGCTTGCAGGCGTAAAGGGATCATTCAAGAACATAAGAAAGGGATTGGAGCTATTGATAGAAACAGGGTATCCGGATAGAGAGGTGCCGTTGGGAATACAGACCATTATATGCAGACAAAATATAAATGAACTTCCATTAATGTGGATATGGGCCCGAGAAAATGGGATAATCCCATACTTCGAGATGTTGACTTATCAGGGGCGGGCAAAGGAAAACTCAAACCTAAACGTATCCAGTTCTGAAGTTAAGACAATATTTGAGCATTTAGAAATGATCGACAGTGAGAAATTTGGTATTACATGGAATTTACGTCCAACTATTGCAGCCTTTTCATGCAAACGCCACCTTTATAGCTGTCTAATCAATTCTCAGGGTTATGTACAACCTTGCTCAGGGATAGATATGACTATCGGAAATCTTAGAGAAAAAACTCTGAAGGAAGTACTTAGAAAAAGCTCTATAATCAATAATCTCAGAAATATATACGAAAAGATTGAAGGTTTTTGTAGAACCTGCGAACACGGCTACGAATGTTACGGCTGCAGGGGAAATGCATACCAGATTACAGGTAATTATTTAGCATCTGACCCAACATGCTGGCATTGCGAGAGGGTACCGGATGAAGATTCTGCTCATCTCTATAAACAATGAAACAGACCCATATCCTGTAGCCCCCATAGGCATTGCTTACATTGCTAATGCATTAAGAAATAAAGGCCACAATGTCAGAAGCCTTGACCTCTGTTTTATAGAGGACGATTCCCGTGCTGTTGAAAATTTACTCAGAAATTTTTCCCCTGATGTTATCGGCATATCCATAAGAAATATTGACAATCTCACCTTTAACAAGAGTATCTTCTACATGCCTAGAATCAAGCATATTGTTAATTCAATAAAGGATCATACATTAGTGCCTATAGTAGTGGGTGGTTCCGGATTCTCCATTTTTCCTGAAGAGGTTTTGAGATATCTTGAATTAGAAACAGGCATAATAGGAGAAGGAGAAGTTGCTTTCACCATTTTTATAGATGCTGTCAATAACGGAGGGGACATTTCTTCGATCCACAACCTTTGCTTTATCAAAGACGGCGAGTTTAGATTCAACGGCATGCAGTACAGCAATGTCAATCACCGGCCTGACAGGTCAATCCTGAACAACAGGACTTATCTCGAACTTGGCGGTATGGCTAATATACAGTCAAAGCGGGGATGCCCGTTTAAGTGCACCTATTGTACCTATCCTGCCATTGAGGGCAATCAATTGAGATTAAGGGAATCTGCAGATGTTGTGGAAGAACTAAAAGAGATGCAGTCTGAATATGACATTGACCATGTTTTTTTTGTTGATGATATATTCAACTTTCCAGGGGAACATGCAGTTGCTTTATGCGAGGAAATTATCAGAAATAATCTGAAGATTGACTGGACATGCTTTGCAACACCAAAAGGCATGGTGCCGGAACTTGCAATGCTTATGAAGAGGGCCGGGTGTAAGGGTGTTGAGTTTGGTTCAGATGCGGGTTCTGAAAAGACATTGGAAGGGTTTGGTAAACCCTTTACACCAGAAGATATTGCATATGCAACTGAATGTTGTAAAGATGTTGACTTGCCAAATGCTCATTATATTATAATTGGAGGGCCTTACGAGAATAACTCAACATTAAAAGAGACATTCAATCTTTTCGATAAAATCAAGACAACAGCAGTTATTGCCCTGATAGGAGTAAGGATATATCCGAATACCCAACTCTATAAGAGGGCCATTGAGGATAATGTAATAGAGGAAGACAGGAATTTGCTTGAGCCAGTATTTTACCTGACAAAAGACATGGATGTTTATACCATGTTACAGAAAGTTTCTACACATGCAAATCAAAGGCACAATTGGATCGTGCCTGGTCTTAATATAAGGTGCAATACTGATATATTGAATATACTCAGAAAGAAGGGAAAGAGGGGACCTTTATGGGATATGCTCTCATAAAAACATTAACTTGTATCAAGGGATTAAGGTTATATCATTGAAGAAGCCATTTGTCTTGAATGAGGTTTACACTGATGTCTGATACCATTCAGAAATTGAAGAATTTGCTGATAACAAGGTTAAAACTCTCAATTGCAGAGGATGAAATAACTGAGGATACACAAATTTTTGGTCCCAATGGTTTAGGTCTTGATTCCATAGATTTGCTGGAACTTATCGTGGGCATTAAAACGGAGTTTGGCGTTGAGATAATGGACAGAGAAGTTGCCGAAAAGATATTCATATCAATAGGTACAATAGTAAAATATATTGAAGAGAAACAGTGACAGACCGATACCAGTCTTTAATGAATATACTTCCACACTCTTATCCCTTTTTTCTGATTGATAAAATTGTTGATCTTGAAGAAGGCAAACGAATTGTCTGCCGGAAGAATATTACCATTAAACAAAAAAATTGCGTTTAAAGCAGTTATACATGTTATATAGTTGGGCATGTTTCTTGAGCGTACATAGGGAAATTTTTGGCACCCGTCATTTTATCCCGACTTTTTCGGGAGGCGAAATAAGCGTGTCGAATCGACCGAATTTTTACTGTCTGAGTCCTGAAGTTTCGGGACGAGTTTAAAAATTCGAGCGAATGAGTTATGAGACGGGTAAAAATTTCCCTCTAGGGAGCAAAAGGAATATGTCCAACTAATTAATCCACTAAAAATGCATTAACATATGTTATGAAAAGTTTAATCAAGGGACTATATAAGGAGAAGACATGATATTGGATGCAACAAGAGAAGTTTTCTGGAACATTCCTCAGTTACTTAAAACGGTTTTTTATGCGGCTGCTGCTCTGTCCATTATCATTTTTCTTGCAGGCTCATGGTTTAGGATATCTGTATGGCAGAGAGGGAGAGATGATCCTTCTGACCATATATCGAATAAAACTGTTTTCGGTCTTATAGGAATGAGTCTTCGATATTTTTTTTCAAAGGATTGTCTGCTTGCCAGCAGGGTTATGGAGAGAAGTAAACCCAGAGGCGTGATGCTCATATTTGTCTACTGGGGATTCATTATACTTTTTATAGGTACATTAATTGTTGCCTTTGATTACGATTTTGGTCTGAATCTATTAAAGGGAAAATTATATCTATATTTTTCCCTAATTCTGGATATTGCGGGAGGGCTGGCTTTAATAAGCCTCCTTTTTTATATCCTTAGAAGATATATGTTCTCGAAACATGCAGTTGTGTCAAACTGGGATGATGCAGTCGTCCTCATTCTGATGTTTTTGGTAGTTCTGAGCGGATTCTGTATTGAAGGATTACGCCTTGCGCGATTTGATCCGCCTCTCATGGACTGGTCACCAATAGGTGCAATATTTTCTTTATTTTTCAGTGAATTTGCTAAAGAGCTTTCAACTCTCCGGATTCTTTACAGGATTCTGTGGATATTTCATTCGCTTTCTGCGCTTACGCTTATTGCTTATATTCCTTTTTCAAAACAGTTTCATATGTTTGCTGCACAGATTACAACCCTGGAGGCTTCAATGAGAAAAAAAGCTTTAAAGGAGGTTGTACATGAGTAAATCATCATTTACCGACGGGTTATCTAAAAGGCAGCTAATTGAGCTTGATGCCTGTACAAAGTGCAGCGAGTGTCTGAAATGGTGTCCTGTCCAGGAGGTCACAAAGAACCAGAAGATATCTCCTCCTGAAAAAATAAGGATGTATAGGGAGTTTATCAAGGGTACTGAAGGGCTTAAAGCAAGGCTGTTCGGCTCTGATGAGATAAGCAGGAAATTACTGGAAGAGTTTTCAAAGGCAGTTTTCGAATGTACAACATGCGGTGCATGTGGACAATACTGTGAAGTCGGAATTTTCAGTCAGAGGCTCTGGCCGTTTTTAAGAGCCAAGATGGTTGATATGGGGCTCGGACCGATCGGTCACCAGGCAAATCTTCCAAAATTGATTGAAAAGACAGGTAATATATATGACAAACCCCCTGAGCAGAGATTCAGTCCATGGTTTCCCGAGAATGTAAAGGTACATGAAAAGGCTGAAATAGCTTATTATGCAGGCTGTTCGGGATGCTACGAGGCACAGCCGATGGTCAGAGGGGATGTTCTCGTTCTGAGTGCAATTGGAGTACCGTTTACCATGCTTCCACCTGAAGAAGAAGTATGTTGTGGTTTTCCACTCTTCATAACCGGCCAGCATGACATGCTAGAGGATTTAACTATCAGGCTTGTTAATGCATATAATGCAAGAGGTGTTAAGCTGCTTTTATGTTCATGCCCGTGCTGTGTCAATATCATGGCAAGGGACTGGCCGTTGTTTTACAGAAAAGAACTTCCGTTCAAGATAAGACATATTACCCAGTTTGTTGCAGATGCTATTAAGGGTAAAAAACTGAGTATCACAAAAGAATTAAAGGAAAGGATAATCTACCATGACCCCTGTTATCTAAGCAGGGGAGTCGGCGTAATCGATGAGCCGAGAATTGTCCTCAGAAGCATACCCGGCGCTGAACTTCTGGAGTTCGACAGGCACGGACTTGATTCGCGTTGTTGTGGAGCAGGAGGTGCTGCAAGAAAGGTCTTTCATGAAAATGCCATTGCAATGGGAAGACTGACAATTGATGAAGCTGTCGAAAAGAAGGCAGACAAACTCGTCTTAAGCTGTCCAGCCTGTTACGGAAAGGTAAATGAGGCCATGATTGATTATGACAAACAGATAAAGATAGTGGATATTATGGAACTGATTGCAGAGCATATAGAAAGAGGTTGAAATGAGTCATTTTAAGATCAGATGCAGAAATTGCGGTAAGGAACTGAAGGAAATCTATTGTGCCTTTTGTGAGCACTGCAAGGATGCACTGCTTGTTACTGAATATAATGAAAGAAGCTTCAGAGATGATCTAGGTGAGGGTATATGGAGATTTAACTGGCTTCCCGTGCACACCGCATATTTAGAGCAGTCCGGGCCTGTTGTTTATAAATCCAGAGGTCTATCTGAAATACTGGGTCTTAAAAACCTCTACATAGCATTTAACGGTTACTGGCCGGAAAAAGGTGCACTGCTTCAGACCTGCACATTTAAGGAATTCGAAGCTGCTGTCGTTATCATGAATGCGATTGAAAACGGAGTTGATGGACTTATTGTTGCATCTGCAGGTAACACTGCCAGGGCTTTCTCTCATCTTTCTGTTATTTCAGATTTTCCGGTAATCATAGTTGTGCCTACGATGTGCCTTCTGGATATGTGGTATCTTGAGAGTTCGTCAATGATACCTACTCTTGCAATCGGTGACGGTGACTATTCAGATTCGATTGATGTGGCAAGGAGAATAGCTTCAGCTGTTGGATTTCCATTTGAAGGTGGTGTTAAAAATATTGCAAAAAGGGACGGCCTCGGAATTGTATTGCTTGAATTTGTCTCAAAGGCGGGCAGACTCCCTGACCATTATTTTCAGGCAGTTGGCAGCGGAACGGGTGCAATTGGGATATGGGAAATGTCCGAGAGATTTATTAAGGACGGAAGATATGGTGATAGATTGCCGGTACTGCACCTTGCGCAGAATCAGCCATTTGTGCCTATGGTTAAAGCGTGGGATAAAGACAGCAGGATGCTCTTTCCAGAAGATCTGAGGCAGGAGTTGATAGGGAAAGTAACAACAAGGGTGCTTACCACACGTTATCCTGCCTACTCTGTAAATGGAGGCGTTTACGATGCCTTAAAGGCATCACATGGAATGATGTACGGCGTTAATAACGAAGATATCTTCAGGGCAATGGATATTTTTGAAATGACAGAGGGTGCTGATATCGTACCGGCAGCAGGTGTAGCCGTGGCATCCCTCATAAATGCTGTAGGCACGAATTCTGTTCAAAAGAGAGATACTATTTTGCTTAATATAACGGGCGGCGGAGAGAAAAGGCTGGGAAGGGGTAAGAAGACTTATAATGTTGAGCCCCGGATTATATCAAAAAGGATTAACGAAAAAGAGATTGAGGAATTACTGTGTCTCGGCCTGAAGAAGAACTAATAGAAATATTAAAGAATGCAGGTATAGATTTTACCTCTTCTCTTCCCTGTGATGCAGTAAAGTGCCTTCAGGAATTACTCTGTAAAAACTTTTTTCATGTACCTGTTACACGTGAGGAAGAAGGTGTCGGTATAAGTGCCGGTGCAGCACTTGCAGGAAAAAGACCCTTAATGCTTGTACAGAGCTCCGGTATTGGAAACATGATAAATGCACTTCTTTCCCTTACGGGTTTCTATGAGCTTCCGCTTGCCGTATTTGTCAGCCATAGGGGAATATACAAAGAGAAAATAAAGGCTCAAATACCTATGGGACAGAGGCTAAAAGAAATTTTAAGTGGTGCTGGCATAGCCTATTCAATAATCAGTACCTGTGGCGATTTCGGATTAATCGCAAAAAGACTCAAAAGTGTTTTTAAAAACAATAAGATACATGTGTTTCTTTTCAGCCCTGCTGTATTCGAAAATTCAGAATGCGGGACAGATAACACAAAGTTTACTATAAAAAGTCCGGAATTCATGATCGGTCAAGAAATTTCAATTACAGACCCTGTACCTTCCCCTAGATTAACACGCTATGAGATATTACATGCAATAGCACCTTATCTGAAATCCAGAGTCGTTGTATGTAATCTAGGTGTTCCTTCAAAAGAGCTTTTCCATATAGAACACAAGCCCTCTAATTTTTATATGCTTGGTAGTATGGGTATGGCAACCCCGATTGGATTAGGAATTAGCCTGTTCACAGAAGAAAATGTTGTCGTCATAGATGGTGACGGCAGCCTCCTTATGAATCCAGGAAGCCTTGCAACAGCAGCACATTTTTCACCGCCGAATCTTACCATCCTTGCGATTGATAACAGATCATACGGATCAACAGGAAACCAGCCTACACTAACTGCTTCATGTGTTGACCTGGAGGTTATAGCTAAGGGTTTTGGCATCAAAGATACTTTAAAGGCTGTAAGCAGGGAAAAACTGATTAGTGCAATGAAAGACCCTCATAAAAGTCTTAGATTTATTCATGTATTGGCTGTCCCGGGAAACAGGGATGTGCCTGACATTACCCTTCATCACCTTGATATAAAAAAGCAGGTTCAAAAATATCTAATTAAATGATTTAAATAAAGTTAGTTACAATACCTATAATAATGTATTACTTTAACATTGTTTCATCTGCTATTCCGTCTTCATAATGATCTTTTGAAAGATGTATCCTTTCAATTAGTGAAGTGTCAAATATTTCATCGGATGAAATCTCACGTTTTATGTATCCGAATTTTTTCAATGTTTCTACAAATTTCATTGTTGATGCAATATATGCATTAGTAATCTTTGCGCAATATTTTGGGGAAACCTGCAATGTATCCATCACGAATTCCCTGTCAATAAAACCGACATAATCAGAGATAATCTTTGCAGCATCATTCGTTTTATTTCGTATAAAGGAGGTTGCTTCTTCATGCATAATGAGAAATTTCTCGATTATTTTATGTTCTTTATTTAAAAAGGTGCTGGAAACAAGGATACCGTAACTTGGATTGTTAGGCCAGAGACTTGATGGTGGATAAAGTATACTGCCGTTGGCGTAGCGCTTGCACGCAACAGCAAGTGCAGGGGTTCCAAAAGCAGCAGAAACTTCTCCCCTTGATAATGCCTCAGTAATCTTGTCAGACCACTGGAAGTTTATGACCTCTATTTCTTTTTCAAGAGCATATTTCTGAAGACAGTCAGTTAAGATTACATCATGTATTGACCCTTTCCCCGGCACCCCTATTTTAAGACCGGCAAATTGTTTTAGTATATCACCAAGTTCTTTTAATTCAGGAAAACCCTTATGCTGTTTACTTCCGATTATGACGGTGCCTTCTATATGCCCTCCAGCTATGCATTTTATTTTTATACCTCTGTCAATTCCGATAATAGACGGTGGCAGGCCTAAATATGCGAGGTCGATTTCTTCCTTTTCGAATGCATTTACTATTGCTGGTCCTGTACCGAAAAGTCTCCATTCAAGGTCAGCCTTTAGACTTTTAGTAATATCCTGCTTTGCCATTAGTAAGATTGCTGTGTGATAGAATGTGGAAAGATGTCCTATCCTAAGCTTCATTAAAAATACAGGTGCCCTTTTCTATTATTCTATAAAATATACAATAAAAATCTTCATATCTAATCTCATTTCTACTGCGCTAAAAACAAAAAAATACTATTGAATTTTTAAAAATATTATGGTAGTTTCATTATATATTAAAAAAGCAAATTAATGTTATTTTGCTTTTTTATATAAGGTACTAAAGTATAAAATAATATTTGGGGTATTTCTAAAAGGATTGATAAAATGTTGAATATGAATCTTGAGATTCTACTGGTTGAAGATAATCCCGATGATGTGGAATTGACAATACATGCCTTGAAGAAAAATAACATTCTAAACACTATTTCGGTAGTACGGGATGGACAGCGGGCACTCGACTATCTTTTCGGGACTGACCAACATGATGACTCAAAACATACAGTGCCTGGCTTAATCCTTCTTGACCTCAAACTCCCTAAAGTGGACGGCATTGAGGTCTTGAAAAGAATCAAAAATGATGACAATTTACGTAAAACACCTGTTGTTGTCCTTACTTCCTCCAAGGAAGATAGGGACATTGTGGATAGCTATAATCTTGGTGTAAACAGCTATATAAGAAAGCCTGTTGATTTTGATAAATTTGTTGAAACAGTTAAAATTATAGGCTATTACTGGCTTTTGGTGAATGAAAAACCGCCATAAGTAAAAGAATTGCTATACCGCGACTTTTTCAGTAATTACCGCTGCCTTTACCTGTATCTTTAACTTAAATAACATACACTATATTTATGAATAAAGGATTAATACATATATATACAGGTGACGGAAAGGGAAAAACAACTGCTGCTGTTGGACTTGTCATAAGAGCAAAAAGCAGGGGTCTCAGGACACTGTTTGTACAGTTCTTCAAGGAAAATCACTCCAGTGGAGAAAGTTTAATATTAGAGGATATAAGCATAGAGACTATTATATTTGATAAAGTTAGATCTCCGCTTTTTCATCCTTCCATTGATAAAAACTTGTTAAAAGATGAGATTGGAAAGGCTTTGAATTACCTGAAAGATATTTTTTCAGAAGCAAGACATGACTTAATCGTCCTTGATGAATTCATATGTCTTATAACAGAAGGCCTCCTGTCAGAGGATGAAGCAGTAAATTTCATTAAAAATAAACCCGATAATCTTGAACTCGTATTAACCGGTCGGGGTGCTGATGAGAAGATAATGAGTATTGCTGACTATGTTACATACATGCAGAAGATTAAACATCCATACATAAATAATATTAAGGGCAGAAAAGGAATTGAATTTTGACCTGATAAAAAGTCTGCATTTATTTTATTATTTATTTTCTCCGGTGCTTTCTGCCTTTTGGACATATGACATTCTCAGGCCGTAAAGAACTTCTTTAAATGCCTTTTCTTCTTCATCTGTTAAATTACCCCTTGTCTTTTCCTCCAAAATTCCCAATATATCTATGATTTGTTTGGCAACGGAGAGGTCTGTTTCTTTCTCTCGGGTTACAGGATTTTCGATGTCACCTAATGCCACAAAAGCAGATGTGCTCATTCCTAATATGTAAGAAAGAAAATTTACTTCAAATGAGCTCAACTGTTCAGAGTCTTTTTTGTTCTTAGTGAATGACTTTTTTTTAGAAGTATTCTCCTCAGAATGAAATCTTCTTTTGTCTCTTATATCAAAGGAATTATCTTTATCTTTCATACGTAATCCTCCATACATGATAGATTCTCTGAAAAACAGTAAAATGGGTAAGCAATAGCATGATCCATAATACGGGCATTATAAAGCCCGTAATCGCACCAAAGGCTATAAGAATGATCCTTTCAGGTCTTTCCATTAGCCCGTGCTTACATTCTTCTCCAAGCCCTTCAGCTCGAGCGCGTGTATAGCTGATCAGGAAAGCACCTACTAAAATCCCAAAACAGAGTAGAGCACCGGTAGCGTTATCATTTCTCCACAGGTTCCATGCTATTGCAAGCAGAATAAATGCATCTGAATACCTGTCTAAAACAGAATCAAGAAATGCGCCGAATTTCGAACTCTTATTGTGAATCCTTGCAACAACCCCGTCGAGAATATCAAAAACCCCTCCCGCAAGAATAAGTATACCACCAATAAGCAAGTCAAAAGTGAGCATATAAGATGCAAAGAGTGTAATAATGAAACCTATAACGGTTAATGTGTTAGGCGTAAAAGGTATCTTGCTGGCAATTGGTCTGAGAGGTTTATCGAAGACATGTCCTAATTTTTCACCAAACATTACGTAAACTTATCTGTTTCTTTTTCCATGAATAAAGTCTTCAACCATTTCTTTTGCTGTATCGTCAGAGAATTGTTTTGGTGGATATTTCATAAAATAAGCGGACGGTGAAATAAGAGGCCCGCCAACTTTCCTGTCTCTTGCAATTTTGCAGCATCTTATCGCATCTATTACGACGCCGGCACTATTGGGAGAATCCTCAACAGACAATCTCAACTCGAGATTGAGCGTGATGTTGCCGAATCCCCTTCCCTCCATCCTTAAAAAGCATACTTTATTGTCGTTAAGCCATGGTATATAATCAGATGGACCTATATGAATATTTTCATAATCAAGTGGTTTAATGAGCTGGGATTGTACAGATTCGGTCTTGGAAATCTTTTTCTTCTTGAGTCGTGAATGGTTCAGCATGTTCAGGAAGTCAGTGTTGCCGCCTACATTCATCTGATAGGTATTATCTAATTTAACACCTCTATCTTCAAATAACTTCGTCAAGCAACGGTGTACAATTGTAGCACCAATTTGACTTTTGATATCGTCTCCTATTATAGGGATGCCTCTGTCTTCAAATTTCCTTGCCCATAACTTATTTGAAACTATAAATACAGGTATACAATTTATTATGCTGACCCCTGCCTTTAAGCATGCCTCGGCATAATAGGCAGTCGCTTTTTCAGAACCGACAGGCAGATAGTTTAAAAGTATGTCAGCCCTGGAAATTTTTAAAACTTTTATGATATCAACGGGTTTTTTATTGGAAGGAATAAATCTTCTTTTGTCCGGGTAAATTTTCATATGATCTGACATGCCATCCAGGATATTACCCATCTGCACAATTACTGGAGAACGAAAATTTACTTTATGAAATACTTTTGTGCAGTTTGGCTTGCTGAATATCGCCTGATGTAAACTCTTGCCTACCTTTCTTTTGTCTATATCAAATGCAGCAACAAATTTAATATTTTCAGGCGTATACCCACCAAGGTTATAATGCATCAGTCCGAGTGACCAGTAAGGATCTTTACTGTTTATTTTTTTGTAGTAATTAATTCCCTGAATTAATGCACTTGCACAGTTTCCAAGACCGGCAATTGCTACTCTAATATCTCTCATCGTCTTTTTCCTTATAAGTCATTTTGAAAACACTAATATTACTATTTTACCCTGTATGATCTGTTATATAAATGCTTTATCAAGTCTTCTAGTCTTATATTGTATTCCTCAAGCATATTGTTCAGGGATTCTTCACAGTAGTCCAGAAACCTTTTCCATATCCTTTGAACAGTATCCTTGTCGACACTGGCTGCAGTTGCTGCTTCCCTGTAACTCATTCCGCCGAGCAGATAATTAATTACTTCCTTTATCTTTGTTTCTTTGGTGTGCATTCTGTAGAAAAGTGTTTCTCTTCTTTCAGAGAACTTGGAGTTACATGTTTTACAGCGAAGAAGTTTTCTTTGATCTCTTCCATATGTGTAATGGACTATAATATTCCCGAGACCCTTTTTACCGTGATAATCACAATATTTATTCGGGCAGAAAAAATCGTCTATTTTAAGGGGAATTTCCATAGAGATTTACTTATATAACAAAGATTATTTATTATGTCAAGGATAAATTTAATAAAGTGGGGACAGTTGAAATTGGACGCAGATTTTGTTTTATTCTTGCCAATCTATTATTTCTCCTTATATAATTATAATCTTCATGAAAGCTAAGGTATCAATAATAGGAGCAGGTAATGTTGGGGCAACCACTGCACAGCTTATAGCTTTTGAGGGAATTGCTGATGTTGTTCTATTCGATGTTATTGAAGGTATACCTCAGGGAAAGGCACTTGATATAGCGGAAGCGTGTCCTCTCTGGAAATCGACTTCACTGGTGTCAGGTACTAACAATTATAACGACACTGCAAATTCTGATATTTTGGTATTTACCGCAGGTTTTCCAAGAAAACCTGGCATGAGCAGAGATGACCTGTTGCATGCAAATGCTGAAATTATAAAAAGTGTAGTATTTGAGACATCAAGGCTTTCTCCAGACAGCATATTAATAGTAGTATCTAATCCAATGGATGTGATGACATATATAGCATGGAAGGTTTCCGGATTCAATCCACAAAAGGTAATTGGAATGGGAGGTATACTGGACTCTTCAAGATTCAGGACTTTTGTTTCAATGAAATTAGGTGTTTCTCCGGAAGATATAGAAACCATTGTCCTGGGAGGACATGGCGATCTCATGGTATCTTTGCCAAGGTTTATGACTATTAAAGGAATTTCTATTGATGAACTCCTCAGTAAAGATATCATTGATGAACTTATTGACAGAACAAGAAATGGAGGAGCAGAAATAGTAAACTTACTTAAGACCGGTAGTGCTTTTTATGCACCCGCAGCATCTGTGTTTAAGATGGTTAAGTCTGTACTTCTCGATGAAAAATGTGTTTTACCATGTTCTGCTTATCTTGACGGTGAATATGGAATAAAAGACCTTTTTATCGGTGTTCCTGTTATTCTTGGCAGGAATGGGGTCGAAAAAGTAGTAGAAATTAATCTTGCAGAGGATGAAATGGGACAGTTCAACAGATCGGCGTCTTCTGTAAGAGATTTATTGGATAAATTAATATCTAAGGAAAAGAGGCTGTAAAAAGAGCAAGGGAAATTATGGAAGCTTTAAATCAGAAAAAATGTTGATCCTGCCATAACTAGAAAAGACGTTGTCTAAGAGCCTGCCTCATACGAAATTACTTAAAAATCATCTAGTGTGTTTAGGACTGTTCATAATGACATATCTATTGATATAATAATATCAGTCTGTATTGTTACATTTATTGACAATATGGGGTTAAAGCAAGTATTATTTTATTAGGAGTCATAATACTCTATTGAGGAGAAATAATGTTTGAAAAATTTACAGAACGAGGCAGAAGAGTCATAATATTTGCTAAGGAAGAGGCTGAAAAGCGCCAGAACGATTACCTTGGAACAGAACATCTATTACTAGCCATCCTGAGAGAGGATGACGGACTATCAATAGCAATATTGAAGAAGATGGGTATTGCTATTGAAGAACTTCGAATGGAGATAGAGAGAAATCTTCCGGCAGGTGTCAACTTATTAACCTTTGGAGATATTCCTTTTACACCCAGAGCTAAGAAGGTGCTTGAATTAGCTGTTGAGGAGGCGAGGCTGATTGGTCATAATTATATTGGAAGCGAACATCTACTTTTAGGACTGATAAGAGAAGATGAAGGCATTGCCGGTAAAATTATGCGCAACCTTGGGGCAAATCTCCTCGGTGCAAGACAGCTGACAATAAACCTGTCGATGAAATCTTATACTCATATCAAGGAAAAGCGTAGCACAACTCCTGCTCTTGATGAATTTGGCAGGGATCTTACATTACTGGCAAAAGAGAACCGTCTTGACCCCATAATAGGCAGGGAAGATGAAATAGAGAGAGTCTTACAGGTACTTGAAAGAAGAATTAAAAATAACCCTGCAATAATAGGAGAGCCCGGTGTAGGTAAAACCGCAATAGTAGAAGGTCTTTGTCAAAGAATCGTGTCAGGTAATGTGCCGGAGAGTCTGTATGGCAAAAGAATCGTTTCTCTAGACTTAGGTTCACTTATCGCAGGAACTAAATATCGTGGACAGTTTGAGGAAAGGCTAAAAATTGTCATGAAGGAAATTATTCAGGTGAATAATGTCATATTATTCATTGACGAACTTCATACCCTGATAGGCGCTGGTGCAGCAGAAGGTTCAATAGATGCATCAAGCATGTTGAAACCTGCACTTTCAAGAGGTGAAGTACAATGCATTGGGGCTACAACTCATGATGAATACAGAAAATATATAGAGAGAGACAGGGCGTTTGAAAGGAGATTCCAGCCTATATATATACAGCCACCAGACATAAAAGATACTATTGAGATATTAAATGGAATAAAGTCAAGATATGAGACACACCATAAAGTAAAAGTCAATGCTGAAGCTGTAAATGCCTCAGCCAGACTTTCTGATAGATATATATCTGAAAGATTTCTTCCTGACAAGGCTATAGATGTTATTGATGAAACTTGTTCAAGAATAAAATTAAAAAGGTTTACACCTCCTCTGGAATTAAAAGAGATTGAAAACAAGATAAATAGACTTACAAAAGAAAAGAACCTGTACATAAAACTTCATGACCTTGAAAAAGCTTCTTCCGTAAGGGCGGAAGAAGAAAAGTTCAGGAAACTGTATGACCAAACTCAAGAGAGATGGAAGGAAAGCCTGAACAAAGAAATACCTGTTGTTGCAGAAGAAGATATTGCATATACCGTATCTAAAATGACAGGAATACCTATATCAAAGATAGAGGAAAAGGAGTCAGAAAAACTTCTAAGGATGGAGGAGGAGCTTCACAATAGAATTGTAGCTCAGGAAGAAGCTTTAATTGCGGTCTCCAAGTCATTAAGGAGATCAAGGGCTGGATTAAAGAATACCAAGAAACCGATAGGTTCTTTCTTCTTCCTTGGACCGACCGGAGTTGGCAAGACAGAACTTGCAAAGGCTCTTGCAAACTTTCTCTTTAACGATGAAAATTCTTTGATCAAGATTGATATGTCTGAGTATATAGAAAGATTTAATGTTTCAAAACTTACAGGTGCACCGCCAGGCTATGTTGGCTACGAAGAAGGCGGACAGTTGACCGAGAAAGTTCGTAAGAAACCATACTCTGTAATACTTTTTGATGAGATAGAAAAAGCTCATCCAGACGTGTTCAATATTCTTCTGCAGGTGCTTGATGAAGGAGTTCTTACTGATAGCTTTGGGAGAAAAGTAGACTTCCGGAACACTGTAATAATAATGACATCGAATATAGGTTCAAGAATGATAGAAAAATCAACACCTCTTGGTTTCCAGAAGGATAATGCAGACTTAATTTACGGTAAAATAAAGGAAAATATTCTTAATGAGTTAAAAAAGACATTCAACCCTGAATTCCTTAACAGGGTCGACGAAACAGTTGTGTTTCATCCGCTTGAAAAAGAACATCTGTTTTCTATAATTGACTTGCTTATAAAGGAAACGAATGATCTGCTCATCGAACAGGAACTTATAATCGAAGTATCCGATGAAGTTAAAGATTGGATATTAGAAAAATATTATAACCCTGTTTACGGTGCAAGACCGATGAGAAGAGCTATTCAAAAGGTTATAGAGGATCCTCTATCGGAAGAAATCCTAAAGGGTAAATTTAAAGGATCACACAAAATTAACGTTTTATTGGAATCGGGGACCCCCATTTTTGTAGCGGCTGAAGAGGCATCAGTTCTTTCTGGAGTAAATTAATATATAGACAAATCTTCATCATTCAACTTAAATACAGAGTTAAAAAATAGTGACATCAAGAAACAAGGCGATAATTATTACAATACTGTTTATAGTGGGGGCATTCTTTTTAATATTCATCTCTGATCAGGATATTGCTAAAAAAAAAGTTGCTGTAGGACTTAAAGCACCGGAATTTACACTCACAGATGCCATAAATGGCAATAGACTTTCATCTTCTGATCTCATTGGCAAAGTCCTATTTATTAATTTCTGGGCTTCATGGTGTAAACCCTGCAGAGATGAGTTGCCTTCAATCGAGGCTCTTCACAGGGAAATGTCAGATAATGACAATTTTCGCATGATAACTATTATTTACAATGAAAGAAGGGAAATAGCTTTAGAATACATTAGTTTAAATGGATATACCTTCCCGGTATATACAGATAAAGATGGCATTACTTCCAGAAAATATGGAGTTAAAGGAGTTCCAGAGACATTCATTATAGACAAAAAAGGCATTATCCGGAAGTATATCCTAGGGCCTTCTGAATGGAACTCGCCCGAGTGGAAAAATTTTATTTATTCCCTTCTGAAATGAATAATGGGAATACCTCAGCCTCATGAAAAATCAATTCTTTTTGTTGGTGCTCTCTTTTCAAAAAATGATATTCTTGATGCTTCAGTGAAAGTCTTAAAAGAGAAATTTGGCAATATATTGTTTCAGAGTGATACCTATCCCTGGAATTTTACAAATTATTACGATAAAGAGTTAGGGACGCCAATATACAGAAATTTTATTTTCTTCGATAATATTATAGATCCTTCCATACTTGCAGATGCTAAATTGATTACAAACGAAATAGAGCTTAACTTTTCCGAAGCAGATAAAAGACAGATTAATCTTGATCCAGGCTACGTAGCTCCCGCAAAAGTAGTCCTTGCATCAACAAAAAATTATTCTCATAGAATTTATCTCGGAAAAGGCATATATGCAGAACTAACATTAATTTATAAAGATGGTAAATTTACACCTTTGCCTTATACATATACTGATTACAGAGTTCAGACTTTTTTAGAAATCTTTTTGGAGGCAAGAGGGCTTTTAAAGAGTATTATTAAGGGACAGACATAATAACTATGAAATCTAAAATACTGGTAGTAGATGATGAATTAATAACAAGAGAACTCTGCTTAGAAGTTCTTAAAAAGATGGGTTTCGATGTCATGGTAACCGGTGATCCTATCCATGCAATAAATTACTCTTTAAAGGAAAATTACGATCTTATTATTACTGATGTAAAAATGCCTAAAATGAACGGAATAGAACTTATGAGAAAGATTAAAAAAGAAAAACCATATACACCTTTCATAGTAATTACCGGATACGGAACATACAATATGGCTATCGAGGCTCTTAGAGAAGGAGCATATGACATCATAAATAAACCGTTTCGTGTAGAAGAACTCGAGGTTTCAGTAAAAAATACCATAGAAAAAGCAGAGGTTCTTAAAGAGATAAAAAGATTAAAGAGTTTTACTCATATTCCCCAGATAAGTGAGCTTGCATTATTATCCAGAGATAAAATGGAGGCTTCTAATATTGTCATAGAGAGCATCATGAAACAAACAGGTGCAAAAGAAGCAGCCTTTTTCATTGAAGATTTTAAGACGGGAAGATTGACAAAGCTGCTTTCAGTCCCTGAAAAAATAGAAATAAATAATAAAAAACTCCAAAAAAGTTATTCAGAAAAAACTGCGAAATTTGAATCTAATAAACTATATCTGCCTGTAAAGGTTTCAGAAAAAAATATCGGCATTGTTTTTATTTCAAATAATGAAAGCTCTTTTACCCAGGCTGATGTAGAAACCGCTATTTTATTAACAAAACAGCTTGGTGTTTCACTGGAGAACATTTACAGTTTCGAAAAACTCAAATATAGAGTAAATGAAACCGAAAAACTCTTTTTAAACACTGTAAAGGCTTTAATTGCTGCGATAGATGCAAAATCAATCTGGACAAAAGGACATTCGGAAAGAGTTACACTATATTCTTTGATGATTGCAAATAAACTCAAATTAAGCAAGGAAGACTTAAAACTGACCGAGCTCTCAGCAATCTTACATGATATAGGAAAAATTGGAACGTACGATTATTTACTGGAGAAACCCGGGAAGCTTTCGTCAGAAGAATATGAAATAGTTAAAAAACATCCAGATAAAGGTGCCGGCATCCTTCTGCCAGCTAAAGAACTTAAGAATGTAGTTAATATAGTTAGACATCACCATGAAAGAGTAGATGGAAAAGGTTATCCTGACGGTTTATCAGGAGTTAAAATACCGCTTATATCAAGAATTATTTCTGTTGCTGATTCTTATGATTCTATGACATCGGATAGACCATACAGGAAAACTCCAGGCAGTAAAAACGCGGTCAATGAACTCTTGCGTTGCTCTGGTTCACAATTTGACCCGGATATAGTTAGGGTATTTATCAGAAGCTTGAAAGAAAATAAATGACTTTTTTTAAATTATCACCAGGTTATCCCTGTGAATTGCTTCATCCGAATACTTGTAACCAAGAATTCTGTCTATTTCTGATGTCTTATGTCCCATAATTTTTTTGATATCAACAGAGGAATAGTTAGTCAAACCTTTAGCAATACGTTTTTTTTCAGAATCAACACAATACACAGAATCACCAACATCAAAATCTCCATCAACAGAAATAATACCAGAAGGCAACAGGCTTTTCCCCCTATCAAGTATAGCCTTAACTGCTCCATCATCGAGCATGATCGTTCCTTTGGAACGGCTGATATATGCTATCCAGCCCTTCCTGTGAGAGATTTTATTTTTACTCGGGTTGAAGAATGTCCCCTGTTTCTTTCCTTTTATTATTGAGGTAAGAAGTCCTACCTTTTTACCGCTTATCACATTTACAGCTATTCCATGAGATGTAGCTCTCTTTGCTGCAAGAACTTTTGAATACATTCCACCGGTACCGACAAAACTTGTTGTCACCCCTGCAATTTTCTCTATTTCCGGGGTAACTTCTTCAACATATTGGATTAATTCAGCTTTCGAGTTAACTCTTGGATCTTCCTTGTAGAGACCTTCTACATCAGAGAGTACAATAAGCATTTCAGCCTCTGCAAGGATAGCAACAAATGACGCAAGATTGTCATTATCTCCAAACTTAATCTCATCAGTAGCGACAGTATCATTTTCATTAACTATGGGAACTATGCCGTAAGACAGAAGTGTCATCAAAGTGTTTTTTGAATTAATATATCTCTTCCTGTCAGAGAAATCTTCACTTGTCAATAAGACCTGGGCTACTTTTTTGCCGAATTTTGCAAATCCCTTCTCATAGGCCCACATAAGGCTACTCTGTCCTACAGCGGCAGCAGCCTGCTTGGTTCTGATATCTTTGGGTTTTGATTTTAATCCAATTTTCATCATGCCTGCAGCTATTGCGCCTGATGATACGACAACAACATCATAGCCAAGGGATGCAAGCTTTGAAATATGTTCTGATAGTTTGTATATTTTATTTATATCTAGGCCTTTCTGCTCGGATGCAAGAATATTACTGCCTATCTTAATGACTATCCTTTTCATTTTTCTTTCTCTTGCAGAACAACATTCATATAATTTAAGAGTTTTTTTATTCCCTTTCCTGTCACAGAGGATATTTTAAAAAAATCAATATTATTAGTTTTGCAATATTTTTCAAGCATGTCAAGCTTTGTCTTATCAGTAACTATATCCAGTTTAGTAGCAACAACAGCCTGTGCCTTTAGCATCAATTCAGGACCGTACTGTTTTAGTTCGCTAGTGACCTTTTCGTATTGTACAACTGGATTATCATGGGCCATATCAGATATATCGACAAGATGGAGGAACATTTTGGTACGCTCGATATGTCTTAAAAACCTGAACCCCAAACCTGTGCCTTTGTGCGCACCCTCTATCAGGCCCGGCAGGTCTGCTACAACAAAACTTTTATAATTGTTGACCTTAACTATCCCTAGGTTTGGAACAATAGTAGTAAAAGGATAATCGGCTATCCTGGGCTTGGCTGACGAAATAATAGAGATTAAGGTTGATTTGCCGGCATTTGGTAGTCCCACAAGGCCAACGTCTGCCAGAAGCTTCAGTTCCAGAATCAAAAACTTTTCTTCACCTTCTTCTCCAGGTTGGGCATACCGTGGAGCCTGCTTTGTCGGCTTAGCAAAATGTGAGTTTCCTAATCCTCCCCTACCCCCTTTTGCCACAACAAAGAAATCACCATCTTTGATAAGGTCTGCTAAGATATTGTTAGAATCTGCAGATTTTATTACTGTTCCTGCAGGCACAGGGATAAATAAATCATCACCATTTTTACCATGCATTTTCCTGCCCATGCCTTGCTGACCGTTTTTAGCTTTATATTCACGTTTATATTTAAAATCTAGAAGTGTGTTTATCTGTCTTGTTGCTCTTATAATAACATCGCCACCTTTACCACCATCTCCACCATCAGGGCCACCTCTTGGAACATATTTTTCCCTGCGGAAGCTGACACAACCTCTTCCCCCTCTTCCGCTTTTTACAAATATTTTTGAGTAATCAACAAATTGCATATATTATTGTAAAACAAAAAAAGGCAGATTGACATCTGCCTTTTTTTGTTTTTATTAATATTTTTGTTATTCCTGAGTCACGGGATAAACACTTATTTTTAACCTCTCCCGGTCTTTCCTTTCAAAACTGACAATTCCGCTTGTCAGGGCAAAAAGGGTGTCATCTGAGCCTTTCTTAACATTAGCACCTGGATGGAATTTAGTTCCCCTCTGGCGTACAATTATATTACCTGCCTTTACAAACTGTCCGCCAAATCTCTTTACCCCAAGTCGCTGTGACTCACTATCACGACCGTTTCTTGAACTACCAACACCTTTTTTGTGTGCCATACACTATCCTCCGAACACTATATCCTTTATTTTTAATACCATGTAATCCTGTCTGTGTCCCCTTAGCTTTCTGTAACCTTTTCTAGGCTTCTGCTTGTAAACCAGAATCTTAGGGGATCTTCCGGTTCCCTGTACTTCTGCTTTTACAGAAGCGTTTTCCAGAAAGGGTTTACCCAGGAATATATCTTTATCTTTTGAAAGCAGAAGAACCTTATCGAAAATCACCTCTTTTTTATTTCCAATGGCAATCTTCTTCACTTTTATAATATCGCCCTGGGAAACTTTGTGCTGTTGACCGCCTGTTTCTAGAATCGCATACATTTTTTATTATCTCAAAGTAATTATTAAATTATATAATATCATAAAAAGTCAACTTTTCGAAAGTAACCTTGACAAATTCTGCCTTAGTCGCAAGAGAACGAAATAAACCCGTTTTCTGTGGAGGTATTTAACCGCAAAGCCGCAAAGGGCACAAAGAATAATTAGTAAGGAGTGAGGAGTAAGGAGTAAATGAAAAAACGGGAGTATTTAAACTGCAAAATGGTTACGGTGACGATACACGTTTACTCATCGCATGGCGCATGGTGCATAGCGTTCTTTTTACTGCTTACTGCTTTCAAACTAAAAGGTTACTTATTACGGTAAAGGTTACGATGCCCGTTTCGTCTATCGTCTATAGGTTACGTTTTTATTTAGTTTTTCTGGTTTTTCTGGTTTCTCTGGTTCGCCCTGCACTATGCTCCCTGCTCCTTGCACACTGCTTTTTACTCCTCACTCCTAACTACTCACCCCTCACTTTCCTTTGATCTTTGCCTTTTAGTGCTTACTGCTTACTTCCTACTTTTTTATTGACCTGTGACACAAGAGGAGCAGGATTGACACGCATAGTTTCTTTCTGTTATTTTCTTCTTAATGAAAAGGCTTTATTTACTAATATTTCTGTTATCTGTTTTATTTTTACTAATATCCCGAAAGTCATATTCCTTTGATCTTATTGGACTTCAACCGACTGCTCCAAATGGAGTTTTTTCAACTTTCAGCGCTGATAGCCTGACAAAAAATAAATCTTCTTTTGAAATATATGCAGAAAGATCCGGTGAGCCTAATTTCTTTAGATTTGCTTTTAAAGGTGCATATGGCATTACGGATTCAATTGAATTAAATTTTACAGTCCCTTATGTATCCGACTATATGGATTCATTTGAAGGATTTGAAGATATTTCTGTCGGAATTAAGCATAGATTTTACAATGAGGGCAAATATGGGCCTTCTCTTGCTTACCTGGTTGTAGGTGCTTTAAGTAATGGTGAAGAAGAATTTACTTCAAATGGTAGCTACGGAGCCGGCTTAATTCTTAGCAAGAGAGTAGGTCCAGTTAACGGTCATCTGAATCTTTTTTATGAAAAACCTGGAACCGATAGTCTTAATGATGAGATAATATTTACTGGAGGAATAGAATTTTCAGCTGCGAATAATTTTAAAATAATGGGTGAAATCCTTTCAAAAAAGAACTTTTTCACAGATGAGTACGATCTGATAGAGGCGAGATTTGGCTACAGGATAAGGACTACAGAATATATTTATACAACAATTGGTGCTGGTTTTGACCTAAAAAACAGAAAGCCTGAATACAGGGTTATGTTTTCAGTTAGCTTTATAACCCCTCACGAAAAGAAGAAGATTAAAAAGATTTACGAAGAAGAATAATATCTTGCAATTTTGATCTGTCCTTGAGGAATTGATTTATGTTTGATCTTGGTTTTCAGGAATTATTAGTAATATTTTTAATTGCACTCTTGGTTTTCGGTCCTAAAAAGCTTCCTGAACTTGGCAGAACACTTGGCAAATGGTTTGGTGAAATAAGGAAAGGTTTTCAGAATACGAAAACGCAAATAGAAGCAGAATTCAATGAAATAGAAAAAGAACAGGCTGATGAAATTTATAAATTACATCAAAAGGAAGAAAGAGGTAACAATAAAAATTCTGACAACAATGAAAAACAGGGAAAGATATAATTGGAAGATTCTAAACTGCCTCTGACAGAACATCTTTCTGAACTGAGAAGAAGGATTTTGATATCCATTGTAGCAATCTCTGTATTGTTTATCGGCACCTTCAGCTACTCTGAAGAAATTTTCAGGATTTTATCCTTTCCGCTTAAATCAGAATTTAAGATAATTACCACGAGCCCGTATATTAAGGTAATAGAAAAAAATGCTACTTCTCTTGTATTCCTTGCACCTGCAGAGGCATTCTGGATTCACCTGAAGATTTCTTTTGTTACGGCATTAATTATTTCAATGCCTCTTCTGTTTTATCATTTCTGGCGTTTCATTTCACCCGGACTTTTACCAAGAGAAAAAAAATATTTTATGCCTTTTATGTTATCTGCAACGACACTATTCCTGGTGGGAACTCTGTTTTGTTTTCTTATAGTACTTCCATTCGCAATGACTTTCCTGCTCGGTTATAAAACGACAGACATTAGCCCAATGATATCTGTCGGGAATTATATTGATTTCTGCCTGAAGTTTATTTTAGCATTTGGTCTAGTTTTTGAACTGCCTCTTATCATCGTGTTTCTTACAAAATTCGGATTAGTATCACCAAAAATACTCGCTAAACACAGAAAATACGCTGTCCTTTTTTCTTTTGTTGTAGCAGCTATATTGACGCCGACACCTGATGCCTTTAACCAGACGTTAATGGCATTTCCGATGATAATTTTGTTTGAAGTTGGTATAATATTATCAAGATTTTTCTATAGGAAGAAGGGAAATGGCAGTAGTTAGAGGCAAAAGTATAAAAGCATTGATTTATGATATTGCCGAGGGTTACGTGACAGTAAATCCGATATTTCTGAAGTCATTCGAGCCTATAGTTCTGCGTGATTTTTATAAGGAGATATCAAAGATCCAGGCAGAAATAAGGAGAGAGAAATTTCCAACCAATGATATAGCCGCTATAAGAATAAGAAATCTGAAACTGCAGAGACTATATTCTGCTGTAATGGTAATAAAAAATTACGCAAAAGAGCGCAAGATATCTCTGGTATTTTAGATAATAGCATCCGCACATCTTCCTTTAAACGGGAATTACCCCCATAAAATACCTGTTTCATTGACAAATGGTTTAATTACAAAATATAATTATCTAATCTACGTTAGGAGGAATATATGTCTGAAGGAGTACATGAAGTTACAACTGCAACATGGGAAAACGAGGTGCTTGGTTCAACCGGTTTAATTATGATTGATTTCTGGGCTGTTTGGTGCGGACCCTGTCGTATTGTTGCCCCAACCGTAGAGGAATTGTCTAAAGAGTATGCTGGAAAGGTAAAATTTATGAAATTAAACACCGATGACAATCCTGAAATTGCTACTAAGTATAAAATTATGGGGATACCCACACTTATGTTTTTCAAAGACGGTCAAAAAGTTGATCAAATTGTAGGAGCTGTCCCAAAGCTCCATCTTAAGGCAAAAATTGATTCACTTCTAAATACCTGATTTTCAGGTATTATCTTTTTTTGATTAAACCATTGAGAATAAATTTAATATAATATCTACGATCAAAGAATCTTAAGAATTAAGGATAATTGAAATAAATGTTTGAAAGCTTAAGTGAAAAGCTGGATGGAATATTTAAAAAATTAAAAAGCAAAGGCCTGCTTAAAGAAGAAGATGTTGAAATAGCCTTAAAGGAGATCAGACTTGCACTCCTTGAGGCTGATGTTAACTTTAAGGTTGTAAAAGATCTCATTCAAAGGATCAAAGCCAAGGCTGTTGGTAAGGTAGTACTTGAAAGCCTTACACCAGGTCAGCAGGTAATTAAGATCGTTAACGACGAACTATGTGAACTTCTGGGCAAATCAACCAGCAAAATAGATCTATCGCCAAACCCGCCAACTGTGATAATGATGGTAGGCCTTCATGGATCAGGCAAAACTACTACGGCTGCTAAGCTTGCAAAATTTTTCAAAAAGGAAGGAAGACGACCTATGCTTGTTGCCTGTGATCTCCAGAGGCCTGCAGCTATTGATCAAATTATAACGCTCGGGAAGCAGATTGATGTAAGTGTTTTCCATTCAAGAGAAATAAAAGATCCCGTTCTCCTCGCCAAAGAATCGATTAATAAGGCAAGGCTGGATGCTAATGATATCCTGATACTTGATACAGCGGGCAGACTTCATATAGATGAATCTCTAATGGAAGAATTAAGCAGAATAAAAGAAGGAGTATCTCCAAAAGAGACCATCTTTGTTGCTGATTCTATGACAGGCCAGGATGCTGTTAATATTTCAAAATATTTTAATGAGAAAATAGGCATAGATGGAATCATACTTACCAAGATGGATGGAGATGCACGGGGTGGTGCAGCTCTGTCAATAAGAGCTATTACTGATAAACCTATTAAATTTATCGGTGTAGGCGAAAAAATAGATATGCTGGAGCCTTTCTATCCCGACAGAATTGCATCGAGAATCCTCGGTATGGGTGATATGTTAAGTTTAATAGAACAGGCACAGCAAACTTTTGAACAAAGAGAGGCCGAGGTTCTCCAGAAAAGAATTTTAGAAGATTCATTTACATTTGATGACCTTAAAGAGCAATTGAGGAAAATACGCAATATGGGACCTCTTGAAAGCATAATCGGTATGATCCCAGGACTTAGCAAAGTGAAGAATTTAAACGTTGACGAAAACGAATTTATTAAGATAGAAGCAATAATCAATTCAATGACTAAAAAGGAAAGGGTTAATCATAATATTATTAACGGAAGCAGGAGGAAGAGAATCGCAAAAGGGAGCGGAACAAATGTCTCTGATGTAAATAGAGTTATAAAGCAGTATATTGAATTAAAAAAGATGCTCAAGATGTTCAAAGGAAAGAAAGGATTGAAACTGCCGAAATTTCTCCCTTTTTAGCTTCATTTATCCAGTTTAAAAAGCACAATAAATAATTCATAAGGGGTTCACAACATAAAAAAATTATATTCTAACTACGGTCTTTACTTTACAATTTAGAATATATTAGAATTAACGATATCTAATAGGAGGTATTTTTGGTAAAAATAAGATTAACAAGAGCAGGATCACACAAAAGACCTTTTTACAGGATTGTTGTGGCTGATTCTAGGAAAAGGAGGGATGGACCTTTTATAGAAATCTTGGGAACATATAATCCATTGAAGGAACCTTCTGAAGTCAAATTGGATTTAGACAAAGCCAGATTTTGGTTGCAGAGAGGAGCGCAACTTACTGATACCACAAAAAAGCTATTGCAAAAGGCTGGATTGTAGACAGCAAAATTTTCACATGGAGGTAGAAAATCATGAAAGATTTAGTTGAGATTATGGCAAAGGCTCTGGTGGACAGACCTAATGATGTTCTTGTAAATGAAATTGATGGTGAGAAAACCACTGTATATGAACTTAGAGTTGCATCAAGCGACCTAGGAAAAGTAATAGGCAAGCAGGGCAAAACTGCACGTGCTATGAGAACAATACTTAGCGCATCCGGTACTAAAGTAGGAAAACGCTGTGTTCTCGAGATCCTGGAGTAACCCCCGTATAAAGCAGGCTAATAAGAGGGGTAAAAATTTTAAAGGAGTATAATACTTAATAAATCCAGATAACATTGCATTAGCAAAAATCATAAAAATATGGGGTGCTAAGGGAGAATTAAAAGCAGTACCCTTCTCAGATCTAATATATCAATTCAAACCCGGCTCCAATTTTCATCTTCTGAAATCTGCGGGGAGATGGGAAACCAAAAAAGTAAAATCTATAAGAAAACATAATAAGTATTCGATTATTTCTTTCCATGATATCAATAACAGAGAAACTGCCTCAGATTATCAGTATTCGACAGTATATGTTAGTAGGGAATCTCTTCCTGAATTAAGGGAAGGTGTCTATTATTATAATCAGATAATCGGACTATCTGTCTTTACGACAGATGGTGATATGCTCGGTAAAGTTGACAGTATCTTTGAAACAGGAAGCAATGATGTTTATATAATTAAGAACAACGAACGAGAGTATTTAATACCAGCTATAAAAGATGTAATTAAAAAAATTGATCTTAAGAGAAACAGGATAATTATTAAAGTTATTGACGGATTACTTGATTAACTAACCTGCCATTATAGAAAATTCGTTGCGAAGTTCATGCCGCATAAAAACTTTGATTATTTGTATGTTTATTGTAAAATACTTGATAATGTCTGACGAAATACGAAGAAATAAGAGAGTGCCGATAGCAGCTTCGGCAAGGCTTTCGTATGTAAGCAATGAGGTTCAGAAGTCAATTGAGAGTACTGTAGCCAGCATCTCTATCACCGGTATCGGACTATATTCAGATTGCATGTTGTCAAAAGGTACAAATGTATCAATAGAGATAAATTTTATATCCACAGATGGTCTGATGAAAACCGATTCAATAGAAGGTAGCATAGTTAATTCAAACGAAATACAAGAGCTTTGCTACTTGTGTATAGTCTTTAAGGAAGAGATAATCCAGCAAAAACAGCCTTTCTTGTTTGAATACCTTCAGAAAGTCTTAGGTCCTGACTAGAAGCAAACTGTTATCATCCAATGTAGTCAGAAGCCAATCAGGTAAAGGAAAGTATTGAAGATTGAAAATTGAAAACTAGAGGCGAATAAAGACTAAGATAAACGAAGACGACAGACGTAACCGACAACCGAAACGGGCGTTGTTACCGTAACCGTAAGACGTAACCTATAACAAAAACGTATTCGTTAAATTACTTTCCTTACAACTATACGGGATAAAAAACGTATAAAAAACAGGTGTGGCATATAAAAATATTCGTATATGATGCTATATTATATATCTATGAAATTCAACATAGTGACAATTTTCCCTGATATGGTCAAATGTTATCTTGGAATCAGCATATTAAACAGGGCGATTAAAAATGGAATAATAACAGTAAATATCCATAATCTGCGTGATTATGCTACAGACAAACATAAGACTGTTGATGATTACCCTTATGGTGGAGGCTCAGGCATGGTCATGAAGCCGGAACCATTCTTCAGGATTGTGGAAAATTTATGGCCTGATCAGAACAGTAGAAGAATTATAATGCTTTCACCAAAAGGTCGTCTGCTAAACCAGGATATTGCATTAGAGCTTTCAAAAGAGAAAAGAGAAATTGTACTCTTATGCGGAAGGTATGAGGCAATGGATGAGAGGATTAGAGAATCTCTTGCTGATGACGAAATTTCTATTGGAGATTACATATTGACTGGCGGAGAACTGCCTGCTTTGGTTATAATAGATACCGTCGCCAGACTGATACCTGGTGTTCTTGGTGATTGTAGGTCTGCCGAGGAAGAGTCTTTTTCGTGGGGCTTGCTTGATTACCCTCATTATACGAGGCCGGAAAATTACAGAGGAATGAAGGTCCCCTTAATATTGCTCACAGGCAAACATAGCGATATTTACAGATGGAGGAAGAAACAGGCTTTAAAGCTGACACTTGAGAACAGGCCTGAACTTCTCAGAAAATATAATCTGACAGATGAAGAGAAGAAAATTATGGACGAAATTGAGGAGGAGCTAAAATGAATATGATGAGATCGATTGAAGAAAGTTATAAAAGAGACCTGGGTAATTTTAATGTTGGAGATACCGTTAAAATTTATGTTAAAGTTTTCGAGGGTGACAAGGAAAGAATCCAGCCATTTCAGGGTGTTGTGATATCAAGGAAAGGTAGCGGCACAAGAGAATCGTTTATAGTAAGGAAAGTCTCATTCGGTGTCGGGGTTGAGAGAATATTCCCTCTATGTTCGCCTAATATTGATAAAATAAAGGTTATTAAGAGAGGTGACGTGAGGAGGGCAAAACTCTATTACCTCAGGGGTAAGGTCGGGAAGTCTGCAAAGATAAAAGAAAAAGAGATAGCAAAATCATAATAAAATATGGATATTTATCAGCATGATGAATCCTTTCGAAAGAAAGGATTTAAAATTATTGCTGGTATTGACGAAGCAGGCAGGGGGCCAATTGCTGGCCCTGTTGTTGCAGCAGCTGTAATTCTTCCCGAAAAAGTTAAAATCAAAGGTCTCAGGGATTCCAAAAAAGTACCAGAGAAGGAAAGGTCAGATCTGTTCTGGGACATTATTACTTTATCGAAAGAAATTGGAATAGGCATTGTTGATCACGAAGAAATTGACAGAATAAACATATTAAATGCTACAAAACTGGCAATGCAAAAAGCCTTGAGCGACCTTAATTTTCTGCCCGATATGGTTATTATAGATGCTGTTAAACTACCATCTGTTCTCGTTAAACAGATATCTCCAGTTAAAGCTGAATCAAAAAGTGCTTCTGTAGCCGCAGCATCAATAATTGCAAAACACGTAAGAGATTTGATTATGCAGCACTATCATGAAATGTACCCCGTATATAATTTTAAAAATCATAAAGGCTACTGTACAAAAGAACATCTTAGTTTAATTCGTTTGCACGGGCCCTGCCCTATTCATAGGAAAAGTACTAAAAGCGTTATGTATCTCGATTTGCCTTTTTAATATTATAAAGTCCACCCTTTTTTAGGGTATAGTTTAAGACCAGTAGAGGGAGATCACCTTTTTTGCTTTATGTCAATCTTTTAGTTGTTTTGTGTATATCTAATAAAATATAATTGAAAAAATGGCATTTATTACCGATAAAGAAAGAATTGATGAAGCCCTTGAATTGATATGGGTTCTTGATGAGGAAGGGCATAAGGATCTTAATCGTTTTAAATTAAGTTCTGATGACCCAGATACTACCTTACTTATAGATACTTTACAGAAACAAGAGCTTGCAAGAATTGAAGCAGAAGAAATATATTTTACTGATCAGGGCAGAAAAAGAGCGAGGGGTCTGATAAGAAGGCAGCGACTGGCAGAAAGGCTTTTTACTGATGTTTTCGAGATGCCTGATGAAACAGTGCTGGATGATGCATGTAAAATGGAGCATATTTTAAGTGAAGAGCTTACCGAGAGTGTATGTACATTTCTTGGACATCCCCCAACCTGCCCTCATGGCAAGCCTATACCGAGAGGGGAATGCTGTTATAAATTCAGAGTCGAGGTAACCCCTGTTGTTACACGCTTACCTGAATTCGAAGTAGGTGCTACAGGCAGGATAACATTTATTGTTCCATCAGAGCCCTCCAGAATTAACAAACTTAATTCGCTTGGAATTACAGCCGGAAGTGTTATAAGACTTATTCAGAAAACGCCCTCATGCATTATAAAAATAGATGAGACAACTGTCGCAATAGACCCTGAAATTGCTAAAGAGATTCATATAAAGAAGATTATTAAATAAAGTTTCATTTGTCGCATTATTTTAACCTACTACTCTCAGCTTCGCTAAAAAACCTATGTGTATATATCTGCCATCTTTTCAGTTAAAATAGTTATAGTGAATGTTAATGATAAAATAAAGGCTGCACAAACAGCGCAAGGCGAAGAACTCTGGAAATTAGTAAGAGATCCGCATCCTGCTGTCATCTTGAATGTAGCAATTAACAGAAACCTCACTGAAGAGATGGCGGTATTCCTGGCAAAGAAAAAGAGCACCTCACAGGAAGTTCTCGGACTTCTCGCCAATGATATCAGGTTTAAGGACAGTTACAAACTAAAGCTAGTTATATGTAAAAATCCAAAAACCCCTCAAAAAATAACTTTATCACTGCTTAAATACCTTAGGATATTTGACCTCGGAGATATTACAAAAGACCAGAATATCCCAATTAATTTAAGGCAGAAAATTGAGTATATGATATCCGAGAAGATACCATCGCTCCCTTCGGGTATAAAAATAGCACTTGCTAAAAGGGCAAACATAAATATTATAGTAACACTTTTGGAAAGAGGTGATAAAAGAGTTATCAGTAATTGTCTTGATAGCCCTATACTTACAGAGGGGCATCTATGCAATGTAATCAATAAACCGGTTACAAAACCACTTTTAATAAAAATGATTGCAGAACATACAAAATGGTCACTCAGGTATCAGATCAGATTTGCATTATTAAGAAATTTTAATACCCCAATGCCCCTTGTTACTAAATTCATAAGTAAAATGAAGTTATCAGATCTTAAAGAACTATATTCTGACAGAAACCTACCGACATCCACAAAGCCTTTCATATACAGAGAACTCCTTGATAGAAATGAGACAGTTGAGATTAAAAAAGAAGAGACATTTGAACTGTCAGGCGATGAAAACCCCGATTATTTGTTGTGAAAACAGGTGAGGTGGCCATCTGTATAAAAAATTGAAAAGCGTTTATCCATGAATGGAGCAAGACAATCTGCAACGCTGAAAATCACGAGCGGTTTATCCACAGTGGCTATTTTATCTGAAATTGCTCTGTAAAGTTCAACACCGCCTTCATAAGGATGGGCAGGTCGATATATATATATAAAATCTACATTTTCAAAGGGTACATTTGCAATATCATCATTAATCCATTCTACACGGTCATTAGTTATACCAAGGGCTTTCTGGAAAATTTGCCCGGCATTTATCATTTCCGAGGAAAGCTCTATCTGCATTGTCTTTCGATGAGGATAAAGGTGCTGCAGCAGTAATCCCTGCAGCCCGTTAGCAGCACCGAGATCGGCGACTGTAGATTTAGACTTGATATACGGTTCTGCCCTGATAAGCGGTGAAAATCCTCCTGGATAACATGAGTAGCCCTTTCTTATATTAAGAATTTCCTTTTCTTTAGAAGAGTAAATAGCACCGAAGCTGTGCAATAGGGTATATAGATTAACCATGGCCTGCTCATATTCCAATAAATCGTCTTTATGTATTGATGCTCTTAGATCAGCCACATAATTATCAATGTCCGGTTGTTCTGATCGAACTGCGTCATCATTTGCAATTTTAATAAGAGCCTGTGCAATAATATGCATCTGTTTATCAAAAGATTTGCGGCTCATTTTTCAGTATAACACACACGACTACTGTAAAATGAAGGATGCAGAATGCAGAATTGTAGGCACTAGACAGAAATTAAAAACAGGTAAAGGTAAGGGAAAGTAAGGGATAAGGAGTAAAAAGCAAAAGTAGGAAGACTTCGGCGAGCTTAGTCGAGCCGTAAGCAGTAGGCACTAAAAGTCAAAGATCAAAGGAAAGTGAGGGGTGAGTAGTTAGGAGTGAGGAGTAAAAAGCAGGGTGCAAGGAGCAGGGAGCAGAAAGTAAGCAGCAAGTAGTAAAAAGAACGCCATGCGCCGAGCGCCATGCGCCATGCGATGAGTAAACCCCGTTAGAAAAAAATAACAATAATTTCTAAACGGGGTAAACGGGCTTCGATACCGTAACCGATAGACGTAACATTTTAGTTCTCAAAAAGTAAGAAGTAACGAGTAAAGAGTAAGGAAGTGGGGAGAAATATTGCAAAATTTACTTATATTTGCTCAACATATTATTTGTCAAAACAATTATTTCTTTATCCGAATCCTCCATAGCTGCACATACTCTGCCCATCTCCTGAATAAGACGGTTTCTTTTTACCGGAAGTCTTCTGTCTACAATAACTGATACGAATTTCATCAATCCGATGTCCACCCTCTCCTTACTGCTCCTCATAAAAGACAGCGTGGTTTTCTTTTTCAGGTCTTCCTTAGTGTAGTAGGTATTAACTCTCTTTTTGAAAAGTTTTACAGCTTCTTTAACTGTATTCATAATATTTTTTGTCTTGCATATGACTATAAAATCATGTGTGCTTAGTGTACCTACGAAGCTTTGAGTGCATTTCTCCGAAGTTGTCTGGAGGATTGCCGCAGCCCACTGAATTATATCAGCATGTCTTTTATCACCATATTTCAACAAATAAGGGTGAATATTACTTATTCTCACATATGCGATAGAATATTTTCCGAGATCGGGAAATATCTGTTCGAGTTTCTTTATTATTGCTGCCTTGTCAGGTAGTCCTGTCAGAAAATCCGGCCAAAGATATGGATTATCCTGATTTTTATGAAGTTTTTTTATATACTTTCCCGCCTCTTTTATCCCCATTATGCAACCCCCAATTACTCACATGAAATGATTATTAAGAACTTTTATAATTATTAAAAGTTATTTTAAACAGTTTGTCAACTTTAATTTATAATTATAAGGTCTTTTGTTCGCAAAAAGGGGCATTATTTCATGCCCCTTTTAAGGTTTTTATATATCCGGAAATTTCTTTTTATTACTTCCTTTTTTTAGTCTTTTCTTTCAACTTTGCCTGTGCAGCTGCAAATCTTGCTATGGGGACTCTAAACGGCGAACAGCTAACGTAATCAAGTCCTATTTTATGGCAGAACTCAACAGATTTAGGGTCTCCTCCGTGCTCACCACAAATCCCCAATTTCAGATTCTTCTTTACCTTCCTGCCCTGTTCAATAGCTATCTTCATAAAAGCACCGACGCCTTTGGTATCGATTGTTATAAAAGGATCATCTTTCAGTATTCCGTTTTCAACATAGTACGGGAGGAATCTTCCGGAATCATCCCTTGAAAGTCCGTATACTGTCTGGGTAAGGTCATTGGTACCAAAGGAATAAAAATCAGCTATTGTTGCTATTTCATCAGAAGTTACACAGGCACGCGGTAATTCAATCATGGTTCCAACTGTATAGTTCACCCTTACCTTGTAATCTCTCTGTACTCTTTCGGCTATAGAGACAACGACATTTTTTATAGCTTCAAGTTCCTTTACATGACCGACAAGCGGGACCATTATCTCAGGTATAACCTTTACTTTCTTCTTTGCAAGTTCACATGCAGCTTCCATAATAGCCTGGGCCTGCATTTCATATATTTCAGGGAAAGTTACACCAAGACGGCAGCCTCGATGTCCGAGCATTGGGTTAAACTCATGAAGTGATTCATTCTTGGACTTAAGTTTTTCAAAAGGAACACCCATTTCACCAGCAAGTTCATTGAGCTCATCGTCTGTATGCGGAAGGAATTCATGCAGTGGCGGATCAAGCAACCTTATTGTCACTGGCAGACCATGCATGGCCTTGAATATTCCGATAAAATCTCCCTTCTGCATCGGAAGGATATTTAAAAGTGCATTCTTCCTGCCTTCCAAAGTATCGGATAGGATCATTTCCCTGACAGCTTTTATCCTGTCAGGGCCAAAGAACATGTGCTCTGTCCTGCAGAGACCTATGCCTTCTGCTCCGAATTTTCTGGCTAATGTTGAATCATGTGGGGTATCTGCATTTGTTCTTACTTTTAAAGTACGGATCTGGTCAGCCCATTTCATTAATTCTTTATACCACTTATTATGTTCAGGGTCAGCGGGCAGAAGTTTCAGTTTGCCCTCATATACGCGGCCTTTTGTTCCATTCATAGTTATCCAGTTACCCTCTTTGAGTATCCTGCCGTTCACCTGAATCTCCTTTTTGGATATATCTATTTTGATATCTGAGCAGCCCACGATACAGCATTTTCCCCAGCCCCTTGCAACAAGAGCTGCATGGCTTGTCATTCCTCCTTTAGCGGTAAGAATGGCTTCTGCTGCATGCATACCATGTACGTCTTCAGGAGAGGTCTCATTTCTTACGAGTATTACCTGCTCTCCCCTCTTTGCCCAGGCTTCTGCATCATCAGCGGTAAATACAACTTTTCCAATAGCTCCTCCAGGACCTGCAGGCAGACCTTTTGCAAGTTCAACAGCCTTCTTTTCAGCATCAGGGTCAACACTAGGATGCAGGAGTTCGTCTATCTGTTCAGGCTTTATACGCTGGACAGCCATCTCTTTGGTAATCAATTTTGATTTTGCCATCTCAACTGCCATGCGAATTGCAGCTGGTCCATTACGCTTCCCAACTCTTGTCTGAAGCATCCAGAGTCTTCCATCCTCTATTGTAAATTCAATATCCTGCATATCCTTGTAATGCCTCTCGAGATTTTTCTGGATACCATATAACTGTTTATATATTTTTGGCATAGATTCCTCTAATGAAGGAATATGTTTAGTATCCTCTGTCTTTCCTTTTTTGTTAACAGGATTGGGTGTTCTAATACCTGCAACAACATCCTCCCCCTGTGCATTAGGCAGCCACTCTCCGTAGAACATGTCCTCCCCTGTTGCAGGGTTACGCGTGAAGGCAACGCCGGTTGCTGAATTATAACCTGTATTTCCAAATACCATTGACTGAACATTGACTGCTGTTCCCCAGTCCTCAGGGATTTTCTCAATCTTACGGTATGAGACAGCACGTTTACCCATCCACGACTGGAATACTGCGCCAATTCCACCCCAGAGCTGTTTCTCATGATCGTCCGGAAACTCTTTTTTGAGTGTATCTTTAATTATTACTTTAAATTTATCACAAAGCTTCTTCAGGTCTTCAACTGTCAGATCGGTGTCGCTTTGATATCCTCTATCCACTTTTAGTCTATCCATTGCATGTTCGAGTTTTTGACGAATTCCCTCTCCCTCTTGAGTTTCTATTCCTGCGGCTTTTTCCATCACAACATCAGAATACATCATGAGAAGACGGCGATATGCGTCATATACAAAACGCGCATTCCCGGTTTTTCTTATTAGAGTAGGTATTGTCCTTGTTGTCATACCGATATTTAGAACGGTTTCCATCATACCGGGCATAGAGCTTCGCGCACCGGAGCGTACAGAGACAAGCAGAGGGTTATCCGGGTCCCCGAATTTTCTGCCTATTATTTTTTCAACCTTTTTCATCGCTGTATCTACCTGTTTCTTAAGCTCTTTAGGATATCTTTTTTTGTTTTTATAATAAAGGGTGCAAACCTCTGTAGTTATTGTAAATCCTGGTGGGACAGGTATAGCGAGGTTGGTCATTTCTGCTATATTTGCACCCTTGCCTCCCAGCAGGTTCTTCATTTCAGCCCTTCCATCTGCCTTACCGCTACCGAAAAAATAAACATATTTTTTAGACTTCTGTCCCATGAAAAAACCTCCAACAGATTGAAATTAAAAAATTAGAAAGCTTTATAGATTAACTCACAGAAGAAAAAAAATTCAATATTTACTCCGTGAAAAACTTTCGATGAAATTGGAGGTTAAAAATATTCCTGCTCGCCTCGATTCGGCGAAGCGGGTTGGCAGACAGGTCTGCCTCTATCTATCGGCAGACAGGTTGCAGTCGATGGTCTAAAGCCACCAACACGCAACACCTTTTTAACGGGGTTTTCTTATTTATACAGAGCTATTTTCTGGCAAATTCTTTTTTAACAGGCTCTACAGAAGAAACAAGAGATACATCATGCTTAAGCTTGCGGAGTTTCATCTTCTACATGATATAATAAAATTAGAAATTGATCTGAAAAATTATGAAACGTTATTTAATAATTTTTATTATATCTTTTTTCCTTTCCTCCTGTGCCCATGTAATCTCGAAAGATATCCGTAAAATTGCAGTTAAAGATGTTACATTCAAAAAAATCCTGAAAAACCCTGATGTTTATGTAGATAACGTATTTATCTTAGGCGGTATTATAGCCAGAACCACTAATACAAAATACGGTACTGAAATAGAGGTTGTTCAGACTCCTATAGACAGATTCGGCGATATCATAGACAAAGACATTTCTGAGGGCAGATTTCTTGCAATAACGCCGAGACAGCTCGATCCTCTAATCTATAAAAAAGACAGAAAAATTACTCTTGCGGGCAGATTAATCGGCAGCAGTATAAAATTACTTGGAGAGCTAGAATATAGTTATCCACTTTTTGAAATTAATGAGATTTATCTATGGAAACAAGAAAGATATTATTATATATACCGGCCTGGTTATACTTATCCTTACTGGTATGATCCTTTTTATTATCCCCGACCTTATTACTGGTATGATCCCTTATGGCATAGGCCTTTTATTTATTAGAATCGGGAATATAAGCAAATTTTGATTTCTCTTTTGCCTGAAGTTCAACAACCTTTGCTTCTTCACTATGCATCGAGGATCTGCCATCAAATATAGCTCCTTCAACAATATTTAGCTTGCTAGTGAATATCTCGCCATATATCTGACCTTTGCTTTGAACCTCAACAAGCTCTTTTGCTTTTAGATTGCCGTCAACCCTGCCACCAATGATAATTCCTCTGCCGTTTATGTCACCTGTTACATGTGCTTTTGGTCCAATAATAACCCAGTCAGCTGTTATATTTCCTTCAACAATCCCGTCAATTCTAAGCGTACCCTTTGTATCTATTTCGCCTTTAAAAAAAGAATTGCTCCCTATAAAAGATTCAAGTTTTTCAGTATTTTTATGGAACACTATGACCTCCCCTTTAAAAATTTATATGGATTTATCGATTTTCCGCTCTTCCATACTTCATAATGTACATGTGGTCCTGTAGAATTGCCAGTGGACCCGATATAACCGATAATGTCAGCACGTTTGACCTTCTCTCCGACTTTAACGGTTACCTTTTTGTTATGAGCATAAAATGTAGAATACCCAAATCCATGTTCAATAACCACAAGGTTTCCATTGCCACCGCTCCAGCCAGAGAAACTTACAATACCGTTTGCAGTTGTTCTAACAGGCTTTCCAGGTTCTGACGCAATGTCAATGCCGCTATGAAAATCCTTTCTGCCTTTCATTGGATGCTCTCTGTATCCGTAAGCTGAGGTTATTCTTCCATCAGCGGGCCATCCCTTTGGGGTCGCAAAATATATGTCTCTTTGCTGACTTAAATAATCCTTAATTTCACCTACATTTTCCATTGTTAGTTTAATCTGCCTCTTTAAATTTTCCATATCTATAGAGCCACTATCTGAAGTATCAAGATTCTCGAATATCTCCTCCTTGCTCTTTAAAGCAAACAGTTTCTTGAACTCATTTTCTGCCTTCTTGAGAGTTGATATTGTTGACTTTAATTCAATGAATTCTTTTGTGTAATAATTAAGACTTTTCTTCATCCTGTCATACTCGAACGAATCAATAGCAATAGAAAAAACATAGACGGTTCCGATTATCCATAGAATTATAGAAATCAAAATTCCCACAGAAGGTATCTTAAATCTTATAGACTTCGAACTGCTGTGAGGGATTAACATTATAGTTATCGGTGTTAAAGCCTTCTTAATTATGTCTTTCAGTTTGCACATAATTTGTTCTTTATAAAGCTATAAGCAAATATTATGCCAAGTCGAGATATTACTTTGATATTGAAAACATAAATAATTCAAACAAAAGGATATTCTAAATATTGGACATATGTCAAGTAAAATAACAAATATTGTCAGTACACTCCTGAATATTGTCATAATTTTTACCCTGTTAGAAAGGCGAAGGTCTTCTAACAGGGTTTAATAAGTTAAATTTGTTTAGTAGTTCCTTTTCCAACGTTCCCGATTATGTAAGCGTCAAACCCCTTTTTTCTCAGAATATCGATTGACTTTTCTTTCTTGCTACTGTCTATCACAATTATATAGCCAATTCCCATATTAAATGTCTTATTCATATCTTTATCTGGAACATTGCCAAATTTCTTGATTAATTTAAAAATAGGATGCACAGGCCATGAACCCTCTTCAATAACAGCTTTAAGGCCTTTTGGTATTATTCTGGACAGATTACCTTGTATTCCACCTCCTGTTATATGAGCCATACCCTTTATATCAACAATATTATTTAAGGCATTAAACGCCTTTACATAAATCCTTGTGGGCTTTAATAATTCTTCACCTAATGATGTGCCTGTTTCTTTTAATACTGTATTAATACGCATCTTCTTCTTATCGAAAAAAATTTTCCTTACAAGCGAAAAGCCGTTGCTATGAAGACCATTTGAGGCAATGCCGATGAGAGCGTTACCCTTTTTTATCCTTCTGCCGTCTATTATTTTTTCCTTTTCCACAACTCCTACTGCAAAACCTGATAAATCATATTCACCCTTTTCGTAAAAACCGGGCATTTCTGCAGTCTCTCCCCCGATAAGAGAACAGCCTGATTCCATGCAGCCGTATGCAATGCCTTTTATAACCTCTGCTGCCTTCTCCACCTTCAATTTTCCAGTTGCAAAATAATCAAGAAAGAATAAAGGTTCTGCACCGCTTGTCAGGATATCATTAACACACATTGCAACAAGATCTATCCCGATAGTATCGTGACGGTCAGCCATAAAAGCTATTTTAAGCTTGGTGCCCACCCCGTCGGTTCCGCTAACAAGAACTGGATTTCTATATTTGTTCTTATCGATTTTAAAAAGAGCGCTAAAAGAACCAATATCCGTCATTACTTCAGGCCTGAATGTCCTTCTGACAACAGGACTGATTAACTTTACAAATCTGTCTCCCTCTTCAATATTAACACCAGCGTCTTTATAGGTAATTGTGCCTTTTTTTCGCATACTTATATAAGAGGAAGGTATTTCAATTTGATATATTTTGCATAAAGTCTTTTTAAAGGGCAAGTCTTTTATTTTCTGCGGTAAACTGGCCTGAATTATAAAAAAACAGCTGATAATTTTTATAAACAATTTATATTCCTAAAAAAGCCGTTTCTGATAAAATATTCTAGATGGCTGTGATCCTAGTGACAAATGATGATGGAGTTCATTCCCCCGGTATACTAGCTCTTTACAATGAGATAAAGAAACTTGGGGACTCTTACATTATTGCACCTGACCGTGAAAGAAGTGCGGTAAGCCACTCCCTGACACTTCACAGGCCTTTAAAAGCTGAGAAGATCGAAGATCATGTTTACAGCATTAATGGAACGCCAACAGACTGTGTAACGCTCGGTATAAACAAATTACTTCCTGAAAAACCAGCACTTGTTGTATCCGGAATCAACAAGGGAGAAAATCTAGGGGATGACATAAGTTATTCAGGAACAGTTTCAGCCACTATCGAAGGGACCATTTTCGGAATACCTTCGATAGCATTTTCTTTAATTAATGGGAAGCACTACTATTTTGATACAGCCTCTTTCTTTGCATTCAAAATAGCCTCTATTGTTCTTAAAAACTCCCTGCCCTACGATACACTTTTGAATGTTAATATCCCCAATGTTCCTAAAGAAGAGATAAACGGTATTAAATTTACCCGTCAGGGCAAAAAAATCTATGATAATTCTATACATGAAACTTACAATCCCTGGGGAGAAAAATACTACTGGATAGGTGGCGGCAATCCATACTGGGAACACGGTGAAGACACTGATATTGAGGCAGTACAGGGAAACTTCATATCCATCACTCCATTGCATCTTGACATGACAAATTATGATGCAATGACATTTCTGAAAGAAAAATGTATATTGAATGACATATTGGATAAAACGGATGAAGAGATATGATGTCATAATAGTAGGAGCCGGTCCTGCAGGCATATTTGCCGCATTAGAACTTCTCAAATCTCGAAAAAAACTGAAGGTTCTGATCACTGAAAAGGGCAAGGATATCGACCAGAGAGTATGCCCTCTAGAAATTAAGGATATATCCTGCACAACATGCCGTGAATGTAATATATTAAGCGGCTGGGGAGGTGCAGGTGCCTTCAGTGACGGGAAATTAAGTCTCTCTCCTGATGTTGGCGGATTCCTTTTAAGGTATATCGAAAGAGAGACGGTACAGTCTTTAATAGATTATGTGGATAAGATTTATGTCAGATACGGAGCGCCTGGTAAGGTCTTCGGCGACAATGAAGAAGATATTCAAAGACTGGAAAAACTTGCGTCAATAAACAACCTTATACTTGTCCCTTCAAAGATAAGACATATCGGTACAGACAGGTGCAGGGTTCTCTTGAAAAAAATAAAAAGAGCCGTTAATAAAAGAATTGACACTTTATTCCAGACAGAAGTGAAGAGAATTATTATTGAAAAAGGAAAACCCAAAGGCATAAAGCTTAAGGACGGCAGGAAAATTTATTCTGATTTTCTTATACTTGCACCCGGTCGCGAAGGCTCAAGATGGCTTGAAGAAGAAGCTAAGAGGCTTAATCTAACACTTCTGAAAAACCCTGTTGATATAGGGGTAAGAGTCGAGGTGCCATCCTCTGTATTCGAACCGCTTACGAGTATTACATACGAACCAAAGCTTATATTTTATTCAAAAAGATTTGATGACAAGGTCAGAACTTTTTGTGTTAATCCATACGGAGAAGTCGTAAAAGAATATTTGAAGGGTATCTGGACAGTAAACGGCCACAGCTATGCCAGCAGGAAAACAAATAATACTAACTTTGCACTCCTTGTCAGCACCTACTTTACCAAACCATTTAACGAGCCGATATATTATGGCAGATATATTGCCCAACTCGCGAATTTTCTTGGCAAAGGTGTCATTATCCAGAGACTCGGGGATTTAATGTCAGGAAGACGTTCAACTCAGGAACGGATTTCCAAAGGGGTTGTACAACCAACATTAAAGGATGCAACTCCGGGAGACCTTAGCTTTGTAATCCCTTACAGGTATCTATGTGATATTATAGAGATGTTGGAAGCAATTGACAAAATTGCTCCCGGTGTTAACTCAAGGCATACATTACTTTATGGTGCTGAGGTTAAATTTTATTCTATGCAGTTAAAACTGACTAACGAACTGGAGACCGAAATTAAAAATATCTTTGCGATAGGAGACGGTGCTGGTGTCAGCCGTGGACTGATACAGGCATCTGCCTCCGGGGTATTAGCTGCGAGGAAAATATTAACGCGTTTTTGATCATAAGGAATCGCTCCTACCTGAAATCACGAAATTTTGGAATCTCTATGCGAGTATTAGCTTTTAGTAGATTCGACTTGGAAACTTTCATATCAGCTAAGTGAGGGAAGAACCAGAAGTATTAACAAATTTGTATCATGGAACAAAAAGAACAAAGAGAATTAATGGTTAATACACAACTTATTCCAAGAGGTATCAGGGACATCGGTGTCCTTGATGCCATGAGACGTATTCCAAGACACTTATTCGTCGACGACTCTTTACAGCATAATGCTTATAGTGACATGGCTCTTCCTATCGGCGATGGTCAGACCATTTCACAACCTTATATGGTTGCTGTGATGACAGAATTATTAGATCTAAGAAGGGATAATAAAGTGCTTGAAATAGGAACAGGCTCTGGATACCAAACAGTTATTCTTTCCGAACTCTCCAGAGAGGTTTACACAATAGAACGCATTGCATCATTATTAGATAATGCAAGACAGAGATTTTATTCCCTTAAATACACAAATATTCACACAAGAACAGGCGACGGAACATTAGGATGGCCTGAAGAAGCCCCGTTCGATCGTATTATAATTACTGCCGCATCTCCCGGATTACCCAATCCTTTAATGGAGCAATTGTCAATCGATGGAATTCTCCTGGTCCCTGTTGGTACCAGATATTCACAACAACTATTAAAAATCAGGAAAACCAAAGACAGAATACATGAAGAATATCATACTCCTTGTGTATTTGTTCCACTTATAGGAGAATACGGCTGGAAAAAAGAGGATCTAAATTCATATTACTAATATCAAGATTATTATCAGTCACATAAGCTCGCTCTCTTCATGATTGGATGAAGGTTTCAAAATATTCCAGCCATAAAATTTCTTGAGTCCTTGACATGGCCATATTTTAAAAAGTTGCTTTAGGATTTGTTTTGTCATATCATATTTTATAATTTAATATCTGTAAATTTTATTAACAATATTTATTAAAAGGAGATTTAAAAGGGCTTCAATTAAAGGTGAACTTTCATTAATGCCTTTAACCAACCTTCTTCAGTGGGTCGATCTATGCAAAAAAAACGGCACTATTATTGAGAACAGATATGATGTTGAAAAGAAGATATATCTCGAAAACGGAATGATACTCTTTTTATCCTCTAATAAAGAAGGGGAACGACTTGGAGAATACTTACATAAGGGATCGCACCTTGAATCTGGAAAAATAAAATCTGCACTTATACAAAGTCAGAAAAAAGTAAGCTGGGCCTTTTTAATAGAAAACAAATTTCTTGACACTTAATTATTAAAATATTATCTTATGCCATATGAAAATTAAAACCTTTGATTAGAAAATATCATTAGTAACGTAATTTCATCGGGGAAATCCCCTATGACAAGATCAAAGATGCTTACAACACCAAAAAGAGGCTAATAATTTAAATGAAAAAACCGTGGGCAGGCAGGTTCAGGGGCAGGACATCAGCATCTATGGATTCTTTCACAGAATCTATCTCTTTTGACAACAGACTCTGGAAACACGATATAAAGGGAAGTATTGCCCATGCTAAGATGCTCGGCAAGCAGAAAATCATCTCCAGAAAGGATTCAGATGCTATAGTAAAAGGTTTGACGGAAATCGCAGAAGAGATTAATACCGGTAAATTCAGATTCAGACAAGATCTTGAAGATATTCATATGAATATTGAAACAGCATTAATAAAAAAAATAGGTCCTGCAGGCGAGAAATTACATACTGCAAGATCTAGGAATGACCAGGTTTCGCTTGATTTTAGACTTTATCTTAAAGAAGAAACCAAAGAAATAATATCAACAATAGAATCTCTACAAAAGACTGTCTTAAAGATATCCGAGCGTCATCTGGATACCATTATGCCGGGTTACACACATCTTCAAAGAGCTCAGCCAGTATTGCTGTCTCATCATTTGCTGGCTTATGTGGAAATGTTACAGAGAGATAAGGAACGTTTCCATGGATCTATAAATCGTTTAGATATTCTTCCACTTGGCTCATGTGCGATCTCAGGCACAACACTGCCTGTGGACAGGGCATACATAGCCAGGTTGCTCGGGTTTAAATCGATTTCGAGCAACAGTATTGATACTGTTTCCGACAGGGATTTTGCAATTGAATTCCTTTCCTGTGCATCTATTACAGTGATGCATCTTGCGCGTTTTGCTGAAGAGCTTGTACTATGGTCAACAGAAGAATTCGGTTTCATCGAAATTTCTGATGAATTCACAACCGGCTCAAGCATAATGCCTCAAAAAAAGAACCCTGATGCAGCCGAACTAATTAGAGGAAAGACTGGTAGAATCTACGGCAATCTCTTATCCCTGCTAACCATAATGAAAGGACTGCCGCTTTCATATAACAGGGACATGCAAGAGGACAAACTCCCTGTTTTTGATACATCTGACACTCTTAAATCATGCCTTCGAATTCTGATCGAAATGCTTCCAAAAATAAAATTTCATGCAAAAAGAATGCTTGCAGCTGCCGGTGAAAGTTTTTCAGTTGCAACTGATATAACAGAATATCTCGTTAAAAAGGGAATACCTTTCAGAAAGGCCCACGAGATAACAGGAAAAATTGTTCTATACTGTATTGACAAAAATTTAAACCTGCAATCACTCACTTTAAGAAAATTAAAAACATTTTCCCCCTATATTTTAGAAGATATATTCTCGATTCTTGATCCCGCAAAATCAGTAAAAGCACGTACTTCTTATGGAGGTACCTCTAAATCAGAGGTTATCAGACAGATCAAAAAATATAAAAAGATCCTTAAATAAATGTATTTTTTAAATGATGAGTACAAATACAAAAACCTGAAATGTTTATGGCTTTTAACATCTTTTTTATTGATATTCATCTCACTCTCCTTTCTTACATCCTGCGGTAAAAAAGGACCCCCTACCCTCAAATCTTTAGAAAAATCAGAGCCGCCTTCCATGCTAAGGGCAATCCACAGGGAGGACAAGATTATCCTTATGTGGAATTTACCTAGAGATAAAGAGAGTTATATTGCCGGATTTTATATCTTCAAGTCTTCTAGAGAAGATTTTGAAAGAATTGCCTTTATAGAAAAGGACAAACGCATCTATTCAGATTCTAATTATAAAGAAGGTCATGAATACAAATATAAAATCATAACTCAAAATCTTAAAGGCGTAAACAGTAATGATTCAAATATTATAAGTGTAACCCCATTGAATACTCCTTTGCCTCCGGAGAACATCTACTTTGAAATAGAAGATGATTTATTAATATTGACATGGAATAAGGCGGGAGATGATATATTCTACAATGTTTACAAAAGTCATGAAAAAGGCAATTATGGTTTAACCCCATCAAATAAAAATCCTTTATCAGAAAATTTTTTCAAGGACAGGCTAAGTATTGATAAGCCCGTTTACTATACGATAAGAAGTCAGATCATGAGCGAAATAAGAAACGAGGGGCTTCCTTCAGAAGAAATAGTGGTTAACCCTTTTGAATTCGTTCCTACCCCACCAAAAGATCCCCGTTATCATGTTACACCTGATAAGGTCTATCTTTACTGGAAAGAGTCTGATGAGATATGGGTAACAGGATACAGAATATACAGAAGAATAGAAAATGGCGATTATGAATTCATAGGAAATACTCAGATACCGACCTTTCTCGACGAAGAAAAGCTTTCAGCAATAAGAGACTATCGTATCACAGCTGTAGGCCCAGTGAAAGAAGGAGAGCCTGCAGAAGTAAAAGGGGTAATCTATGTTCCCCCAAAATAAAATATTAAACCAAAAGATGCTTTTCGGTATAAAAAGAGCAGGTTAATTAATTAGTTGGACATATTCCTTTCGCTCCCTATGTTCACTCAAGAAACATGCCCAACTATATAACATGTATACCTGCTTTAAACTCATTAGTTACATTGTGGGGATAATATATTCTGCCTCAGATTTAATTGACATAAAAATGCAGTTGTTTTAATCTATATTAAAAAATTCTGTTAACCATCGTTTTATGAAAAATAGAATACTCAAGGAATTCAGAGAAAGCATATCAGTAAAAGAAAAGTTCATAGAAAGCAGCATAGAAACAATAATAGATGCATCTAAAGCCATTGCTAATACATTCAATGAAGGAAATAAATTGATTTTATTCGGAAACGGCGGCAGTGCTACAGATGCATCCCACATAGCTGCTGAATTTGTAAATAGATTTAAAAAAGAACGCCCCGGGTTGCCTGCAATTGCTCTCAATACAGATATGGCTGTTATAACATCTATAGCAAATGATTATGACTACTCAGAGATTTTTGCAAGACAGCTAAAATCATTGGCAATCGAGGGTGATATAGTAATAGCACTCAGCACAAGCGGACAATCTCCCAATGTGCTAAAAGCAATGGATATAGCAAAGAAGAAGAAGTTGAGGTCAATTGTCTTTACAGGCGCCAAAGGAGAGAAACTTGCCTCAAAAGCCACGTTCTCATTTGTCGTTCCGTCAGACAACACACCGAGAATACAGGAAACACACATAACTCTTGGCCATGTCCTCTGCCTTATGGTTGAGGAAATATTATTTGAAGAACCGAGAAAAAAATAAACACGTAAGAAAGGACAGATCTTTTTCACAGGTTAAACCAGATGTAAAGATACTTGGTATCGACCCCGGCAGTATAAAATGTGGATACGGGTTAATTGGCATGAAAGGAAAAGATGCTGTCTATATTGCATCAGGGACAATTTCTTCTTCACCTTCAAAACCTCTTCACGAAAGACTTAAATATATCTATAACTGTTTAAAAGAAATCATCCGCAAATACCGCCCGGATGATATTGTAGTAGAAAAGATATTCTTTGCAAAAGGCATACAGGCAGCCTTGAACCTCGGTCATGCAAGAGGCATAGTCCTTCTTGCAGCTGCATATGAAAACATTGCCACGCATGAATGCAGCTCTCTTGAAGTTAAAAAGGCAATTGTAGGATACGGACGCGCCGAAAAGAAACAGGTACAGGATATGGTAAAACTTATATTGAAAATCAAAGGTACAATTAACACAGACAGCGCTGATGCACTTGCACTTGCGCTGTGTTACATGAATACTATACAATTTAATAAATCAGTAAAGGAATCACAGAGAAAAAAGGGAAAGTAAAGTGTATAACAGCGAGGCTGCATCTTCTTGATAAATATAAAATATGATAGGTTCACTAAAAGGAAAAATTATTTCAAGAAGACCTGATAATGTTCTTTTAGACGTCAACGGCGTTGGTTATCAGGTTAATATGCCAATAAGTACCCTTTCAACTCTTCCGTTAGAGGGCCAGGAAGTATTTCTTCACATATATACATATGTTCGTGAAGATTCCATGCATCTTTTTGGATTTACTTCAGAAGATGAGAAGAATATATTTACTACGCTTCTGAGAATTTCAGGAATTGGCCCGAAAATGGCACTGAATATCTTTTCAGGTGTTTCTCATAACGATTTTCTTAATGCAATAGAAAAAGAAGATGTAGCTACGTTATGCAGGATACCAGGCCTTGGTAAAAAAACAGCCCAGCGATTAATCCTAGAACTTAAAGAAAAACTGCCATCATCAACAGTTATAAAAGACAGGCTCTTTGAAGACACCCTTTCCGCCCTGATTAATCTTGGGTATAAAAAGACTGTTGCTCAGCAATCCCTTGAAAAGGTGTATAATAAAAACTTTAATGATATTGAAAGCCTGCTAAAGGAAACACTAAAACAGCTTAATCCGCAGGTAGAATTCTCCGGTGAGAACAGATAATACATATGGGTAATTCGGAAGCTAAAAAGTCTACTCAAATTACAAGGAAAGCCTCGAAAATTTCAACAAGAAGAGAAGATTCTCCGAAGCAGAAAGACAGGATTATAAGTCCCTTTCGCCTCAGCCAATCAGATGAGCCTGAATATACTAATGATGAGCTTTCATTGGATTTGAATTTAAGACCAAGATCTTTAGCTGAGTTCGTAGGCCAGAACAAGATAAGAGCGAACCTTAAGATATTCATCAAAGCCGCAAACCAGAGAAAAGAGCCTCTAGACCATATTCTCTTCTGCGGCCCCCCCGGTCTTGGAAAAACCACACTCGCACATATTATATCGAATGAACTCAAGGTTAATATAAAAGCCACATCCGGTCCTGTAATAGAAAGACCGGGTGATTTTGCTGCAATACTTACAAACTTGTCTGATATGGACATACTATTTATTGATGAGATACACAGGCTGCCTAGAATTGTCGAAGAAGTGCTCTATCCTGCAATGGAAGACTTCCAACTTGATATAGTCATAGGGCAGGGACCAAATGCCAGAACGCTTAAACTTAACCTGCCCAGATTTACACTTATCGGTGCTACTACGAGAACCGGCCTGCTTACATCTCCATTAAGAGAAAGATTTGGCGTGATAAACAGGCTCGAATATTACCAACCGGAAGAACTTAAGATGATAGCACTTCGTTCTGCAAAAATTTTGAAAATACCGGTCAAAGATGATGCCGCACTGGAGATAGCCAAACGTTCCAGAGGAACTCCCCGCATAGCCAATAGATTATTAAAAAGAATCAGGGATTTTGCACAGGTTTTAGGTGATGGCAGTATCGACCTTGAAATAACAAGAAATTCACTCATCTCCCTTGATGTTGACGAAAGGGGCCTCGATGAAATGGACAGAAAACTTCTATTAACAGTAATAGAAAAGTTTAACGGCGGACCGGTCGGGATAGAGGCTATTTCAGCATCTTTAAGAGAGGATAAGGAAACTATAGAAGATGTTTATGAGCCTTATCTACTTCAGGAGGGCTTGCTTGAACGAACACCAAGGGGTAGACTTGCCACAAAGTCTGCATTCTCACATTTAAAAAAAGACATGCCGCATGGACTTTTTTGAATGATTAATCATTGTAAATTCAAAATAAAGGAAGTTTTTAAAAAAATTACTTTTAAACATAAATTTTTTATTTTTCAATTTTCAATCTTCAATATTATATGTGTTCCATGAAACTACTAATGCACATTTGCTGTTCAAACTGTAGTATCTATCCTCTCGAAATATTTCTCTATAAGGGTATAGACGTACAGGGCCTCTGGTATAATCCAAACATACACCCCTTCACCGAATATACAAACAGGCTTGATTCACTTATAAAGCTCCAGAAGATTTGGAATCTTGATATAGAATATATAGACGATTATCCTCTGAATGATTTTTTAAAATCGATTGTTTCCCGGGAAGGCAAAAGATGCGAGATCTGCTATTTGATAAGGCTTGAAAAGTCAGCTGAAACTGCAAAGAAAATGAAACTCGACGGCTTTACAACTTCATTGCTTGCAAGTCCCTACCAGAAATTTGATATGATATTAAAAATAGGACAGGATATAGGGAAAAAACATGGAATTCAGTTCTATTATGATGATCTCAGAAATGGATGGAATATCTCGAAGGGACTGTCAATTGAGTTCGGACTATACAGACAGAAATACTGCGGCTGTATATATTCTGAAATGGAGAGATATTTTCCGACACGGCGGATTAAACAAGGAAAGATAGAAAATAGATGATAAAGATTAACTTTAAGTTTATATATTAAATGCTTGATAATATACAATATTTAGGTAAATTTCTTTTAATACTTGGCATAGTAGTTGCGTTAATCGGAGTTTTACTTATTATTTCTGTTAAAATACCCTGGTTTGGGAAACTGCCGGGGGATATTTTAATACAGAGGAAAAATTTTACTTTTTATTTTCCTCTTGCTACAGGCATATTGTTAAGCCTTTTACTAACTCTCTTATTCTGGATATTCAGAAAGTAATAATAGATAAGACTGAGAAAGGAGATAAGCTTGCTTAAAAAGGTAACAGCTATTTTGATTCTATTATTCACTTTAACAACAGTTGAAGCCGTAACAATCAAGGTATTGATTTTGGATGATATATTCCACAAAATACCACAAAAAGATGAGAAGATCGAAAAAATGGGCAATCTACGCGGGGATCTTCTGGTAAACGGCAATCATTATCTCGGTAATATAGAAATCTGGAGAAGCAGGTCAAGTCTTTATCTTATTAATGAACTTCCTCTCGAAGACTATATTAGGAGCGTTGTAAGTGCTGAGGTCGGCCTCGACTGGGAGATTGAAGCACTGAAGGCACAGGCAGTAATAGCAAGAACATATGCACTTTTCCAGATTAACCTTAACAACTCAAACTATGACCTTACATCATCGGTGCTTCATCAGGTATATAAAGGAAAATCAATTGATCCGAGGATATCATACGCTGTTTTAAATACAAAAGGAGAGGTTCTTGTATACAATGGAAAAATAATCGAGTCACTATACCATTCTACCTGCGGTGGCAGGACGGAAATACCCGAAGAGGTTTTTGGCAAAAGTTATCCCTATCTAAAATCTGTTGAATCAAACTGTGAAATATCACCGTACTGGCTATGGGAACGTAAAATAGCCCTAGAAGAAATTGAAAAAGCACTGGGATTAAATAATATAAAAGAAATTTCAATAGAGTCATTTACTTCGACAGACAGGGTAAAGACTCTCACGATAAAACACGATGACGGAACATTATCCATTAAGGCTTCAGAGTTAAGAAAATCACTTGGATGGAAACGCCTGCCGAGTACAAATTTCAATATGACCCGTGTTGATAACTTTATAATATTAGAAGGAAAAGGTTACGGCCACGGAGTAGGACTATGCCAGTGGAGTGCACTTGAAATGGCGCGTAATGGCATGAACTATAAAGAAATACTGGCATTTTTTTATCCGGGAACTACTATTCAGATATATGAAAACCGCTGAATACGATTATTTTCTGCCCAATGAGCATATCGCAGCAAGACCACTTGATTGCAGAGACCAATCAAGATTACTTGTACTTCACAAAAGCGGGAAAATAGATCATAAAAGATTCTATGATCTCCCGTCGTTTTTAAACACAGGTGACATGCTTATCGTAAATAACTCAAAGGTATTTCCTGCATGTCTTATAGGATATAAACCGACAGGCGGAAAACTGAAAATTTTACTTGTCAAAGAAATTACAGCTGGACTATGGAATATTCTATCGAAAGAGAGATATACAGGTAGCCTTAGAATATCAGAAGGCCTTTCTGCCCAGATAAAAGATGGAAAAACCGCGAGTTTTAAAAATAATATTGACTTAAAGAACCTGCTCTGGAGAGATGGTGAAATGCCCCTACCCCCTTACATTAAACGTAAGGCTGATGAAGCTGATAAAGAAAGTTATCAGACTGTATACGCTGAAGTTGAAGGCTCTATAGCGGCACCTACCGCCGGCCTTCACTTTACAAAAGATCTTCTTGAGGATATTGCATCAAAATCAGTAGTCATTCGAACCATCACATTACACATTGGAATCGGAACTTTCCGTCCTGTTAAATCAAACGATATTAAAAATCACAAGATGGATGAAGAATTTTTCGAAATCAAACACGATTTGATATCAGAGATTGACAAGGTCAAAAAATCCGGCAAAAGAATAATTGCGGTAGGAACAACAACTGTAAGGGCACTTGAAGGATATTTAAGCGGAAGATGCAGCACCTTTTCGGAAAACTGTTCCATAAAAGGTTCAACATATATCTTTATTCATAATGGCTATAGGTTCAAAGCTGTTGATTCCCTGATTACCAATTTCCACCTGCCACGCTCAACTCCCTTGATGTTAACTGCAGCACTTGCAGGGCGCAAAAAGCTTTTGAATTCATATAAATCTGCAATAGGCATGAAGTATAGATTTTTCTCCTATGGTGATGCTATGCTTGTTTTATGAACTATAGCGATTATAATAAAACTAGATCTTCACTATATATACTCGGCAAGGAGTTTATAATAGTGGTGGTGGTTATCTTCTCTGCTCTGAGTTTTACACTCGGCTACTTTGTCGGGAAGAGCGGCAAAGATGAAAAATCAGAACCTTTTGCAGAAATGACAGAAATAACTCCTTCACCACAAGAAAAGGAGATATTACCAGAACAACCTTCTACGCCTGAAGAAATACCACAGTCTGCCATGCAGTCTAAAGAATACTTAAAAACAGAACCACAAAGGACCATATCACCTAAAAAAGCAAAAAATCCAAAAACGAACCTGCTACAAAAGGGAATCGAAATTATATATACAGTACAATTAGGTGCCTTTAAAAATGCTTCTGATGCAGAAAATTTTAAGGTAAAATATGAAAATAAAGGCTATAAAACCTATATTACCGTTTCCCAAAATATGAGAAATGAGAAGATATATAAAATAAGGACCGGCGAATTCAAGGATAGAAAAGATGCAGAAATCCTGTCGCTTAAGCTTAAAAAATCCGAAGGATTAAATAGCTTTGTAACTTACAAAAACAAATAAGGATAAGATACGAATACGTTAGAGATAGAATTTGACAGCGAAAAAGAGTACCCATCTCTCTTTATAGGCATTGAAAAGAGCCTGAAGATTATAGAGGAGAATCTTGGCATTAAGGCCAGTTCAAGGGGCAACAAGATTTTTCTTAAAGGCGCGGATGAAACCTTAAAAACCGCTGAAAAATTGATAAACGACCTGCGCTATATTAGTTCCGAGGGATACAATTTAAAACCCGAAGATATACGTTATGCAGTAAAATCAATATCAGAAGGCGGTGAGACATCTCTTAAAGAACTTTTCCTGAACAATATACCTGTATCATCAAAGCGTCGTTTTATAATTCCTAAAACTGAAGTACAAAAGAAGTATATTGACTCCATAAAGAAATACGATATTGTAATAGGGATTGGACCTGCCGGCACAGGCAAAACCTATCTTGCCATGGCAATGGCAATTAACGCATTCCTTAAAAAACAGGCAAACAGGATTGTCCTTGTAAGGCCTGCTATTGAAGCCGGTGAGAGGTTAGGTTTCCTGCCCGGAGATATGTATGAGAAGGTAAATCCTTATCTCAGGCCGCTTTATGATGCACTTTTTGATATGATGGAGGCCGAAAAGGCATCTAAACTGATAGAACGAGGGGTAATAGAAATAGCTCCACTTGCCTTTATGAGAGGAAGAACACTTAATGACTCATTCATTATTCTCGACGAAGCACAGAACACGACATCAGAACAGATGAAGATGTATCTTACAAGACTCGGGTTTAGCTCAAAAACTGTTATTACCGGAGATATAACTCAGATAGACCTGCCAGCTGGAAAAATGTCAGGTCTTGTTGAAGCTGTTAAAATTCTTGAAGGGATTGACGGAATTAATTTAGTATATTTCTCTGAAAAAGATGTTGTCAGGCACAAACTTGTTCAGGAGATCGTAAAGGCATATGAAAAACATGAAAAACGTACTTCAGAAGGATAAAAATAATACATCAGGAATAAATCCCAACTTATTGAAGATCCTGTTCCTCTGTCTCATATCCTTAATTGTCGCTTCTTCTATCCTTACTGAAATAACACCTGAAAGATTTTTTGGAGGGAGTCTTATTGCTCTCGTACTCCTCTTTATTCTTTATAGAGACCTGATGCGTTATAAACCATCTTATACTGAAAACTATAAGATGCTCATTTTGCTCGCTCTGATGATTATTAGCACTCTTTTACTGGCGAGAATATTTGGTTTCGTGCTCCAGAACCTCTCAAAAAGCATCAGTTATATTTATATTGATACAGCAATTTACGGAATCCCTATCGCTGCAGGTGCTATGCTTGTTACATTACTTTTTGACTTCCATGCTGCAATTACGTTCTCATTTACTATAAGCCTTCTTGCAGGATACTGGCTGAATGATGCATTTTATCCGATATATTCATTCGTTGGAAGCCTTACTGCTGCATTCAGTGTGATAAGATGCAAAAAAAGATCTGCCTTGCTAAAAGGAGGGCTTTATGTAGCATTGGCAAATATATTCATTGTATTAATACTATTCGTCGCGAAGGGTGAATTATTCACTGCCAAGACAATATCAGCAGTAATTTTTGCAGTTTTTTCAGGAATAACAGTCTCAGCATTTGTTTCATTATTCTTGCCACTCCTGGAAAATGTATTTAAAATCACAACCGACATTAGCCTCCTGGAACTTCTTGACCTGAATCAACCAATTATGAAAAATCTCATGATAGCTGCTCCAGGCACTTATCATCACAGTGTTATCGTTGGTAATCTTGTTGAAGCAGCAGCAGAAGCTGTCGATGTAAATCCACTTCTTGCAAGAGTAAGCTCTTATTACCATGATATTGGAAAAATAAAAATGCCTGAATACTTTGTAGAAAATCTGAGTGGATCAGAAAGCAAACATGATAAGCTGACCCCCCATATGAGCAGCATGATAATCACAAGCCATGTTAAAGAAGGGGTTGAGCTTGCGAGGCAAAATAAACTGCCTGATTCAATAATCGATATCATAAAACAGCACCATGGTACATCATTGATATCCTATTTTTATCAGAAAGCAAAAGACCAGGACAAGGATAATTTACCTGCAGAAGAGGAATATAAATATTTGGGACCTAAACCTCAGACCCGTGTGGCTGCCCTGGTCATGATGGCAGATGCGGTAGAGGCAGCCTCAAGAGTTCTGAACGACCCGACGCCCGCAAGGATTTCTGCGCTTGTGGACAAGATAATTAATCACATATTTCTCGACGGTCAGCTCGAAGAATGTGAGCTAACCCTCAAAGATATTTCAGAGATAAAAAAGAGATTTATCTATATATTGACAGGTATTTTTCATAAAAGGATTGATTACCCAGGATTTGATTTCAGTGATAAGAGTATACTTGAGAAACCAGCAAAAAACGAAAAGACTCAACAGTCAGAGGATAAAAAGGGATCTAAGCAAAACACTTCATCTGCTCGGATTCCAAAAAGCTGAACTGAGTATTCTTTTCGTAAACAGCTCAAGGATTAAGCTTCTAAATTCCCGATATAGAGGAATAAATAAAGTTACAGACATCCTTTCATTTCCTCAATATAAATCAGAAGTGGATAAGTTTAATGGAGGAAGAAAAAAGAAGTTAATATCTTCAAATCACTATAAATTTAAATCTTCAGACTATCGAGTTCTTGGTGATATCGTAATATGTATTCCTCAGGTAATAATCCAGGCAAGGGACTACGATAACACCTTTTATGACGAGCTTTTAAGACTTCTAATTCACGGCCTGTTACACCTTTTAGGCTACGACCATGAAAAAAATACATATCAGAAGAGAAAGATGAAAAAGAAAGAGAGAGAACTTCTAAATGCCCTTAAGACAGTGGCGTAAGAGCGCAAATTTTGCCATAGAAGGTATACTGCACGGAGCTAAAACCCAGAAACATCTAAGATACCATTTTTTTTCTGCAGCAATTGTCCTGTTTTTGAGTTACATGTTGGGAGTTTCACGCTCTGAATTCATAATCATATCTCTTTCAGTTATACTTGTCCTATTGGCAGAAATGCTTAACAGTGCTATTGAGACCATTGTAGACTTATTATCTCCGGATTATTCTGAAAAGGCACGTATAGCAAAGGATATTGGAGCAGGCGCTGTTTTAATAACCTCTTTCGGTGCTGCAGTTCTTGGATACATAATTCTCTTCCCTTATATAAAATCTTTCTTTCATGAAGGTATCTATATAGCAAAACATTCTAATGAAGAAATTTCTTTAATTGCATTTATACTTGTGCTGATACTTGTGATAATTACAAAGACGTACTTCGGGAAGGGAAAACCTTTAAGTGGCGGGATGCCTAGCGGTCACGCTGCCTTCGCCTTTTCTGTATGGGTTTCTGTCACTTATACTACCGAAAACTTCTTTGTATCCTTACTCTGTCTTATACTTGCCGGTTTAATCGCACAAAGCAGGATTACAACCAAAGTCCACAATGCATGGGAGGTTATCCTTGGTGCATTAATGGGCTCATTCTTTACACTCATGCTCTTCCGTATTTTTTCTTGACACAATACTAAAAATAGAATTGCAGAATTATTTTTATAGCAATTATTAAAAAGTTCTGATATATTTTAAACTAAATTTATAGGAGGTTTAAAATAATTATTATATTAAAAAACTAAAAAAATGCATGAAGCAAGATCTTTAATTGTTGTTGATGATGACGCAAGTTTATTAGACGTTATAAAAACCGGATTAATATCTCAAGGTTATAAATGTGAAACTGCTATAGATGCTGCCTCAGCTATTAAACTTATCAATAAGATCCCATTTGATGTAATGATAACTGACATTAAAATGCCTGGCGTGAAGGGCTTTGAACTTACAATAAGTGCCCGTAAGATCAGGCCTGATATGTCAGTAATCATAATGACCGGTTTCATTGATGAATTCTCCTATGACAGCACTATTGAAGCAGGAGCAGCTGATTTTATAAAAAAACCATTTACACTGACAGAGCTCATAGCAAGGATAAAGCACGTCAAATTACAGGAAAAACTGCGTATAATGTCTGTTACAGATGAGCTTACAGGCCTTTATAACCGAAGGGGATTCTTTACACTTGCTGAACAGCAGCTAAGGATAGCTGACCGTCTGAAAAGAAAAATATTCATGCTTTATGTTGACCTAAATAATCTAAAAGTAATTAATGATACATTTGGCCACCAAGAAGGAGACAGAGCCCTAATCAATATCTCTAATATCTTCAAAAAAACATTCCGCAAGTCTGACATCATAGCACGTATTGGAGGGGACGAGTTTGTAATTATTCCTGTCGGAACTACAAAGGCCGGCACAAAAACAAGCACTTCTAGATTAAAAAAGAACATCAGGGAATATAATTCAAAGAGAAATAAGAACTACAGGCTCGCATTAAGTTTCGGCATATCTCACTATGATCCAAAATTTCCTTCTTCTTTAGATGAAATGATAATGGAGGCAGACCGTTCGATGTACGAACAGAAAAGAAATAAGATGAAATATTAGCAGCAACTTATCTCTTCAATTATCCATCCTCATTACTTTTTACTAACTAAAAGGTTATGTCTAACGGTCACGGTTACGACGCCCGTTTACTCTTCGCATAGCGCATGGCGCTCGGTGCATGGCGTTCTTTTTACTGCCTACTGCTTACTCCCTACTACCTACTTTTTACTTTTTACTCCTTACCCCTAACTTTCCTTTG
>CAYFQB010000030.1:0-25746 GCA_964345225.1 uncultured Nitrospiraceae bacterium | reverse complement strand
ACAAACTCAACATTATTCCTCACCCACTCATATATTTTAACAGGGTTGTTATCCAGTTCCTGTGCCTTTGCCTGAATCGCAGGGGTGAACTGCACTTCAATAGTCTCAGTGAGATCAGCTTCTGTTGGGGGAAGGATCGCCAGCGTCAATATCTGCGGAAGTATCCCGTGAAGTGTGCTGCTGGAGGCAACTTTAACCGGTGAGGAGACTTTTGAGAGCCCTCGGCCTGAGCTCGGGCCGAATGGCTCAGCGGAGCCGTTAGGAGTGAGGGTTAAGGAGTTTTTAACTTCCGATAAATGATCGTTTTTAAGTAAACTGGTCAGATAATCCACTTCATCGTGCTTGCTTTCAAAATATTCTGTGTTAAAGGCATATAAGTCAGACGTTAGACGCTCTATCTCTGTAAATGCCTTATCAATTAACGCAGCTTTCTCTTTGCTTATATCTTCTAAGGGTACTTCAACTTCAGGCACTGACCTGTGGGGCAGTTTTTTAGGGTCGAGTGGCCTATGCTTCTTTGGTGGCTTTACCTTTTCAAGGTGTTTCTTGGCCTTCTCTACCTTTATCTTTACCTGTGCCTCATCTGTTTCTTTATCTATTTCATCAATATTTGCATTTAATTCATTGAGATTATTTTCGTATTTCTTTATAAAATCTCCGTGACGCTTTTTTATTACATCAGGAAGGTTCTTTATCCTGTCTTCAGTTTCCTCTAACTGCTTTCTTATCTCGATATCGAGATCTTCAATCTCTTTTTTCTTGGCTCTCAGTCTGTTTTTCTTGGTGTCGGTATCAATTGTGGTATCCTTGAGAAGATTTTCGATATCCTCAAGCACTTTATTGAACTTTACAACTGCAGGTTGGTCCGCCGAGGCAGATGTCGCTTTGCCCTTTGCGCCCTGCTCAATATCGTTCTTCGCTGCATAAGCGATATCGAACAAACCACCAAATGTCCATATATAAAAGACGAGAACTATTATTGCTATTGGCCTTAGGAAGCTGAAGTATATTAACTGCATGTTATCCCTCCTGGATTTTATACAGTATATTTTTCATTTATTCAACTACGTTTATATCAGTATTTAGTTGTTCATAAAATATATATATCCCGTTGTCCAGATAACTTACCGTTGTGTTTAAGGTATATGAGCCTTGTGTCTCGGGAGTGAGTATGTAGAACATCAGAGTTTTAACTTCATTCGGCTCAAGGTGCATTAAGGTTATCCATGGATTATCAGGAATCAATTGCCCAGTTTCTGGGTCATAAAGCTTGATCTCTAATGGAACGCTCTCCTTTACCTCTAGGTCAAACAGTCCTCCAAGACTCTCGATCCGTATCTCTACAGGAATAAACCGGTTTGGTGGTAGCGCCTGAGCATCAAACGGTGTATGAACGAACTCAAGTGAATTCCTGATGAGTTCTGCAAATGCCTGATAATCTGTGTAGCTCATGCCAAGGTCAAAGGCATAAAAGAGCACATTTCCGTATCCGTATGAACTGCTTACTATTGCAGGATACAGTTTTTCGCCTTTCTTCGTGGTCTTTACGATCCACCCTCCAACTGTCTCTTCGCCATTCACGGCATCAACCCTCAATGACCTTCCCAAAGTCTGGAAGTCTCCTGTCCCTGCTATTTCACTCTCAATGAGCTCAACAGGATAATCATTGCCAGATAAATGACCTCTGAACTTTATGCCGAATACACTTTCGTCCATATTCTGCCGATTAAACATGGATGAGATAAGTCCTTTCCCAGAGGCTATCTCCATCATGAGCTTATCTGAGTAGTGGTCTTCAAGCGGGTGCTGGTCACCAAGGATCATATAGTCTGTATAGAACGGGTTATTCACAAATTCTGCCTGGAAGTCCTTCTTGTCAAATACCATGGTGTACTGTATCCCTGCTTCTGCGAGTGCCTGTTCTATCACGGTTATATCAGGGGTATTATGGCCGCTCTGCCACTGGTAATTAAGCCAGACAAGGACATTCTTTATATCAGGTATATATTTGGTTATATCAATGGCCGGCAGGACCGGCAGTACCTCAAATGTCTCTGTATCAAGAGCCCTCGGCTCTGTCATATCTTGAGTCGATACCTGAAGGATAGCAAGGTAGACCTTTGGTGCAAGAGATGCCGTTGATGAGACGAGGTTGTCTGTTATAGTTGTATCTTTCGGACAGTTCTCTGTTGTCTCTACTTCAAGCATCAGCTCCTCTGTTTCAGGGTCTACTACAAGTATCTTTACATTGAGATCGGGAATATCTTCATTGCCGCTATTTGTTATTGAAAAGCCAAAGGTTACATCCTGACCATGGTATACTGGATTCGGCTGTGCTGTGAGGGTGCCGATTAACCCCTCACCTGTCTCAAAAGTCCCCAGTATCTCAAAGGTTGCCTGTGATGTGCTTATAAGTGTATTGCCTTCAATGACATTGAAGGTCACGGTATATATGCCTACAGGATGGGCACCTGTATCCCAGTAGGACTTGAATGAGTAGTATGCCGAGGGAGTAAGCATCATGATTGCTCTTTCATCTGTATAAAGTGTTTGCCCCTGTGCGTCTTTTACCGTAACCTTTGCTGTGAGATCCTCAAAGATGAAGTTGGCGCTCTGGCTCGTTATTGTGGAAGTCAATTCAACAGTCTCGTTCGCATTGTATGCTATCTTGTCGGATACGATCCCTGTGACAATGTTAAAATCTGTGATGATCTCAAAGGGTGTACTGTCCTCGGCAACAACCACCTGCCCTTCTGAAAGGGTTACATAAACCTGGTACGGACCAGGAGACGTAATACCTGTATTCCAGATGAAATTAAAAGTTTTATCTGGAGCTTTCTCTGGAATTCCTACCGCAGGAAACACAGATGGGTAGATTCCCGAAGAACTTATTGCGTAAGAATAATAAGAGTCTGATGGGATAGTGTTATATCCTTTGAACGTTCCGTCACCATTTCCTTCAAAATAGAAAAGATCTTTAGATATATAGATATTTGCAATTATATCCTTATTACCATCGTCATTAAAATCACCTGAAGCGTATGAAGTGGCGTATATATATGGTGTTGCAAGAGAGGGTACTGGCTCTAAAGGCATAAAAGTTCCATCGCCATTTCCTCTGAGGATATATCCATAATAAGAGTATTTATCACAAGCAATGATATCAACATTTCCGTCAGAGTCAAAGTCAGCCAATGCCACCCCGTAGGTATCTGTTCCAACATCTGCAATCTCTACTGGCTGAACTGAAGTCCAGTCTTCTTGTCCATGATAAAGGAATAGCACACCATAGCTGTCAGCAGCGACAAGGTCAAGATAGCCGTCTCTGTCAACATCAGCCACACCTTTTCCTTTAAATAAATGATATCCTTCTGGTAAAGGAATAACTGTCTTATTAAATGTACCATCTCCGTTCCCATTTAAAAGATAGAGAATATTGTACAAACTATTATTAACAATAAAATCATAATTCCCATCCCTGTTGAAATCACCTGATGCTATTGGCATTATGTTCCTTTGGAGTTCCCTGCTGGAATCTATCAGAACTTTAGGCATAAACGTATCAGACATGTCTGCCCTGTTTTCATAGTAGAAAAGTCCTTCTGCCCCACCAGTTATTATGTCAGTAAATCCGTCATTATTAAAGTCGGACAGCACAATACCACTAGAAAAATCATGAAAAGGGCTGACATCATCAACAAACTGCTGCGGACCAAAGGTCCCGTCTCCGTTGTTTCTGAACACATATATCATTCCATAGTAATCAATATACCCAATAAGATTTCCTGTATCAGGTAGCGAAGTATTTACAGAAGGCTCCTTGGGCCCATTATCAGCAATATCGAAGTATATGTAATAGTACCGAGTGACCCCGGATAGAGTTAGTCCGTCCATCAGCCATAAGACCATCCCTTCAGCATTAAATACAGGATCAAATCCCATATCCGGGATAAACTTTGCAATTTTCTCTCCAAGGTAATTACCTTGACCGTCCATTTCCAGCACTCTTATAGAATTTACATCCAGGGCCTTTCCACCTTCATTAACAGCAGCTATCAGATCTGAAAAATCCACCCTTGAACTCGCTAAAGAATTGTCTTTATCAGTAGTAGTTGTAACAAACGCCGGAACTCTATATGTCCAACCAGAAATACCCACCGGATCGAGGTCATCTATGTTAAACGTTGCAACATGATCAACAATGTTATCTATCTCGTCTTTAATATATACATCCCCTACACCTGACCATTCATAAATATTTTCGTTTAAAACATGCACATTGATACCGACATCAGAATTGGCATCATACTGAGTTTTATCTGTTGTAACTTTCAGGTTGAGTTCTTTAGCTTTAATATCGACAGTTCTGGAAGCAATGTTATTATCCTCTATTAGCTCATCTATTATATTTAAAGGATCAATGACAATATACAGGTCTTTGATACCATGATATCCAAGCGTAACAAAACGGAACACAACCTCAGTTTCTACATCATATGGAATGATTTGCTGAATAACCTTACTTTCTAGTAAGACCCCCCCATATTCAGGATTGCCAAGATAAAGACTAACGGGAATACCATTCACTGCAGTGCCTCTATTCTTTACAACTACTGTAACAACGATTTCTTCACCTTCATTTACTGTAGGCTGGGAAAGAATAATATCAGAGATTGTCAGATCAGGATTCAGAGGGTCATTCATATCTATTTCTATAATCGATGTATTGTTATTTTCATTTTCTTCTTCAATATCGTCTAATGGGTCTGCTATTACATATATAGTATTAACATGCCTGAATCCATATGTGTCCCAGACAAACTCGATAGGAATCGATTCCTTGGGATAAATGATATCAATTATCCTATCATCACCTACCTGTATTCCTACTACTGTTGGATCTCCACTATAGGCCCTGACAAGAACATTCTTTGCACATTTCTCTCCTGGGTTGGACAATGTCGTTGATAATTTTACCAGCTGACTTTCAGATGGATTTTGAGGAGCGTAGTGTATCTCATCAACCGTTAAGTCTGGAAGTGATATGCCAAATCCTACAGGGTATCCGTATGAACCAAAATACCTATAGCCATGCGAATATACTGCAACAGGTTTATCCGATACAATACTATGCTCTCCTTCTGCCAGGCTTACCATTGTATAATTTCCTTTATCAGGCAGGGGAACCCAATCAGGAACTATCAATTCACCGTCAAGGACAATATTAGTCTCAGGTTCAGGGGCAATTATCGTGGCAAAGTTCCCTTGCTCATATCCTTGCGGTACAAAGAACCTATAATCCATTCTAAGCTTATCAGTCGGAATCATCAGCATCTCAAAGGGGTCTCCTTTACCTGCACATCCTAACCCCTTTGCAAACTGGGCAACCTCTATTGGATTATTACTTGTAAGGTGTGTTGCTGTTTCAACATCAATTTCTTCCCACTGTCCTTTATCCAGTGTTACCGTCTCTGTTGAAGCCTCGCTCTTTATGGTTACTATAGTATTGTCTTCACCTGCAACCACCCTTATTAAGTCGCTGTCATCAGGTGAATAAAGGGGACCTGTAAAGTAATCTGTACTCCATAGAGAAACAGGCAATACCTGTGCAAGGAGTGTGTCACAGGCAATACACTCATTAGGATAAGGAATATATGTACAGGTTACACCACTGAAAACAGCTACGGGTTTATCACTCCGGATATGAACCCCTGTATAATCAATGGTATTTGACTTTATCTGATAGGTCTGCCCTTTGTTGAGATTTATTAAAGTATCACCTATTTTTACATTGGTATTTTCATATGGAGCAACAATCGTTATTCTCGAAAAACTGTTTGTATTATAAACAGGGGCATAACTAATATTGTAATAATTTGTCCCCAGACTTTTTATTGGAATAGCAAGATATGCATCATCCGCTACGTCTGCAAAATTTGGCGCCTTAAAAATGACAGAAATATCTTCATCGCTTGTTATATTGATTCCCTTGTCTTCGATAACCCCATTGCTACTAACCTCAGTCTCCCCGTGAATCAGCGGGATTGTTACAGGAGAGCCTGGAGATACAGTCCCTGCCCAGGAAATAAAAGGACCAAGGATTTTAACCTTTGCGGTTATTTTGGATTGTATTATAATACTTGCAGTGTGATAATATGTTTCTGGCATGACAATCGAGAACTCCTTGCCCTCATTGCTGCTGCCAGGCTTTATATCTTCCCCATATATTACAATGGTTTCATTATTTGAAAGATCAGAATCATCTGGACTTACATTATCAATAACAACTGCAATTGTGCTGCTCTTATATGGAAAAGTCCATCCCTCTATGCTGACAGTAGTTGTCCCTGTCCCATTTACAAAAATATCTGATTCCCAAAACAGTGTCTTTACCCCTTCGGAATCTACTTCATATACGTTGACCCTTCCTGATGAGCCAATATTACCGAGGTTATTTATCGCCACATTGATACTCACGGGTTGCCCCTTTTCAGGTAGTACAGGATTGAGAGTGACATCTCTTTCAGTCACAGAAAGATCGGCAGCATATGTATTAATCGGTTTGTAAGCAATGTTGTTTGTCTCATCGTTTTCAGCTATCTTTTTATCTTTATCTATCACCACATAAATGACAGGTGCCCCGCCAGGCATTATCCACGTGAATGAGACGGTTTGAGTACTCCATTGTGCCACCCAGGTATTGACGGTTCCTAATAGGATTCCTCCATCCTTTGGGTCCCCATTGTAGAATGACACATCTAAGTCAGTAACTGTATGGTTAGAAGTATTATGAACGACAGCGGTAATTGTTACACTTTGACCTGCATCTGGATAGACTGGATTAAAGCTGATATCTGACTGGGTTATGTATAAATCAGTTGAGTCAGGCTCTGTAATATTTGGGTCTTTAATATCTATGGAAATATAGCCAATGTTATTTGACTCATCAGGTTCAATAAGCTGATTATATGGATCAACATAGATATAATATGAGTGTGAACCAATGCTTTGACCATTTAAATCAAAGCTGACAATTGAGCTTTTGAACGGGTTAATAACGGAGATAACCTTTTCTTCCAGTTTTATTCCGCCTGCATTTGGTTGCCCATCATAAAGGGCAACAGTGATATTTTCAATCGGCATTTCACCAAGGTTTCTTATTATTGATATAATTGTGAATGTTGTATCAGGTTTGAGGTCGAAGGGAAAATAAAAAATTTCTCTACCATCAATAAACAGGTCACCAGGTTTTAAAATCTTAAGCACCTTAACTGCCCTGTTGTCACCTTCATTCAGCTCTGTTATGCTGTTTAAAGGATCAACGGTTACATGAATATAACGGCAATCTAATTTCCCCGAAGTGTCATATATGACCTCTACTGATGAATTCCCATATGGGGCAATGGTAGAAATAACCTGGTCTGATCCAATTTGAACTCCTCCTGCTTTTGGATCCCCGTCATAAAACTGGACCATGACATTGTCTGCCTGTACAAGACCAGTGTTATAGATTGTAGCGGTGATAGTACTAATTTCACCCTGTGCAGGGGTTTGATTGGAAAAAGCAATGTCATCTACTGTTATATTAAGATCTGGCTTTAAATTCCCCAGTACACGGAGGGCCAATGCTGTTGAATAAGAGTCATTATTCCATGATCCGTTAAGCAGCTGAGTGGATATAAGATAATCAATTGCAGGCTGGGCTATTGACGATATATCAGCTTTTGACGTTACCAATGCTTCAAAGGCGAGTGATGTCTCGTAAACTGTTGAAGGTGAATTTCCAAATCCTCCGTCAGTGTTCTGTTGTGAATGGAGATAGCTGACTGCATTGATTATTGAGCTTTGAATATCGAATGTTGCACTTAGAACATTGAACGTTTGTAATACTATTGCTGTCATGTAGACATTACTGTCATCACCCCTATAGAATCCCCAGCCCCCATCTGTGTTTTGTGATTCCACTAAATAACCAAGGGCTTGGCTGAACGTGTTTAGGTCCGAGTAATTTATTTTCTTTAAAGCTTTAAGTGCAAAGGAAGTATCTAATATGTTTACGCCATAATCATCATGCCCTCCCCATACATATTCAAGTTCATCAAGGTATGAAAGTAGCAAGCTGCTGTCTGCACCTCCAAGCGAAAGCACATGAATCCTTTCAGAAAGGTAATTGGTAGTTTCAAGTGTCTGTGACTGAAGCCATGAAACTGCATTGGTATAATTTGAAGTGCCTGTCTGATCTATAATCTGAAATGTCTCTATCACTGAAACTGTAGCTGTCAAAATGTCTGTAGTTGATGTATCATTGCCCCATGAGCCATCAGGGTTTTGTGTTGAGATTAGATAATTAATTCCGTTTGTGATTTCAGGAGTTTGGGCAGAAGATATAGTGAAAGATATGAGTTGGATTAAGAAAAGAAGAAAAACAATGAATGATAGCTTCATTAATCTCATATAAGATGATTGTGCAGTCATTTATTACCTCCTAAAAAGACAGCACTTCAGTTGTTTATCTTTTGAATCATATTTTTATTTGTAATAATATAGAACCATTTGTAATACATATTAAGTCAAATATAGCTTTTTGAATATTTCACGTCAATTAAAAATACTTGAACTTTCTTGGGTTTTTTCTGTACTTTTTTGCAGAATTTGTATATATTGACAGGGTGGATATGTATTTCATCATGAAATCAATATGTTATAGAAGAGAAGATGGTGAAAAAAACAATCCTGCTGGTTGATGACGAATCAGGCATACGATCATCCTTGCGGTTTGCCTTTGAGACGCATTATGAGGTTCTTGAGGCGTCTGATTATGTAGAGGCGATGAAACATCTTCATGCATCCATAGACTTGGCAATCATTGATTATTCACTGCCTGAGAAAAACGGGTTTGATGTCCTGAGGTCATTAAGACAGGTTAAGCCTTTTCTGCCCGCAATCATGATAACCGCATACAGTACTGAAGATGTTGCCATCCAGGCGATCAAGAGTGGCATTACTGATTATATAAAGAAGCCCCTTGACCTTATGTATCTGAGGAAAAGGGTGACCGAGCTCCTTGAAGGAGCTATGTTCAAAGGTTTTGAAGTGGTCATAAAATCCGAAAAGGAATTCAAAATGGATAGTGTTACTGAGTATCTTGAAAACAACTATAGAGATGCTGGCCTTAGGCTTGAGATGGCAGCCTCTGTAGCTAATATGGACCGGTACAGCTTCAGCAGGGTATTCAAGGAATGTTTTGGCCAGAGCTTTATATCATACCTCAACACTATTCGCATAAAGAATGCCGTGAAACTCTTAAAAAACAATCTGACTGTAAAAGAGATCGCCTTCTATGTCGGCTACAGGAGTGTTGAATACTTTAATCGGGTATTTAAAAAAGTTAATGGTGTCTCGCCGCGCGAGTATCGGGAGAGACTCAAGGATTGATATATAAATGTATATTGCTCCTTTGTTACTCTACAGTCATAAATTACGGCCGGTGCTTTTTTCGGAGCTGTTCTAGATCTTCTTTGCCGTACTTTTTGAGATAAAGGAACTTAACCGCTGAACGTATAGCTTCCGGCCTGGACTTGTCCTCATCATAGGCAATGCGTTCGAGCATCTCTAACGTGAAGTCATCGAACCGCATCGTAAAGGCAGTTGCGTACCTGAACTCTTTCTTTTTTCTTGTTTTTCTTTTTAGGGGTTCAACCATAATTATATATATTGTGTATATTGTGTTACAAATTAAACGTTTTGCTGCAAAAACTATATATTAATAGATTTTTTTTGTCAATAATTTGTCAGTTTTCTGAAAGGTCAATGGGTGTTTCTTCGGGATGAGGAGTAGAAGGTGAGATCGAGGGTCACCCATTTAAAGGCACCAAGTCAAGAAAAGATAACAGGGACGGTTGTTAACCAGTGCTGTTAATAGATTTTACAAGGCATGTACCATATGGTTCATGCCAAGTGCTTGAAAATACCGTATAAAACCTTGATAGTAAAGGCTTTGCAGCCTCTTTCAGCTTCGATGTAGTTTGATGATTTTATAGCGTTTTTGACATACTTTTTTCACATTTTTATCACGCTAAAGGTAAAGTTCTATAAAATAGTATTCCTTATTTTCTATCTCCCTTAATCCTGCCAGTTTTACGAAAATATTTATAAAGATCTTTTAATTTATTATGTCTGTTTTCAATTTGATATTTTTCTCCCGGTGCATTACTTAGATACGATTCAAAGCGATACAATTCTTCATTTTTTCTATAAAATCCTGACTGAGCTTCTTCTCTTAGCCTGCTTAATAGAAGTAATGAAAATTTAACAAATTCAGGCATCCCAACTTTTAATGCATTTTTGCTATGCGTTTTTATCATTTCCTCAACAAACAAATAGATAGAGAGAATATACGATCTATTTCTTAATAATTTAGCCTTATCATCAAAATATGAATCTAATATATCAAATACATATAGGATGTGTTTACATCTTTCTTTAAAGAAACTTAACTCACTTCCTGTTGGATTCTTATATTCTTCAAAAAAATACTCTAAGTCTTCATATCGTGTACGCGAAAATTCTTTAATATTTTCTTTTGCAAACGAATTAATACAAATTTGAGCGCATAATGTTTGTTTTGCAAATCTTCGATTAGGAATATTAATATTTTCCATAAAAGGTTTGTTAACTATATTCTTGAAAATAAAATCTTTCATCATACCAGATGAAGCTTTCAGTTTTTCTCCTGTAATTAAGAGTAAACCGAGTTGGAGCCTTATAAATAATTTTCTTAAATAATCCTCTGAAGCATTGTAAAATAAAGTAGCTTGCAGTGTATAAGAAAATATTTTTCCTTTGACTTCATTTGGAAAATCTTTAAATTTCTTCCCATTTAAGTTCTCTAAATTCTTATCTTTTCTAGTAGTTTTATAGGAATATTCATTATTTATAAATTCCCAAATTGCCCAAAGTCTCTGCTGCCCGTCAACAACTTCATATTCATATTTTGTAGTTTGATTGAAATAGAGTTTTGGAATATCCATATTAATTAAGATTGAATCAATAAGTAAATTCTTGTCCCGTTCTTTCCATAATTTTGGTGCTCTTTGATATTCAGGAAAAATAAATTTGTCTCTTTTTTTATAAATTTCCTCAATCGTCCACTGTTCGATTGTTCTTTTCATGATATTATGCCTCTAATATTATTTTTAATGTTTTGCCAATATTTCTACTATCAAATTGTTTTTTGCTGATGTGATGTTTGACTTTATTTTTTAGCCAATATTTGAATGGATTACGAACTTCAGAATTGACAGGGAAGTCATCTTCTTTTTCAAAAACATCTTTGAAAATACCATCTTTTCTTTCGGTAATAGGAATAATGTTCCTAAGGTAAGAATATTCTTTTTCGATGAATTTGCTAGCTTTGTTGCTCATTATCAATTCAATTTTAAAGTTATCTCTTCGGCTTTTATATTGCTTATACTGTGCATTAAACAATAGAGATATTAAATTCCAATCATTTTGGCTTAATGAGCATCCTATAATTCTTAAAACATCGCACTCGTTTACCAACAATTCATATGCTAGACCCATCAATTTATTATATGGATAATCTTTTGCTTCTTTTATAATCTTTGGAGGAATCCAAAGCATATCTCTTCTATAATCATTGTTTACATTTAATTTAATCACTTTGATGGGACGGTCATTTAACCAATTAAATGAACCATGCAACTGTAAAATAAGTGGGGGTTTATTTTTATCACTCTTTTTTTTAAAGTGGATTGAATCAAATTCAAATCCTAAATTAATGCTCCCAAATACTTTTTGAGAAGCGACTTGAAAAATATTGTCATGATTCAAGCTAATTATACCTTTTAACAGTTCAAACATCTTGAAAGATCTGTTATTATGCATTTCCAACAAACTAACGGCCAAGATAGATTTATTTAATAATTGTACTTCATTTAAACTTTCAATTATTTCTTCATAATATGACTGCCTCAGTTTTTCAGCTTGATCAATATAATCATCTATTCCTGTAGCTGCGAGTAAACTTATTAATTTTTCAATATCTGTTCCCTCTTTTATACCGAACTTTCTATCAATATTTGCTCTTTTTATAACACGTGTCGCAACGCCTTGTTTACCTAATTCTTCTGAATCTTTCATCAAAAGAATGACAGGCTCACCACCTTGATAAGATACCTCGGCTTGTGTTGCTCCAGCACCAATTAAATACACAATTTTTTTTGCTGTGCCTCTGGGGAATTTTTTCTTCACAACTTAATACTTATTAACTGGGATTTTTTCAACATAACTGTGTTATAAACTAATCAGCCATCTACAAACAGATACCAATTGGTTCTCATCTGTAAGATTTGCAGCGTTAGTCATTAAGCCAGATGTTAGCTGATTGAAAATTTCTACTGCCATTGAATTTTCAATAGCTGCACCGATAAAAAATGTCTTTGGTTTTAATCTTTTTGAAGAAAAAGCCCTGCGTATTCTGTCTAATGCCGAATTTGCAGTTTTCCAATGTTCATCAGCACCAGCTGGATCAATGCCTCCTTTTAGTTCACCTAACGCAATATACAACTCTGGCTTGTTATGACAAGAATTCCTATTCTTACCAAAGATCATATGTTCAGGAGAAGCTTTAAATAAACTTAAATCAACGTTCTTTTTAACAATTGGAACGGTTAAGTTATATATTAAAGTTCTGTATTCACTTTGTGACTGCCAACTTAATCCTTTAAGATGAATTTCTATATCAGCGTCATCTTTTGTGCTGTGAATCCACATCTTGGATTTTGAATGAAGCCATAAATATTCTTTTCCTTCAATCGATAAAGTTGAGATGAGAGTTCTGCTGAATTTACGTTCACCCAAAGTACCTGCCAAATTTCTCATGCTCCCACCTAATGAATCACCCTTAGTTAGTAAGAAACGATAGACAAGCTCATCGATAAAATCTTTACCCGCAGGTTCCAGAAAATTATCAATAAATCCCTTAATTGCCTCAGTCTTGTTTTCTTCTGTTAGATGATTTGTGGCTTTGTCAGATAACCCTGCTGCAGTTAATATTGAAGGCCGCAGTTTTGTTAAAGTTAGAAGGTCTTTAGGTTTGGAAATTCTTGAGACCAATGCTTTCAATGCCTTAGCTTCTTCGACGTGAGGGGTAGCTTTTCTATTTTTCTCTAAAGCTAATGCAATAAATCCTGCTCGAGTCTGTTCATATGGGGTAATCAATGACTTGCTTGATTTTAAATGATCATTATAACTTCTTGAACTCAATCAGATTTTCTCCATACATAAACACATTTCCTAAGAATCTCTCTACCATGTGTACCCATTTGTTGACTACTATTCCCTTTGCCTTGAGGCAGGATGAGAATATTTTCTACTCTAAATCCAAGCTCTTCTGCAATCGAAGATAAAATGAAATCAACAGAGATGCTTGCACCAGCATACCTGACATTGTCATTTACCATAAACATAAAACCATTTTTCTTTAATACACGTGAACATTCTTGAATTATGCAGGACATCTCATAGAAGTATCCTCTAACCATTCTCGGAATGCCATTGTTATTTAACTCTCGCATATTCTTTTTATATTCCAGATATTCTAAAATTTTCTGAAGTAGTTTATTCCTATTACATATACTAATAGCTCTATCCCATTTACGATTTATTGCTAATAGTTCTTTTTCTCTATTTTCCACTGTGCAACTAACCATCTGTTGACGTATGTTACTCAATTCCTCTTCAGAAATTCCTAATAGTGCAAGCTCAAGTGCGTATGTTCTTGTGTAGTCATAACGATTGCAATAAGGCGGTGAAGTTATGATACTTTGATATTGTCTCGATTTTATAGTGGGGAGAATGTCTAAACAGGAACCATGGAGAAGGTTGATCAAGCCTTTCTTAAGTTTAGGTTCTCCAAAAAGATCAACTATTCCATCTTTTTGTATAACTGAATCATGTATTATCTCGTCTAACTTTTGTGTAATGGCTTTATCAAAGTCTAAAATAATTCCTTTGTTGAAACCATTATGCCCATTTCTTCTCCCAGAGCGGTAGTCCCATCTGAGATATTGCCCATCTTTTCTTGTGTAACTTATTGATTCAAGAGCACAAAGAAGAGTAAAAAACAGCAATTTGGAAACATTCTTATTCTCATTTTTTATACAAGCTAAGTATTTGACAATATTTTTTTCTGTCTCTTTTGAATATGCACCCTCTGTAATCCTTAGTGTATTAAGAGGTTCTTTTTTTGAAGAATTTTTCCAGGGTTTCTTATTTCTCCATGATTTTAATACTGAGATATCATCATTAGATATATCAAATACAGCAAGTTTCCGGTTATTAATTATTTGTTGTCCGATAGGGAGTAATTCTATACCATCTGCATCATAACCACATTCTGAAGAAGCAAATAAGGCTGTGCCTGCTCCAGCAAATGGATCTAAGATTTTTCCATTTGGTATACTGTATTTTCCAAGAAAATATTCAACTAGAGAAGCAGAAAATGCTTCTTTATATTTATACCATCTATAAGAAGTTCGCTTTTTGTTTGCTTGAAAGCTTACTAATTGTCTTGTCAAATTCTTGTCTAGCATTACGCAGGTTTTAAAGTGGCGTGATAAATCTTCATCGAGTTTTGCAATTTCGCTTAAGTAATTTTCACTAAATATTTTTGTTAAAGAAGCTGTAGGCATGTTTAAATTACACCCTTAGTTTTCAAAGCTTAATGAAATTATACAACGCTTATTGAAATAATTAATATTTTTTTTCAAATATTCAAAAGAAATAACTATATAATCTTATCGTAAACCTAATACCTCTTCTCCTTCTTAACCACCTTACCCACAATTCTATATTTAAAATTCTTCTTCAACTCAATATCTGGATATTTAGGATTCAGGGGATGTAGGATGGAGGTGTCACCATATCTCTTCAGTTGTTTAAATGTAGCTTCGTCGTTTTCTTTGTTTTTAATGATCACAAAATCACCTGGTTTTGATTCAATGTGAGGATTAACAACTATGATCTCTCCATCGTTGAACTCAGGCTCCATACTGTCGCCTTTTACCCTTAGGGCAAAGACGTTCGGTCCTTTTATGTCAGACTCGATCCATTCGTCTGCATCACCTGGCTGGAAATTGTCACAAACTTCTGTCCATATCCCCGCACTTACCCATGAAATTACTGGTATTAGTTTTGAATTTTTATTTTGCATAGGTCCAATATAAGAATTTAAATGACCTGTATTTTGTAAAAATTCCTGAACATCTGCATTTAAGGCCCCAAGGATTTTCATAACAATTTCAAAGGTAGGTTTTCGCTGTTCATTCTCTATATACAGTACGTGCCCGTCAGAAATCCCAGCCCTTTTTGCTACCTCTCTTGCCGACCATCCCTTTTCATCTCTTTTGGCTTTTATATATTTTCCAACGGTAAACATGATACTAACTATAGTTTATATTATTACCGATGTCAAGAACTTTTTGCTAACTATCGTGAATTTTCATATAGCTATCCTAGATGGCAAGATTCGCACTGCCTCACCGTGTGAGTTTGTGGTCTCCGGCCTCATCAAACCGCTGGGGCAACCAACTTTGAAAAAAATCGACAGGGAATTAGCCCTGTCGAATGTCAAGCCGGTTTGTTATCTGTAGAATCTATTCAATAGAATTATTTTTATAGCTTCAGTAAATTGTTGAGCCTGCCCCCGTGGCTTTAACTTCATGGGGAGCTGATACCATTGTTACATTGTTATATAGCTTGTAAAAGCAAGAATAAACAACTTACATTTCAATTACAACGACTTGTTTAGTTACATTCCAAAAGGGTCTTTTTTCGTATGCCATGTTAATCTTCGACGTTTTCCTAGAAGTTGAATAGCATTTTCTCTTGGGTATGCTATTTTATATGGCTTTTGTCTAAGTTCTTCTTGTTTTACATATAAAGGAAAACCTTTCCCCTTATATCTTACTAAATACATGCTTTTGTTTAATTTTAATTGCTTATAGATGTATGTTATGGCAAATTCTTTTATTATACGCGTACTGATATTTATTCTATAGTTATCCTTTGAATTATCTAACTTTATACTTGTTTTACCTTTACGCTTGCGTTTTATATGTGCTATAGCATTCCTGCAATCATCTCTAAAATATTCTCCCAATGACTTTCCTTTTAATTGTAAGTTATCAATATCTTTTTGGTTAACTCTAATTTCATTAAAACTATTTTTAAAGACCTTATTTACCCATTTTTCAGCATTTGTTCCAGCGGTTTCCAAAATTTGCCAATAGAAAAGGAATGATAAATAAATATTATTTGAGCTATTGGCTTCTTTAAAAAGTATTAAAGCGTTTTTTTGTTCTTCATTTTCAATTTCAGGTATCTTATTGATATCACCCCCTTCTATGTAATAACCACCCAAAGGTGTTCTATGAAAGTCAAACGCTCTACATTTTGCTTTTCTTAGTTCGAAATTGTGTGAAACGCTTATTCCCCCGCATTTCCACATTTTAACCAGAGAATTATTTCGAAATGATAGGGCACTTAAATATTCAGATGCAATAAGGTAAACTTTTTCTTCTTCTCGATTTTTATGTGAAACAATCGTTAATAGGACATCACTTCTTTTATAACTATTATTTTGTATTAATTTAAAACGTATATTCTTATATTCAAAATAATAAACATTTCTTGCAAAGAGGGAGCTATTATCGAAGCAAATGTGTATTAAAAAAGACATATTTATAAATCAAGTGTGCCTAATTGTAGCCAGACCTTATTCATGTTCCTTTGCTGACTATCAGCAGCGTTGTCAAGGACACTTTGAGTCCTCGACAAAAAGTATTCATATAGTTTTTCTGTACTTTTATATATTCAAGACTAAAAAATATCATTTTTATGCCTTATTAGCAATCAAAAAATTGGGTGGTTTCACTAGATGTCACTACATTTGTAATAATATCCAGAAATTTAGATAATTCCTCTGCTACGCATATTACACACAATAATCTTCAATAGTTGCAAATCAGCGAATCTAAGGACTTGTAGGTAACTCTTATTCTTGGATGACATTTTCAATGTAAAAATACAATAGCGCAATAGTGCAGAAGTTAAGAATTACATCATAAGGAAAAAGCTAACATTTTTGCAAAAAAATTTTGCCCGTAAACGTAGTATTTAAGGGAATTAGTTATTATTTATTTTTATTAGAAAAATATTAGGGGTTTATTAGGAATTTATTATGGATTTTATTGCATTTGAGACAACGGAAGATGAAAGAAATATATGAATTTTTTATTAAAAAATGAGACAAATTTAGTTAATAAAGTATTGAAAATAAAACGGAAAATAGCGAAAAAGTGCTACATAGTTTTTACGTGTAAAATTTTACATGTAAAATTTTATAGTAAAAAATGATAACCCAAAATATGCCAGAGCAGGGCATATTAAAAAGTAAGGAGTAAGCAGTAGGCAGTAACCCTTCGACAGGGACTTCGAGTGAGCCTCAGTCGAACTCCTCAGGACTAATAGCGCATGGTGCTCATACAGGATAGTCTGATAACTCACACACAGCACTTATTTCCTAAAATCTTCATTGACAGGAATTGACAGAAACTGTAGATTTTATTTAGGTATTTTATAGGTAGACATACTACCTGGGTTCAGATATAAACAAAGTAAATTACATTTTGGGCATGAAAAGGAGAACGCATGAAAAATAAAACCGTCTTTATTTCGTTCTCTTCACCTTTAAAAATGTTGCCATGAAACGTCGTTTTCTTATAATTGATGATGTGAAATCTGTCCGTGAAGTGCTTAAAGCAATCTTGAAACGTTCATTTTCAGCTGATATCTTTGAAGCGGAGACCAATGCACAGGCATTTGCCTATCTCAAGAAATTCAGTATTGACTTAATCACGACCGATCTTATTCGTCCTCACAAGTCGGGTTTTGATTTTCTAAACAGAATTCAGAGCGATATGGCGCTTCGAACTATCCCCGTAATTGTTATTTCGGCTGTTGCAGATGATAAAAAAGCTCTTGATCTTTACAGGGCTGGTGCCCGAGGTGTCTTTCAGAAGCCATTTGATGATTATAAACAGCTAATCGCCCATGTAAATTTTCTCCTAAATACTAATACAGATCTTAATCCCGATAGGGTACTCATAAATTTGGGTACAGAAAAACCGTTTCTAGACTATAAGAAAAAATTGGATTTGTCTACTGCAAAAGGCTGCGCCAGTATTACCAAAGACATTATTGCAATGGCAAACTATGGAGGAGGAATAATTATTGTTGGCGTTGATGAAGTAAAGCCGGGTAAATTCGTTTCGCGAGGTCTGAAAAAAGACCAGCTTGCTGGCTTGGGGACTTCAAACTTCAGCAAGAAACTTAGTAAATACATGTCTCCTGTTGTGTCAGTGAAAGTTCGAGGAGTTCGAGAAAATGGAAAGGACTTTATTATTGTAGAGGTCCCTTCAGCAAATGAACAGCCGATTATGGCGGCAAAACAATGTAAAGAGGCCGGGTTATACCGAGGGAGGATTTACAGTAGAACCGCTACCGCTAAAAGTGCAGAAATCCAGGATTCGGAAGAAATAAGGCGCTTAATAGATCGATTTGTTTTTAGGCAACTGAGGGATCTAAAAAAATCTTGGAAAACCAAATAACAGCTGTATGTCGGAAGAAAAGATGTCGGCATTAATTACTGCCTGTTTGCTTTGGGTGATAGATTTATTTAATTACCATTTGATAAAAAAATAAGGATTCTCTGTCAATCAGTTAGAACAAAAATAAATTTATGAAAATTAATCTGCCCGATAGTATTGAACAATTGAGAGAAAGCAAATGGCTTTCAATAACATTGCAAACATCTATTCTTGGGCTAAATTTTCTTCTTATTAGTCAGAAGATTATCAATAGCTATATTTTAATTTCCGTTTGTATTGTATTTTCACTGTTTCTTCTGCAATCAGTACACCATCGATTCATTTATTTCAACCCGGTTAACCAGCATATTCAAGTTCGCACTCCTCATTTTGATACATTCTTGCTTTATCTATTTACCTTTCTGGCAGGGGGCTTTCTTTTTCTTGGTATATCATCATATTACGACATTGAACCCTTATCTTATTATGATGAATACTTACAAGATTATATTCTATGGATTTTCGGTGTACTTTCTATCATCCTTCCATTATTCTTCTATTTTTATGGAAGAAGTCTAATCACAAGATTAATAACAAAGAAAATAAAGTCAAAGAAGCTCACCTACCAAACTGTATGTAACGACTGTGGGAAAGAGGGTGCAATATATGAACATATCGTCTTAGATTGGAATGACCTTAGAGTTAGAAAGACATGTCAGAATTGCAATGAGGGCAAAACAAAAGAATACACAACAAATGCTCGTATTGGGTAAAAAACTTGAGCCTTATTTATACTAAAAAAATAGACTCTAAACAAAAAGATGCTCTTGAATGCTCAATCGCAAGACCCTTTTTGAGTTTTATCTGTTTGAGATTTGCAATCGACAAATTAGCTTTTTAATGTGCTACAGGTTGTGCATCAGAGATCATGGCGTTATTGACTTTCTCAACGTTATTAGATTTTTTTGTTCTTTTGTTTTATTTTTCTGACTTTATCAACCTTAGACTCAAAAAGCTTCTCTACTTCATCAGCCATTCTTTTTATTTTATTTAAAATGTTTTTATCGACTAAAGAGTTTTGAAAGTAATTCTGCTTTTGCCATTTAATAATTTTATTTTCCCTAGACTGAAACTCGGATTTATTAGTAGTTTTTTTTCTAAGAAATTCTTTCCAATCCAAATCTCTCTTTTCTTTTTCGTTACAAGTCGCACATGAAAGAACTCGATTTGAAACATGGTTTGTTCCACCTGAGGAAGCAGATACTAAGTGATCGATATGAGCCTGTTTTTTTCCTTTGTCTAATTTAGTGCCGCAATATGCACACTTCGAATCAAAAAAATCCCAAATACTGGATATTTCTTTTTTGTTGGGTTGTGGATCAATAATCTCTCTTAACGCTCTTCTAATGTAGTTTTTTGTGTATCCGGGTGAAGCATTAGGCATTTTTGATCCCCATATTATCAATAATGATTAGCAAGCATAATCTACATCATTATAGTAAATCTTAGATTAGTTTTTACAGAAAGAAATTGAATTTTTAAGATTGATGCTTGCAGGTGTTATCGATAATTTTGCTATTCCTCATTGGTTATTGAATAGTACTTTTTTATTCGTACAATCATTTTTTTGTCTCATTCATTCTCCCCCCTTCCTCACACAATAGTGCCATGGAGCTGAATAACAGAATTTCAGAAGGAATGAAAGTTAATATTTTTTATGAAAGTTTAGCGTAGAACTTAGAAGTTAAGAAAACAGATATTTATTTTAAAAATATTATGGGAATTATTAGGAATTTATTATGGATTTTATTGCATTTGAGACAACGGAAGATGAAATAAATATATGAATTTTTTATTAAACAATGAGACAAAATTTGTTATTAAAGTATTGAAAATAAAACGGAAAAAGGCAAAAAAGTGCTACATAGTTTTTACATGTAAAATTTTACATGTAAAATTTTATAGTAAAAAATGATAACCAAAAATATGCCAGAGCAGAGCATATTAAAAAGTAAGGAGTAAGCAGTAACCCTTCGAGACCTCGACTGAGCAGTTCGGCCTGAGCTCACTGTCGAAGGCCTCAGTCGAACTCCTCAGGACTAACAGGGCAGAGCGACTATACAAAGCTAAGGGTACACACTTCATCTGCAAGTCAACAGTTTTTAAAAGCTGCATAATTACGGACTGCGTGTAGAATTATGGATTTTGATGCTCTAGATATGCAACGTTGAAATGTGGATCGGGCTTAACGACTCCACCTGCTACTGTTGAAAAACAGTCGACTCTAAAAGTGCGGACTACGTGATCTAATGTAGATTAAGTGTGGTCTCGTTACCGATAGTCATTGCCCGACTTGATCGGGCAATCCAGGGTATTTTTCTTAATAAAACTTCTGGATTCTCCGGTCAAGCCGGAGAATGACGTTTAATGGTGAGATTAACGATTACGGACTTAACTATACACTATTTTTAGGCAGTTTCAAGTACGTGTTACAGGAAGGAGTTAATATCCGACCAATTTTTATCTTGAGAGAATTGGATGGTGTTGACTTCGATATGTATTCAAAAATTATAAAATGTTTGTTTCGTGTAGAATTATGGATTTTGATGCTCCAGATATGCAGAGTTGAAACTCGAAACTGGTTTAACGATAACACCTGCAAAGAGTTAACTTTTTAAATTTATAAAATTATTGATTACCGAAAGAAAGTGTGATAATTAGAAATAAAAAGGGCTTGGATATATCAAGCCCTTCTTCACTAAATATTTCCCATGTTCATACTGGTGTTAATTTAAGGTGTTATAGTCACCTCCACACTGTCATAATACATCTGATCCATATCAATTGAACCGTTTATGTTCAAATCAACTCCAAAATAACATGTATAAGTGCCTGTGGGTAAGCCAGATGTATTTAATACCTCATAGGGGCTCAAGTCAAATAAAGGGCCTTGATATGTAACAACCATACCAGATATCCAAACATTTCCAATTACATCGTAATAATACCAGCCAAAAGGTGTATCTGCTAACACCCACCAGTCTGCATTTTCTCCCTCGCTACTTCCGGCAGAGAACTCTGCTGTCACAGTAAGTGTATCTGCGGTTGTTATTGTAACAGGACCATCTGAGCCATTAGCTTTGATGTCTGGAGATGGAAATAGTGCATTTGTCGCATACTTGAGGTCATTATTAGTATCATCAAAATAACTGATATGCACCTTGTCTGATAAGTCTATGGCTATGGAGGTATAACCGCCTACCGATCCAGCACTGTCCACAATCTCAGTCACCCATGAACCAGAGGCGTTCGTCGCATACTTGAGGCCGCCACCATAATAACTGATATGCACCTTGTCTAATGAGTCTATGGCTATGGAGGTATAACCGCCTACCGATCCAGCACTGTCCACAGTCTCAGTCACCCATGAACCAGAGGCGTTCGTCGCATATTTGAGGTCATAGTTAATAGCATCACGATAACTTATATGAACCTTATCTAATGAATCTATGGCTATGGAGGTATACTCGCCTACCCCTCCAGCGCTGTCCACAGTTTCATAGCACCAGATAATGCCGTCATAGTAAGCATGGTAGAGGTAGTCTTCTCCATAGGCAATATGGGGATGCCTGTTACTGTCAATAGCAATTGCCCTTGAATAAAAGTTAGAGAACTGCTTTGGGTCATCCACTGCTTTAGTTGTCCAATCAGAAGAGGACACCGCTGGCACTGCAATCAAAATAATAAGAAAAAATAAAAAAAGTAAAAATTGACCAGTTACTAAAAAAATATTTTTCCTTTCCATCTTTACCCCCATTTGTTCAATGGAACAAAAAACCGTTTTATAAATATTCATTCTTCGGAAGCTAGGCCATGCTTCGATAAGCTCAGCACACGCTGTTTTCCGCCCCTCAAGAAAGATAATATACGTCAATTTTGCTATTATGTTCAGACATCTGTCAATTACAAATTAGTTTGAAATTAAAGGAATATTTAGTATTAAAACTAAAGTGTTAAAGTATTATTGCAAATATCCAATATTGCTTGTAATAAGCTTTTAATCTTGTAGGGTCTTAAATCATCATAATAAATATAATACTTTTGTTATTTATTTCTGTTTGTAATATTGCATAGCTCAGGTTGGCTGAGAAATCATACTTATAGGAAGATTTTAACATCTACCTTATTTCCTTATTGCGAGAAATTGATAATACTGACTTCGATATGAAGACATTAAACTCAATCGATCAAAAAATGTGTGGCCTTTAATTTTTAATCATTACCTCTTCTTTCTCCTTCCTTACACAATAGTGCCGTGGAGCAGAAGTTAAGAAGTGCATAATGGGAAAAAAGCTAACATTTTTTGAAAAAAATTTCCCCTGTAACCGTAGTATTTAAGGGAATTAGTTATTATTTATTTTTCATTATTAATATAATCATAAAAAGGGGTACTTGTTTTCATTATATTTATAATTTTTTTTCTATTATAATCATAAAATTTTATAACATCTTCAATAGGCGGTTGATAACTATGATAATTATTTTCCAGCCACTTCTTTTTCTTTGACCATTCTGATTTAATTGAAGTATTTTTTCCCCATTTAAGATTAGCAATATTTACAAGTATTTTTTTGATTAAACGCATATTAGGTTTCCCTGTAATATAAATGAAATAATCCCTCAAATCAGAAATTGCTAACCAAAGAGAAATTTTAGCGGGTCTATTTTTAGGAAGTGCAATAGGTTCTATTTTAAAAAGACCTTTAATTAGTTTCATTTTCCTTCTTGGGTCTAAAGATTCTTTTTTAATTACCCTCCATTCAGATTTCCATTCTTTACCCTTTTCTTCTTTGATTTTTTCCTTAATCTTCATTGAATGCTCTCTAAACCAGTCCTTATCGCAAAAATCAACTATCTTAGTACTTATAAGATTATGCAGATATAACAGAAAGATGACGAAAATAGGATCTGCTTCAACATATGCTATCTCATCTAATACTTTCTTAACATTACTCATAAAAATGCCTTTACTTTTGCAAACCTTTCTAAAGTTAATTTTATCAGTACGTGTCAAAATTAACTAGGTCTGAAGTGATAAGGCTAAATCATGAGGGATAAAGTCCCCTTTGGGAAAAATTAAACTAATTGAGAAAGGAGGTTTTAGCTATGTCAAAGCGTGAGCTTCTTGAGCGTATTGAAGACCTTGAGAGTGCCCTTGAAAACATCAAGGCACTCGTAGATGAGGTTCTCAATATCGAGGAAGAGGATGATCCTGATGAATAGTCAGGAAACGGGTGGTCGCCTGGATTAAAGAGGCGACCACCCGCCTCAAAGCAATATCCAGAAGAAATTAAAAAAATCAGTTAAGACAAATCTATGAAAATTAGTTTAAAGAAATGGAAAGGCTATTAGACATTGAGGAACTTTCAGAGATTCTTGGAGTGACCAAGGCCACAATCTATTCCTGGACATCTCAGAACAAGATACCGCACATCAAACTCAGCAGGAGACTATTGAAATTCAGAAAAGGTGAGATCATGGAATGGATTAAACAGAAGTCAGTAAGCGCTGATGTCAATTGTTCATTGAGGAAAAAAGAAAATAAAAAACGCTCCGGTGCATCTCTGAATATCCACGATGACCACATCGAGAAGATCATAAAAAATGCCAAAGAACAGGCTTTTAAATGAAGGTATGAAAAGATTGTCCTTGTGCTACAATAGAGCAGGTATTTTCAAGCCTTGTAAGTCCCGGAAGGGAGGATAGAGTAATTATGGGACTATACAGGCGTAAGGATTCACCAATATGGTGGATGTCCTTTTCCGTGAATGGAAAGCCTTACAGGAGAAGCACGGGGACATCAGAGAGGAAACTGGCAAATAAGATATTTTCAAAGGTACGGACACAGGTCATTGAGGAGAAGTGGTTTGAGTTTGATTCAGGAAGTCAGCATACATTTGATGAGTTGATGGAAAGATATATGGAAGAATACGGCGCAATCCACAAGGCACATTCAACGTATCGCAAAGATATGAATTTACTTGAACATCTCCAACAGTCTTTCTCAGGCCTTAAACTCAACCAGATCACTCCACGGATTATTACAGATTACAAGACAAGGAGGTTGAAAGAAAGCGCATCCCCTGCCTCTGTGAGGAACGAACTCAGGCTGCTTTCACATGCATTCAATATTGCAGTCAAATACTGGGAGTGGACAAGAGACAACCCTGTGAGCAAGGTCAGCTTAAAGGAACTCAAGGCACGCACAATAGACAGGTGGCTGACTCCAGAAGAAGAAAAGAGGTTATTAGAGACTGCCAGCGACAGGCTCAACGGACAATTGAGAGACATCATTATCCTCGCACTGAATACCGGAATGAGCCAGGAAGAAATACTCAATCTGCAATGGAAGAACATCGACCTCTTCAGAAAGACGATTATCACAACGAGGAAGAAGACTAAGAACACAAGGACGATCCCGATCAACAACACTGTCTTCAATCTGCTTAAGAAGAAAAGTACTATACGACATATCAAAAGCGATTACGTGTTCTTCAACAGTGCAGGCAACAGGATAGACGCAGGGAAACTCAAGAGTGTTTTCATCAGGACAGTGAAAGATGCAGGAATAGAGAGCTTCCGTTTTCACGATTTGCGGCATACCTTTGCAACCAGATTGGTACAGAAGGGAGTCGACATCTACAAGGTATCGAAACTTCTCGGCCACAAGGACATATCTACTACGCAGAAATACTCACACCATTACCCTGAAAGCTTGAGGGATGGAGTCGAGATACTCGACAAAATGAGAGCACAGTATAAGGGAGACTTTCACGATTTTATCACGTTGGGAGGTGTCAAGGGTGAGAACTGAAATCGCATATAGTTCTAACCCATTGAAATTAAAGGAGAAAACATGGCGCCCCCTGCAGGAGTCGAACCTGCGACACCAGGTTTAGGAAACCTGTGCTCTATCCTACTGAGCTAAGGGGGCGATAACGCAAGGCGCATAGTGCATGGAGCATAGCGCAAAATACAAACCACAAAGAGTAAATAGATAAAGGCAAATAGTAAA
>CAYFQB010000029.1:0-3943 GCA_964345225.1 uncultured Nitrospiraceae bacterium | reverse complement strand
AATATTAATATGAAATATACTCAGTTGTAATCCCCTATTAAATACTATTACTACTATTAAATATTCTTTGACATTTTTTGTGAGCAAAAAGACATAATTAATGCGTGATTTGGCACATTTGGTGGTTGGCATTTGGATAGGGATAGTAAGAAGTGAGGAGGAGGAGTAAGGAGTAAGAAGAATGCAGAATGCAGATTTAATATTGGAAATCGGAAATCGGAAATTAGATAATGACTAATAACCAGTTCGAATATGGCAAAGTATAAAGAGCTTTAGACTTTTATAAAACTCAGAATCCTAAATTGTGTATATTTTTACTGCAGATGTCTTTATTGTAGGGTAATAATTCTATACTGGTTAAATATTATCCGCCTCGCAGATCGTCTTCACCTTTTTAAGCACGGCTTCAGCCTCTTTTATGTTTATCTTCTCTATAATAAGTCTGTTAGCCAAAACTCCAAGGACTTTGCCGGGAACTTCATAATCAATATGAAATGTCAGTAGAGTAGATGCGGAGTCTCCTTCAAACAAAAATGTCTGTACCATCTGGAATGAGCTGTTCATCTTCAGCGCAAATTTCCTGTGCCTTTCAAATTCAACAACTGACCCTTTACCCTCCAGATTTATACCAAGCATCCTGTAGCACCACTCAAATGTCGTCCCAGAGACAGGGACATTATCCGAGACATTTTTCAATGTTATGAGACTCGTCACATACGTTGGCCAATTTTCCGGATTTGCTACATAATCAAAGACCTTATCAACCGGAGAATTTATCCTTATACTTTTTGACACTTTTGACATTTTTGCCCGTGGCGGTGTCTCTTCCTGCACTTCTTCTGTTTTCAGCTTGTTAAGCAGAGCCTCAACCTGGGGTGGCATCTTGCCCAGGGAACCGATTTTCTCAACAATAAATGAGCTGTTCATTATCAATTTCATAGAACTGAGCAGATACCGCTTCTTGAAAGCATCTTTCATCGTTAATATCTCTTTGAGCTTTCCCATGTAAAAGCTGCGGTAACAGTCAATTATTGCCCAATCCACCGCCTTAATGCTCATATTTTCAGGCTTTATGACAGGATCGATCAGATTATATTTCCTGTAGTCTTTCGTAGCTATATATGGCTCAAGCTCCTTATACATATCAGCATAAGGCCACGGTGCAAGTGCGAGGTAATGTGCAAAATCAGGGTTATAAATCTTTGAGAGCTTAAGAGTTCGTTGAATAGACTTTTTTGTTTCATGTGGAAATCCAAGGATAAAGCTTGTCTCTGTAATCATTCCATGTTCATGAATGAGCCTTATTGCCTCAACTCCAATCTCAACCTTTACATCTTTTTTGATAAGATCAAGGGTCTCCTGGTCTGTTGCCTCAACCCCGATGTAAATATGAACAATTCCAGCCTTTTTGTACTTCCATAGGATATCCCTGTCCCTTACAATATCCTCAACCCTGGTCTCCATGAGAAGGTAAATTCCCAAATCCCTTTCTATGAGCAGATCAAGGATTTTCTCCCACCGTTCCCTGTTTTGTGTCGGATACTCATCAGGGAGTAAAAAAACGTTAACCCCGTAAGTCTGATTTAAGTGCTCTATCTCTCTTATCACGCTTTCAGGATTCCTTCCCCTCCATGACTGGTGCCAGAACTTCTGCTGTGAACAGAATGTACAGTCATGGTTGCATCCTCTTGATGTGCTCACCGCACCGAGCCGGCTCTTTGGTATGACAAAGTATCTGTAGTCCTTCCAGTCAATGATATCCCAGGCTGTGGAAAGGCCGTCCAAATCCTGAATAAAAGGTCTTGGTGGTGTCTTAACAACCTGTTTCCCATTCCTGTATGCTATTCCTTTTACTTCAGAAGGATCTCTGCCGTTATCCAGGCTTAAAAGCAATTCTTTAAGGGTTTCCTCACCCTCTTCCCTCACAACAAAGTCAACATAGTTGTTTTCAAGCACCTCTTCATATAAAAACGAGGGATGCACGCCACCTATAATGGTAACAATAGCCGGGTTTATATCCTTTGCAATCCTTAAAACTTCCAGGGAATCAAGGACTGTTGAGGTAATAGCTGTTGAAGCAACGTAGGCGGGTTTTATGTCATTGATTGTCTTTGCAATCTCTTTAAAGCCATGTCTTTTTGTCATGGCATCATATATGACAGGCTCAAAACCAGCTTCCCTGACAGCACCTGCCAGATAGACGAATGTGAGCGGAACCCAGTGTCCGGCTACTTCAACCACCCCGCAATGATAGGGTGGTGTTATAAACAATATCTTTCTTTTCTTTGACATAATTATAAATTTATAAGCAATTACTTTACCAGGTTGATATTTTTTTTATGCTTTTTTATCTTTTTGCTTATTTTTATCCATACATAAGCCCCAGCTCCAACAAAAGTGAAGGCAATGACGTGCTTTACTATGAGAGCCGGGACCTGATTTTTCCCAACTGCATTAGCCCACTCAAAATCCTTATAAAAGATTGTTCTTGGGATTCCCCCGACAATTATCCATATGAGTGAAAACACTGCAAGACGGGTAATGCTTTTATGTAAGTCAAGAAAATAATCAAGCGTTGAAGAATTCTCATGGTCTCCGAACTTTCTCAGCATCAACCACAATACAATACCGCTGGCGAGGAGCAATGCGGTAGCTACGTCATGAAGATAATTGTTCAACATCATAACAATACCAAATGTAGGGCTCATCTAACCTCCAATCATAGGTTGCAGGTAAAGCTTAGTGGCTTAATTTCCTTTTTTCATTGCTGATTTTTACTCTTCGTTATGCATTTTGCCAGTTTTTTATCCAGACAGTTCGAGATTCGCTTATGCGAACAATATCCTCAATGAAAATTTTTTATTAACCCTTACAGATTTATTATTTTAACCAATCAGCAGGCTTTTTTCTTAAAAAAAAAACAGGCTTCTTTTTCACCTGCTTTTCTGGTATTTACTTCATAAGGCTTCAGAAGAGACCTTCTGAAGCCTTATGAATCTGTATCTATCCTTTTTTAATAGTCAAGCAGTCTGGAGCGCCTTACTTCAGGCGGATTAGTCTGGAACCCGGAATCATGCTGTACACAGGTGCCTGTAGCCCAGTCATCAGCAGCAGATACTGTGTAGCAGCCAGCAAATACTGTCGGATTCTTACCATCCCAAACCTGATCAAGCTCCCAGTCAGCATCAACCGGGTCACTCGCTCCATCCGGACTGTAATACCTCATCACTGCACCGCTCATGAATCTGTATCTCGGCGTTGGTGTGCCGCCGTCGTTGCCTGAGTCATAGGTGGCATTTGTCCCGTGAATGTCTCCAAGTGCCGTCCCTGCATGACAGAGCATACAGCTTATGTTCCATACAACGTCTACAGGATCTATATTGTTACATCTCGGTGCCCCACCAGCATTATGTGCGTCTACCCTTGAATTGCCGTTACTGCCTCCCATTGCGTAGGATTCAGCATCATGACACTTGTAGCAAATGTTCGTGTTGTTCGCTGCTGTCATCGCGTCAAATACAAACGCTGCATCATTGCCGCTCTTGTCTGTCAGCATGTACTGTGTGTTTGCCGTGCCATGGGCATTTACCTCATTAAGATGACAGTCCGAACAATGCAGACCTGCTGTCTCCCCAAGTGTCCGGATATTCTGCCCGCCTCCGTCTGACGCAGACTCCTTCTTCGTCACATAGGTCGTCCATGCACCGTCCGGCCATGCAGTCGAATCCCTCGAGGTATATCTCAGAGTAAACTGCTCAAGGTTGTGGTGAGACGCCCATGCCTTCCCAGCAGCGTTTCCGGAGTTGAACTGATCCCTGACATTTACTACACGGTTATTCGTCTCACGTACACCGCCGGCTGAGCCGAGTGTCGTAAGGTCATAGTTGTTCTTTAGGTTATCAAATACATTAAACGGCCTGAGATTAGCGGTCGTCCCTGTTGA
>CAYFQB010000028.1:0-22518 GCA_964345225.1 uncultured Nitrospiraceae bacterium | reverse complement strand
AGACCAATGTCCTCAATTTTAAACCCGAGATGCCCGCCTGCTAATGGTCCTTCAAGTACTACGGCGTCAGGCCTGTAGCCTAACCTTTCCCATTTTTTGCATATCAGTTCCAGCGCTCTCGCAGATGATACGATAGGTATCAGTGCCGTGTCTTTAGGAGGGTGGATGGCAGGCAGGTTAAGCGGTAATCCTGCCCCTGAAATAATAAAATCAGCACGTGCATCAATGGCTGCAGTTACAGATTCATTATAACTCCTGATAAGAGCAACCATGATGTTTATGCCGGCAAAGCCTCCTGAAGCCTTTGCGAGTGAAATTTCCTCATAAGTGGCATCGTAAATATTAAGTTTTTTCTTTTTCCTTTTTGTGACAAGCCTGTCAAGGCATGCACTGGATATAATTCCGGCACCTCCCTCTTTTGCCACTGCTGCTGCAAGTGGGTGCAATGATACGCCCACACCCATCCCGCCCTGTATAATGGGCAATGGAATTTTTTTGTCTTTGATTATCAAAGATGGAAGTATTGATTTTAAATTAATAGTATCGGCTCCTTTGGATAAAATCTCATGGGCAATTGTAACAGAAAAGTACCATATACTTAAAGCATAAAAAAACTGTTATGTCATCTGTAATAAAGCAGTCATTAAAAAGTATTACAATTAATTTACGTTTAACCCCCAAAGTGCATTAAAACAAAATAAAAATAAATGAATTAATTGAACTTTTTGGGTTAAGGATACTTTTTAAATGATGATATGTTTAAGCAGGATTCAAGTTATTCAGGGTTCAAAATAATCAGGGCAATATATGGTTACCTCACCTTCACCATTACATAACTGGCAGGGAAGTTCTGAAGATTTCTCTTTGTTTTCAGATTTATCTTCTGAATTGTCCTCTTCGACACTTTCATTTAAAATACCTGTTCCATCACACTCAAAACAGGTAAATTTTTCATAACAATAAGGTGAATAACAATCTTCACAATTAAGCGGTTTCATATTACTGTAATAAAAATTATTTATAAATATTCCGGTTATTATAATAAAAAACAGATATTGTTGTCTTCATCCGGAAATTGAGTTGCAATATTTGGTTAAATGCATTTTTTCAAAAAGCCTTTTCGTTCAAGCCATCTCGGAATGATGAAGAAGAGGATTACCATGGCGATACCGAGGAATATGCTCAATCCCCTTCCAAAGACTAATACAGACCCGAAATAATTGTAGATAAATGTAAGGGGGATCATTCCGAAAAATGTCGCAAATAAAAAATTTTTCAAGGACATCTTGGTAAAACCTGCACCGTAGCTGACCACATCAAATGATATGACAGGCAGGAGGCGCGAGAGAAATACTATTTTGGTCAAAAGGCGATTTGAACATTCTGTGCAAAAGTTAACATGCCCTCCCAGGAACCTTTCTATAAATTCACGCCCTAGATGACGTGCTACAATGAAACTTACCGTTGCACCGCCTAACGCACCTGCAACAGAGTATAAAGTACCGACAAAGGGGCCAAAGAATGCACCTGCAGCGATATCGAGTGGCAGGCTTGGAATCGGGCTTATTATAACTGCAAGTGCCATTAATGCCATATATATGAAAGGTGCGAGTACCCCAGCAGATACCAGCCAGTTCTTAACACGTTCAGGATGGAAATATGATGCAATGTCCCAAAAAAACTGGGATATAAAAAGTGACAGGATCAGAACAAGCAATAAAACGATCTTTACTCTTAATGACAATATAACATCTCCTTTTTTATCCGCCTTCGCAGAAGACCACAGAAATTTAAGATCATAAAATTAACTTAGTCCCATATTTTCCAGGTCTTCTATTTTATCTATGTCCGAAAGCGTCTCGGTTAAGGCCACGCTGTAGCCGAAATCTGCTGCCTTTTCCGTGCTTTGTTTTAAGGTATTATGTGTTGACCATTTTATGTTCTGGAAGATTTCAATGAAAGGTTTCTTCAGGCCAACTAAATAATATCCGCCGTCTCTTGCCGGTCCGAATACAATATCACTTTGGGATAATAATTCAAATGCTTTTAATACAATAGAACCTGAAATCTCCGGAATGTCCACGCCGACAAGCACTGATTTTTCATAACCTTCATTTAAGATCTTATTTATGGCTTGAAACATTCTATATCCGAGATCTCCATCATGCTGTGGGAAAATCCCTAGTCCGAATTGCAAAAAATAATCCTTAGCACTCTGTGGAGAATATGTGATAAAGGTATTAGTACCAGGGATTTCCCTGAGTTTCTGTATGGTGTTTTTTAGTAGGTATATATAAAGCTCAAGCCTCTTTTCATCAGATATATGACCTTTAAAACGGGTCTTGACATAATCTTTATGAGGATACTTTGCCATTATTATCAGGGCATTATTTTTTTTCATCTGACATCCTTGTAATATTTTATAAGTCTTTGCGGAGAGACCTTTAAAAATGTATATGACAGTGCAATCGCCCAATCCCTTAGAGTTGTGCAGATCAGTCCTTCTTTAAACCACCGCCTTGGTGATGTCCTGATAGCAGGCCGTACAAAAACTATTCTCCCTTTTTTCTTAAGCCTCCCTGATATCTCTATATCTTCCATTAATGGTATGTCGGCAAATCCCCCTATTCTGTTATAAACATCTTTACTCATGAAGAGGCCCTGGTCGCCATAAGGGACAGAGGTTACTCTGGATCTTAAGTTAGCACCAAACTCGATTATTCTGAACCACAGTTCTGAATGGGTGATTCTGAGGTCGAATGCACCTGCTGCCACACTATTGTCCTTAAGAACCTCTCTTATTATCTTAAATCCCTCATCCGGTAGAACACAGTCTGCATGAAGGAAAAGAAGTAAATCTCCATCTGACCTCTCTGCACCATAATTCATCTGGTGCCCTCTGCCACTTCTGGTTATAAAGACCTTTTCTGCAAACTCATTGGCAACAGAGACGGTTTCGTCAGTACTTCCCCCATCAACAACTATAAGTTCTTCATTATTCGATAATTTAAGTGCACTAAGGGTATCATGAAGTATTTTTCCCTCATTCAGTACCGGCATTACTACTGATATCCTGTTCAGGTTCAACCTCCTTCCTAATCATTCACGGGATGCTTGATAAGCTGAATAACCTGATAGAAATATTATAAGAGACTGAGATAAATAAATATAATCAAGAATTATGCCTACTTTTTACTTTTTATACTATGCGCCCTGCACCTTGCGCCCTGCCTTTTGTAACGGATTCATTAAATTACTTTTCCTGCAACCAAATGGGTGAAGAACCATATTTATTATTTATTAATTTTAGACTTGCACGCTTGTAACAAGGCACATTATTGAATGGCACACTTCTGTAACATGTTACACATTTACCAACCTTATAAGAAATTTTTTAATCGCATGCACTTGTTTTAAAATACTTGATTTTATTAATAAAAAAAGTACGATAAGACAACCCTTAAATTTATATTTAATCTTTTAGCATATATATTGCTCAAAGCAAATAATGAGAGATTAGTATTAATATTTCGACTTGTTTGTATCTGAAAAGTACAATGTGTTGACAACGGGCGACAAAGTGATATCATAAAATTTATATGAAAAATATTCTTTCTGCAGACATTGGGGGCACAAACAGCCGTTTTGCCCAATTTTTTGTTAAAAGGGAAGGGGATATTGAACAGGGTGAAGTAAAGTGGCTTAAGACAAAAGAGTATTCCTCATTCGGCCAAGTAATTGCTGACTTAAAGGTGAGCGGTTTTTTGCTTAAACCTAAGGAGATTGATATAGCTGTATTTGCAGTTGCCGGACCTGTTGAAGACGGTGTAAAAAGTTCACCCCCTTTTATCTCATGGGATATAGATATTTCTAACGCAGAAAAACATTACGGCTTGAAGAGGTGTTTATTGATTAATGATTTTGTCGCCCAGGCATATGCATGCCGCTCCCCTGTCGGAGACGCTGCTGAAAAGGTGCTTGTCGGTTCGGTAGTGAGAGAGGCGGCATTGGCTGTTATCGGAGCAGGTACCGGACTCGGAAAAGCTGCCCTCGTTCCTGACGGAAAAGGGGGTTATATTGCAGTGCCTTCAGAGGGCGGACACACTAATTTCCCCTTTGTATCGAAAAGGGAGAACGAACTGCAGGAGTTTATGTCTAAAAAACTTGGTGATAAATATATAACAGGGAATAAGGTCGTTTCGGGTGCTGGCTTTAGCTTAATACACGAATTCCTTACGGGTGAGAAGTTAGAGCCTGAACAGGTAACCGAGAGGATTAAAAATTATCCTGAAACGCTTCAATGGGCATCCAGGTTTTATGGCAGGGTCTGCCGCAACTACGCACTTGAGACCCTTGCACTCGGTGGTCTTTATATTGCAGGTGGAGTGGCTGCCAGAAACCCTGAACTCGTAGCACACGAGGCGTTTGAAAATGAATTCCGCAGTTCTGATACCCTTTCTGATTTGCTCCAGAAAATACCCGTATTTCTTATTAAAGATCAAAACAGCGGGCTCTGGGGGGGAGCTGTATTTGGTCTTCAAAAGTTGCAGGGGAAGTAATTTTTTAAAAGGGGAGTTTGATGAGCAAGAAAAATATTCAGAGAATTGTAATTGTACTTGTCATAATCGGCTTAGTAGCTGCATTCAAAATTTTCAACCTCGGAGATTATTTTTCTCTTTCGTATATAAAAGAATCACAAAAGAAATTTGAAGTCCTCTATAGTGAGCACAGCATTCTTGTAATTGGTACCTATATGGTAATTTACATCCTTGTGACGTCTCTATCACTTCCCGGAGCTGCAGTGATGACTATTGCTGGCGGTGCCCTCTTTGGACTGATAACAGGAACAATTGTTGTTTCCTTTGCAAGTACAATAGGGGCAACACTGGCATGTTTTGTTGCACGGTTTATACTGAGGGACTGGATTCAGGGTAAGTTCGGTGAGAAGCTAAAGACAGTGAACGAAGGAATAGCAAAAGAAGGTGCGTTTTATCTTTTTACACTCCGGTTGATACCGATTTTCCCATTCTGGCTTATTAACCTGGTTATGGGTCTTACAAGGATGCCCTTAAGGACTTTTTTCTGGGTATCGCAGATAGGAATGCTGCCCGGTACAATTGTCTATGTTAATGCAGGAAAGGAACTTGCCAGGATTGAATCACTTTCGGGGATACTGTCGCCAAGGCTTATAATCTCATTTGTTATACTCGGTGCTTTCCCGATTGTTACAAAGAAATTGCTCGGCCTTTATAAAAAAAGGAAAGAAAAAATTCGAACTGTTTAAATTTTACCCCGTAGAAAAACAAGATGTTTTCACGGGGTTTACATAAGGAGGCTATAATGCCTGATTATGATTTTGACATAGGGATTCTCGGGGGAGGGGCTGCAGGTTTAACTGTAACTGCAGGAGCAAGCCAGTTTGGTGCTAAAACAATCCTCATCGAAAAAGAAAAGGAGCTCGGTGGTGACTGTCTGCATTATGGGTGTGTCCCTAGCAAGACTCTGATTAGAACTGCCCATGTATATCATATGATGAAAAATGCCGAAAAGTTCGGTCTTCCCCGAGTTGACCTGAAACCGGTTGATTATAAGGAAGTGGCAAAGAGGATTCAGTCCGTTATAAGTATTATACAAAAGCATGATTCAGAGGAAAGGTTCTGCAGGCTTGGTGCAAAAGTCGAATTCGGGAATGCCAGGTTTGTAGACGATCATTCAGTAAGGGTGAACGGTAAAACCTATTCCGCAAAAAGATGGGTGATTTCAACAGGGTCTTCGCCTGATATACCGCCGATAGATGGGATTAACAGGACCTCATATATTACGAACAAGGATATATTTTCCCTTGATGAGCTTCCAAAGTCCATGATAATCATAGGAGCAGGCCCCATCGCTATAGAAATGGCCCAGGCATTCAGCAGGCTGGGAACAAAAGTTGACGTGGTCCAGCGCAGTAATCAGATCTTGAGCAAAGAGGACAAGGACATGGCTGACCAGATGATGAATGTTATTGCTTCCGAGGGAGTGACATTCCATCTGAACTCTGTTGTCCTCGGAGTAAAAGACCTTGGCAGTGAAAGAGAGGTTGTCATAAGGGACAGCGAAGGTAAGCCATTGAGCCTTAAGTCCGAGAGAATCCTTATAGCACTAGGAAGAAAGCCAAATATCGAAGGCATTGGTCTGGAAGACATCTCTGTTGAATTCGATAAAAAAGGCCTGAAGGTTGACAGCAGGCTGAGGACGAACCATAAGCACATCTTTGGTGCAGGAGATGTCATAGGGAAGTATCTGTTTACGCATGCAGCAGGCTATGAGGGGGGCATTGTGCTTAGCAATGCAATACTGCATCTACCGAGGAAAACGGATTATACCAACCTCCCGTGGTGTACATATACAGATCCAGAGCTTGCAAGTATCGGAATGAACGAAAAACGTGCAGAAGCTGCAGGAATTGAGTATTCGGTCTGGACAGAGGAGTTTAAAGCAAACGACAGAAGCCTTGCAGAAGGTGAAGAAACCGGTAAGATAAAACTGGTTCTTGACGGGAAAGAAAAACCTGTCGGAATCCAGATTCTCGGACCCCGGGCCGGGGAACTGGTAAGTGAGTGGGTGGCAGTAATGAACGGCGGTGTCAAGCTTTCAGCACTGGCATCCGCAGTTCATCCCTATCCAACACTTGGTGAGATAAACAAGAGGGTTGTTGGAAACTTCTACTCCGGGAAGATCTTTTCCGAAAAGGTGAAAAAAGCACTAAAATTCTTCTTTCACCTGAAAGGAAGGGCATGTGAGCAGTGATTGAAAAGGACTGAGCCAAAATACTTAACCCGAAAAATACAGACATTGCTCAAAAATTTATTTAACTCGATGATTGTATTGAGATTATCCTTAATCGTTGTTTGCATGAAAATAAACCATTTCGAATATGGCAAAGGTGCGTTAAGGTATCGAAAAATTATTTTTTTCGCAACATCTGCATTTTCCTAAATGCATTTTTTGGGTTAATAAAGTATATTCTATTGGACGTTTACTATATATAGTATCTAGTCAAATGTATAAGAAGATCAGTGATTACGGAATAATCGGTAATCTTTATTCAATAGCACTGATAGGGCTTGACGGCTCTATTGACTGGCTATGCCTGCCTCATATCGACTCTCCGAGCATATTCGGCTCTCTGCTTGATGACAGAAAAGGCGGAAGATTTTCCATTACTCCTCTGGATGAATGGGACTCAGTAGCCGAGTATATACCGGGAACAAACATACTTAAGACTAAATTCAGGACAAGATCAGGGATTTTGCAGATAACTGATTTTATGCCCATACCTGCCACTGGATCTGAAGAATTAGAGGCAGAGAAGCATGAACTTTACAGGTTGGTTGAGGTTCTTAAGGGTAAAGTTAATATTGAGGTTATTTTTGAGCCAAGTTTTAACTATGCACGAACCACAACTGTGATGGAAAAGTTGGAAAAGGGTATAACTGCCAGAGGAAAGGATGAAATTATTGTACTTTCCAGTACTCATGAAATGGTTGTACATGAAAGCACTGCAAGGGCTGAATGGGAACTTTCTGAAGGTGACAGGGCATGGCTGAACCTGAAATACGGTGTGGAAGAATTTCCCGGGATAAACCATCAGACAGCCGAAAAATCCCTGAGTGATACAGAGACATACTGGCTGGACTGGCTGAAAAAGAGTGAAACTGGCAGGACTGTAGATTTAGGCCCTTATCGGAATATGGTAGAGCGGTCAGCACTTGTTCTTAAACTTCTCTACTATGAACCAACAGGCGCTATTGCTGCTGCCGCGACAACTTCTCTGCCCGAGGAGATCGGGGGTGTGAGGAACTGGGATTACCGGTATACATGGGTAAGGGACACCTCTTTTACATTACAGGCTCTCTTTAATCTGGGGCACCTGTCCGAGACAGAGGGCTATCTGAGATGGATAGAAAAGCTTTTGTCTGAACACGGAGCAGAAAAGATGCAGATAATGTACGGTTTGCGAGGAGAAGAGAAACTGCCTGAAGAGGAACTTATACATCTGGATGGATATAAAGGTTCAAGGCCAGTCCGCATAGGCAATGAAGCAGCCAGGCAGAAACAGCTTGATATATATGGGGAGCTTATGGATGCAGCATTGAAGCTCTCGGACTATGTAGGAAAGATTGATGCAGGTCTATGGCCTTTTCTGCGCGGCATCTGTGATTATGTGGTAGAGCACTGGAGGGAAAAGGACTCAGGAATCTGGGAGGTCAGGGGTGGACCATATCATTTTGTTTATTCAAAAGTGATGTGCTGGCTCGCACTGAACAGGGGAATTATAATAGCCAGAAGATACGGTTTCCATGCTGATCTGAAAAAGTGGGAGAAAACTGCTTCGGAGATAAAAGAAGAGGTACTCGAGAAAGGCTGGAACGATAAAAAGCAGGCTTTTGTGCAGCACTATGAAACAGATACCCTGGACTCGTCTAATCTGTTGATACCAATTCTTGGTTTTCTTCCATTCAGTGATCCCCGTGTTATATCTACAGTTGAGGCAATCCAGAGGGATCTGAGTCATGAGAGTTTCCTGTACCGCTATATTGGCAATGACGGACTGCCAGGTGAAGAAGGTACTTTCCTGCTATGCACATTCTGGCTTATTGATAACTTTATCGCCCTGGGAAGGCTTGCAGAAGCAGAGATTTTAATACGCCGTATTGAGGGTACGGCAAACCATCTTGGACTTTTCTCCGAAGAATATGATGTAGTGTGGAAGGAGGCACTGGGCAACTTCCCCCAGGCCTTTACACATATTGGCTACATCAATAGTATCTATGCTCTCCGCCAGGCAAAACACAGAACTGTTGTTGAGGCAAAAACAGAGCATACCCGCATGGGTACCTTCCTGTCTGATAAGATAATCCTTAATGATGGTGAGCCCCGTCATGATATTACATCTAAGGAGATAGCTGCGAGACTAAAAAGATCAATGAATCTAGTAAGAGGTGCTTTCTTTGACACAAAGAAAGGCCGTGTAGCATATGAACGCATGCGGAACTCAAAGGCATACGAAGAATATCTGGAAATGAGCTATACATTGAAAAACATGGATTTAGGCGAACTCAGAAGCAGGCAGGAGAAGATAGCATACTGGATAAATCTTTATAATGTCATTGTAATTCACGGAGTAGTTGAACTCGGAATCAGGGATTCGGTAAAAGAGGTCAGGAACTTTTTCAGACGTATAAGGTACAGGATAGGTGATATGTACTTCTGTCCCGAGGATATCGAGCATGGAATTCTACGAGGTAACAGGCGGCCTCCCCACTCGATCTTCAGGGTGTTCGGAAAAGATGATAAGAGGCTAAGGCTTACTATTGAACCTATTGAACCACGGATACATTTTGGCCTTGTGTGTGCTTCGTTATCATGTCCGCCGATAGATTTTTATACTGCTGAAAATTTGGATGAGGAACTGACAATCGCAGGAAAGACATTTTTGAATGGCGGGGGTATAGAGCTTGATATAAGAAGAAACAAGGTGTATCTTTCACAAATATTCAAATGGTACGGCAGGGATTTTGGAAAGACCCAGGCAGAAAGACTAAAGTACATCGTACCGTTTTTATATGATCAGGATGACAGGAATTTTATTATGGAAAATGCCGGTAGTGTAAAAGTAGATTACCAAGATTATGACTGGAGACTGAACAGGTACTGAATCAATAGAATATGCGGGAGAAAGGCAGCCAGGTGGAGGGAATTGCCTGACTGCCTTCTGGGGCAATATGGGAGATTATTGTTTTACCGGTTATGTCTATAAGCGCCGGGCCTCCCATATGATGAATATAGAAATTTTTCGTATGCCATGGACTTCCTCTATCATTTAACCGTCATTTAAATCAATAAAGCAACTGCAAGTCCTGGACTCTTTTATGGCACCCACCTATTTAATTTCTTGTTAGTTTAAAAATATATCAATTATTTGAAGAAATGATGAAAATAATATGAATAAATGATGAAGATATTTTTCCTTTTAAAAACTTCATCTTTCTAGTTTCTAGAGGCGGTTAAAAGTGAAAAGTGAGGAGTGAGGAGTAAGGAGTAAGGAGTAAGGAGTAAAAGATAAAAAGTAGGGAGTAGGAAGTAAGCACTAAGCAGTAAATGAACTAAATAAACTATATAAATATATATATTCCAGCCGAAGGCTATCTTCCAATGCGAAGCATTAATTCCAGCCTGCCCCGTTAATTGTCATTATATGTTTATTTAACTGGGGGCTCAGCTCACTTCCAATTCTGAGAATTAAATTGTCCTTAAACCAAATAAACCGGGGAAACTAGAGAAACCGGAGAAACTAAATAAACACGTAAACGATAACCGAAACGGACCCTGTAAAGTAGAAAAGCTTACTTGACAGGGCGGGCTTCGTAACCGTAAACGTTTTGCGGTTTAAATGCATCTTTGTTTTTATTTACTGCCTACTCCTTACTGCCTACTGCCTACTTTTTTCCTGATTCCCTGATTCCCTGCTCCTTACTCCTCACTCCTTACTTCTCACTTTTCTTATAACTCAAACTGAGTGGGTGAGAGGGTTTTTTAGTAACTAAATGGGATAAGAACCTTATATTAATATCTTCTTTCGAATTTTTCGCCTTCGCAAACCTCTTTAATTTCGTCTTTAATTAGGCGTCCGTCTTCCCATACTCTTTCCTGAACTTTCCTGCAATTTGTCTTTGCATCGTACTCAAGTGGATCTGCACGATATACACCACGTCCATCTTCGGTTCTGTACTCTACAGGCTTATTTGTTCTTGCAGCTTCTTGCGATCCACGGACAGAGATATCAGAAATTGTCGCACCAAATAAAGCGCCGAGGGCTGCACCAATAACGCCGCCTCGCCACGGGTTACTATCGTCTAATAGTGCACCAGCTACACCGCCTACAGCACCACCAACAGCGGCCCCTTCATAATGGTGAGTTGCACATGCACTAATTAAAAATAACAGGAATACAGATACTAATAGAATTGTTATTGTACTTTTTATTAATGTCATTTATTACCTCCTTAAGTTGTTTTAGTTCTGTTTATGATTTTATCACAGACAATCTGCTTATATAAAGAGAAATAACTTAAATATGTCGTTACTGTGGCTTAATATCCTGGTGTTATTCTTTTCAGCTTTGCTGCTGCCTCTTTATCGACTAACCACGTTATATCGCCATGAACAGGCCGTATAAGGCCAGCAGGTAAAAGACTTTCACTATTTCTTTTCTCAAACACTTCCGCAAGAACATCAGTTTTGTTTGACCCGGTCGCAAGAAAAAGCGTATGCCTGGCATTATTAAGTACCGGGAGAGTTAATGTTACGCGCCAGCTTTTGAGTCTTTCGACATAAACAGGAATTGCGAGCCTTTCTGACTCTTCCAGTGATTTAGAGCCCGGGAAGAGAGAAGCAGTATGACCGTCTTCTCCAATTCCAAGAAGAATTAGGTCGAATACCGGCAGTGACGATTTGCCAAAGCACTTCCTTATCTCATTTTCATACTGGCGTGCCCCTTCCTCAGGTTCAAGTTCTCCCTTAATTCTGTGGATATTCGACTCTGCCACAGGAACTCTTGATAGCATTGCCGAGTAAGCGCCTCTAAAATTACTTTCATCATGTTCCTTGGGAACGCAGCGTTCATCAGCCCAGAAAAATTCTACTTTAACCCACTCTACATTGTTGCTGTATAGTGTACCAAGCAGGTCAAACAGCCTTTTTGGGGTAGTTCCGCCAGAGATAGCGACTATAAACCTACCTTTTGCATCTATACTACTGCAAGCCAGTTCTATAAATATTGAAGCAGCCCTGTGGCTCAAGACTTCCGGGTCAGGTAATACAAGAACCCTTTTGTTCAGATCGGCCTCCATTTACGACCATCCCGCTCTATTAGTGTATCTGCCCCTGAGGGTCCGGAAGAACCTGAAACGTAATTAGGGAATTTCTCCTGACTTGTTTCAGCTTCAAGTTTTTGAATCACAGGCGTAAGTAATGCCCATGTGTGTTCAACACCGTCTGCCCTTACAAAGAGCATCTGGTCGCCCTCCATGCAGTCAAGGAGTATACGTTCATAGGCGTCAAGCATGAAGACACTCTGGTACGTAAAATCCATCAATACCGAGTTCAGGCATAACTTGGAACCAGGATTTTTTGTCTGAAAAATAATGTTGAATCCCTCATTAGGGTGTACCCTGAATATAAGTGTATTTGGCTCAATCTCCTGCTCAATCCTGTTTGAAAACATCATATGTGGAACAGGTTTATAAATTATGGATATTTCTGCTTTCTGTTTTGAAAGCCTTTTGCCTGAACGGAGATAAAAAGGTACCCCGTTCCATCTCCAGTTGTCGACAAATACTTTTATTGCCGCATAAGTGGGAGTTATGGATTCGGGTGCAATCCCTGGTTCATCCCTGTATGCTACAACTTCTTTTTTGTTGATTCTCCCGCTGCCGTACTGTCCGATTACAATATGATCTTCAAGTCTGTCGAGCGGAAATGGTCTAATGGATCGAAAAACCTTTACCTTTTCGTCCCTGACCCTGTCAGCCTCGAAGATAGATGGAGGTTCCATGGCAGTAAGTGCAAAGAGCTGAAGCAGATGGTTCTGAAACATATCACGTATCACTCCGGCTTTATCATAATATCCGGCCCTGTGTTCGACCCCAAGTTTTTCTGAAACCGTTATCTGTATATGGTCTATATACCTCCTGTTCCAGAGGGGTTCAAAGATAGAGTTAGCGAACCGGAACATGAGTATATTCTGGACGTTCTCCTTTGCCAGATAATGGTCCATACGATAGATTTGTGTTTCATCAAAATACCTATTGAGCATACTGTTTAGCCAACTGGCTGATTCCAAGTCACTTCCGAATGGTTTCTCGATAACAATATGGGTGTATCCGATGTCATTCTGTGACAGGCCTGATTCACCAAGATTTAATATTATTGGTTCAATAACTGTCGGTGGGGTGGCCAGATAGAAGATTCTATTTCCTATTGTGCGGTGCTTTTTTTCAAAAGGCAGGATATTCTGTCTTAGTGCCCTGTATGTGTTTACATCAGCATAGTCAACCTGCAGGTAATAAAGCTTCTTGGCAAATTTCATCCAGAAACTATTCTCAAATTCACCAGGGTATGTCTTTTTGACAGCATCCCTCATTGAAGAACGGAAGTCCTCGTCTTTCATTTCTGCTCTGGCACTTCCTATAACAAAGAAATTTTCAGGGAGGAGCCTAAGTTTATTGAGACGGTAGATTGATGGAATTATCTTTCTTTTTGTCAGGTCACCTGAGGCCCCGAATATTACAATACAGAAAGGTTCCGGAATGTCGATATCGCAACGCTCCACCGTTTTGTGGATTATTTTGCCTTTGATTTCCGAGGAAATACCTTCAAGCGGATTGTTCATTTTTGAGTCCTCTTTTTAACGGGGTGACCGCCGAATTCGTTTCTTAATGCGGCAAGAAGCCTGTCAGAGAAAACACCTTTTTTACGGGAACGGAATCGCTGAAATAGTGAAGAGGTGATTACAGGTGCAGGCACAGCTGTATCTATTGCCTGCTGAATAGTCCATCTTCCTTCTCCTGAATCCTCTACGTAAGCCTCAATATTTAATAGATGCCTGTCTTTCTTGAATGCAGATTCAGCGAGTTCAAGAAGCCACGATCTTATTACACTTCCCTGATTCCACAGGTGTGAGATCTTTGCAAAGTCCATTTGGTCACCATATGGCGATGATTTCAATATCTCAAAGCCTTCCCCATAAGCCGACATCATGCCGTATTCAATACCGTTATGAACCATCTTGACAAAATGCCCCGCACCTACATGTCCGCAGTAAAGATACCCGTCTTTCGGTGCAAGCGTTTTAAATATAGGTTCAAGCCTTTTGTAGATCTTTGCATTTCCGCCGACCATAAGGCAGTATCCTATCTTAAGTCCCCATACGCCGCCGCTGACACCCACATCCATGTAATGTATGCCGGATGATTTAAGCCGCTTTTCACGCTGGATATCGTCCTTATAAAAACTGTTTCCACCATCTAAAATGATATCTCCTTTAGAAAGAAGGCCTCTAAGGTTGTCAATAGCGTCGTCGACCGGCTTGCCCGATGGCAGCATAATCCATATTGCACGCGGTGGCTTCAGTTTCCCAACCAGTTCCTCAAGGGAGTATGCGCCGTTTGCACCTTTTTTTGCTATTTCATCCACCTTATCGGGTGAACGGTTGTATGCTACAACTTTATTTTTTCCCTGAAGCAGTCGCAGTGCCATATTCATACCCATTCGACCAAGACCAACCATTCCTATCTGCATATATATCTTTCCTCCTTGCTGTCAAATACCTGATTTAAATAATCGGAATTAATATCCCGTTGCTATTTGATCAATTCATTCCAGTCTTCTGAAAACCTCTTCATCCCTTTATCAGTTAAATCGTGTGTGATATCATAGTCATGCCATTTTTTTGTAAGAGATATATCCTTATAGGGAATCGCTTTTAAATTCCTTGAATTATAAACGTAATCGTTTCCGGGGATGGTGAGTCCTTTATCGCTCCATTCCTTAAGTATTTTAAAAGGTACGGTGATTATATCTGAGCCCAGATTCAATGCATATTGAAGGTGATCTAAATTTCTGACACTTGCTGTTAGGACTTCTACATGACCGTCACTGCTCTTGTACATTTTTATAATATTTGCGATTAAATCCATACCGTTTTGTTCCCTGTCATCGAGGCGGCCGATAAATGGGGATATGAATACATCGCCCTTTTTTGCACCAAGTGTTGCAGCAAACACTGCAGCTGCCTGTTCCTGCGTGAAACAGAGGGTTATATTTACACGAAGACTATCTTTTACAGCCTGTTCAGCGGCTTTTAATCCTTCTCTTGAAGAAGGGAATTTGATATGTGCGTTGGGAATCCAGGAGAACATCTCTTTCCCCTGATCTAGCATCTGCCCGGCTGTAGTGGAATGATCTGAATAAACCTCTACAGAAATAGATCCTTGAGGTACGAGCACTGAAACTTCCTTTACTACATCTTTATAGAAATTCATAATTTCCTCTTCAGTGAATTTTTTCCCTCTTGTGATGAGTTCTCTGGCAACAGGGTTTTTTGAAATAAGTGTAGGGTTCGTAGTCTGACCGTCAAGAAATCCAAGAAGTTTTTTGATTTCCTTTGTCTCTTCCGGGTCACCGCCGTCTAAGAATATTCTTGTTTGAAGATCAGGTGGTTTCATATTATCTCCTTTATTTTTCTGTCAAGTTCTCTTAGAGGTTTCATCATTATATTTTTTTAACATATCTGTAAACAGCCTGTAATTCTTTTCAGGGGTGCCCTTAAGGAAAACCCTGCTTCCTACACAGACATAATCTACCCCGAGTTCAACAAAAGACATCAAGTTATCGAGTGAGACACCGCCGTCAACACCGATAATTTTATCCGGGAAAAGCCTTCTTGCAGAGGCTACTTTGTTGAGCACCTCTGGTCTGAAGGGATTCCCGTAACAGCAGGGGTCAACAGCAAGAAACAGCAGTGCATCAGCGTATTCTGCTGTATTTCTGAATTCATCTATTTCTGTTTCAGGCTTGATAGCTATTCCTGCAGAAAGTCCCGTTTCTTTTATCCTATTTATTAAATCAAGTTGCTGAACGTCAGACTCGAAATGGAATATAACCTTTTTCAGCCCCTTGTTGCCGATAAGGCTCATATAAGCTGAGGGTTCCTTAACCATGAGATGTACCTCAAAGGATAAGGATGTGCTGACATTTTTTATTTCCGCAGGCGGGAAACTCTTTGTAGGCACGAAAATCCCGTCCATAAGGTCAATTTGAACATAATCAGTAAATTTTTCTGCCTGCCTTAACCTTAAAATGAAATCTTCCAAATTCTCTGCAAGAATTGCAGGTACTATCTTCAAAAAATTTTACCCCCAATTACCCTGAAAATAAATTGCTTTCCACCTCTCTTAATTAAAATATTAGCAGAATTAGAGAATTTGTAAAACCATTAGAATAGCAGAACTTTTTTATGGGTAGAAAATATTTTGAAAACACTTTCTGAGGTTTAACATGAATTTATGTGACTTGTTATACATGTTTAAAAATATATTTTTGTGAAATTTACCCTCGGCGAATTCTTCTGAAAATGTAAATTATTGGGGCCTTTTAAAAAACGTGATATAATTTTAATAGAAAGAATATTTAATCAAGCACTCAAGAGGGGGAAAATAATGAAAGCTATACATGCTGTTATAGCTTTTTTGATATTAACAGGCAGTGCACTGACAGGAAATGGTGAACAGATGCATGAGCAGTTGGAAAAAGCTAAATTTACGAAACACTATGACGAATCCATATTCAAAATAACCGAGAAAGAGATTTTTAGTATCGAAATGATAATAAAGGGAAAAGAGCTCAAGACAGGAGTTAATATGCTTAACCTGATTGTCCATGACAGGTATGACAGGGATGTTATAGGTCTGGATGTGGTTGTAATCCCATGGATGCCGGAGATGGGTCACGGTGTTTCTGAAAAGCCGATTGTAACAGAAAAGGGAGGTGGACTCTACTCCGTGGAGAATATAATTCTCATAAAGGGTGGACACTGGGAACTCAGGGTAAAGGTAAAAAAGAACGGGGTCGAGGACACTGCTGTTTTTGATTTCCCTGATGTGAAAGACGGTCATACTCATAAAATGCATGCACCATCTCCTTCTGATATTGATATTTCGAGAACCAGGTTATCGCATAAAAAAATTTTTTATGTCAGCTATGAGAGCCAGCTTGATCCAATACTTGTGAATAAAATTCATACCGTAAAGGTCAAGATTGAGACAGCCGATGGCCACCCTGTAAAGAATGCTGAAATCACTCTTGACGGCGATATGCCCCAGCACGGTCATGGCCTTCCGACAGAACCCGAGGTTACCCAGGAACTCGGGGACGGATATTACATAGTTGAGGGTATGAAATTCAGCATGCCCGGGTGGTGGATAATCAATTTTCACATTAAGACACAAGATGATGAGGACAGTGTCACTTTTAATCTCTATCTGAAATAACCATTTTAATGTAATATGCACAAGTCTAAAAACAGATTCCTGAAAATAATATTTTTCGTAACATCATTGGTTATAGCTATAAATACTGCGGGAGCATGGTCAGAAGATATTCATTTATGGAGTAACGATGAGATGGCTCTGTTGCGTTCTCTCTGGATAGATTCTTTGCCCCCTCTGCCTGAGGATCCTTCAAATAAATATGCAGATAATCCGAAGGCAGCAGTTCTTGGCAAGAAGTTTTTTTTCGACAGCAGATTGAGTGGAAACCTGAAAGTCTCCTGTGCCACATGCCATCCTCATAACGAAAACTTTGCTGACAACCTGCCCCTGGCACATGGTTTGGGTACTTCAACGAGGAGAACAATGCCTCTCATCGGAGTTGCATATAATACATGGTATTTCTGGGACGGGAGAAAGGACAGTCTGTGGTCTCAGGCTTTGGGGCCATTTGAAAGCCCGGTAGAACATGGATTCACAAGGACGCTCTGCGCCAGGATCATTACAGAACACTACCGTCAGGAATATGAAGAACTTTTCGGTCCCCTGCCTGAGTTCTCTGGGAAAGATCTGCCCCCTCTTGCAAAACCTTCGCTGGATGAACCTGCATCTCTTAAGGCATGGGTTTCCATGTCTCGTGATAAGAAGAATGCTGTAAATAAAATATATGCTAATATGGGCAAGTCAATCGCAGCTTTTGTGCGGACGATTGTCCCCGGCCCCTCAAGGTTCGACAAGTATGTCAAGGCACTGATTGAAGGTAATAAGAAGGGCATGGAGAAAATCCTTGCTGCTGAAGAGGTGTACGGACTCAGACTATTCATTGGAAAGGCAAAATGCATAAACTGTCATACAGGGCCGCTTTTTACCAACGGGGCATTCCATAATATAGGTGTGCCTCAACCTGAAAAACTTCCGCCGGACAGGGGACGTGCAGATGCTATCTCGAAAGTCCTGGCTGACGAGTTTAACTGCCTGAGCATTTACAGTGATGCAGAACCACAGTACTGTAGTGAGCTGCGTTTCATAGATACTTTTACTGATAAATACTTTGGTGCTTTTAAAACTCCAACATTAAGGAACGTAGCTGAAAGGGCACCATATATGCATGCAGGGCAGTTCAAGAGGCTTCATGATGTACTTGATTTTTATAGGCAGATACCCCAGGAACAGAGAAGTCCTGAACTCGAGCATGGAGATCTGACTGATGATGAAGTGAGCCAGCTTGAGGCGTTTTTGCGGATACTGAGCGGTTCGGCAAAAATTATCGAATAATAATATATTTTAAAAATTACAAGCTGGTAATAAAGGGATTGAATTTTAAATAGTGTATCTTAATACATGGTAATATAAAAATTTAATCGAAATGTCAAAGGAGGCTTTATGTCTGATTATTACAGAGATGATGATCTTGAAAGGTTCGGTGAGATAGGTAAATACAATCCAGACCTGTTTGAAAAATTTATGCAGTGGTATAACTCTAGTTTAGCTCCTGGAACCCTTACAAAAAGGGAAAAAGTTCTTATAGGTCTTGCGGTTGCACATGTTATTCAGTGCCCTTACTGTATAGACGCGTATTCAAAGAGCTGTCTTGAGGAGGGTATGAGCCTTGAACATATCACAGAGGCTGTACATGTGGCCTCGGCAGTCAGGGGCGGCGCTTCACTTATCCATGGCATACAAGCCCATAATACTGTTGACAGGGTTTCGCTGTGAGAAAAAAGGGTTAATGTAAGATGGAGTTTAAAGAAAAACTGAGAGCAGGGAATTCGGAGCCCTTGAGGGCCTCTGAGATAGAAGTACTCCAGGTCAATCTGGGCTACAGGTGCAATATGTCCTGCAAACACTGCCATGTTCAGGCAGGGCCAAAGCGGAATGAGGTGATGAGCAGGGAAAATACAGAGGCTGTATTAAGAGCGCTGTCAGGGAATGGAATCAGAACACTTGATATTACAGGAGGTGCTCCGGAATTAAACCCCCATTTCAGATATCTCGTTCAAAGAGCAAGAGATGCCGGGCACCACGTTATAGTACGCAGCAATCTGACCATATTTTATGAAGATGGTATGCGGGATCTTCCGGAGTTTTACAGGGAAAACAATATAGAGGTGATAGCCTCTCTTCCTTACTATATTGAAAATAATGTTGACAGGGTACGCGGAAACGGGACTTTTCAAAAGAGTATAAAGGCACTCCAGAGACTGAACAGTCTCGGCTATGGAGGCGATTCCAACCGTGTAAAGGTTAACCTTGTTTTTAATCCGCAGGGTGCATTTCTGCCGCCATCCCAGGCATCACTTGAGGAGGAATACAAGAAAGAACTTTTTAAAAGGTTCGGTATTTCGTTCAACCACCTCTATACTTTTACAAACATGCCAGTAGGAAGGTTCCGGGATTTTCTTATACGTACAGGTAGTCTGGATAAATATATTGAAAGATTGAAAAGCTCGTTTAACCCTGAAACAATACAGGGTCTCATGTGCAGGCGTATTTTAAATATTGGTTGGGATGGCAGGCTCTATGACTGTGATTTTAACCAGATGATAGGACTCGGTCTGCTTGATGGCTATCCAGAACATATAAGAGAATTCGATTATAAACTGCTTTCCGAAAGAGCAATCGCTGTAGATGACCACTGTTTAGGCTGTACAGCAGGGCATGGGTCGACATGAGTGGGCGCTGTTGCCTAGCAGGCAGGTTGCCTGCTTAAACTCAAAAATGAATTTAGAGCAGGTATACATGCAGAAAAATCTTTACAAATCACAATCTGCTACTTATTGATACAAATCCTTTTATATGAAAACGTCAAGGCAATCAGGTAATGGGAGGACTTACAAAGGTGGTACCCCGAAAAGTCGGGATAAAATGGTAAAGACTTTTTCTGCATGCATACCTGCTCTTTTTATACTGAAATGCATTTTTGGATTAACAGAAATGAAAAGATTCGTGTTGAAAATTGTTTGGCTTATAACAGCATCTCTTTTAGTGGTTTTTTATAGTGTGCTGGCGGTTAACTCTGAGGAAGTGACAATAATGTTCCGTGAGGATTTTAATGACCTTGAGAACTGGCGGCCTTTATACTTTCCCAAGATTAAAGAACATACAGATTATTCAATAGTTAAAGAAGGTGAAGAAGCCTATCTTAAGGCAGAAAGCAATGCATCGGCATCAGGAATTATTTACAAAAAAGAGTTTGATGTTTATGAATATCCAAAGGTCAGATGGAGATGGAAGATAAGCAATGTCTATGAAAAAGGCGATGCTGGGAATAAGTCAGGTGATGATTATCCTGTCCGAATTTATATAGTTTTCAAATATGACCCTGAAAATGCCTCCTTTGGGCAGAGGATCAAATACAGTCTTGCAAAGATAATATACGGAGAGTATCCTCCTCACAGCAGCCTGAATTACATCTGGGCCAACAGAAGGCATAAGGAGAGTTTTATTACAAATCCCTATGCCGATGAGGCTAAGATGATAATTCTTCAGACGGGTGCAGAGAATGCAGGCAAGTGGAAGGAAGAGGAGGTTGATATCAAGGAAGACTACAGGAAAGCCTTCGGTGCTTTACCCCCTTCAACGGCGAGTCTGGCAATCATGAATGATTCTGATGACACCGGAGAAAGTTCAGTTTCATTTATAGATTATATCGAAGTATTTAATTAGGGACACTTCCCATATTTTTATATCGCATATTTAAAATCTTTTTTGACACAGTATCCCGCAGTCAACCAATCTGATTGAAGTTTGCATGCTAATGTTCATTTTTTAGAGACTCACGAAAGATGCTACTTTCACCTGCAAAGTCTCAAACCATGAGGTACGTTAAGATTATCGATTATCACCTGTATTGTTTAGTTTCGGAAAGTCGAAAACCGTTGAGGATTAATGGTTTTATGAGAGTATATCTTTCTTGTTGTATAAATAGTCAGACTTAGCTGTATTTGAACAAAGCTGGTTAAGAAAGCTCTTTATTGTAATTTACTTAATAATACCGTTGAAAGTATATAAGTAGGGAATTCTTCTTGTCTTACTTTCTGGTAAAAATCACATATATGGCAATCCTTATATTTTTTTTGCAAATGTCCCTTGTACTTCCCCTCTGCACAATGTGCCTGTCACAACCCAGCAACTCCTGCCGGCATTTATTCCTCCATGCACCCCATCAAGTCTCATTTCTTGGGTTGTAGGACATACTCCCAGGTCATTTGCATGAGTGCCACCAGGTTCCCTACCGCATTTTTTAAATTCCCAGCAGTTAAGTTTTTTCTCCATTTTTACAGCGACTCCCTTTTAAATAAAATATAAAAAATTACTATTGAAAACTTATAATGAATTAAAAAAGATTGCAAGATAATTTTTAAGTTACATATAAAAATCTTGATATCTTGATAAGAGCTTTATTAAGAACTTTAGGAAGGAAGGGAGACTGAAAATACACCTGATTATCAATAAATACTTACGATTGCAAGCGCATTTTCTCTATGATATGCTTTAGAACAAAATAGGCACAAAACGGTATTTCGTATTTTATCTGTTAGACCTAAAATGGGATTTAAAACAAAATGGAAAAACAAAAAAGAAGTAAACTAATTACATTCATCAAATATTTCGCGGTGTTGTTAGTAGGTTTATTAATCGGTGTGACAATTGGAATGAGGCTGGGTATTCGGAGCGCCCTCTTTGCCAGAGATCTTACGGCTATTGCAAGTTATTCATTATTTGCCGAGATTCAACTCAAAAATGCTGATTATCCAGAGGCAAAACAAACTCTACTCAATTTTATAGAGCTCTTGGAGAACTCTAAGGGCTCTGATGATTCAATGGTGTCGGATTCATTGTTAACTTTTGATAAAATGCTGACGTACGGACGTCTTGCACAATTAGCACAAAAGAACGGAGATGATCTCGAGGCTAAGAAATACATGGCACTTGCTGTCGAAGAATGTAACCGTACCTCGTGGAAAGATTGTTCTAATGAAAAAGTCGAATACTTATTAACTGAATTGGATAGAAAAGCCTTATTTCCAGATAAATCGCTTGACAAAAAATAATCATGGTCTATCAAACCACTCGAGAAGGCTGCTCAAAAGCTGGCGCTTTTTCGCACCTCTCTGTTTTGCGTTAGCCATTTCCACATGTAATCTTCAGTATTGCCAGAATTTATAAAGTTGAAGACTTTAGGAAGTAACTAATTTCCTGCTATATTAGCACGGTGGCTATAAAATATATTTTGATAGCGTCAAAGGGTTTGGCTAAATGAATTATCGCAATTTTTAAGAACAGATTATCACATTTCGCTATAATTGTAATGGACTCTGAAGCTGATAGCAGGCCACGCCAGAGGTGTGCAGGCCTTCACATTTGAAAGGCAAAGATCTTCTCACATGGTTTTACTTGGTGTAAGGTCTCTTCCTTAAATAAA
>CAYFQB010000027.1:0-1761 GCA_964345225.1 uncultured Nitrospiraceae bacterium | reverse complement strand
AAATCATGTGTAGGGATTGTAAGGAATTTAGTTGATTTATTACCGGCATTAGCCAATATTGCATCAGCTCCTGAATTCTCTGCGAGCTTTGCTATTCCCTTAGCATCATCGATAGATAAACCTCCCGGGACAAACTCATTACAGACCAGTTTTACCATCACTGGAAAATCTTGGCCAGCCAGCTCTTTAACCTTCTCAATCAATCTGGTCAAAAAAAGTGCCCTGTTCTCTAAAGTACCCCCAAGCTCATCATCCCGTTTGTTTGTAAGAGGAGAGAGTAGCTGTGCAATCAGATCGCCATAGCTTGCCTGTATTTCCACCCCGTTGTAGCCAATCTCTCTTGCCTTACTTGCTCCCTCAGCCATTATATTTAGTATTTCTTCAGCTTCATCAAGAGACATGGTATTGGCAAGGGGGACTATCCAGACATCACATTTTTTCTTGGCACCTGCAACCTCTTCCTTAAAAACCCTCTCAGAAGGATAATTAAGCTGCATGAAGGCACAGGATCCTTCGTTATTAATGACATCTATGAGTTCTTTCAGGCCTCTTGCGTATTCCTCTGAATCAATGCGAAGTTCCTGTTTTCCCTTATACGCCCTTGGATAATCAAGGCATGGACAGTCCAGAACAATCAGGGCGGCACCGCCTCTTGCCCTTGCCCTGTAAAATTCCAACATTTTTGGATTAACCTTACTTTCTGTAGCGTATTTTGTCGGGAAAAGGGGCATGATGATCCTGTTCCTGAGATTTAATTCACCAATTCTGCCTGAAGAAAAAAGATAAGAAAATTTCATTATATCCCCCTTATTAAGAAAGATTATATTTGACGTCAGCCATATAATCAAGATGTAAGTGATATATCCTTGAATAAATATCAATTACCAAATCTCAATCACCAAATAAATTCCAATTCACTAAACATTTTGATTATTAGTGCCTGTTCTTTTGTCATTGGTCATTAGTCAAAAAAAGTAAGGAGTAAAAGGAAGAGGCAAAGCGAAAAAGGACTAATTACGCATACAGTAAAAACAGAAATAAGCAGGGCTGATTTGAGTGGCATCAGATATTTTTCGGCCACAGTTCTTAATGAAATGAAGCGTTTACATCATCGAGTGTCTGACCCCCGAGACTTCGGGGGGGAGTTTCGATGATGTAGCGGAATGAATTTAGAACTGTCGAAAAATTTCGTAGCAAGCGAAAAGCAGTCCTGCTAATTATTAAAAAGTACCGGGTTATCGGGGTAAACCCCGTGAAAAAACTAAATAGTTTCCACGGGGTTTACACATCATTGCTAAGGCAATAAAATAAAGAATGACATATAAGCTGCTTGCAGATTCTGTTGTAATCATACATTTCTTATGGATAATTTTTCTGATATTCGGGGCCTTTCTCGGTGTTAAAAACAGATTTATAAAAATTTTTCATATCTCGGGTCTTGGCTTTGCCTTTATCATTCAGATATTCCAATGGTACTGCCCGTTAACCTATCTTGAAGTATGGCTGAGGATAAGACATGAGCCAACACTTACATACACAGACTCATTCATAATCCACTATCTTGAGAAAGTAATATACATTAATCTTTCCCCTTTTATAATCCTCATACTTACAGTTCTTCTTGCCATTTTCAATTTATGGATTTATTTAAGGAAGAGACCTTACACCAAGTAAAACCATGTGAGAAGATCTTTGCCTTTCAAATGTGAAGGCCTGCACACCTCTGGCGTGGCCTGCTATCAGCTTCAGAGTCCATTACAA
>CAYFQB010000026.1:0-3336 GCA_964345225.1 uncultured Nitrospiraceae bacterium | reverse complement strand
GTCGATAGTGTCGGAAAACCCATGATGGAAATAAACCTTTATCAATATAACGGCAACAACCCAGTTAATTACATTGATCCCTTGGGTTTGGCAGTTTTCCCTATAGATTATTATAAATTTTCACCCACTGGTGGATGGCCTCCTTCTGGAGAATCAAAGGAGTGTGAAAAAGATTGTGATTGGGGTGAATTTGCAAAATGTGTAGGGAGAAAGATAGCACAAAATAAATCAAAGATTGCTGCATGTTCCATATTATGCAGAGCTGCATATTTATCAAAACATCCAGGTGCTATTGCTGCATGTTTAATTTGTGTTACTGGCGGAGGCTACTATATATGGGACTGCTATGAACAAACATGTAATTAATAAAAACATATATTATGAAGTTTCTTAAAAGAACAATAGAATTTAAAATTTTGCTCGCACTTATTATAGGAATATTGGCATATAATTTAACATCTACCTTTTTGATGTCTTTGCACTCCTTTTTAGAAAACACAAGAGGTTTAGAACCTCGATTGAATTCGTTACTTATACCTTTAATTTGTTCTTTAGGTCTCACAATGCTATGGAAAGCTGCTAAAACAGAGTACATTTCGCTTGTTTTGGGGCAAATTATCATCCTTATTTTTGTTTTTAATCGCTTTTCTTTTTCTGATAAAACAATAATGATTTTTCAATCAGTAGGGATGATTCTATTTTTAGTGGCAATTATTCGAATGTTTGTTTTCCTTTTACGTAGACAATCGAATAAATTTATTGAAAATTTATTATTAAAATGTCGAAAAAAATAGAAAGGCAATTTAACGCTTACTCTTGCTTTATCTTATTTTCATCTTTTCCACAATCACCGTCATATCAATGAAATTTATTTCATTAAAAATCCCTTTCATTCCACCTATTCCTGAGATATAATTGATGAAAAATTGATACGGGAAAGGAGAAAGAATGCTAAAACCCCATGACAGGCAGGGGAGTTTTTATGATGCAGACTACATTTGTGAGCAGCTTATCCCGGAAGACAGTTTTTGCAGGAAGTTCAAAGATATAGTCTGGCCTTTGATAAAGGATGAGCAGTTTGAGTCAATGTATTGTATAGACAACGGCAGACCTCCGATATCACCCTCATTGCTTTCAATGGCAACAATACTTCAGTTCTACAGGAATCTATCAGACAGGGAGATGGAAAGAGCCTGCATGTATGATATAGAGGTCAAATATGCACTTGGACTAAGGCTTGATGAAAGACCGTTTGACCATTCATCCCTTGGGGATTTCAGAAAAAGGCTTTTAGAGAACGGGAAAGAAAAAGAAGTCTTTGACAACATACTTTTCCACCTTGTGAAATCAGGACTTATACAGAAGGAAGAAATCCAGAGGATAGATGCAACCCATGTTATAGCAGATATAGCTATTCCCACGATGGTACAGCTTGTAAAGAAATCAATTTTTGAGATACTAAAACCATTAAAGGGAAGATACAAAGAGGCGTATAAGAAGATAGCATCAGAAATAGATATGGAGGAATACACGAGGGAATCAGTAAACAGCGAAGGCCCTGGGCGGCCTGATCCTGAAAAGAAAAGGCGGAAGCTGGTAGAAGTCGTAAGCGATGCCCGTACAGTTCTGAGTCATACGAGGGCAATAAGGGATAGGGATATAAGAAGAAAGAAGGACATGCTCAGGCGTATCCTTCAGGAGAATATCGAGAAGGATGAGGACGGAGACCCGAAGGAGAAACTCAACAGGGAAAAGCCGAAAGATATGATGGTCTCACCCATAGACCCTGAGGCAAGGTGCGGCCGCAAGTCAGAGAGAAAGAAGTTTATAGGATACAAGGCGAATGTGACTGAGACCGTGGAGAGCCGGTTCATCACGAACATAGTGGCAATGCCCGGTAACCGTCATGATGGAAGGACTGCGGTTAAGACTGTAACCGCACAAAAAGAAGTCGGACTTATTCCTTTAAAAGTAATCGGAGATACTGCTTATGGGGAGGGTTTAATCAGGAAAGAGCTAAATGAGCATGGCAGTGAAGTGGTTGCTCCACTGTGTCTGCTTCGTAATCCAAAGGCACGGGACATCTTCCCAACGAGCATGTTCAAATATGACGAGAAAAAACAAACCCTCACCTGTCCGCAAGGGGTAACAACTAAGGAAAGCTTTTTTGACAGACGGAAGGAGATAAAGACATTTCATTTTCCAATGAGTAAATGCAACAGGTGTTCCGTCCAGAGCAAATGTACGAATAATCAAGAAGGCAGAAGGACAGTAAGCATAAGCAAGTCGAACAAGGAATTAAGAGAGGCTGAGATATATAACCAGACCGAGCAGTTCAAGGAGGATATGAAGCTAAGACCGCCGATAGAGGGGAAACTCTCGGAGCTTACAAGGTATCATGGAATGAGGAGGGCAAGATATAGAGGTCTGAAAAAGGTAAGCCTTCAATGTTACTTCACGGCAGTCGCAGTGAATATCAAGAGATGGATAAAGATAATAATGGAGAAAATGAAGAAGCCTAAGTTAGCAGAGGTTATGGCAGTATAAAAGAAAAGAAAGAAAAGGATAGATAATATTCATTGAATATGAACAGTATTTTGGAACTTAAAGAAAGAAAAACACCGATCTGGACATCGAATTACTTTATAAAGGTAAGTCCGGATACAAACAACGGGGTTTTCAGACGGTATCACGTCGGAAATAGTCCAGTTAATTGGATTGATCCGTGGGGGTTGTTTTATGGCACACCAACTCCACTTATGATGGGTGGAGATCCATATCAGGCAGTTTACGGAACTCATATGAATAATATACAGCCGCCCCAGAGTAATTTAAATGAATGTCAAAAGAACAAACTTGCTTGCCAAATACTAATGAATCCAACTTGTTCTGCAATAGGTATTTTTTCCGGGATATATACAGGCAATTTTTGGGCAGGGTTCGGTTCAAGAGCAGCATGTATTACATACGCCTATCAACTTTGTGAAACTATTGAAGAAGAGTGTAACAAAGGATGTACTAATGCTAAATAACGTGTGTCCAAATTGTGGCAAGAAGATATTTCTTGCCACAAGACGAGAATTTAAATGCGCTTACTGCTCTGCATCATTGAGGAATAAGAATTTCATTTTTGCAACAGTTATTGCTATGCTGTCTTGGGGACTTTTAGAGTTGTCAATAATCCTAATTAGAGATGATTCATTTGCATTTATATTGAGTTTAATACTTGGGCTAATTGCTTCTGTTTTTATATTTAAACTTTTAACTAGAATAGAATTGGAAAGAGAATCCTAATTAAACCTTAAAAGAAGTAAGCAACTCGGGGAGAAATTAGGG
>CAYFQB010000025.1:0-25098 GCA_964345225.1 uncultured Nitrospiraceae bacterium | reverse complement strand
GCGACATATTAAGATTTGACTATTCTACTCTGGCTTCTGGCGACGGCTGTCTCAGATGTCACACTAATAAACAGCCGTACTAACGTCTCTTTAAGAATATGGGGCAGAAGGTTAATACTTTAACCTTCTGCCCACTTTATATGGTGGATTACAATGAATAATTGTATTCAGTTTATGGAATTTTCCAAAATTGTGGTATTTTACACTTTTTTAGTTTTTCAATATTTTTTTAGTTTTTCAATATTATAGCTTTTCATTACAATTAATGGCTGGAAGCATATATTGCCTTAAAATTTAAGAATTATTTTTTTAAAAAAGTATGTTAAAAATTCTCAATACATGGCATAATTATTGCTCTCTAAAATATAGAAATGATTAATAAAAGATAAATTGGACATGAAAAAGATCTTTTTAATACATATTACTATTTTACAACTTCTGATGTTTTCTGTCGTTTCAGAAGCTTATGTAACTGGCGATTGTAGTTCATGCCACACCATGCACAACAGCCAGAACGGAGCCAGCATGAGACTGGATATCACACCTATAACAGGACAGGGGACAGGGGAGTGTCTTGACTGTCATTCGGATAACAGGGGGATTCTTTTAAGAAGGGATTGTGTAGGATGTCATGCACGGAATTCAGGCGGTGCCGCAAATATAGTTGACAATACACCACAGGTCGCCCATAATGCCGCCAGCGACCTTGCTGCAGGAAATTTCAGATATGTCTTTGGTGGTAACGATGCTAAAGGACACAATATACATGGATTTGGTGCTAGTATTAATCCCGACCTTTTTTTATTAAATAGTCCACCTGGTTATGATATAAACTATGATCCTTCTACAGGAGGATACCAAAATAATCTTGAGATGCAAATAATGTGTGCCGGACAGAACGGCTGTCATGGAAACAGGGACATATTAGCCCCTATGTCTGCTATCAGGGGGGGGCATCATGGAATTGATAATGTTTTGAAGTTTGGTTCAATAGCCGAAGGTTCACAGGGTGCTGATGTTGCCACAAGTTACAGGTTTCTATATAAGGTTCATGGAGGAGAAGTCACAGGTTGGGAGAATGTTGACCAGAACACTCACAATGAATACAAAGGTGATATATTTGCAGTAAGAGCAGCCCAGGCATGGGCTAATGTTGATACCATCAGTGAATTTTGTGCTGAATGTCATGGCGATTTCCATGCAAGTGCAGAGATAACTAACGTTGCAGGTTCTCCATGGATAAGACATCCTACAGATGTTGATATCCCAAATAGCGGTGAATATGCATCCATGACAACTACCTACAGTGTTGAAACACCTGTTGCTAGAGTGAATATTCCTAATGCAGTAAGCAACTCGGTTGACCCTTCAAATGCTACTGACGTTGTTATGTGTCTCTCATGCCATGCAGCTCATGGAACCAACTATGATGATATCTTAAGATTTGATTATACAACATTAGCTGATGGAACCGGCTGTATCAGATGCCATACCAGCAAGGAACCTTACTAGCATCATCTTAATAATGTCCATAGGGCTGGGATTATAATTACTAGCTCTCAGTCCCCTCTCTTATTTTCTTGGAGGCCGAAGGCCTTTACCTGTTTTTGAGCCTGTTTTTGGCTACCTCAAGATTCCATTGTGCATCTGCATAATCTGGCTTGCGGCGCAGGGCTTCTTCAAGAACCTCTATTGCCTGAGGATATTTCCCCATGTTTATATATGTGATACCCAGATTGTTATAAGCTTTAACTGTGTCGGGACCATAATGGATAGCTTTTTTAAATGCGTCGATACCTTCATCAACACGTCCTGTTTTGATATAGGCTATACCAAGGTTATTATATGCGTCTGCATGATCTGGCTTTAGTTCTATGGCCTTCAACGAGGACTCAGCAGCCTCTTCATATCTTTTTAGTCTAATATAGGCAGCACCCATATTGTAGTGAGCATCCGTAAAGTCAGGTGAATAATGTATAATCTTCTTCAGAGTTATAACAGCTTCTTTATAAAGGCCTAACTTTTCATAAGATGCTGCCGTATTAAGATATGCCTCTACATTACTTGGATTGATGCGGATTGCAATCTTACCGGCTTCAATGGCATCAGTATAACGGCCGGAATTAAGATAGGCAACCTGCAGACTGGAGTATGCCCTGGATAGATTTGGAGATTTTTTTACCACATCAGAGTAAAGTGTCATATCATCTTTCCATACAAAGTTTCGCTGATATGTAGCCCATCCGTATATCAGCACGAGGCTTATAAGAACCAGTAACTCAATCCAAGTTATAGCTTTTTTAAAGATAATCATTAGTCATTAATTAAATCGTATACAGCAATGATACTTGTTCCGTTTACCCCGTAAAAAAAGCCTTCGATGAAATCGGAGGTTAAAAAATATGCCTGCCGGCAGGCAGGTTGCAGTCTATGGTCTAAAACCACCGACACACAACTCCTTTTTAACGGGGTTTATTTGTCCTTATGTTCTAAGCTAATATCCTCTTGTTCTTAATCTTCTTATTCTCTCGCCTGCCTCTTTATCTTCAGGATTTATCCTTAAAACTTCTTTATAATGTTCAACAGCCTGTTGAAAGAGTCTTTTTTGTTCTATGCCCTTATTGTCATTTTGAACTTTGCTCTTTGCTAATTCTTCATAAGCTACACCCAGATTGAAATATATATCTGGGCTGTCTGGTTTGATACCAAGGGAGTGATGAAGTTCTGCAATAGCCTTCTCTGTCAAACCACTGGCACCATAAGCCGCTGACAGATTGATGTGGGAGGTAATGTCATTCGGGCGGAGTTCAACAGCCTTTTTAAATGATTCAATGGCAAGAGCCATATCATTTTTCTTTGCATAGGTAATGCCCAGACCATAGTAAGGTTCAAAATATTCAGGATTCATGCTGATGGCGTTTTTATATGATATGATAGCCATATCGAATAAGCCCATCTTAAAATATACATTTCCCAGGGAAACAAGCGGACCGGGATAATCCGGCCTTAAGTTAAGGGCTGTTGTAGCCTCTGTTATTGCCTTATCAAAAATGTCTTTTTCAGTATAAGCAAAAGCAAGGTTGTTATGAGGTCTGGCCTTTAGAGGTGACTTCTTAGAAGTATCTGACCATAAGCTTATATCATCACTCCAGACGAAATTTCGCTTATATGTAGCCAGACCATAAATCAGGATAATGGATATTAACACGGCTAGTTCTATATAGCGCTTGAGCAGTCTGATCTTTTCTTTTTGTTCCATTAGTCAGTAACCAGCTTTAATTAGTTTAACTCAAAAAATACGGTTTAACAAAATAAATCAATAATTGCATTTATTGGGTTGAACCGGTTTGGGCTATTTAATCGAATGTGTAACAACAGGCGTAGAATAATTATAATTTACCTTTTTAATAAGCTTCTTAGTTGTTTATGAAATTATCTGGTTTATGCAGGTTTATCGGGTCTTCCTGATTTTTGCTAATTCTTCTCTGGCATAAGTAAGGTTTTTCAGAGTTATCGGGTCATCTGGTTTTATTCGCAGTGACTGCTCAAAATACTCAATGGCCTCTTCCAGTAATCCCATTCTTCCATATATGATACCCAAGTTAGAGAGGGCTTCATAATAATCATTTCTCAGTTCCAATGCCATCTTATAACTACGGATTGCCTCATCTTGCAGACCTTTTATATCGTATGCAATACCGAGATTGTAATAAGCCCTTGCATCGTCAGGGGTGAGTAGCAGGATTTTTCTGAATTCTTTGATGGCTGAATCTGTCTGACCGTTATCGAGGTATATACTTCCCAGGACACTATAGGCATCGAGGGCCCCGGGATTTATCTTCTGCGCAGATTTTAATTCTTTTATTGCCATATCGGTTAAGCCTTTTTTGCGATGAATGTCACCCAGATGAATTAGAGCCTTGTAATCATCAGGGGCTATATTCAGTGACTTTTCGTACATCTCGGTTGCAGCCTCTACCAGTCCCATTTTCTCATAGACACTCCCGAGATTGACATATATCCTGGAACCATATGGATTTATCCCTAACGCATGCCGGTATTCTGATAAAGCGAGATTATACTGTTTATTGTCGGAATATGCCCGTCCCAGATTGTTGTGAGGTCTGTATTTCCCGGGAGATTTTTCAGCCACATCCGACCAGAGGGAAATATCATTCTTCCAAATAAAGTTTCGCTGAAAGGAAAGAGTGCTGTATACAAGCACAATTGTAATCAGCACAATAAGTTCAATATATCTTTTTATCGGTTTGATTGGTTCTTCCTGTCCCATTAATCAATAATCAACTTTAATTAGTTTACCCCAAAAATGCAGTTTAAAAAAATAAAAATACAGGAATATGTGCACTCAATGACTCTCGCTGAAAAATCTTTACCCCGTTAGAAGGGCGAAGGTCTTCTAATGGGGTTTACTCTGTTAGATAGATCATTCTGAATAATCTATGCGAACAGCACAGGGGTTACTTCCCAACTCTTTTAACGGGTTTTGCCCCGTTTAGAAATTGTTGTTATTTTCTTCTAACGGGGCAAACTGATAAAGAAAGCCCTTAATGCTATTCGCTTGAAATAGATGTGTTATTTACATGATAAAGTGTGTTTTGCCACAGTATGAATGTTTAAGGCATTATTATATCTGAATTTTATCACATAGTTTTAACAGGGCACTTCGAAGCTTTATATTGATTGGAACAGAATTTGCTTATTATGTATCGTATAATACCTTTTTTCAATAAAGGTATAGCTGGAAATTTAAAATATTACAGAATATATTTAATTGACACATTAAATATATACAATTAAAATTATTAACGATGTTAAGCAGGCTTAATATGTTGACATATTCCAAGAAGAATATGCTCAGCCTTTTACTGATGGTTATTGTAGCTATAGCCATCTATTCAAATAGTTTTAATGCGTCATTCCATTTTGATGATTCACCGTCTATCGTAGAAAATTATACAATCCACAGGTTTGATCTGAAAGAGATTTTCTCAAAATCTTCACGGCCTGTCCTGGACCTGACATTTGCCCTTAATTACTATTTTGGCAAACTTGACGTTTTTGGGTACCATTTGGTGAATTTAACTCTTCATATATTCAACGGTGTAATGCTTTATTTCATTTTGCTATGGACAATTAATCCGGCAAATCGTATACACCCAAAAAACCAGACAAACCAGATAAACCATAAAATTCCTCTTTATGCCGGTTTGATATTTATTGCCCATCCTGTTCAGACCGAGGCGGTTACATATATTGTGAGCCGCTCTTCTGTTTTAGCGACTTTTTTCTATCTGCTAACATTGCTTCTTTTCATCAAAGCATTCCGGTCTTCAAGCTCGTCACTGTATTTCATAGGGGCATTTATTGCCTCATGTTTCGGGATGGCAACTAAACAGATAGCAGCTACCCTTCCTTTAATGCTGCTCGTCTATGATTTTTACTTTATATCTAACGGGGACTGGAAAGTTTTCAGAAGGCATTACAAGATTCATCTTGCGATGTTTTTAACTTTATCTGTAGTCGTATATTTGAGCTTCTCGGCGTTAAGAACATATGTCTCCTTTGACTATGCAAAAGGCATTAGAATGCCAAATGTAGAACCTATTACATCCTTTCAGTATTTTCTGACCCAATTACATGTCATTCCGTACTATATTAAACTGCTTTTTTTACCTTTAAATCTCAACTTGGATTATGACTGGCCGATAACCATGCATATAGATTTACTGACAGCGTTTTATTTTGTTCTTCTGGCATCAATAATCATTCTGGCTATATGGTTGTTTCGCAGGAACAGATTGATATCTTTTGGTATTATATGGTTTTTTGTAACCTTATCGGTAACATCGAGCTTTATAGTTTTATATGACGTAATTTTTGAACACCGACTTTATCTGCCATCTATAGGCTTTGCAATATTTATGGCTTATATGATAAGCAGGATTTCTTACTTAAAGACAGCAAAGGTCCCTGTACCAGACGATACAGGACAAGGAGCAAAAGCAGAGAATAAAGGGTAAAAGGCTAATGAAAAAGTCTAAAGTACTCGATACGCCAAAACCTGGGCTTCATACGCCAATTGCGGTGCTCTTGGCATTCTGTTTTTTACTATTTGTTCCTAATAAAGTCTATGCAGGCCCGGACGCGATAAAGATAACACATGTTGACACTATAATTTATGATGAAGAAGATATCAGTTTATCCTTCCCGGCTTTTGTGCATGCAGAACATGTAATGGATGAGATATATGTAATTGACAGCAAGAGCAGATTCATTATATTTACATCAGATTTTTTCCCGCTGTTTACTATTGGTAAAAGAAAAGGCATTGTTTATCCACAGGGATTAACAGTAGATATGGAGGGTAATGTTTACGTTGCTATGGGCGCATCAAAGGATAATCCTAAAAACAGGATTTCGGTTTTAAATGCATCTCTTAATTGGGATCGTGATATCTTCCTGGCCGGCTTTGAAGGGGCTGATTCTTTCATACCTTATCGTCTGGCTACTGATAGAGAGGGCAATATTTATGTGGCATCAAATTATTACCCTGGCATTATAGTACTGGATAGTAAAGACAATCTGATAGATATAATGTCACCCGATGAATCAGGGAGAAAGGTGAAATTAAACAATGTGACTATTGATAAAGAAGGCAGGATATACCTTGTGAGCACAATAGAAGGAAAAATATACGTCTATAATGAAAATAGAGAGTTCCTTTTTAAATTCGGCGAGAAGGGAGGAAGCAGTGGCAAGCTGAGCCAGCCGATGGCTTTAGCTGTTGATAATCGAAATGGCCGAATGTATGTAGTGGATTATATGCGTCATACTGTAAATGTCTATGAAAAAAACGGCACCTATATCACTGAATTTGGAGGTCTTGGCTGGGGTCCGGGATGGTTTCAGCACCCGAGGGATATAGCTGTAGATAAAGAGGGCAGGATATTGATTGCAGATACATTTAACAACAGGGTAGAGGTGTTTCAAGCGAAAGAATTGCTTGTAGCAAAGATTGAAGAGAAATTTGCAGATGGTGAAGAAGAAATTATAGAGATCAAGGAGCAGATTGAAAAGGTCAGAGAGCAGAAAATAGATGTTAAGGAACATAAACCGGAGATCAAAGAGAAAATCGAAAAAGCAGTATTTGAAGATGTCCAGTTCGATTTTGATAAATATAATCTTAAAGATCAATATAAACCTATAGTTCAGTCTGTTTATTCATGGCTGATTAAAAACAGTGAAGACAAAATTTTAATTGAAGGTCATTGCGACGAACGTGGTACAAATGAATATAATTTTGCACTTGGTGACAGAAGGGCAAAGACTGTTAAAGACTATCTCATCTCTACTGGAATTGATTCATCCAGAATCAATACAGTAAGTTATGGAGAAGAAAGGCCTCTTTGCAAAGAGCAAAACGAGGGCTGCTGGTCGAGGAACAGGCGAGTAAATTTTGTTATTAAATAGTGTAAAGGATTTAAAAAGAGAGCAAATATTCTAGCAAAAAGGACTGATAATGTTTAAGTTTAAGAATCTCCAGAAATGGAATAAATATTTGGAAATTTGTATAAGATTGTTTAATATAACATCTCTCCTGGCTCTATGCGTTTTTATTATTTCCTCCGGATGTACTACAGCCAATAGTAAGCGGAATATGTCAAAGCCTGACGATGGCCAGATTACCATTTTTCTGAACGGTCCGGATCATGCTGCTGTGAATATTACATTTGATCTATTGGCAGTAAATATTATTACAGAAGATGGAATCCCCAGATCGATTATAAGCGCCCCTTTAAGTATAAACTCTATTGATGTTGAAGATCGACAGATTCTTTTAGGAGAAAGGTTCCTGCCTGAGGGCAGATATAAAAAACTTGAATTAAAATTAGAAAAAGCATCTATCAAAAGGAAAGACCAGATAGCAGATCTTGCATTGCCTCCTGAAGGGATCGAGATACCCATAGACATTACTGTAAAGAGAAGACACAATGTAACACTATTTTTGATCTGGAATTCTGAAGCGTCGATTGTGGACGGATACCTTTTCAAACCTCTAATGACTGTTAAGGGTGAAGTACCGGAGTTAAGCTCTCTGCTTATTTATGTAACCAACGAGGACTCCGACAATGTTTCAGTGATTAATAGACAGACAGGGGAGGTGGTATCGACCATAATGGTAGGGAACAGACCTAGAGGTATTGCAGTTAATTCCAGAAAAGATCGACTAAGAGTTTATGTCGCCAATTCAGCTTCTAACAGCGTTTCAGTGATAAATCCTACTACTAATACAGTGGAAAACGAGATACCTATCAGGTTCGGCAGGGAACAGGAAGGTATAGCTGTAGCCCGGGCATCACATATAAAAGATCTCATTTTTGTAACCAATTACAACTCAAATTCAGTATCAGTAGTTGATTCATCTAACTATCAGGAGATAGAAAAGGTTAATGTAGGTGATGGACCAATTGCCGTGGCAGTTGATCCGCCTTTTGAAAGCCTGATTGGTACAAGTTTTCTTAGCCAGGTTGATATCAATACATTGAGAGATTATCGCGAGAGATTTCTTAATGTATATGTAGCCAATAGAAATTCTAAATACGTATCTGTACTGAAGTTTGACATACTCAAAAACAGGTGTGAAGAGGTAATAGATTTGGAAGTAGAGTGGAGCCCTGTAGCACTTTCTGTGGACTATCAGAGGGGTAATGTTTATGTAGCCAACTATGGCTCTGATAAACTCTCAGTGATAGATATCCTGCAGATTGTAAGAGGTAATGAGACAGGTGCTGTCAGAACTATCGATAATGTTGGGACTTTTGTCATAGGAGCAATTGCTGACCCGACACTTGACAGGATTTATCTTTTAAAAGAAGTTTCCGGCGAGATACAGATTATCAGGCCTTCTTTTGACAGTTTAAGTACTTTAAAAACGGTGATACCCCCAACAGTAGGAATTATAACCGTGGGAGATTCTCCGAGGTCCCTGATTTTAGATCCTGAGATTAGGAAAATATATGTTGTTAACAGGGTGTCAAATAATGTCTCAGTAATAGACAGAACAACCAGAAGGGAGGAACGTGTTATCCCTGTGGGTAATAACCCATATGGCATAACCATGTTTCCGTAAGTGGTAAAGACCTAAAGGCCATGAGCAAGTATGAATGAACAAAAATCAGATAGCAAAGGAAATGTAAAAAGTTCACTGCAGCGATGCCATGCCGGTTCAAAGCTCTTCAATCTAAGCTCTTTGCTATTGGCTCTTTTTTTAATACTTTTTTTAAACTCATATGTATTTGCCGAGGGTCTTAATTTATTATCAAATATTGAATACACTACCACAGAACAGACTGAAGACGATGAGGACGAAACAAAATCCAGTACTTTTAGACAGAATTATTATCTGACCTTGAATAAAAAGATTACCCCGAAAATATCTTATCAGCTCTATGTCAGGACGACACTCAATGATCTCAGTTTTACAGATAGCCTGGGAAATACTACAAAAAACTACAGCAGGGCAATAGAACCCGCGATAGATTTTTTTCTAAGTAATTCTGTTTATAATGTGAATCTTGGTTACCGGCGTCATGAAAGATGGACAACAGCAAAATTAAAAAAAGAAAGCAGAATGACCGAAGAATATTATTATTCCCGCTTTAATTTAACACCAAGAGATTTTCCATCTCTTTCGATTCAGATTGACAGGCAAAAGAATTACGACTATCTTTCACCAAAAATTACGGATAGTACAGTCACATCATATTCTGGAAACTCCGGTTATCAGACTTTTTATAAGGATTTTAAATTGGGATATAACCTTAATTATGTCCATCGTATAACTAAAACGCCTGTAAGTACAACATCTAAGACAATAGATGATAATTTTAGTGCTTTATACAACATTGGATATTCCAGGATTTTCTGGAATAATAAACTGACAATTTTTTCAAGCTATCAGGGGAACTATATAAGGAATAAAAGACGCCAATTTGTGTCTGAAACAGGAAGTGTGGTTTTTATGCGGACGCCACAAACCGGGCGTTGGGCACTTGGTCCAGATCTAGCAAATCGAAGTGTTGATTCTTTAGCTGCTGATGGTCTATTAATAGACAATGATAGGATTAACCCGACCGGGTACAATATCGGTGCAAACGGATTCCTTTATTATAACATAGGTCTTGAGCAATTATCATCTGGAAAGAGTGTTGATCGTATGTTTATTTATGTGAATAAAGATGTCAGACTGGATGTAAATCTTACTAACCCGGCTAACTGGGAAATCTACTGGAGCAATACCAATATACCGGGAACGATATGGACAAGTATACCTGTTTCAGGCGTAACAGTAACTCAATATGATGTCTTCAATAACATATACCTCGTTGAGATAACGTTTACATCAACGACTGCCCGGTATTTTAAGGCAGTGAATCTGGCCACAGCCACTATAAATGATGTTTTTGTAACTGAGGTCGAGGCGTATGGTACAGATATTGTCCCATCAACAGGCGAGCTTTCTGAAGTAACAGAATTTTTTACACAGGGACTGAGTATCAGTGCAGGTCTGAGACCTTTAAAAAAGTTGAGTTTCTCATTAAATTTCTATTTAAATAGGTCAGATCAGACTCCCGAATCAATCCTGAATTCTATCTCTGGCATGTTAACAAATGTGTTTATCAAACCTGAAACAGAGCTGGACAAGGCAATGATTACCAATGTAACGAGAACCTTCGCTATATCATCAACATGGTTGACACACAGGCTGCTTACAACAACCTTTAATTTTCAAAGAAACGAGGCATTTGATAACAAAGATACAACGGATATTAAATCCAATACCTATTCATTATCCTTCAGTTCATCTCCACTGCAGAGCATTAATACAAGTCTCTCTTTAATAAGAACTGACAGCTACAGCTTTGGCGAGAAGCAAATGAATAGCAACTCGATTTTATTAAGTATCGGTTCAAGATTATACAGGGATGTTAACATGGTTAACGATATTGGTTACACAGAGTCAAAATCATATACAAACGACACCGAGACTTCTTCACGTTTTATTACCGGCTCAATCCATGCAATATTTACGAAGAAACTGTCCGGAAATATTAATTACGGGTTTAATTGGATTTCTTCAGAAAGCACATCCTCAGATTCACAGGAGGGTAAATTGCAACTGACCTACAGGCCTGGTCGTTTTGTCAATATTTCAGGCAGCTATAAGATATTAAATACAGATAGTAATATTACTCTAACAAGGGAATTTTTAATGGATTGGCTGCCGCTGCCAGCTATCAGGCTTAATTTGGATTATAAAAACACTTATACCGAACTAGATTCTTCAACAGCTGATACTATAAGCAGCTATTTGATATGGTATATAACCAAGTTTATAAATGCCCAGTTAACATATAGTTACACACTGGAGAAGAATGATACAAAGACAGAAATCCATACTTTTAGCGGAAATTTGAATTGCACATTATAATTACTGTATTTATAATATAAACTAGTTTATGGAGAGAAGATTGAAAAATAAGAAGCAGAATACGCAATTTTTTAATGCTTCCGTTTTAATACTTATTTTTTTGCTCGTATCATCAATTGTATCAGGTGTATCAGGGTGTAGTTCCACAAGGGTAATGAAGTACTATGCCAGGCCAAATACTGATATAAGCAGTATCAAAAGGATAGCTGTGTTACCTTTGGAGCCACTGACAACCGATAAATTTGCAGGTGAAAAAATAAGGAGGCTGGTAATTACAGAAATGCTGTCAAGAGGCATAGATGTTATTGAACCCGGTGAAGTAACCAGACTCCTTGTAGAATTAAAGGTTAAATCCCTGAGTACCATAAGCAGTGAGAATATAAAAGAGATAGGAGAAACACTGGGAGTGGATGCAGTTATGATGGGCTCGGTGGAAGCGTTTCAGGTAAGCAGCTATGTTGCAGCAAGTTATCCTGAGGTGTCAATCAGTCTAAGATTGCTTGAGACATCCTCAAGCAGCATTATATGGTCTGTATGGCATACGTCAGGTGGCGCCAGCTTCTGGACTAGACACTTTGGGGCGGAAAGCAAAACACTGAGTGAGGCAGCCAGGAAATTAGTACATGAAGCCATTGATACTTTATTTTAATTGTAAGCCCATGGTTAAAGTGCCTGTGTCAGACAATTGGTATTTGAACACTAACGATTGAGAGGTATTTTAAAATGAGTTTTTTAAAGAAATTTCTCCTGACAGGTTTACTCATTATAACATTAATGATTATCGGCTGCGGAGCCCGAAAGGACTCTGCATATCATATCCGCGAAGATGTAGACTTTAGCTTTATCGAAAAGGTGGCGGTATTGCCACTTGATAACCTCAGTAACGACAGGACTGCCGGTGAAGCTGTGAGGCAGGTTGTGATCAATGAGCTGCTTGTTTCGGGCCTTGTCGACGTTGTAGTTCCAGGTGATGCAATATCTGCAGTCGATAAGACTGGAATCAGATCTATTTCATCTCTGAATGCAGAACAGATAAAAAATTTAGGGAAAACACTGAAAGTTCAGGCTGTCGTATTTGGTTCTGTCGAGAGATTTGGAACGGTCAGAATTGGAAACGTTTCTGCCCCAGAGGTGACTATTACCCTGATGATGGCAGATGCAAATTCAGGAAGTATCATCTGGTCAGTTACAAGAACGAGTGTAGGGGACAGTTTCATGGCAAGACATTTTGGTTCCAGGGTTGATACGTTAAGTGAAACAATGCTGAGGGTTGTAAGAGAGGCTATCCAGACACTTACATATTATTATTAATGTGCAAAAAGCCAGGGTAAGAAGTAAGGAGTAAAGAAAGACAGGTAAAGTTAAAGGTAGAGGTAAAGAGTAAGAAGTAAGGAGTAAAGAGTAGGCACTAGATAAAAAACAGGCTAAAGGCAAAGGGTAAATGGCATAGATCAAATAGCCAATACCGGAGAACTACAGTTTCAGCAGTTTTCACAGTTTAAGTTTTTTTTTAAAAAAATATTTTAATAAATTATGATAAAAAAAGGTAACCTGGTAAACATTATCCTCTCTATGCTCTATGCTCTATGCTCCCTGATCATCATTATGCACTTTTCTGCAGGGTCAGGTTATGCAGAACAGTCATTATCGGCAGGGGGCGAATTAAAAGGGAAAATAGCTCTCTTTCCTTTTGAGAATTTAAGCGATGAAAAAGATGCCCTGATATACGTTATGCCTGTGTTGAAGCAGCGTCTGGAAGGGGAGGGTTTCGAAATTGTTGATGCGGATAGCCTGAACAGATTTTTACTTAAAGAGAGGGTAAGGACAACAAGTTACATCTCAAGAGAGCTGGCTCGTAAAATAGGGAGTGAATTGAATGCAAGTGCTATTTTGTTGGGTTCTGTTTATTCAATTTATATCAGGGAAAACCCCCAGATCGGACTTTCAACACGCCTGGTAGATTCCTCTACCGGACTCATACTGTGGGCAAATTTTGCCACTGCTACTGGAGAAGATTTTACCAAGATACTTGGTTTGGGCACGGCAAAAACAATGGACGAATTGGTTCCAAAGGTCGTGAACAGACTATTTGAGTCTTTCAGTACCGTACCGCCTTTTATAGAAAAAGAATATACATACAAAATTGCTGTAATGCCCTTTCTGAACAAAAGCAGAAGAGTAGATGCGGGTATTATAGCTACCAATATGTTTTTAGTGGAGCTGTTCAAGAGTCGAGTATTTGAGACTATAGAATATGGTGAGGTCAGGAGAGCTATAGTGAAATCAAGGGTGAGATATAAAGGCGAGCTGGATTACAAAAGTATAAAAGCCCTGTCGGATTCTTTAATGGTGGATGGAATTTTAGTTGGTACGGTGGAACTATATTCAGACGGGATGGATACTTCTTCCCCGCCTGAAGTGGATATTTCAGCCAGACTTATAGATGCCAGAGAAAATAGAATTTTATGGTACGAAAGTAGCAGATTAGGCGGTGACGATAATATAATCATTTTCGACTGGGGCAAGATAAGAGCCGTGGATAAAGTTGCAACTGATATAGTTGAGAAATTAACAGAGAAAATGGAAAAAGTAAATTGGTGATAAGACACAAATGGTCTGAAGTCAAGAGAACTTTATGTTTCTCTTATTATGTTTTACTTCTTGCTTCTTGCTTCCTACTTATTACTTGTCTTGGTGGGTGTGCTTCATTTTCTAAGCAGGAAAAAATTTTGGCAGTTGTAGATGGCGAGCCTATAAATGAAAAAGACCTAAATTATTCATTGCGGATTGCTCACAGGAGACGGGACCTCTCAACTGCAGGTTCTCTTGACATATCTCAGTTTGTTCAGAAAATTATAAATGTCAGATTGATTGCTGACGAGGCACGGCGTATGGGAATTGAACAGTTTCCCGAGGTGCAAAGGGCAGTCCGTGCTTTTGTCCTGAGAGAGTCTGTAGTGAGGCTCCATCAAGAGGAGATCGTGCAGAAAGTCTCGATAACAGAAGAAGATATTATGGAGATCTACAGGAAGAACTATATGCGATTTAATATTATAGAGGCAGACTCTGAAGAGGCTGCAAAAAATATTTTGGATAAACTTAAGGATGGAGCTGATTTTAGTGATATGGCCAGAGAATATTCTTCTAATGCCTCTATAAGAGACGGAGGTGCAGTTCTTTTCAGGAGAAATGCTCTAGACCCATATATATTAAAATCCCTTGACAGTCTAAAACCCGATGAATTGAGTGATATTATAAAAATCAAAGAAAAGTATTATATTTTAAAAGCACTTGATATTAAAGGACTCCCTGACGAAAAGTTTGAAACAGTTAGAATGGAGATAGAAAAATCTTTGAGAAAAAAGAGAGAAAAAGAGCGCTCGGATGAATACCTGGGGTATCTACGTGAACAGGCAGTCATAAATATTAATCAAGAGCTTCTTTCAGAGATTAAGCTGGATGTAGAACAGGCTGAGTTGGATAAATTGTGGATGGACAAAAGTCCTCTGGCGGAGGTTTATGATTCGGTATTAACAGTAGGAGATTTTGTAGAAATAGCTCTGCCTGTTTACTTGAGATCTAAAGATAAATCAAACATTAATGAAGCAGTAATTAACAGCTGGATTGATCACAAACTGGTAGACCATGAGGCGATTAGCAGACATTATGAAATGACAACCGACTTAAGAGACAGGGTGCGCCGATACCAGAACCAGTTTCTAGAGAATGTATTTATCAAGAGAGTAATTGAACCATTGATAGTTGTCACTGATGAGGCATTGGAAAATTACTACTTAAATAACCAAAAAAATTATCTTAACCCGGCGCTTTTTAAAGTGCAGCAGATAACGGTGGAGACAATGGAAGAGGCCCGTAATATATTGAATCAACTTGAGAATGGTGCTGATTTCTCCTGGCTGGCAAAAATTAAATCACCTGATTCAGAAGAGGATGTTGAAGGAGGATATATATGGCTTACGAGGAAGGAATTGCCTAAACCTGTCAGGGAGATTATTGATTCACTGAAGCCCGGTGACATAAGCCCGATATTCAGTACTGATTCACGCTACAGTATAATAAAACTGTCTGCAAAAACAGAAGAAAGTATAAAAGAATTCGATAAAGTCAAAGATAATGTAACCATGGCCTATTTTAGAGAACAGTTGGTTAAACTTTATAACAAATATTTAGAAAAATTGAGACAGGAGGCAGAAATTAGAGTCTTTGATGATGCAATCCAGTCAATAGAAAAGAAAATGGGAAATGACAATTAACTTGACATGGTATATATTTAGCTATAATATTATTGTAGTTTTTTATATTAACAGGTATAAAAACCGTGTAATATAAATATAATGTTACCAGTAAAAGAAAAAAGAGCAATAAACTTCAATAATTACTTTAAGATAATAGCAATACTTTTTATCATCAGCCTCATTGCTGCATGTGCACCTGAGGGCAGAGTTGTAAAAAAGCGCCGCGGCTTTGCACCTAAACCTTGCATTGACTGTCACAAAGAGAAATTGAGTGAGTTCAATAAGAAATATGTACATGAACCTATGTCTAAACGGGACTGTGAAGCATGTCATATCCGCCATGGCAGGATTGCAGTTAAATCTCTCAAGGAAAGGGAGGAGATAAGGCTGTGTTACCTCTGCCATTCCCAGATGTCTTCGGATATTGAAAAGATGGCTTATGTACATACTGCACTAAAGCAGGGCAAATGTCTACCATGCCATAATCCTCATGCATCGGACAATGAGTCTCTCCAGAAAAAGACAGGAAGCGAGTTGTGTTTTACCTGTCACGATCAGGCTGGATTTATGAGGGCAAATCGCCATAAGCCTGCTACTGATGGGTGTCTTATATGTCATGCAGCCCACGGCTCACAGTACAAATATAGTCTTATTAAGGATGAAGTGGAACTCTGCGGGTCATGTCATAATTATTCTGAAACAGGTTTTAAAAAGTCTCATAAAAATTATCCGGTTCAACAGGGCATATGCTCGGAATGTCACACCCCCCACAGCTCAACAAATGAAAGATTATTAAGGGAATCTGTTCATAATCCTTTGAGACTCCTTCAATGCGATTCATGCCATAAACAACCCACAGACCCTAACCCCTTGGATGTTATAGCTTCGGATGACAGGTTATGTTATAAATGCCATGCAAGGGAAGAGAGCGAATTTAAAAAGTCATACAGGCATCGCCCTCTTGATGAAGGTAAATGCCTGAGCTGTCATGGCCCGCATGCCACAGATTACCCGAAGATAACCATTTTTGATAAAAACGAAATTTGCCTGAATTGCCACACGGACATGTCAGGAATATTAAAAGTAAGTCACCTGCATAAACCGATAAAAGAGAAAGGATGTAAAGCCTGTCATGATCCACATTCATCGGAAAACAGGTTTTATTTGCTGAAGGCAGATCCTAAAGAAATATGTTTTAACTGCCATATTAATACAGAAAATGAATTAAATGAAAGATATTTACATAGCCCTTTTTCAAAGCTTGACTGTACAGAATGCCATGATGCCCACGGCAGCGATAACAGTGCTATGGCCAAAACGTTCATGAGTGATTTGTGTTATACATGCCATAAAGAGGAGGAAAAAGAGTTCTTCAAGACTTTTATCCATACACCTGTTAACATAAAAAAATGTATATCCTGTCATAAGCCACATGCTTCTGCTTATGAAAGCCTGCTGAATAATTTAATGGGTGAGCTTTGCCTGAACTGTCACGGTGACATGATTCTTGATGTAAAAGGTGGCAATATACATAAGCCTTTTGGAGACAGTGCCTGTGGAACCTGTCACGACCCGCATGCAAGCGATTACATCTCAAATACTGTTAAACCAATGGCTGACCTGTGTTATGAATGTCATGACGATATGGAAAACGACTTAAAGAGTTATCCTAACATTCACATACCTGTTGAAGAAGGCAAGTGCACAGAATGTCATAGTCCACACGGGACAAAGCTTGCAAAGCTGATTTTAGGTCACCCTAAGGAACTATGTCTTTCATGTCATGAAAGAATAGTTACCACAACTCTAAGAAAAGGACATATCGACATGGATGAAGGAGACTGTCTGAGCTGTCACATCTCTCATTATTCCGAATCACGCAACTTGCTTAGTGATAAAGATAAAACATTATGCATTAAATGCCATGCAGAGGACACAGCCAGGATGTTAAATGTTCATCTGATGTCTATAGGAAAAATCAATAAGTGCCTGGGATGTCACCAGCCCCATGTGACGGAAAAACCGGGCCTGCTGAGAAATATAAAGCACAACCCATTTATAAAGGGAGATTGCAAATTCTGCCATGTAATATAAAGCATGGAGTAAAAAAGTAGGAAGTAGGCAGTAAGCAGTAGGCACTAAATAAAAAGAGTAAGGAGTAGGAAGTAGGCAGTAAGAAATAAAGATTGAAAATTTAGGAATTTATGAATTTAGGGATTGAGGAATTAAGAGTAAGGAGATTGTTGATTGAATATTGAATAAAGGGCAGATGATAAACGATAAATGGGAAAAAACTAAATGAACACAATGAACACTACAAACTCAATAGCTGTTTCGGTTAAGGACAACGACAACGTTAAAAAGCCGAACGAAGTAACCGAAAGACGATACGGGTTTCGTTACCGTAAGACGTTTCCTCTGCTAATTATGCTAATAGCATTTATCTTAGTCTGGGGTGGTTTAGCCTATGCTCAGGCTGACCTCAAGGCCGATGTGCCTGCTCTCTGTTATAAGTGTCATGTAAAACTTAAAGAGAGCCTTTCACGCAGGCATATCCATTTCCCTTTTAAAGAGGGTAAATGTCTGTCATGCCATAATTCTCATACATCAGATCTCCATGGATTATTGAATGATGAGATAAATTTACTTTGTCTGAATTGTCATGTTGGCCTCAATAATCTTTTAAAAGAAGCCAGCATACATGGTGCCCTTCAAAAAGGTGTATGTACTGATTGCCATTATGCCCACAGTGGTGAGAATAAGCATCTTCTGGTCAAGGAAGAAAAAAATATCTGCTGGGATTGCCATGGAACACTGAAAGATCAGCTTGGCAAACCGAATCTTCACATACCCTTTAAGGATGGGAAATGTTCGTCATGTCATAATGCTCACGCATCTTCCCAGGATTACCAGATGATTGGGACACCTGAGAAGGTATGCAAAAAATGTCATTCGCCCCTGTGTAAAAGCGGGGGTATTTCTATTTCATTTGCTACAAAAGAACTGGATTGCACATCATGCCACACAGGGCATGGCTCTATTGCTGAAGGACTCCTCGGTCCTTATGGTCATACTGCCTTTACGGATAAAAAATGTGAAGAATGTCATAATCCTATCATAGCTAACAGGAAGATAACTTCCAGGTTATCTGGTAAGGAGTTGTGCTTTAACTGCCATAAGAAGGATCCGGCAAGATTTATGGATGGAGATGTCCACGAGGGTAAGGGCGAGAATGCCTGTGCAACTTGCCATCAATACCATGCTTCAAACAAGAAAAATCTTACTGTAAAGGAAGCAGGATTTTGTTTTACCTGCCATGAAAGCACGGCAAAAAGGACGGCAATAATGGCAAAGACCTTGAAGAAATTAAAGTGTGTTCCTGTAAATAACAGAGAATGTTTTCAATGTCATATACCGCTGCATTCCAGTCAGCCGCTTTATTTCAAGTCAGACATAATTTCTGTCTGTACAGGCTGTCATAAAACACAGCATAAAATCACACATCCACTCGGAACAGACGTTATAGATCCCCGGAATGGCCAGCCTGTTACCTGCATTACATGTCACAGTATGCATTCTGCGAAAGCACAGTTTATGCTGACATTTGATAGAAAGAGGCAACTCTGCATACAGTGTCATAAAAAGTAGCAATAATTGACTTGCCTTATATGGTAGATACTGTATATGGCACGGATATTGCTAAAATATCTTTAAAAGGTATTTTAATTACGATGAACTTAAGGAACTATATATCAATTTTCTTGATATTTTTGCTTTTTCTTGTGAATTCCAGCGAAATCCATGCAATTATTGCCGAAAATTGCAGTAATTGTCATACCATGCACAACAGCCAGAACGGAGCCAGTATGATTTTTGATTCAACTCCAATAATCGGTTTTGGCACAGGAGACTGTTTTGACTGCCATTCTGAAACGAGGGCGGTTCTTTTAAGAAGTGATTGTCTCGGATGTCATGCAAGGAATGTGGGCGGAAACTCACGATATATCGCCAATACTCCCCAGATTGCGTATAATACCACTGTTAACGATCTTGCAGCCGGGAATTACAAGCATGTTTTCAGCAGCGAGGGCGGTGACACCAGAGGCCACAATGTGCACGGTTTTGGTAATGCCAATATCTGGATAGATTTCAATATTGTACCAGTAAATACCCCGCCTGGTTATGACTCAAACTATGACCCTTCATCAGGGGGGTACCAGGACAATATTCAATCACAGATAATGTGTGCCGGACAGAACGGCTGTCATGGTAACAGGGATCAGGTGAGCCCTATACTTGCCATTTACGGGAGTCACCATACAGTTGATACAATTCTAAAGTTTGGCGCTGGTTTTACTGAAATTGGACAGGGTAACACGGTAGGTCTCAGTTACAGGTTTCTGTATAAGGTTCGTGGAGCAGAGGATGATGACTGGCAGGAAACAGTTAATATTAATGACCATAATGAATACAGGGGGTCTCCCTTTGGAGTCAGGGCAGGTCAGGTATGGGGTGATATTGATACTATCAGTGAGTTCTGTGCAGAATGTCACGGAGATTTTCACTCAAGCGGAGGCATAGGAGTTACCAGCCCGTGGATAAGGCACCCGACAGATGTGATTCTGCCAGCCTCCGGGGAATATTCTTCATATACAATTTATAGTTTAGATGCAACTGAACAGGATATAATTGCACCGATAGCCAGACAGAGTATTGCTGACGGTACTGCATCAGCATCATCTACTGTGACTCCAGGAAATGATATAGTAATGTGCCTTTCATGTCACAGGGCACATGCATCCCCGTATTACAAAATTATGAGGTGGGATTACAAGAATGCAAACCTTGTAAGGGCACTATCTGGGTGTAATGTATGTCATACGAACAAGGATTAAATATGGTTACGGCAACGTATCCGTCTCAGCGGATTATCGTAGCAAGCTAAAGGTTGAATGGTTAGTTTTATGAAAAAGGGTCATCATATTAAATTAAGTACGATTATCGGCTATACGCTTTTAACTTTATGCCTTGTGATCTCCTTTATGTGGATTATATATCCAGACATCACAAGCGGAGGTACCTACCTTTCTACTGCCCATGGAAACGCCGCGACCGGTGTTAACCGTGCTGCTGTTACCGGTGCTCCATACCCTACAGCAGCAGATCCATATCCGACAGGTCAATGCGGCCATTGCCATGACCAGCATGCCAGTATATCTGGCAGTGAGCCTACGCCTCCTCCAGCAGAAGGTGCTTCATCGTACAGCGTTTTTCGAACCAACTATGGTGCTAATAAAAACATGCTCTGCTATGCCTGCCATGAGACATTTAATTTTGGTATTGGTTTGGGGTATGGAAGATACGGTGTTTATAGAGGGAGTGTAATATATAATAATTCTATTCACAATACAGACGGCACAATGATCTGGCCAACCACTCTTGTCCCCCCTGGTCCATTGCCTGATACATTTACAGATGCAGGGAATTGCAGAAACTGCCATAATCCGCATGGATATGATGACGGTACTGCCAACATTAACCCTATACCCAGCATGGTTTTTTCGCGTGAAGAAACGCTCTGTTTCGAATGCCATGACGGCAACCCGGCAGCAGAAGATATAGAGTCACAGATTAAGTTTGAAACTTATAGACACAACGTGGAGGCATACATTGACGAACATCTGGCAGGTACTCAGGATACCTTTGCGAGCATATCTGCTAACAAGCATGTTGAGTGCGTTGACTGCCACAACCCCCACATAGCACAGTCAGGTTTACATACAGTCGGAACTACAGAAAATGATGTATCCAATGTAATCGATGGGGTCTACGGAGCACAGACCACATTTTCCGGTTTAAACTGGACTGCACCTGTAAGTTATACACTTGCAATAGCAACAAAGGAGTACGAAATCTGCTTTAAATGCCATTCAGGAGCAAACACGAGCCTGACAACATGGGATGCGGACTGGACGGATGTCGGGCTTGAGGTAAGCACCGGCAATGAATCACGCCATCCCGTAGCGAGTGCCATTGCAGATAATCTTGCGAATGAGCAGATGCAGGGCTCATACTGGGGTGCATCAGGTGTTGGCAAGGCAATGTACTGTTCTGACTGCCATGCAGCAAATGATGTTGCCGGAGGTGACCCTGAAGGCCCACACGGTTCTGCAAACGACCCCATACTGAGGTACGGCACATATCCATATAAGTCAGATGGTACAACAAAGTGGAGCCTGGTGGATTTCAGTGCAAATGGCAGAGATTCACCCTTTTCCTTACCTACCGGACTGCTCTGTACAATATGCCATCGGTTTTTGGATAATAATACTACATTTTCCAATAATGTCCACGACTACCATATCGGGTATTATGGAGGACTAGCTCTTCAGGACAGGAATAATATTGCATGTGTTGTGTGCCACGTGGCAAGGCCGCACGGTTCACGAAGGGCGAGGCTGATGGCCCTTGATTCTGATCCTGATCCTTATAACCTTAACGGCAATTCATCCTGGCTTACCAAGTTTGTGCAGACTACGCGTAACGGCTATACTTGCGACTCAGTCCAGTGCACGACAAAGGCAGGCTTTCCCGGCGGCGGCGGCCCTGACCCGTGTGATTCTGTACACCCATAAAGGGGTCAAACCTTTAAACTTTAATTGACATACCACTATTTCTATTTAAGGATAAATAACTCCCTGCTCATCACAGGAATTCAAGGAGCCACTAAACCAATGAACAAAAATATTAAAAATAACCGTGTTACAATTGTATGATACGTTTGCCCTATTATTGCCTTCTTGATATTCAAATATAAAGAGGATTACTATTTAAGGAGTGAATAAAGAATTAAGGCAGATACTGAGATCTCCGAAGATTATAATTGTCTTTATAAGTATCACCCTCCTTGCCTCACTTGTCGGTGTCCTGATCCCCCAGTCTGCATATAACAGCCCCCAGTATTTTGAGAACTGGCAGGTAGAAAGCCCTTACACTTACTTTATTGTTGACCAGTTGGGGCTTAACAGGGTTTTTTCGACTAAATGGTTTCTTATTCTCGTCCTTATACTTACAGTGCTGCTCTGTAATACAGTTTATCTTCAGTTTACTGCATTGATTAAAAGGCGGAAAAGGGGAGCGAGAAAATGGGGTGGTTTCCTTTTTCATCTTGGGCTACTTATAGTTATCCTGGCATCCTTTTATACCCTCTCTTTTCAGAAGAGGGGTTTTATCCAGCTTATAGAGGGAGAGATATATCCAGGGGATGAGAAATCACTGCTTTCAAAGGAGTTGGGAGTTTTTGCTGATAGCTTTAACCCCGGCTTCTTGATACGGCTTAATAAATTTGAGCATTCATACTGGGAAAACGGCGCAATAAAGGAACTTGACAGCCTGCTGACTGTCAAAGAAAATGGTTTTGAAGAAAAGGTCACACTCGGTATAAACCATACACATATATATAATGGTGTAAAGCTTTATCAGGCACGTGATTATGGCTATACCCTGTATTTTATTTTTAAGAGAAAGAGTGGTGATGGTTTTTATACCCTCTTTAATATAGACAGGCAGTCAAACAGGGTAGAGCCTTCTTATGGGATCACTGAAATCCCTACAACACCATATATTATTAAGGTGAAATTTTTCCCGGACTACACGAAGAGTTCTTACTATCTCAATAAGCCGACTTTGGATCTGGGCGTTGAGAGAGGCGTTAAAGAAGTATATAAGGGGATGACCTTTCCAGGACAGACAGTGCTGTTGCCTGATAATGAGGGCATTACCTGGACCGGTGTCAGATACTGGAGCGGGATAAGGCTTGTCCAAAGCAAAGGAACACCTATAGTCTTTATTGGATTTGGATTATCAATAGCCGGGCTTTTGCTGCTTTATATTATTCCCAGGAAAAACTAAAATAATCTATGGAACTTTTACGACTTGAAACATTACTTCACTGGAGTTCTGTGGTGTTTTATGCACTTGCTGCGGTTGCCTTTAGTATTTCAACCCTCTTTAATAAAGATAAGGTCTATAAGTGGGCAGTTGGCCTTTCTCTTTCAGGACTGATTCCCCATTCAGCCGCAATTCTTATACGATGGTCTGTTTCAGGACACGGCCCTTATATGGCCAGGTACGAGGTGCTCTCCTCAAATGCATGGATATTTATAGTGATGTTTCTGCTATTTTCAGCAAAGATCCATAAGATTCGTTTTGCCGGGATGATTGTTATGCCTTATGCATTCCTTACGATGACATACGGTCTTTTTTCGAATCCGGAGATAAAGAGGCTTCCCCCTTCTCTGAAAAGTATATGGCTTGTTCTTCATGTGAGTTTTTATAAACTGGCAGTGGGCGCTATTCTCATATCACTTGCAGCCGCTCTTTTTTACCTTTTAAAAGAGAATAAAGGAGAGAGGGGCTTATTCTTGAAGTTACCTGCGTTAGAAACGCTGGACTATTACAGCTACCGCTTTGCAACCTTTGGGTTTACATTCTGGAGTATCGGGGTAATTGCAGGCTCTATCTGGGCCAATCAGAGCTGGGGAAGGTACTGGGGGTGGGATCCCATAGAGACATGGTCTTTAATAACATGGCTCTTTTACGGGTTCTATCTGCACATGCGCTTTTTCTTCGGTTGGAAAGGTAAAAAGGCGGCATGGCTAGTAATAGGATGTTTTCTACTTTCGTTCATTACAGCCTTTGTAATTCCCTTTGTTAGTTCGTTATCAATTCATACGTCTTATTTCACATGATTAAAAGATTGTTATTTGATACTGGTAGTCAGGTATAATTGGCAGACTAACCATTATATAGATTAAACTCTACTTTCTTATTATACGGTTTATGTATACCGTTTACCTTTTCATAACGTGTATAAATTGTTTCGTTAATCTAAAGCTGATAAATGATATTTTATTATTTTTAACTGGAAATTAATTTCCAGTTAATGTGCGATTTGCCCCAGATAAGTCTAGATTTTTGTATTATTGACATGTTTTTTAAAACATTAATATAATTAATAACCTCACTTTTTTAAATTAAATTTTGTTTTTTCCCATGATATTGGGGGAATAGACAGTTTAGATATAGACTATCAACTAATGTAACACATTATCAAATTGGAACTATACTTGCTCTGTTGTTTTTGATAATAGTCTAAAAACAGACTAAGGAGATAGACAACTTGAAAGGAAGTAACCTGGTCAACTGGCTCTGCATATCAATCATAGCGTTTCTGCTATTTACAGCCTCAGCCTACTCCGCAACGATGCCTGCCTATGAGCCATTGCCATCCATAGAAGGACTATCCGCACCTGGACAGCTTGCCACCTC
>CAYFQB010000024.1:0-44669 GCA_964345225.1 uncultured Nitrospiraceae bacterium | reverse complement strand
TATTATGCAACCATACAAAAAGTAAGCCATGACCTTGTTTCAAAGTTTGATATACAGGGTATATACAGTTTCATTGTTGATACTATTTTTTCGACCTTAAAATTAAAAAGTGCATATCTTTTATCGGCAGAAAACAAATATTTTGAACCAGTATACTTCAGATTACCTAAAGATAAACAACCTGATCAAAATATATCGCCCTCCCCTTCATCACCTCCCATTAAGGGAGGAGAAGGTTCTCTCTCTCCCAATGGGAGAAGAGGAGTATTAGCTAAAGACTCTGTACTGGCAAAATTTCTGACAAATAAAAATGAACTTATCATCAAAGAAGAACTGCCGAGAATTATTGAACAGGAAAGGTCAGATATTATTTCAGAGGAACTAAAACCATTTAATGGTGAGGTTGCTGTCCCGATATTTATAGATAACGAATTAAGCCATTTATTGATACTCGGTGAAAAATTATCAGGTGATATATTTACTGACGAAGACATCAAACTGCTTAACACAATCGCAAATCAGGCTGCCATTTCCATAAAGAACGCCACCCTCTATGCAGAAAAAGTCCTTTCAGAAAGGCTTGCTTCAATAGGGATGATGTCAGCAACACTGGCACATGAGATCAAAAACCCTCTCTCTTCTATAAAGGTATTTACTCAACTTTTTCCTGAAAAATATCAGGACATAGAGTTTAGAGAGTCATTCTCCAGGATCGTTTCCGATGAAATTCAGAGGATAGACGGGCTTATTACGGAGCTTCTGGATTTTTCCAAGAAAACCCCGATAAATGTAAAAGAAATAAATGCCCAGCAATTAATTGATAATACTATTGAACTTATTACAGGGGAACTTGAAAGCAGCAGAATCAAAATATTGAAAAAATATCACGGAAGCTTTAATATAGCAGGTGATGCTGAAAGACTGAAGCAGGCCCTTTTGAACATCTTTATCAATAGCAGGCAGGCTATGAAAGAGGGCTGCACATTAGGGATTGAATTATCGTCACGTGATAATTATGTCAATATATCGATAAGTGATGATGGTGCTGGAATTCCTGAAAATATCGTTGATAAAATTTTCGATCCTTTTTTCTCAACAAAAGAGAGAGGATCCGGACTCGGGCTTGCTATCAGCAAAAAGATTATCGATGACCATGGAGGTAAAATAACAGTAACAAGTAACGAGGGTCAAGGCACGGTATTTGAGCTTTCACTGCCTTCTTTCAATAAAATAGAACAGGGAACTAATTATGGAACTTTTAGCACTCTTAACCAATAGAGACGAGATAGTCACCGCTGTTAGAAATTGTCTTAAAGGCTATTCCATATATCCTGTTAAAAATATTTCGGAACTCAATGAATTACTTATCAGTTCTCAAACAACAGCCCTTATACTTGATGGTTTTACTGTTAAGCCTTCCCAGGTTGAAGAAATTATGTCCGGTAAACAAGTCCCGATTCTTCTTCTTATAGATGAGGGATTTAATCAGAATAAGCTGTCGCAGATCCCTGAAACCATAGATGTAAGGGATATCTTCAAGGCACTTCCTAAAACAGTGGAAAGAATAATAGACAAAAAAAGGCTCGAGAATGAAATCAAGACCCTGAGAGTGGACAAAAGCAGGCATCATAAAGTTTCAAATGACTATGAATCGCCGCATATAATAGATTCGTCTGGGAAAAGGCTTTTACACGAACATGTTCTGTTAAATTTTGCCAAAACCCTTGCTGTAAATTTCGACCTTAAAAAACTGTTAAATCACTTCATGGATTCTGTGATGGAAATTACAAGGACAAACAAGATGTCCATCCTGCTCAGGGAAAAAAATATCTTTAAGATTAAGGCTTACACCGGGATAGATCCTTATTATGCCGAAAATATAAAACTTACAAACGAAAGTTTCCTTATTAAATGGCTTGCAAGTAACGGAAGGATTCTATCCAGGTCCCTCAATACCCAGAACGATATTTATCCAAAATTAATTAAAGAGATGGAATTGCTGCAATGTATCTTCTCGTTCCCCATTATTAATAAAGGAAAACTCATCGGTGTTTTCAATATCGGCAGTAAAATTACCAGTGACCCATTCTACAAAGAGGAACTCGAGATCATTTTTATGCTTTGCAATTATCTTTCTGCCGCAATTAAAGATATCGAATCTTATCATCAGATTCAGTACCAGAAGGAATTCACAAAAAATATACTCTCAAATATGAACAGCGGTGTAATAACGATCAATCTGGACGAACGTATAAGTGTTTTCAATCAGAGGGCATCCGAGATATTAAAACTTAATGCCATGGAAGTATTAGGCAGCGACCTGAGAAAACTGCCTTCACCGCTCGGCGATATTCTGTACGAAACAATGGTAGAAGGCAAATCATATAGCAGACACGAAATTATAATAAAGCCCGGCAACATTCCCCTCGGTATAAACAGTTACAGGTTTATCGATGAAAACAACACGCCTATGGGTGCAGTTATTGTATTTACAGACCTTTCTGATTTGAAGAGACTTGAAGAAGAAAAGAGAAAGGCTGAAAAACTTGAAGCCATTAATAACCTGATTGGGAAAATTGCTCACGAGATAAAAAATCCGTTAACATCAATTCAGACATTCACACAGCTTTTAGAAGACAAATATGCAGATGAAGAATTCAGGAAGTTCTTTTCACTTTCCGTCATGCAATCAATCCAACAGCTGACCAATCTAATAGATAAACTCGTATTATTCTCCAGTCCACTGGATTACCATCTTAGCAAATACAATGTTAAAGAAATAATCGATGAAGTTGCCAACACTGTATGGAAAGATATGCCCCCGGGCGTAAGATTACTGAAAGAGAATCTGGACAGGGATCTTTACATTAAAGTTGACAGGGACCTTTTTATTAAATCACTGTGTTATTTAATACTGGCTTCTGCTGAGAAATCACCAAAAGATGATTATGTTCTCCTTCAGGCAATCGCTCACGGTGACAAACCGGATAGCATCGAAATTTTAATAAAATTTCTGGGAAAGCCATTTACTGAGGAAGAAAAAGAAATGTTGTTGAGACCATTACTTGATATTGATGCTTTCGGCATAGAACTAAATATCCCTCTGAGTCAGAAAATAATCGATGAACACAATGGCACTCTGACAATAACAAGTAACAATGAAGGTAATGCACTAATAATAACTATGCCTGCCACTGAAAAGTCAGATATCACGGTACAGAAGGATAATATCTTTGAATAACAAAGGAAAGATTTTAATTATTGATGATGAACTCGGACCGCGAGAGGCGATGAGAATGATCCTTAAGGACTACTATGACACAAAAACTGCATCCAGCGGAGCCGAAGCACTTGAATACCTTTCCAGCAATCAATCAGACCTTATACTTGTTGACATTAAGATGCCTGACATGGATGGAATTACTGTCCTTAAAGAAATTAAAAAGCTAAATAGTGATACTGAAGTTGTCATGGTAACGGCATATGCCAGCCTTGATACAGCAAGAAGCGCCATCAGATACGGGGCAAATGATTATCTGATAAAACCATTTGATAAGAACGATGTTCTCAATGTAGTTAAACGAGGGCTTGCCAAAAGAATAAAATCCAAAAATTCAAAGAAAGCCTTTGAAACCCTCCTGCTCACAAACAAATTTCTCGAAGAACAGGTCGATAACGCCAGAAGAAATTTTATGCTCTGTTATGAAGGAAGTATCAAGGCTCTTATATATGCTATAGACGCAAAGGACCACTATACGTTCAATCATTCTACACATGTTGCTGAATTGTCCAAAAAAATAGCAGGGGCAATCGGTTTTTCAAGCATTATGATAAACAAGCTCGAACAGGCTGCCCTGATACATGATATCGGCAAAATAGGTGTAGACGAACAGATTTTAAGAAAAGAGGGCTCACTCACAGATGAAGAATTCAATGAGATTAAGAAACATCCGGAAATTGGAGCCAAAATAGTAGACTCAGTTCCTTTCATAGAGGAAACTGCACAGGTAATCTTATATCATCATGAAAGATACGACGGTATGGGATACCCTGAAGGTTTGAAGGGTGAGAATATCCCTTTACCTGTAAGGATCGTCTCTGTAGCGGATGCTATTGATGCCATGCTCAGATCCCGTCCTTACAGAGATTCCCTGCCCAATGAATTAATTATTAAGGAACTAAAAGAAAATTCCGGCACACAATTTGATCCTGAAATTGTAAAGCTAATCTTTGATAGCTCTATCCCTATTTTCGATATTTAACTATTATATTGTCTTGCAAATATGCTTATCCTTGGAATAGACACATCATGTGATGATACATCAGCTTCTGTCGTTGAAAACGGTGTAAGAATACTTTCAAACATAGTCTCCAGCCAGACAGACATACACGCCAAATACGGTGGCATAGTACCTGAACTTGCTTCAAGGAGACATATCGAGATGATTCTTACTGTCGTTGACGAAGCGTTAAACAGAGCAGATGTTTCATTGCCAGATCTTTCAGCCATTGCTGTATGCCACGGACCTGGTCTTATAGGCTCTCTTCTTGTCGGCTGCTCTTTTGCAAAAGCCGTTAGCTATTCGAAGCAAATACCTCTCATAGCTGTCAACCATCTAGAAGGGCATATCCTTTCAGCATTTCTTGAAAACCCTTCACCGGAATTTCCGTTTTTATCCCTTATTGTATCAGGAGGCCATACCAGTCTTTACATAGCAGAGGGTTATGGCAGATATATCGAACTTGGAAGGACACGGGATGACGCTGCCGGAGAGGCATATGATAAGGTGTCAAAGCTGCTCGGACTTGGCTATCCCGGAGGGCCGATTATTGACAAGCTTGCAGAACAGGGAAATCCTCATGCAATAGATTTTCCGAGGGCATATCTTCCTGAAAGCTTTGATTTCAGTTTCAGCGGCATCAAGACCGCAGTATTGAACTTTTTGAAGTCAGAAGGCAAAATGCAGAATGCAAAAGACCGGGTAGATGAAGCTACGGACTCGAAACTTATTAACGATATTGCTGCTTCCTTTCAGGCATCAGTAGTAGATGTACTGGTAAGGAAAACAGAATGGGCATTAAAAAAGAAAGGGATTAAGCGTATTGCCCTTTCGGGCGGTGTTTCTGCAAACAGTTCATTAAGAAAAAAAATAAAAGAAATGGCAGATACAAAAGGGGCAGAAGTTTTTATACCTTCTGTATCTTTATGCACCGATAACGCTGCAATGATTGCTGCTGCCGGATATCATCACTTTATAAATAAGGATTTTGCCGGGCTTGAACTGAATCCAAGGGCCTATCTGCCCTTATAACTACGGCACCACCAAAAACACGAACGACATAATCGATATACAACTTCGATATCCTGCCCCCCTCACGGTGGTCTATACATTATTCTGGACAGTGCGCTTTAATCTAATAATGAAAAATATTGCTGTTATAAACATTAAAACACTGATTCCCTGTGGAATCGAAAAACCATTAGTTATTAAACCTCTTTCCTCATCACCTCTGAATATCTCAACAACAAATCTGATAACCGAATAATTTAAAATATACATCCAGAAAAGTTGTCCATTAAAAGATTGACGTCTTCTTATTAAAATAAGAATCAGGAAATTAAGAAACTCTCCGGCAGCTTCATATAGCTGTGTCGGATGTAAAGGCACGCCTATTATTGCAAGCGAATTCGGGTCAGTAAAAGTAACTGCCCATGGTATCCCTTCCGCAGGCTTTCCATAACAGCATCCAGAAGCAAAACAGCCAAGCCTACCTATCGCATGACCTAAAGCAACCGAAGGTGCAAAGATATCTGCTGTCTGCCACAAAGGGAGGTCTTTCCTCTTTACATACCATATTGCGGTTGGTACAGCAAAAATTAAACCGCCATAAAAGACAAGTCCTCCCTCCCATATTTTAACTATATCAAATAAATTGTCTGCAAAGTATGACCAGTTTGTAATGATAAAAAAGACCCTGGAGCCTATAATAGCCATAATAAGACTATAAAAAGCCAGATCGACAATCTTCTCATAAGGGAATCCTGTCCTTTTTGCCTGTCTTACTGCAAGCCACAATGCAACCAGAAATCCCGATGCCACAAGAAAACCGTAGGTATGTATGGTAACAGGACCTATCTTTAAGAGTATTGGATACATCAATTCCTCTTTATAATCAATCTAAGCAGTATTATAAATATACTGACTGTAAGTGCAGAATCAGCAACATTGAAAGCAGGCCAGTGAAATCCCGAAACCGTGACATCTATAAAATCAATTACGTGGCCAAACATAATTCTGTCGATCATATTGCCCGCAGCCCCCCCTGCCAGCAGAGAAAATACCCTGTAATCTTCCCTGCCTGTTACAATTACCCATGATATAAAAACAATTGCTGCAATTGAAATAACTATAAAAAATGTATTACCAAAACCTTTAAACATTCCGAACGCAGCACCTTCATTGCGTACGTTAACAAGATTAAGCACAGGAAGAATCTCAATTGTTTCTAATGGATGTATATATGTTCTTGCAAGGCTTTTTGTGGATTGATCAAGCAAAACTATAATAGAAACAAGGATCAAAGCATAAACTAATCTCTTTTTCATTTAATAACATTATAACATCTATCACAGACATCCGGTGAGTCCTCAAACTTACCAACGCTTTCGCTCCAGTTCCAGCATCTCTGGCATTTATTGCCGGGAGCAATTTCGACCTTTACAGCAAGACCTTCTATTTCATCACTTTTGTAAGACCTGTCAGGAATTTTATTGGTAATCTCTACTGACGAGACTATAAAAAAGGTCTGCAAAAAATCCCTATATTCCGAAATGAGATTACTATAGCTCTCGGGGAGATAGATTAACAATTTTGTCTCAAGGGAATTTCCTATGAACTTCTCTGCCCTTTTTATTTCTAGTGCCTTGTTGACTTCGTCTCTTAGTTCGAGCAGGGTATTCCACTTTTCTTCAAGCTTGCTGTCAACAAATTCATCTCTTGCCTCAGGAAATGCAGAAAGGAATACAGATTCCTCTTTTCCACCTTCTCTGTGTCCTATGCTCAGCCACACCTCTTCAGCAGTGAAAGAAAGTATCGGTGCCATAAGTCTTGTCAAAGAAGAAAGTATCTCTGACAAAACCCACTGACTTGCACGGCGCTCATCAGAGTCGGACCTTGCTGTATATAGCCTGTCTTTGAGGACATCAAGATAAAATGAACTCATATCCACAACGCAAAAATTATGTATCGAATGGAAGACCTCATGGAAATCATAATTTTCATAAGCCTTTGTAACCTTTTTAATCAGCGCCTGAAGCCTGTTCATTGCCCATCTATCTATATCCTGAAGTTTGCCGCTGTAGTCTTTGTTATCGAAATCATAAAGATTTCCTAACAAAAACCTGCATGTATTTCTTATTTTCCTGTAGGCATCGGTGAGTCTGTTCAATATCTCTTTTGATATTCTTATGTCTTCCCTGTAATCTTCCGATGAAACCCATATGCGCAGTATCTCGGCACCGTACCCCTTGATAATCTCCTGCGGGACAATGACATTTCCGAGAGACTTTGACATTTTTTTCCCTGAGCCATCTACAACAAAACCGTGGGTCAGGACAGTCCTGTATGGTGCACTGCCCTTTGCCCCTACAGAGGCAAGCAGGGAACTCTGGAACCATCCCCTGTGCTGATCACTTCCTTCAAGATACATATCTGACGGCCATGCAAGCCTTTTATCACTTTCAACCACTGCTTCGTGGCTCACACCCGAGTCAAACCATACATCCAGTATATCTTTTTCTTTAATAAATCTTGACTTGCCGCATTTTTTGCAACTATAACCGGCAGGAAGAAAATCTTCTGCCTCTTTCATAAACCAGATATCCGCACCTTGCTGTTCAATGAGGCTGGCAATATTATTAAGGACACTTTCTTCATTCACAAATTCACCGCATTCTTCGCATATTATTAATGAAATCGCAACACCCCAGCTTCTCTGTCTTGATATGCACCAGTCAGGCCTGTTCATAACCATACCGTAAATTCTGTCCCTGCCCCACTTCGGAACCCAGTTGACCCTGTTAATCTCATCCATACAATTCTTACGCAGATCATTATGTTCTACCGAGATAAACCACTGCTCTGTTGCACGAAATATGACAGGCTTTTTGCACCTCCAGCAGTGAGGGTAAGAATGTGTGACTTCTTCTTCATATATCAAAGCATTTCTATTTCTGAGGGTTTCATTTATTATTTCGTTTGCCTTAAATACAAATTGTCCTTCGAGATCACCAGCATGTTTTGTGAATTTTCCTCTATCATCAACAGGTGCATAAATATCTAAGTCATGTTTCAATCCTATCTCATAGTCATCCTCACCATGACCTGGAGCAATGTGAACGATCCCAGTGCCTTCTTCCACGGTAACAAAATCTCCGGGAACTACCTTAGAAAGCCTATCTATAAATGGATGTCGAGCACTTAAGTCTAAAAGCTCTTTACCTTTAAATTCGTAGGGCGCTACTTTAGAGCGCTTATCTATGTACCCAAAAGCATCGGCCAAACCAGGGGGCATATTCTTAATAATATCTCTTGCGAGAATGAATATTTTCTTATCTTTTTCTAGAGTCCCATATTCGACATCAGGGTTCACTGCCAGGGCAAGATTTGCAGGCAACGTCCATGGTGTTGTTGTCCAAATAACAAAATAGACCTCATAATCAGTGAGACCTATCTTTGCGGCATCTTTGTCTTGCAGTTTAAACGTTACAAATATAGAAGGCGACTTTTTATCAGCATATTCAACCTCTGCTTCAGCAAGCGCGGTAATACATGATGCACACCAGTGAACAGGCTTTTTCCCTTTGTAGACATACCTGTTTTTCACAAATTTATTGAATTCCCTGACTATCGAGGCCTCATAATCATACGACATTGTAAGATAAGGCCTTGACCAGTCGGCAAACACCCCGAGTCTCTTGAACTCTTCTTTCTGTATCTCAACAAATTTAGCTGCATATTCCTTGCAGAGCTTTCTCTTTCCAATAATATCTATCTTGTCTTTCTTATTACCCAGATTTTTGTCAACCTGAAGCTCTATAGGAAGGCCATGACAGTCCCATCCCGGCACAAATGGCGCATAGAAATTCTTCATGTTCTTATATTTGACAATAATATCCTTTAATATTTTGTTAAGGGCATGGCCCATATGTATATGACCGTTTGCATATGGAGGCCCGTCATGAAGGATATATATTCCTGCAGATTTGTCCCTGTTCTTGCCCTGCATCTTTTCATAAATATTTTCTTCTTCCCAGTATTTAAGTCTCTCAAGCTCTCTTTCTGAAAGGTTGGCCTTCATGGGAAAGTCAGTCTTTGGAAGATTGAGTGTATCCTTATAATCTTTAGCCATAGCTTAAAAAAATACCACTACATCAGTTTTAAAGTCAAGCAAGATTGTCCCCAAAATATATTAAATTAAACAGAGGTCTGATCTGTCACGATGGATTCTCTTTTATTCGGGTTTATTATCCAGATGTGCCCGAATTCCTTTTCCTGGTAGGCCCTTGCCAGCCCAAGCCTGAGAAGTTCGAGAAGGGCAAGAAACGTAACAATCAATTGCGGCTTTGATAAGCTGTCTTTAAACAGCTCCTCAAACCTGATGCTTTCTGCATTTTCTATCATCTCAACAATCAAAGACATTTTATCCTTTACTCTAAGCACCTCTCGTGTGATGGTAAGAACTTCCGGAGGAACTTTCTCGAGCATCTTTTTAAAGGCACCCAGCAGGTCGAATATGTTGACATCAAACAAGTAGAGTTCGGTCGGCACACCCTCTTCGTCATTATCTTCCAATGGTTCCCTGACAAAAACTTTCAGCCATTCTTCCTCCCTCTCTTTTAAAATCAATGCACCGTCTTTGAATGCCTGGTATTCAATAAGTCTCTGTACCAGCTCAAGTCTCGGGTCTTCCAGCTGTTCGGGGGCAAGCTCTTCATCTGGTGGCAGGAGCATTCTGGATTTAATATGTATCAGTGTAGATGCCATCACAAGAAATTCACCTGCTATTTCGAGGTCAAGTTCCTTCATCATTTCAATATATACAAGGTACTGCCTTGTAATTATGGATATAGGGATGTCATAAATATCAATCTTATTTTCTTTTATAAGATGCAGCAAAAGGTCGAGTGGACCTTCAAACACAGGAATCTTTATTTGATATAATTCGTCCATGTATTCAGGGTTAATTTTGTGATTGCTATATTTTACCAGATTGCTAAAAAAATTAGCTCTATTTACCCAATAGAAGAAAAGGCTTTTCTAACAGGGGTTTACTTTAAATCTAAGAGAATAGTATTCTATAGAATGAACAGGAAATATTTCTTTCTGGGAACAGTCCTTCTCATAATATTATTTGCAGGAAGTGCATATCCGGAAATTTCACAGTATTTTGACCAAGAAGGGAATTTATCCTTATCTAGAAGAAAAAAGGGAACTGAACTCATATTCAAGGTCCGAAGATATTCTATTCCTGAAGGCATAGAACTTAAAAAAGACATCAGGTATGAGTTTTACCCTGTTTTCGGCAGGACCTTTTCTGAAATTGTAAGGTCTGCAGAAGAAAACGGCCCTTTCGATAAAAAAGAAAACAGGCGTTACCTGTCAAAATTCGACTGGGGAATTGGCTGGTCCTATCAGTACTCATATACTTATATAATCGATAATGAAAACAACACAGTTCATGTTTCTGTAGAGATTTTTGACATGAAAATTGAATATGACATTACCATAACCCTTCCCACATTGATTGACGATACAGCATTGAATCCCGTAGAAAAAAACTTATGGAAAAGTTATTTCTTAAAACTTATGGAATACGAACATGATCATGCAAAGATTGTCAAAGATGATGATTTAAAAAATACAGTAATCAACAATATCACGGACATAAGCTATCTTATATTTGATTATAAAAGTAATACAGATATTGAACAAAAAGTTGTTTCCTTCATTAAAAAAGAGACCTCAGAAATAGGATATGAATGGTTAAAACAGATAAAGAGCAGGAAAGATGAATATGATAGCATGACAGAGCAAGGTAAAAAGCCTGAAATGAGAGAAGCTTTCTTCAAGCAAAAGTAGGGCGTCCAGATAATTCGGGACGCCCTTTCTAAAATGTCTTATAGATTATCTAAGCCGGGACTGTCTTCTCAAGCTCTTTAAGCCAGAGGAGCCTTGACCCGTTAATCTTCGGCTTGTTTAATTCTTCCATGAACTTTTCTGCATCGATATCTAATCCTTTTACTTTCTTAAATGGGCCGAAGGCTGCCTTACTCTTGGCCTTTAGGGCTTTTTTAATCTCGGTATCCTTGAACTTTTTGAGTGATTTTCCGGCTGCTTTTGCAACTTCAATGAAAATATCCGCATTTGGTCTCGACTCTCCAGCTGGTTCAACAGCCTTTCTTACCTCTTTCAGCCTTCCCAGGTAATCGACAATCGTGCCTTCGGACTCAAGATCAGATGCTGAAGGAAGTACTATGTCTGCATGTGTTGCAAGGTCTGTCATATATGAATTCTGTACTATCAGGAAGTCAGTTCCAGGTCTCTCGCTTACAGGCACATCCCCTACTGCATAAAGAAGCTTTGATGACGAGGAGATCATTTCTTTGAATCTCTTCCCTTCGCTTGTAAGTCCCATAAGAACAACGCCCTTTGCATTAGCCTCCAAAGGAACTGCGACAGCATTCCCTTTGATAAGAGATAGGTTTACTGCTGCTTTGTACATGGAAGGAGAAGTCAGTATTACCGGTGATTTAGATTTTATAAAAATTTCAGAGATTTCCATTGCCTCGTCTGAGGGGTCAATGTGAGCCAATGCCTCAACCATCTCTTTTGGTGCCTTAACACCTTTTGAGATCATTGCCTGGGAAAGTTCCTCCATTATTTTTACTTCATCACCCTTTAGGAAGGCTGTTGCAACTGATGAAATCCTTGGTTCGCCTGAATTTATTACAATCAGCTTTGCGCCTGCGTTTACCCTTTTTCTTACAATTGCGTCAAGTGCGGGTAGAAACCTGGTCCACTGGTCAGGTGATGTTCCTGCCAGGACAAACAGGTCGGCATTTTCGAGGTCAGCGCCTTCGCCCTTCATTGCATCATAGTCCGAATACATGCTGACTGATGAGTCATAGTTTTTTGTCTTTACAACTTCAGCCGCCAGTTTCTTAAGTAAAATTGCCTCTTCATTAAGAATGTTTGCACTGCTAATAAAGGCAGCCTCAGAACCTGCTGATTTTAGTTTTTCAGCTACTATCTTGACAGCATCTTCCCATGTGGTTTCGGTCAATTCACCATTTACCTTTTTCATCGGCACAGTCACTCTCATGTCGCCGTTCTGACTGTCAAACCCGAATCTTCCTATTGCACAGATAAAATGCTCTGCCTTGCCTTCAGGTGTTCCTGCATTTATCTTTATTATCTCCCCGTCTTTCCGGCTCACAAGAATATTACAGCTGTTACCGCATGAAAGACAGACAGAATTGATCTTTTCATACTCCCATTCCCTTCCCTTTCTCCACCTGTCAGCCTCGAGAAGGGCATTTACAGGACATGCATCTACACAGCTGCCGCAAAATGTGCACGTTGATTCCTGGAGAGGTTTATCATTGGCAGTAATCACCTTTGCACCGACACCTCTGCCATAAAAGTCCAGAACTTCGGTTCCCTGGGCCTTGCAAATCCTGATGCATTTACTGCAGAGTATGCAGTACTCGGGGTCTCTCTTGATAAACGGATTTGTCTCATCAGTAGGGTAGCCGAATTTCTTCCTGCTAAAGCTTGATTCCTTTATTTCAAAATCATAAGCATATTTCTGAAGATTGCATGCACCTGCCTTTGTGCATGTCATACAATCAAGAGGATGCATGGAAATGATAAGGTCTATAACAAATTTTCTGAGCTCTTTTACCTTGTCAGTATCTGTCAGGATATTCATTCCTTCTTTAGCCTTGATATTACAAGCTATGACAGGCCACTTACCACCCTCTACTTCAACAAGGCATAGCCTGCATGCACCAATGCCTTTCATACCTTTTAGATAACAGAGGTTTGGTACGTGGATTCCTGCTCTCTCTGCTGCTTCTATAATGGTCGATCCTTCTTCAACCTTTACATCTTTTCCATCTATTCTCAGATTAATCATTTTTCCCATGCTTTCCTCCTATATACTTATCAAAAAAAACATCTAAATCTAAGCCTCGACCTCAACCTCAGCCTCAGCCTTTATTTCTTCGTGTGTTACTTCTATGGCGCCATATGGACATGCTGGTACACAGTCACCGCATTTGACGCATCTTTTCTGTCTTATCTCAAAAGGCAGATATCCTGAAAGATAAGAAACCTTCTTTTCACCCATGATTGCATTATACTTGCAGGCTTCACTGCATAAACCGCACAATGTGCATTTCTCTGTAATTATCGTGTATATATCAAGAGAAAGACATTCCCTCTCATTACACCTTTTTTCGAGATGTTCTTTATAGGCTTCGGTATTCAATGATTCAAGGAGAAATTTTGCCGTATCTTTGCCTTTTTTACACATGGAACCGAATAACATCTGCACTCCAATCCTCTGAAGAGCATGGACATCTTCCTCTGTACCAATACCGGCTGTAATTCTTTTCAATCTGACCATCGCCTCATAACTTCCGAGCGAACACGGGAGGCACCTTCCGCACATGGGCTCTGAAAGAAACTCCTCCACAAACTTCGATGACTTCTTGACTACGCACTTGATGCCTTCAACAGCCTTGAAGACATCTTTCATGCCCTTTTTACCGCTTTCTTCTTGCTCTATCTCGTCCTTTATATCACTCATACCATCTCCAGATACAATTAAAGTCTTTAGGCAACGGTAACGATGCCCGCCCTGTCAAGTAAGCTTTTCTACTTTACAGGGAGCGTTTTCTTATAGCTAACGCCAACGGTAATGGTAACGATGCCCGTTTCGGTTACGTATAAGGGTAACGTGAAAAAGCCGAAAGACGTAACCAATAGACGATACGGGCTTCGTAACCCTAACCTTTACCCGCCTCATGCGGGTTAACCTTAACTTCTGACTTTCTTTTCTGTTTTTCTATCCTAACAGCGCCAATCGGACATGCTGTAAAGCATGCCATGCATTTTGTGCAATAATCCTGATCAATGAAAAAATTTCTCCTTGTTTCCTTTACAGCATCAAATGCGCACGCCTCTTTGCAGAGTCCGCACAGGAAACATTCTTCATTATCTATTACGAACATACCGAGACCGCTGCATACCTTTGCCCGGCAGTATTTATCCCTGATATGCTCCTCATATTCCTCCCTGAAATATCTGATAGTAGAAAGCACAGGGTTAGGGGCACTTGTACCCAGGCCGCAGAGAGCTGTATCTTTTATCTTGTTTCCAAGATATTCGAGTTTCTCAATATCCCCTTCCTCTCCATTGCCTGACGTTATCTTCTCGAGTAACTGAAGCATATGGTAAGTCCCTATCCTGCATGGCGGGCATTTCCCGCATGACTCAGACTGTGTGAAAGAAAGGAAGAATTTAGCTATATCTACCATGCAGTTATCCTCATCCATCACAACCATACCGCCGGAACCCATCATCGAGCCTGCCTCGGTTAATGAATCGAAATCAACAGGGAGGTCAAGGAGAGAGGCTGGCAGACAACCGCCTGAAGGCCCGCCTGTCTGTACAGCCTTAAACTCCTTATTGAACATAATTCCTCCGCCTATATCATAAATTATCTCCCTGAGTGTTACCCCCATCGGCACCTCGACAAGTCCTGTATTGACAACCTTGCCCGTGAGTGCAAAGACCTTTGTCCCGGATGATTTCGGTGTGCCTATGCTGAGAAACCAGTCAGCGCCCTTCTCAATTATCTGGGGAACGCATACATAAGTCTCGATATTATTGAGGTTAGTTATATAGCCCCATGGGCCGCCTCCGGGTTCAGAAAGCCTCGGTGGTCTCGGTCTCGGGAATCCCCTTTCGCCCTCAAGAGATGCGACCAGGGCTGTTGATTCACCGCATACAAATGCACCTGCACCCTCTCTCAAGTCAACTGTAAAATCAAATCCCGTGCCCAGTATATCTTTACCAAGCAGCCCCATCTCCTCTGCCTGTTTTATGGCTACCCTTAAATTCTTGACAGCAAGTGGATACTCATGCCTTACGTATATAAAGCCGTAATGTGCATCAAGAACATAAGCGCATATCAACATACCTTCTAGCAGGCTGTGTGGGTCACCCTCCATAATTGACCTGTCCATAAAAGCTCCAGGGTCTCCTTCATCTCCATTAGCAACAACAAGTTTTATCTTGGTAGGAGACTTTTTGGAGTGAGCCCATTTTCTGCCAGCTGGGAATCCTGCTCCACCCCTGCCCCTCAGGTTAGCCTTGTCAATTTCAGCCAGCACTTCATCAGGAGTCATTGACCTGAACACCTTCTCGATCGCACTGTATCCGCCGACTGTAATATAATGCATTATATTGTTAGGGTCTATCATGCCATTATTCCTCAAAGCAACCCTAATCTGCTTTTTATAAAAAGGCACATCTTCCACGCTATCTACAGGTTCGCTGAGGAAGGAATCTCTGTAAAGCAGTTCCCTTACAGGAGCTCCTATAGAAAATGTACTTGAGACTATGTTACTGACATGTCTGCCTGATACCTTCTGATAGAAGAAACCGTATGGTTCGATTCTCATAACAGGGCCTTTCTGGCAGAGGCCCTGGCATCCGGTCTTGACAAGTTCAATATCAACGCCTTTTCGGGCTGATTCCTCTTCAAATGCCTTAACAATCTTCTTGGAACCTGTTGCGAGACAGGCAGTTCCACAACATACCCTGGCCCTGTTTATGCCAGGTCTGAAGGTCTCCTCCTGAAGTTTGTTTCTCAGGTCTTTAAGTTCATTCAAGCTTCCAAGTCTGTTATTCATTCTAATCCTCTTTTATAGATCTAATTAAAGATTTAATTTTTTTTGGTCCCAAGTCACCGCTAACTTCCTCATTCACTGTTACAACAGGTGCCAACCCGCAGCATCCGACACAACCAACAGTCTCGAGAGTCATTTCAAGATCCTCAGTAGTCTCACCCTGTTTAATATTAAACTCTTTTTCAATTGCATTAAGGACATTCTTTCCACCCCTTACATGACAGGCTGTACCCATGCATACCCTGACAATTTTTCTTCCCCTCGGTGAAAAGTGGAACTGTTTATAGAAACTTGCGACACTGTAAATTTCAGCAAGCGGCAGATCAAGCTTTTTAGAAAGTGTGCTTAATACTTCTCCAGGAAGATAACCGTAATCCTGCTGGATTCTGTGGAATGTGTGTATAAGAACTCCTCTTTTCCTTTCATTTTCAGTGAGTATATCACCGACTCTGCCGATCATCTCATCAACATTCAACTCTTCTACCTTCATCTATCCTCCAAATATAGTAAATAGTAAGCAGTAGGCAGTAAGCACAATACATAAAAAAGCTTATTCTCAATCAATTTTCCTACACTCCTTACTGGTCGTAAAGCGCATATCGTTCTTTTTTACTCCTTACTCCCTAATCCTTGCACTATATTCGTTAATTCCTGAATTCCTTAATCCCTGAATTCCCGAATTTATAAAGCTCCTCACTCCTTACTTCTTAGTGCTTACTTAACTAAAGTCCTTTATGTGTTTTCTGTGCCCTCTCAAGCTCACGCCTTGCAGCCATATCCATAAGGACTCTCTCCGCGCCAAATTTACCAGGCTCATATTTCCTTATTTTCAGTCTTTCCCTTGCTTTATCAATAAAATCGAGTGTAAGCTCCAATATCTTTTCAGGGTTAGGCTCAAAAATCAGGGTACCCATAAATCTCTCAAACCAAACCTCTGTCATTAACTTTGTAACTTCTTCACTTGCCTCAACAGGTGACTCGCCACCGAATATAACCGGCACCCCGGACGCTGCAAAATAGCATCCAATTGCAATCGCCTTCTCACTCATCCACTCAGGTGCAATACCGACAGCAGGCATTCCTCCTATCTCATCAGAAAGCCCGCCCTCTTCAGCCATGGCACTTGCTATGGTAAGAATCCTTGAATTATCAACGCATGCACCGAGATGCAGTATAGGTGGAATACCTATGGCCTCGCATACTTCCCTCAGTCCCGGCCCTGCATTCTCCAGCGCCATTTCGGGTGTAAGATATCCTGCCACACCACACGCTGCAGAACCACAACCTGTAGATACAATAAGTACATCATTCTTAATCAGCTCTGTGGCAAGGAACCTGTGAAGACCCGTTGCAGGGACTCTCGGATTGTCACAGCCGGCAAGCCCGACAACACCTCGAATCCTTCCTGCCATTATTGCATCATTAAGAGGTCTGAAAGATGCCCTCCATGAACCTCCCTGCATATATTCAATATACTCGTGTGAAAATCCTGCTATCAATGGTGATTTATCAGTAATGTGACTACCCTCTACTTTCCTATTGGGGAAATTATCTATGGCGAATTTTACTATCTCTTTGGCTACTTCTCTTGCCCTGTGTTCATCATACTCTATGTGAATAGCACCCGGGATTTTTGCCTTGTAAGATGTCGTAATAACCTTTGTATGAAATTTCTTGGAAATCTCTGTCAAAGCAGGCATAATGCATTGTACGTCTACTGTTAATGCATCAATCAGTCCTGTCATAACTCCAAGCTCCTGATTTGTAAAACCACCGGCGGTCGGAATACCGTGCCTCATGAGCACTTCGTTTGCTGTACAGCACATACCGCCGAGGTTAATCCCCTTTGCACCCTTTGATTTTGCGTACTCAATTATCTCAGGATCTGAAACTACATCAACAATAATTTCAGCAAGTGTTGGCTCGTGCCCGTGTACAATAATATTAACTTCATCCTCTTTGAATATCCCGAAACTCGCTTCTGCCTTAACCGGAGACGGAGTTCCAAAGAGTATATCGGTTAGATCAGTTGAAATCATACAGCCACCCCAGCCATCTGCCAGTGATACCTTAAGTGCACACAGAAGGAGATTGTCAGGATCATGGTCAACACCTATATTAGTACGGTGCATAGCCTCTGTAACTTCTCTATCTATACCCCTCGGGGTAATTCCCCATTTCTTCCATCTCTCCTGGGTCTTTGCAGGTGCCCTCTTGACATAATTAATCTCACCCTTCTGGCGTCCAAAGTCTTCGATAAATTTTGTGGCTACATCCCTTGCAACATCATTGATATCACGTCCTTCGAACTCTATTTCCAGAATTCCTGCAACCCTGTATAATTTCTTTACATCGGTAATCTTAAAATCCTTTGTCTCTCCATTAGCCACTGCCAGCAGGAGAAACGCCATATCCCTTGCATGATCTGAATGGGCTGCTGTTCCTGCTGCTGCAATTCTTAACAGATTTCTTGAAACGACAGTTGCAAGCGGTGCACCACAAACTCCCCTTGCCTCTTCTTCAGCATCCTTGCCGACTAATCTGCATGGTCCCATATGACATATCTTGCAGCATGCTCCTGTGGCACCAATGGGGCATGGTTTGAGTCTCTGTGCCCTGTCAAAACAGGTCTCCATCCCATGCTCCTCACCCCATTTTATAATATCCTCTGCTATTTTATTTCCGCTCTTTATATTCTCAGCCATGTTTCCTCCAATCCTCTATTTACTACTTACTACTTACCCCTTACTTCTTTATAGCATCGGTTCCATCTCAAGCGCAGGATGTCCCACGTTTGTAAGGAACTCAAGTAGTTTCTCTGAATCCTCAGCTATAGTCTCGTCTGCAATCTTATCAAGAAGGTCGGGCACCCCCTCTTCTGCTGCACGCTCATTAAATGCTTCTTTCAAGCCATCTTTAAGGTTCTTAGTCATCCAGACGATTCTCTTTAACCCCCCGTCAGCATACAGAAATTTTTTGCTTGTAATAAAGTTTCTTCCTATCCCCATAAAGCCGGGGGTCTGCATTCCACCGCCAACGCTACCTGCAAGGGTAGAGAACTTCATACCTACAGGTGTCATGGCGGTATGTCCACGCTGTACTATCATAACACCGTTTGCCTCGGGTACTATCGCAACTATGCACTCAAAACATCCACATGATGTCATAGGGTTGTCCATTATTGTATAAGCATTCATAGTCTCAACAGCACCACCGGATGCCTTCCTAAGATAATCGTCAACACCGCTCCATCTACCTTTTAATGAATCCAGTGTCTCACCTGTTGAAATGGGCTGATTACCCCCTGTAGGGTCTATCTCATAAGCAGCCTTTCCGTCAAGCCAGTTATATGCACCACAGAGCCCGAGTCTTTCGGGTGTAATAACACATACATGACTTGGGGCAAACGACTGACAGAGCAGACATGAATAGAAGGTATCTACAGACTCATCAGTAAGGCCTGCAGTTCTTTGGTCACGCTCATGGTATGATTTCCTCGCCTCTTCCTGTACCCTGAGTACATCTTCTTCATCAAGGTATATAGTCGTTTGAACCTTGTCGACTATCGACTTAAATCTGCTGTGTGTCATTACATTCTGTATGATGCCAATGTGTTCGAGTGTAAAACCTTCCTTTTTAGCATTGTGGTTTATCCTTATCCAGTTTATATCACGCTGGCCCATATGCCATACACCCTGTGCCTCGTTAATATTTGAGTGTATTTTCCTCTCGATAACTGACTCAAAATCCTTTTGCATCTTTCGTCCTGCAACCTCTATAACAATGCCAATGGGCATTTTACCTCCCTGTTCGAATCTCTTCTCCCAGTCTTTTCCAACTATAATTACCTTGTTGTCTTCTATCTCATCGAGTTCTCTCATCCTAACCCATTCAAAAGCAGGAGTCCTCTGCCCGCCAAACTCAATGAACATATCTTCCTTTCTTATTCTTTCGCCTTCGAAGGCAGAGCCAAATGAAACAGGGATTGGCGGTTTTTCTACTATAACCTTGAGTCCTCTAACCTCTATTGCCTTCTGGACAATCTTTCCATGGTCAAATTCTTTATCAACATGCTCATAAGTACATACACCGGTTGGATGTATTACAGGAACATCTGTATCACAGACTGCAGGATAACCCATATTTATAGCTCCTGCTCCGGTTGTCCATTTTATTTCATCAAGATCGCCTAAAACCAGGGCAAAGGCAAAGACCCTGTCCTTCGTGTACTTAAGATGTCCCTTATAATCAGCAGGCTTCTTACCCCCAAAAATCAGTGATGCCCTCACAGACCAGTCCAGCGCATAAAGTGTATGTTCTGTATCCGGACCAAGCGGAACTATATATGTATCCCATCCCAGCTCAACATTTTTTCTCAAGAGCTGTTTTGTAACGCTATTGCCATTTACATGGCCGGACAGAAAAATAAGTATATTCTTTTCTTGAAGCTCTCTGACAATCTTTACTGCTGTTTCATCATCTGGTGCAGCACCTATGATTGCTGCAAATCCTGGCATACTGCCGTCAACAAGCTGTATTCCCAAATTACGCTGTATAGTATCTGTGATAAAACCATTGTATTCATACCCGGTCTCTGGGTCTTTCACGGGTTCAAGTCCTTCTATATAACGAAGTGCCAGAATAATCTCTTCTGCAAAAAGCGTTGCCATACCTGAATCAAGTGCTTCTCCAAGATAAGGCTTCCAGAGATCCTTTTCAGGTTCTTCATGAAGCAGAGACTTTGTGTTTTCAAGAGCTGTCTTCATATCTCCTAACGTCTTTACAGCAAAACCGGTCATAGCGTAGATCATCGGGAGATAAAATGCAGTATCAGGGAATTCAAATGTAAAACTTTCACCATGTTTTGAAATAGCACTTTCGAGCATTTCTTCTGCATGTTTTACAAGAATATTTGCACCTCTTATAGCCGCAGAGGCTATTAACTTAGACATGCTGACCTCCTGTAATCCTGGTTGAGGTATAAGTTAAAATCCATACCAATAGTATTCCTTTATCCAGAACTGGTAAAATCATTTTATTTTCATACTTTTTACTATATAAAATCAACTTTTTAGACAAATATCAAATAATCCAGTTTTATCAATCAGATATAACCTCCTTTATATCAACTCGCCCTCCATTTCAAGGGGGAAAGGTCTCCAATATACCCCTTTAAAAGGGGAGCATTCGAGTAACATATGTATAAAAGGGAATTTAAATGTGCTATGTTGCCCTTGTTTTTAAAAATGCCGGTATTGCATTGGCTTCACGCGGCCCGACAGTAATTTTCCAACCAGGAAGTTTATCTTCTATAGAACCGCTTAAAATTGAAACATAGCCTGGTATTATCAATTCCTTATGAGATATTTCCTTCTCTATCTCACTTTCGTTTATAAACTGGGCAATCTTGGAAGCGGTAAATTTCCCAGCTGCCCAGGCAGTTAAAACAGAAAGTCCTTCACAGTCCATTACAGCCAATCTGCTTGAAACCTTGCTGTTTTCAACCTCCCCTGAAACTATAAAATATGTCAAAGAGAAATTGGTTGTAACGAGTAGCGGAGATTCGGTATTTGGTTCACCGATATTATATATCTTCTGCTCAACCTGCATAGGCACCTGAGGATCAGTATATATATTCTGTCTAAGGGTGAATAATGCAAGGTTTTTCCATTTCTCTATTTTGCTTACAACAACAATTGATGAATACTTTAATACACCTATACTCGCCATGAGTGCTTCGAGGACGCTGTCCTCACGCTGCATAAAATTTATTATAGGATAACCTAACGGCTTGAAGTTCTTTTTTATTGCTGCTCTTCTAATCAAAGTATTGTGCTCGATAATATCCTTTGCCTTTCTTGCTCCGGAATCGATAACCATATCCTGAACACCAAGGGATTTTATCTTCTCTGTAAGAGTTGAGAGTTCATCAAGACCATTGGCCGATACACCGAGAATCGCCTTATTAGCCTTGGCAACATTTGCCATGGGTTCAGCGTTAGCTGAATTTACTGGATAAACTATTGGCCTCTTATCAGCGAATAGCTTTACTGATGCCTCTGCTGCCTGGGGATCCTCACTGTTTAAAATTACAGGGACACCGTCTGCTTTTGATGCAACAATTTTTGCAGAAGCCTCAAACCTGCCCGAATCTCTGGATGCATTAGTTAAAACAATAGCGTCAATCTTCAACTTCTGACCTACCCTGTCAATCTCGGAATCCAGCACCTGCTCGCAAAGCCCAGATATCTCTTCTTCTGAGTATGTATCATTTATCTCTAGAGCGAAAGCACATGGATTTACAAATTTCTTGTCATGCCTGAACAGAACCGTCTCTTCTCCCATCTTTACAGCCTTATCACCTGCACCAAACGTTATAGGACGGACTGGAGGCGCAGACGCCTCACCGAGAATAGCTTTTGCCTCTTCGGAAACATCCGGACAGGAATCAAGTGATATTTGCCTCTGTGCAAGCTTCATAGCAAATGCAAGACATGTGGGGTACCCGCATTTCTTGCAGTTTGTCTTTGGTAGGAGTTTAAATATTTCAACGCCTGATAAAGCCATTCTTAAACCTCCAGTAATTATCGTGATGCATAATCCATTATGAGTAATCTTTTTTTACCAATAATGGATTATTTATCAAGTATTACGTTAAATCATTTCTTCTATCACCTTCTCCACAGCTCTAATAGCCTCCGGGTGTCTCATTATTAATAAATCGGCACCTGCTATTAGGAGTGAAACTGCAGTTGAACCCTCCCACGCAATTCCTCTTTCCTCTAACGGACCCCATCTAGGAAGATCAGCCTCTGGAGCCTGTGTTTCCTTTACCTTCCATACATATATACCAATATCGCCGAGCATAGGTGGTTGCATTGTTGTGTCATTTTGCGTAAGTGCTGCAAGCTTGATCCTCTCCATCACCGAATATGTGTACTCAAGCCCGTAACCCAATGCGGAAGACATAGGGTCTGTTATCAGCCTTTCCTTTTCAAAACCCATTTGAGTTATAAGGATATTTAGCTGTTTTGAGAGGTTTATATCAAGCTCAGACATCGCTATCAGTTTATGGTTATTAGCCATTGCTGCTGCTACTATAGTCTTATAATTTGCTTCCTGTGCCTTTCCTATAACGCAATTCATGTCCTTAGCTGCTTCTGCTACTGCAACAAGCACAGCTGCGTCTTTTTCAGCATGATTACTGCCAAGAATTATAAGAGGAACATCAACCGCAGACAAAACATCCTTAACTGTTTTTGAAGCATCTTCAGTAGAACGGTTCTCTCTGTCAGGATGCGTGCCGATCAATCTTAATGCAATTGCCTTCGCCTTAAGCTCATCCTTACAGAACTTGGCCCACTGAACAGGATCATCAAAGACACTCTCAAACGGTTTCTTTACATTGTCTGGCCAATCTGATGGGGGTATATCCTGTATTTCGCATGCTATAACCGGCTTGTTTGGCATCGCCCCTTCGAAAGAATGAAAAGTAAGGATATTCTCTCCTCCAAAAGTTACAGCCCTGTCACCGGTTCCAATAGTTACAGGATATACTTTTCCGGAATATGTCTCCTTTGTTGGTGTAAAAGCCATCTGTTCCTCCTCAAATAATTAGGGTCAAGTGGTCAAGTATTTAAGTGTTTGTGTGTTTAACATCTGTAATGAACTCTTTAATATTCTATATTCACTTGAATCCCTTAATCCTCGAACCCTCTTACAAATACTCTCGAATTCTTTTCTTCTCGAGAAATCCCTGTATATAGTGAAAATCTTCGAAACCCAACATTTACATCTCTAAATACGAATGGGCATATAAAGTATTGCCCATTATCACATTAACTGTCTTAATGGCAGTGATGATCTCCTTTTCCAACGGATCAGCAATAGCTGCAGTAAGCCCCTCGTACATCAGAAGAATAAGGAAGTTGCTATTTATAATAGGTCTTAAATGTTTCGGGCAGCCGTTTGAAATATTGCTTAAACCTACAACTGTTTTCATCGGTGGATCATTTAGTTCCTGAAACATCTTAATCGTCTTTACCACCTTAAGCGCCTGATCCTGTGTAGTAGCTATCTGAAGTACAAGGGGGTCAAGATATATATCTTCAAGGGGCACACCATATTCCATCGCCCTCGCCATTATTTCTGCAGCAATTGCAGCCCTTTCTTCAGCATCAGCAGGAAGTCCCCCTTTTCCAACTGTCAGCCCAATAATCTGGGAGTTGTACTTTGCCGCAAGTTCGAGCATCGGGAACCTCTCAGGATCATTGGATGTAGAGTTTATAAGCGGCCGTCCCCACTCATTATTGTGCACTTTGAGGCCTGCTTCGATCGCTTTTGCATTTGTTGTATCAAGACATACAGGAAGCTGCACAGACTCCTGTATTGTTGTAACCATCCACTCCATCATCTCTTCGCCGCCGTCCTCAGCTGGACCTATATTTGCGTCAATTATCCTGGCTCCGGCTTTCCACTGAGCTACAGAGATCTCCTGTATGGGCACTTTATCTTTCTTCATCATAGCCTCTCTTACTCTTTTGGCTATGATGCTCAATTTTTCGCCGATTATGAGCATTATCGGGTACTCCTTTCTTAACCTAATCTGTTAATTTAATTGAAATTGTATGTAATTATTTTTTATAGTTCCACTTAGATAAATTCAGTGAAGTTTTTTAAAATAGCATAATTTTCAATTTAAGGTAAAGTATTTGAACAATTTTTTTAATTTATAAACCCATAAGTAAAATTATAATATTATAATTTTACTTTGTATTTATAATTTGATTACCTGACATGGGTATTATTTAGAATGTCCTTATTATGCCCTTGGATGATATTCTTTGAAGACCTTCTTGATCCTGTCGGTTGTCACTTTTGTATAAATCTGGGTTGTTGATATATCTGAGTGGCCAAGCATCTTCTGAACCGAGCGGAGGTCAGCACCTCCTTCAAGTAAATGTGTTGCAAAACAGTGTCTTATCGTGTGTGGCGAAAGATTTACCCCGGCCTGCCTGGCAACAACCTTCAACAACTGCCAGAATCTCTGCCTGCTCATTGGTTTACCCATTCTTGTTACGAACAGATACTGAGACTGTTTTCTCTTCAGTATCTCTGATCTCTCCTTGTTCATATATTGTTTAATCTTCTCTATAGCCCTGAGATTAACAGGTACCACACGTTCTCTGGATCCCTTGCCAAGAACCCTGATAAATCCTGCCTCAAAGTTGATATCGCCAACTTTTATGTTTACCAGCTCACTGACCCTAAGGCCTGATGAATATAACAGTTCAATCATAGCGGAATCCCTCAAGGCATCTCTGACAGAAAGTTTTGTATCAAGCAGCTGTCTGACCTCGGATATGCTTAATGCCTTTGGAAGCCTCTCCCACTTTTTAGGGTTCTGAATATTTTCAGATGGGTCATTATCGGTAATATTCTCGGTAAGCATGTATTTATAAAGGGCTCTTATTGAGGATATATGTCTGCATATACTTGGAATTGAGTAACCTTCACTCTTCAGCTTCTCGACAAAATCTACTATATTGTTCCTGAGAGCAGATTTTATCTTCTTATTTCTCTCATCCAAAAAAATCTTATATTTTTTCAGGTCTGTATTATATGAATCAACAGTACTTTTTGACAGGCCCTTCTCTGCTGAAAGATAAGTGGAAAAATTATCAAGCAACTCCACAAGACAAATATTCCTCTATTCCTGTTAATTGTCTAAGCCTTCCGTAAAGAATAGTAGCAATCTGCATGAGATTAACAGTATCTTCTCTGTTATATTTAACCAGAAGGTCTAGGGCTTCGGAAGACCCTCTCTTTGCAAATTCCCATAATTTAACCGCCTCATAGCCATCAAAACCTTTAACAGATTCATCCCTTTCTATGCCGAATTCCTGTTCCAGCTTCTTCAAACCTCCCTTAAGTCTAAGTCTTCTTGCAGCAAAGCAGAGGTCAAAATGGGGGAGATTAAATCTTACACCTCTAAAGGTCCTCAGCAAAAAAGGGATATCAAAGGCGGTACCATAAAAAGTTACAATGAATTTGTATCTTTCAAGTTCTTTATTAAGTTTTTCAGCGTTAAGGTTTTTACCCTTTATCAGGCATTTATAGTCATAGCCATCATAAAGACCTATAGCGGTAACGTATCCTCCATTACCAGGCTGAAGCCCGTTTGTTTCAATATCCATACATACCGTATAATCTTTAAAATAATCAAAAAGTCGCCAGTGTTCTCTATGCTTTAATCTTCTGCCAAAATATTCTGCATTGCCGTTATTCAATGCAGCCATATAAAAGAAGAGGCTCTCGTCAGTGAGCCTCTTCTTTTCATAACTCAATCCAGGCAGTTCATCTGAATCCGTGAATGCTTCCCATGTTAAAATGCCTTCTTTCCAGAACCGCTTCTCGAGCTTTTCACCTATGCCCTTGAGGATGCAGAATGTATTTCTAATCATTACTCCTACTTTTTAGGAGCTTTTCTTTCATCCATACTATTGAATATCTTCATGCGCTTTAATGCCTGAGGATCAGCTTTTGAACCATGACACATTCCACAAAAATCCCCCATTTTTGCACCCTTTGCAGTATCAACCCTCAGATACTTATAATTAAGGTTTGATGGATGCGGATCATGGCAACCTACACATTCCAGTTTCCCATCTCTTAAAAATACACTGGGTACAGTTGCAACCTTTGGATTTGCTTTTACGCCATAAGGATGGCTGTGTTTGGCTGATACAGCGGCAATACCCATTCCACCTTTGTCAATTGTTTCATGACAGCCGAGACAGAGAGCAGTTGTACCTGTAAACGGTTTATTTGTCCGTGGATTAATGCTCTTATTGTTTGCCTCAACAGCAAAAATGATTTCGCCTTTTGCATTGTGAATGCCGTGACAGCCCACGCAGTTGAGCCCATCATGTGCACCTGCTGCAAAAACAAGCGCCGGTACTGCAAGTGACAGTATCATAATCCCCAAAACCCTAAAAGCTAACATAAAATCTCCTCCTTTCAAAATTTTTACCTATTATACAGAAAGGAAACATTATAATGCTATAAATTATATAAATCAATTAATAAGTAAAATATAATTTTCAATTTATAAGCATTACCCCACAAAGAAAACCATTTCTATGGTAAATAGTCACTGGTAATTAGTCATTTGTCAATATTCAATAGTCAATGGCTAATAGTAAATAAGAAATAAGCAGGATTTGGCTTGACCCCGATAAATCGGGATTCGATGAGGCTGAAGCGGCATCAGATGTTTTTCGGTCACAGTTCTTAGCTAAATGAAGCGGCCACAGCCTCGAGTGTCTGACCCCGAGACATCGGGGGAGTTTCGAGGCTGTAGCGGAATGAGCTTTAGAACAGTCGAAAAATATCGTAGCAAGCGAAAGGCAGTCCTGCTTATAATTAAACCGTACTGGCTTACCCTTGAATAGAACATCAGGGCGGCAACCCGTATATCTCTTTTACTTCAAAAGTATATTGTCCATCTTCATTATATATATATAATGGCTTTTCTATTTTTATCCCAGCCCGGCCCTCTTTCACTGCCTCAATTAGAACTATCTTGGATTCTGTATCAATATCATTATGAACAAACCTTATTCTTTTAGGCTCTAACCGCTTTAGCCTAAGATTGTCAACAACCTCAAGGATTCTCTCAGGATGAAATATAAGATAAAATCTCCCCCTGGCCCTAAGAAGATATGATGCAGATTCTATAAGCTCTGCCAGCCTTAGTTTTATTTCATGTCTTGCAACAGCCCTCTCATCTGCAATACATATACGGCCAGATTTCGGCTTTCTGAAAGGCGGATTGGAAACAACTATATCGTATGACATGGGATACAACTTTTTCTTTATCTCTTTGATATCAGCCAGTATTGGACTGACCCTGTCTTGCATTCCATTAATCTTTATGTTTTTCTTTGCAAGTCTGAAAAGAGATTCTTGAAGCTCTATAAGAAAAACATTTGATTTTACAAATTTTTTTGCAAGTAAAAGTCCTATTATACCTGAACCTGCACCAAGGTCCACGATCTCCTTTGCATGTTTTAAATTAACAAATGAATACAATAAAAGCGCATCAACCGAAAATCTGTACCCGTATTTATACTGATATACTCTTATGTCTCTGATTCCATCAATGGTTATTTCCATTGCTTATCATGAATCACTTTGGTGAATTAAGTAGTTGGACATATTCTTTTCGCTCCCTATTCAGTTAATATCTTTTTCAAATCCCTTATATCATCAATTATAAAATCAGCGTCCTTAAGTACGCTTGCGTCTCTATAGCCATAGGAGACTGCAATAGTAGTTGTACCGGCTGCTTTTCCAGACTCAATATCATAATTACTGTCTCCGACAATTAGAGTTTCATCTGACCTGAATGACAAAATCTCCATAACCTTATAAATTGGTTTTGGAGAAGGTTTTTTCTCATCGACACTGTCACTTCCCAGAACAACATCAAAATACCCTGAAAGTCCAACTTCCTCCAGAACTCTTTTCGAGAGCATCTCCCTTTTGTTGGAAATAACAGCTTTCTTATAATTTCCGAGTTCCTCAAGGGTTTCACGAACTCCAGGATAGGGTACCGTATAATCAGTAAGATGTTCACTATAATAATTGATAAACCTGTCAAGCACATTAGATTTTACGTCTGTACTTTCCTCTCCAAGTAGTTTCTCTATCAGTCTTGTCAGTCCTTCTCCAACGAGACCTACAGTTTCTCTCACAGTAAGTTTTTTTATCTGATAAGGGTCTGTAGCGTAATTCAGCGCATTTGTAATATCAGTAGCTGTGTCGACCAGGGTACCATCAAGGTCAAAAATTATCAGTTTGATTTTCATAAGTATTGAATTATAACATCAGTCATCCGTCAGTAGTACTTCTATTTTGCAAAGACATGTGCTAAGCTTTTTAAGAATGGGATCATATCACATTTAGTTGCCGTGAAAGTAATTTAACTAGTTGATATTATAGGCTTTAAGGAGGCATGAAACCGCAAAGCTGCAAATGGCGTAAAGAAGATTGAAGATTGAGCATTGAAAATTTAATATTTAATTGTCAAGTGCCAATGGCACAAAGTATTGCGATAACGTCAAACGGTTACGAAGCCAGTTTCTTCTATAGGTTACGTCTATCGTGTTTTATGCGCTCCGCGCTTTACTTTTACCTATGCCTGCACCTATACCTGTACCTATCTTTTTCTTCAGTGCTTACTGCCTACTGCTTACTCCCTACTTTCTACTTTTTTAGTAACCAATGACTAATGAATTAAACGGAGCAGGCAAGAGATTATTGTAGTATTAACAACTAATATGGTACTAACATCTTGATAATCGGAGTCCCAAAAGAGATTAAAGAGTCAGAATACAGGGTGGGAATTACACCATCAGGCGCTTCAGAACTTAAGCATAACGGTCATACAATCCTTATAGAAACTCTTGCAGGAGAAGGAAGTGGCTTTTCTGACAGTGAATATCTTGATGCAGATGCTGATATTGTTGATAAAGGAACTATATTTAAAAAATCAGACCTTATTATCAAAGTAAAGGAACCCCTTCAACCTGAATACGATCTTTTCAGAAAAGGGCAAGCGCTGTTTACATTTCTTCACCTGGCACCAAACCTTGAGCTTACGGAATTACTGCTTAAAAAAGAAATAACTGCATTCGGATACGAAACACTTCAGAAGGACGGTACTTTTCCGCTGCTCTCACCAATGAGCGAGATTGCCGGGAAAATGGCACCAATAGTGGGTTCTTATTTTCTTCAGCGAATTTATGGAGGAAGTGGAATCCTCCCAGCAGGGGTAGCTGGGCTAAAACCTGCAAAGGCATTAATACTTGGCGCAGGTGTTGTCGGCACAAATGCTGCCCGAATTTCTACCGGCATCGGAATGGAAACCGTGGTTATAAGCAAAGGATTGGATAAATTAAAGCAAATAAGTGATATGTTTCCTGTAAAGATAAAGACATTACCTCAATCATTAGAAAATATTATGAATGAGATAAAAGATGCTGATATTATAATAGGAGCAGTGCATGAACCAGGTGGAAAAACTCCTGTATTGATAACCAGGGATATGCTTAAAATGATAAAGAAAGGTTCGGTAATAGTAGATGTCTCAATAGATCAGGGGGGATGCGTGGAAACTTCCAGACCTACTTCTCATGAAAATCCGGTTTTTGAAGTCGACGGCATAATTCATTATGCTGTTGAAAATATGCCAGGCGCTTTTCCAAGGACTTCAACTATATCGCTCACAAATGCAACTCTTCCCTATATTAAAAAAATAGCTGATATGGGCATTGAAAATGCAATCAGGCTGGATAATGCTATTAAAAGTGCCTTGAACACACACAGGGGACAGATTGTTCATAAGAGACTGGCTGACTCTATAGGAAGTAAGAAGTAGGGAGCAAGCCATTTAGCTGGATATCAGGGAATCAGGGTATCAGGTTATCAGGGGAAAAGTAAAAAGTAAGTAGTTAGGATTTAGGAGTAAGAAGTAAGTAGTAGGGATTAGGCAGTAAAGCACAAAGAAAATTTAAGGATGCAAAATGCAGATTGCAGATTGAGGAATTTAGGGATTTAGGAATTGAAGATTGAAAACTAGAGGCTGGTAAAGACTAAGATAAACGAACACGACAGACGTAACCGAATACCGAAACGGGCGTCGTAACCGTTACCGTAAGATGTAACCTTTTAGTTAGTAAGGAGTAAGAAGTGAGGGGTGAGGAGTTAGAAGTAAGAAGTAGGTACTAGGCAGTAAAATGTAAAGTACAAAGAAAATCGGAAATCGGGAATCGGGAATTAAATTGCTTCTCTGATAAGCAAATTGGAGAAGAACCTATATTTTATAAAGCTTATATAGTTCACGATGTGTAGGACAAACACATATATATGAATACCCAAACGGTATAATATAAGGACAATATCTTCCCTTCTTTCTATCAATAAATAGAACTTCCTCATTAATAGCTTTATTAATATTGCACACATCTATTGTCGAGGCTTTCAAACATTGGAATTTATTAGGGCAAAGTGTTGTATTCTTTAGAATTTCATCACTAATTTTATAGTCCATATTTTATCTCCTCTTTATAAATTGCATTTCAGGCCAACCTAAATAATATTCACACTTCAGCATAACTTCTTCATACATTTCCACTTCGTGGAATGAATGGCTAATGAATTAAACAACTTCATATCTCATAAAGATCGTCAATAAAATCCCTCAATTTTGATTTGTCATTTACAGCAATATCAAAAAACTCTATTCCGAGATCAAAGAGTCTTGATTCTTTTCCCGCTACCTCTTTGCAGAAGGCTATCCTTCCCTCAAACTTTATGGGGAGGTCATCCTTTGGAAGAAAGAGTTCCATAGGGTATCTCCCTTCAATGGAAATTTCACTGTTTGTCTCTACAAACATACCGCTAAGGCTTATTTTTTTGACATTGCATATCTGTTCTTAATCCAGAAATGCCTTTTTATTTATATTAATTTTAAATCTCAGCCCGTCTAACCTCTTATCAATACTCATTTCCTGTTTATATGGACTGCCTGAGATCTCAATGAAACGCTTAAGCTTAGGAAGTTCGTCAGAGGAAATGTCTTTAAATTCTATACCAGCTTTGTAAAATGGGATAATCTTTCCTTTAGCATTCTTTAGAGTTCCGCTTAAATTTTCCCATATAACAGCACATATGACAGGGAAAATAATACCTTCACTTTCAAGTTTGATAAGATATTTCCCACCGAGTTTTAATGGTTTTGTTGACTTTATACATGCACCTCCAATGCTAATATCAAGAATCTCTATCTCAGATGCAACTATAGTTTTCGCATTGATTTCCACTTCTTCTAATACAAATCTTTTATGTCGTCTTTTCTCTTCGTTCATTCACTGATCTTTCTGTTAAAAGAATCATTTTAAAAAGACCTATCAATATTACTTCAGTTTGTTTAAAAGATTTGCTGTAAGTTTAAAGTTTATAAATTCTTCATCCATTACTTTTATATAAAAATCACATTTCCTGCAGTTTTTGAATTTCTTGGCAAATGTTCCCTGTAGCTCTCCTTCGCATAGTGTCCCTGCAATAACCCAGCAAGCCCTGCCAGCATTCATGCCATCATGTATTCCATCCAAACGTTGCTCAGTAGCTGCAGGACATAAACCAAAATCAAAAACTTTAGAGCCTCCAACCTCTCTACCGCATCTTTTAAACTCCCAACAATTAAGTTTCTTATCCATTTAATCCATTCCCTCCAACTTCTTTTTTGAGTTACTTTTTGTTTTGAAAATTATCTCAGACCTGTCCTACGTCATTTCATGAGCTCAAGTAAATCATGCAGATTCAAAGGTTTACTAAAGGTATTTAAATCAATTAAAGGTATGGAAAAATTGCATCCATAAATAAATCTGCCTGAATTTATTGTTCCCTTACTAACTTCTCTTTTTATCACTTCAAGGTATTTGATCCTCATCGGATGGCAAAAAGGCGACAAGTCAACATAAAGTTCCCACTTATTCTCTTCAGATATTCTAAGCATCCCTACCAGTGCATCAAGGTAGTTTTGATCATCTGTGAAAGCGAAATTGGCATCATAACAAGTTTCAGCCCTGTGCGATACAATAATTTTTATACCTATATCAAGTGCCTTTTTGAGTTTTTGGGGGTCATCATATCTAAAAGTTTTAATCCTGTTTTTCTCATTGTTAATATTTAAACCCGTATTGCAAACAAGGGGGATGCAATCTCTTGCGATAAGCTTATAAAAAGGAACGCATCTTTCATCATCAGTGTCTATCTGCTGTAATGAGGGTATCCAGTGGAAAAATACCGCACCTTCTTCAATACACCGCGTAGCCTCAGCAAGCATTGCCCTGGTATGCCTGTACGGATGTACAGATGCACCAAAGATAACACCTTTATTCTTTTTTGCGATACCGATTATATAATCATTCGGTATTACAAAACGGGATTCGGATTCAATATACCTGCCATTTTTGTATACTCCATCGACCGCCAATAAAATCGTGTAATAATTCTTTTCAAGGGTATCAATAGAATTTCTTGAAATCATGTTTTGCCTTGAGCCTCTTTGAATAAACATCACTTTATCTATAGAAAAAGGGTTGTTTAATCATGTTCTATACAAGTCGCTCACTTTTACCTACAAAATGTCCTGATCATCTAAAACACTATTAAATGAAAAACCAGCAAAAAATATACCATCTAATATTAATTATAAAAGTCACTGTTTTTAAAGGATATTTATGATGGGCTGTCTACGGCGAGCTTGTCTAAAGTATAAAAACTTTTTATATATTATTAAAAAAGTTTACAATTATTAATGATACAATGGATCTGACTATTGATATTCCTTGGCATCCAGACCATATTCCTTTATCTTGGATAGAAGTTTCGGGTAGCTGATATCAAGAATTTCTGAAGCCTTTGATTTGTTTCCCCCGGTTATCTGCAGAGCTTCATCTATCATTTTCCTCTCAAGATCTCTTACAGCATCTTTGATTGTTATAAAGGAAGATCTGTTGTTTCCGGCGGTATGACCCTCCAAGATAAAAAACTCTATACAACTCTTATCTATTGTATCATTTTCTGCAGCGAGAGTAGCCCTTCTGATCACGTTCCTAAGCTCCCGTAAATTGCCTGGCCATTGATGCCTTGTCATAAGTTCTAGAGCTCCACTGCTTATCTCCCTCAAATACTTATTTAACTCTGCACATGACTCGCTGAGAAATTTCTCTGCAAAAAAACTTATGTCTTCAGCCCTATCTCTAAGTGGAGGCAAGGTAATCACAAATTCACCTAAACGGTAGAACAGATCTTCTCTGAAACCATTATTTCTTATATTTTCTCTTAAATTCTTGTTAGTTGCGCCTATTATTCGCAAATCCAGCTCTACCGGTTTAGTGCTGCCGAGAGGATGAATCTTCTTCTCGTCGATAACACTCAGAAATTTGCTCTGGATATAGGATGACATATTCTCTATGTCATCTATAAAGATTGTCCCTCTATTGGCATCCATAAAATAACCATTTCTGTCTTTTTCCGCACCTGTAAATGCTCCTTTTCTGTATCCAAAAAGCTCGCTCTCAACAAGTGTTTCAGGTATTAGGCTGATGTCTATCCTGACGAACGGTCCCCCTGCCCTTTGGCTCATATTGTGTATAGCACTCGCAACATAAGACTTTCCAGTGCCTGTTTCACCCTGGATAATTACAGAAAGGTCGGTCTGTGCAACATGTTTTATATCATTTATGACTGTCCTTATGGCATCGCTTCTTCCAAATATGTCTTCGAGTGAGAATTTAAGTGCAGTATTTATTCTCTTTACCTCTTTTTCAAGATCTCTTCTTTCCACAGCCCGTCTAAGAGAGATTATGAGTTTATCGAATTCAGGCGGTTTTTCAACAAAATCATAAGCACCTAATTTTATGGCATCAACAGCAGTTGGGATATCACCATGAGCAGTTAGGATAATAACCGGTACACCCTGGGATATCTTCCTTAATTCCTGCATTGTCTCGATACCATCCATGTAGGGCATCTTAAGATCAAGAAGAACAACATCCGGGATATCTTTCCTGAATGCTTTCTTGGCATCAAATCCATTTGCAGCTTCAATTGTAGAAAAGCCCTCATCCTGTAATACATCCCGTAAAACAGCCTTCAAATTACTGTCATCATCGACAATCAGAACCTTTATCATCAGCAAATACCTCTGTTTGAATTCAGGGAAAAAATAACTGGAAAAACTTTTTTATTACTTTATATTATCACTTTTTTCCTGCATTTTCCCTGTCATTTTCTATTAAAGGAAGGTATATCCCGAATACGGTTCCTTCACCTTTTTTAGTATATACATATATATGCCCCTTATGATTTTCAACGATTCCGTAAATGATAGAAAGCCCGAGTCCTGTACCCTTCCCCACCTCCTTGGTTGTAAAAAAAGGCTCGAATATCCTCTCTTTTATTTCTTGATCCATACCTATACCTGTATCAGCTATTGATAAAAGAACGTATCTTCCGGATGGGAGCTCAAAATGCGTCTGGGCCTCTTCTTCAAGAATTATGACAGGTTCTGTCTTAATCGATAAAATTCCACCATCAGGCATTGCATCACGAGCGTTAACACTCATATTAATTAAGACCTGCTCAATCTGAAAGGCATCGGCCAGTATCATCAAAGATCCATCAGAAAGTGATAACCTGAATTTAATATCATCTCCTGTTATATTTTTAAGTAACAGTGTTAATTTCCTTATAAGTTGATTGATGTCAAGGGGATTCAGTTGTAATTTATGTATTTTGCTGAAGGTAATAAGACCGTTGATAAGAAATTTTGCCTTATTAATAGAATCTTTTATCTTCTCTGTATATTCAGTTAGTTCAGTATTATTATGAAATTTTTTATCCATTATATGAACAGCTCCCTTTATGGTTGAGAGTATATTTTTAAAGTCGTGTGATATTCCCCCCGCAAGTGTACCGATTGCTTCCATCTTCTGTGCATGCCTGAGCTTTTCTTCTAACAACTCCTTTTCCTGATCTCTATTCTGCAGGTTTTCAATCATAATATTGAATGAATTGGCGAGTTTGCCTATTTCATCATTTGATTCGACAGGGATTTTTTTTATAGCTCCATCCTTGCCCAGTAATTCTACACCTTGAGTAAGTCTCATTAGTGGATGTGTGATTCTTTTACTTAATATATAAATAACAAATGATCCAGCAAATAAGAAAAAGGTCGCAATAAAAATGCTCTTAACCATGATGGCCTTTCTCCGTTCTTTTATTTTTCTTTTATCCATTGTTACTTTTACATACCCTATAACATCATTAACTTCATTTTTTCCTGTATTATTAAGCTTTTTTTCTGAATGTATTAACGATGCAGAAAATACAGGTGTGAAAATTTTAATTTTATCTTCTGCCTCAACTATTTCAAATAACCTTTCTGTACCTAAAAGCGAAATCGGGTCTTTTTCCTCAGAGGCAAGCAGACCGATAGATTCCTTTGCCAAATGCTTGTTTTGATTGGAAAAAAGCAGTTTTTTTTCTTTTGTATAGACTGATATACTAAGGACATCTTCAAAAGAAGTAGCCCACTTCAGAATCTCTTCAAATAATGCGCTATCTTCTGAAGATAAACCAATTTTTGAGTTATACGCAACAAAACAGGTAAAAGTCTTGCCTTTATTTATAAGATCTTTCTTCAGGTGCTTACTCTGAGAGTATATGTAAACTGCTGTAAAGGCGACTGATATAATAATAAGCATAAAGGCAAATACCATGGAGATTCGAACATCAAATCTTCCTTTTATATGATCAGTCCACATTTTCAGCAATCCTTATAAGCTCCAACAAAGTACATACCTAGAAATATTTTTTTCTATTCAGAGATGGACAAATGAGGACGTAGAAACAAAAGTTATCAGGAAGATTAAGCACAGACAGATAGTGATTATTGTACAGGGCATGCTTTCAACCAAATAATAAAGGGCTTGCAAAAGAGTGCAAACCCTTTACTGTATATAAAATTTTAAAAAATATATAACACAATAAAATCTTTATTTTGCTCTTCTTATCTCTGCCACCTGGACTCTGGTCACTGCCCTTTCGAGTGCTGATTCTGCCCTCGCAAAATCCACATTTTCTACTTTTTTGAGCCTTTCTTCGGCCCTTTTCATGGCTCCCTTTGCCCTTTCAACATCAATATTTTCACTCTTCTCAGCGCTGTCAGCAAGTATAAGGACTTTGTCTGCCCCTGCTTCGGCATATCCCCAGTTAACGAAGAAATACCTGATTTCATTACCTTTCTTGCAGGTGACAATACCAATCTTCAGGGTTGTTACAAAAGGGACATGCCCGGGCAGTACTCCGAATTCTCCCTCGCTGCCGCTGGCAGTGACTTCATCCACCTCATCGTTGAATACAAGTCCATAAGGTGTAACTATTTCCAGAAGAAGTTTCCCTTCAGCCATTATCCTTCCCTCGACCAGCCAAGTTTCTTGGCCTTTTCCTCAACTTCTTCAATAGGTCCAACCATATAAAATGCCTGTTCAGGCACATCATCGTATTTTCCGTCAACTATCGCCTTGAAGCCCTTGATGGTTTCATCAACCTTTACGTATTTACCAGGTGTGCCTGTAAATGCCTCTGCAACATGGAATGGCTGGCTGAGAAACCTCTGGATCTTCCTTGCCCTTGCAACGATCAGCTTGTCATCTTCTGAAAGCTCCTCCATACCAAGTATCGCGATAATATCCTGCAATTCCTTGTACCTCTGGAGAATTTTCTGTATACTTCTAGCAACTGTATAATGATCTTCACCGATTACCTTTGGGTCAAGGATTCGCGATGTAGAATCGAGAGGGTCAACAGCAGGGTATATCCCAAGCTCTGAAATCTGCCTTGAAAGAACAACGGTTCCGTCCAGATGTGTAAAAGCTGTAGCAACAGCAGGGTCTGTCAGGTCATCAGCAGGAACGTATATTGCCTGCATTGATGTGATAGCTCCCTTCTTTGTTGTTGTAATCCTCTCCTGGAGGACTCCCATGTCAGTACCGAGTGTGGGCTGGTATCCGACAGCAGATGGCATTCTGCCGAGAAGTGCTGAAAGCTCTGAACCTGCAAGTGTATATCTGAAGATGTTGTCAATAAATATCAGAACGTCCTGTCCTTCATCCCTGAAGTATTCTGCCTGAGCAAGCGCTGTCAGTCCAACCCTTGCACGCGCACCAGGGGGCTCGTTCATCTGTCCGTATACCAGTGCAACCTTATCCAGAACACCAGAGTGTTTCATCTCTAGATAGAGGTCATTTCCTTCCCTTGTCCTTTCGCCAACGCCGGCAAAAACAGAAACACCGCCGTGCTTCATTGCTATGTTATGAATCATCTCCATGATAATAACAGTCTTTCCCACACCAGCGCCTCCGAACATACCCATCTTTCCGCCTCTGACGAATGGAACGAGGAGGTCAAAGACCTTAACACCTGTCTCAAAAACCTGTGTTACAGGTTCCTGATCAACAAACTCAGGAGCTTCCCTGTGGATAGGCAGGGTTACATCTGATGTTACCGGACCGAGTTTGTCAACGCCTTCTCCGATAACATTCAAAATTCTTCCCAATGAAGCCTTGCCAACAGGAACAGCTATCGGCTGACCTGTATCGACTGCTGGCATTCCCCTTACAAGGCCGTCAGTTGCAGACATTGCAACAGTCCTGACCTTATTATCACCGAGATGCGCCGCAACTTCGAGTGTAATCCTGATCTCAGGAACACCCTTTGAAGGGTCTCCTTTCTGTTCAACTTTTATAGCATTCAAGATTTCCGGTAATTTTTCTTCAAATTCGACGTCTACGACTGCACCGATAACCTGTGAAACTTTTCCTACATTCATATTAATACCCCCATCTATAATTTAAATCTCAAATTCCAAAATCCAAATTCAAATTTATCTATTTGACATTTGATATTTGACAATTGGGCCCTCATTTCTACCCCTTTAATGCCTCTGCACCGCCTACGATATCCATGAGCTCCTTTGTAATTGAGGCCTGTCTGGCCTTATTGTACTGGAGTGTCAGACTGCTTATCATGTCGTTAGCAGCCTTTGTTGCATTCTCCATGGCAGACATCCTTGCAGCCTCTTCCGATGCCTGAGACTCAATAAGTGCCCTGAATATCTGTATCTCAACATTCTTTGGAACAAGCCTGCTGAATATTTCCTGTTTTGAAGGTTCATAGATAAAATTGTAAACCGGAAGGGTATCTTCAGCAGCCTCAATAGGAGACAGTGGAAGTAGCTTCGCAATAATAATCTTCTGTGCTACTACGGATTTAAATTCATTATATACAAGGATTACCTCATCAATAGTCTCGTTCGTATAACTCTCTATTAATTTACCGGCAATCTCCTGTGCATTTTCAAATGATATCTTCCCTGATATGCCTGTCCATGCATTGGTCAGCGGAATATTTCTCCTTTTATAATAATCACGCGCCTTTCTTCCTACTGAGCTTATGGTAACCTCGAAATTTTCCTTCTTTAATTCATTAACATGGTTTATGGTGGCCCTGAGAATATTAGAGTTAAATGCACCGCAAAGACCTCTGTCGCTGGTGATTACAAGCATCTCGATATTCTTCCGCGGCCTGACTGCAAGAAGGGGGTGAAACTCTTCTTCAGCACCTCCTGAGAGGCTTGCGAGCACAGCAGCCATCCTGTCGGCGTAAGGTCTCATTTCTATCATCCTCTGCTGGGCCTTTCTGAACTTTGCAGCAGCAACCATCTTCATGGCCTTTGTGATCTTGCTTGTATTCTGTACTGCGGTAATCCTTCTTTTAATATCTCTTAATGTTGGCATCTATTCACCTTATCAAACTTATAATTAAGATGCAGGACCCTGCATCCTGAATCTTGTATACTGAATCGGATCTCCGCGAATAGTCGCTTAGATCTGTATCCTTAATTTATGGCTGAAATCCCTTCTTAAAGTCCTCTACAGCCTGAATGAGCTTGGCCTTAAGGTCGTCATCAATCGCTTTCTTCTCTCCGAGCTCCTTTAAGACATCAGCCTTATTTTGACGTATAAACCGCAGGAATTCTTCATCAAACTTTCTTACGGATTCTACCGGCACATCATCAAGATATCCCTGATTTGCTGCAAATATGACAGTAACCTGCTCTACCATGGAAATCGGTACGTACTGGTCCTGCTTGAGGAGTTCGACCATCCTCTTTCCTCTTTCTATCTGTGCAAGTGTTGCCTTGTCAAGATCGCTTCCAAACTGGGCAAATGCAGCAAGTTCCCTGAACTGTGCCAAGTCAAGCCTGAGTGTTCCAGCTACCTGTTTCATGGCTTTCGTCTGGGCAGATCCGCCAACACGGCTGACAGAGAGACCGACGTTTACAGCAGGTCTTACACCAGCGTAGAAAAGCTCAGGTTCAAGATATATCTGGCCGTCTGTAATCGATATGACATTTGTAGGGATATAACCTGAGACGTCACCTGCCTGTGTCTCGATTATCGGCAATGCTGTGAGAGAGCCTCCTCCGAGTTCATCTGACAGCTTTGAAGCCCTTTCGAGGAGTCTTGAATGCAGATAAAAGACATCGCCAGGGTATGCCTCACGTCCCGGAGGACGTCTGAGAAGAAGTGAAAGCTGTCTGTATGAAGCTGCCTGCTTACTTAAGTCATCATATATGATTAATGCATGCTTGCCATTATCTCTGAAATACTCACCGATTGAACAACCAGTATATGGGGCTATATACTGCAAAGGTGCCGGTTCACTGGCAGTCGAAGAAACGATAATCGTATGCTCCATTGCTCCATTTTCTTCGAGTGTCTGCACCACACGCGCAATATTTGCACGTTTCTGTCCAACTGCAACATATATACAGGTGACATCGCCGCCCTTCTGGTTGATTATCGCATCAATACCAATCGCAGTCTTTCCTGTCTGGCGGTCACCAATGATAAGCTCCCTCTGTCCTCTTCCGATAGGTATCATAGAGTCGATAGCCTTCAGACCTGTCTGCATGGGCTCCTTAACCGGCTGCCTGTCAACTATACCCGGTGCAACAACGTCAACTTCTCTAAACTCTGTCGTCCCAATTGGCCCTTTTCCATCAATAGGCTGGCCAATCGCATTGAGAACCCTTCCTCTCATAGCTTCACCTACAGGGACAGACATAATCTTTCCAGTACGTTTTACAACATCACCTTCAAGAATAAGTTTATCCTCTCCGAAAAGAACCGCACCAACAGTGTCCTCTTCAAGGTTAAGTGCCATTCCCATAACCCCATTCGGGAATTCCAGCAGTTCTGATGCCATGCATTTCTCCAAACCGTAAATCCTTGCAATACCATCACCTACCGAAATAACAGAACCGACCTCGCTTACGTCGACCTTCTTTTCGAAGTCAGTTATCTGTTTCTTTAAAAGTTCACTTATCTCCTCGACTTTAATCTCCATTTCATCACCCCTTTATAAGCTCATCTTTTAAAAGCCTTAACTGGCCTTTTATACTGCTGTCATACATTGTACTGCCGACCTTTACAAGGACCCCTCCAAACAGGGATTGATCGATAACATATTCAATATCTACATCTCTCTCTACCAATTTTTTCAAAGATACCTTGAGTCTTTCTTCAAGGTCTTTGCTTATCTCAATGGGAGTTAAAATAGTTGCCTTGGCGCGTTTTTTCCTTTCAAGATAAATAGCAGTAGCTGTTTTTATTACCTGGCTGAGTGCAATAATCACCCTTATATCGACCAGGTGCAATACGAACTTGGTCATCCTCTCTGAAATCCCTAATCTGGAAGCTACCTGTTTAAAAGCATTTTCTCTTTCTTCCTGAGAAAAACCGGGATTTACCAGGAGGTTTTTAAAATCCTTGCTCTTCAACATCAGCTGCTCTATAATGGTAAGTTCAGCTAATGCTTCAGGAACATCTTCGAGACCCACGATGCTTATAAAAGTCTTGGCATACCTTTTAGCTTCTTTTACAGGTTTCAATTTTTATCCTCTATTTTTGATATTGATTCTTCAAGAAGTTTTAACTGCTCCTCTTTTGTCAGCTTTTCCTTAAGCTTCTTCTCTGCAAGCTCCATTGCAATCTCGACAGCCTCTGCCTTTATTTCATCTTTTGCTCTCTTGACTTCATAATCTATATTTGCTTTTGTCTGTTCGAGTATCTTGTCCTTTAGTTTGTCACCCTCTTCTATCAGGTTAGCCTTCTCTGTTTCTCCTGACTTCGTTGCAGCAGAAATAATCTCTTCAATTTCTTTATCCTTTACCTTAAGCCTCTCTTCAACTTCAGCAAGTGCCTTCTGTGCAAGCTCTTTTGCCTCGCGTGCCTCCTGGAGGCTCTTCTCAATAAGCTCTGTCCTCTTCCTCAGATATCCCTTGATATCCATCTTCTTAAACAGCAGGACTACCAGAGCTACAAGAATTCCGAAATTTATGATTTTCCAGATGTATTCCTTAATAATTACTGAGGAGCTTGCCTCTTCCCCACCGCCACCACTTGCGAAGGCTAAACTGAAAGTAAGTAGTAAGAAAAAGGAAGTAAGTGGTAAGAAGTTAAAAACAGATAATTTTTTTATTTTTAAAAATTGAAATTTGAAATTTGAAATTTGAAATTTTCTCATTGTCATGCCTTTACCAGCTTCCTTACAATCTCATCAGAGAATTTTTCAACGTCGGCTTTAAGCGCCGCCCTTGCCTTTTCAACTTCTGCCCTTAGTTCTTCCCTTGCCTTCTGAAGCAATCCATCTGCAGATGCTGCAGCTTCGGAAAGCATTTCTTTCTGTTTGTTCGAACCTTCAGATTTTATACTTTCAAATACTTCTCTTGCCTTACTCCTTGCACCAGCCAGCTCCCTGTTCATCGTCGCAATGCCTTCTTCTTTTTTACTATCCATTTCCTTTGCAGCATCGAGTGAGCCTTTCACGGTATCTTCTCTTTCTTTAAATATCTTAAGGAGAGGTCTGTAGAAAATTATATTGAGGATATAAAGTAAACCAAGGAAATTGATAACAAGTACAATAAACCAGAATTTGTGAATATCTAACATGTTATCCCCTCAAAGCAGAGATTTTACTCAAAAAAAACAAAGCGAATGAACATTATCATATGACCAAAATATTTGTCAAGATATTTTATATTTATAAATAGAAGGTTTCCTAAAAATTTATCTATAGGTTTATAAATAATTTTTATCAATAATATTAAGCCAATGGAATCATATAACCGTTTGATCAATTACCCTGTTCTGATGCCTCTTTTTGGTCAATTCTGGATAATCCTCTTACTCTGCATCAACAGCTTTAAAACTGGCTTATAGATCTTTTAAATTTCAAAAAAGGGCTGAAGTCTATAGATGATTTTTTTGCAATACAATTATGATATGGCAATCCCGGATTAATAAATCCCTTTGACCTAACAACTAATTTCTAATCTTGAGCTGCTTTGAGTTATTTCACACACCTTGAGTAAAAAAGCCAATTAATCTTGCCCCGATATTTTTTACATTAAGATAAAAAATCATTATTTCTTTCACTGACAGTAAGCCCAAATAATTTATTTTTTTAAACAAGTTATTATATGAAAGTATTTCAAATCAGTTATAATTTCAATCCTCAATATCATATTGGCAAGCATTTTGCATAAATTAATAATTGAAATTACCAGGGGGATTAAAGATATTTATTTATGTTAATTAATTTAAAAAATCAAGATAAAGGGAAAAAATGAATAAAAATCCAGTCTTAGTTATCGCAGAAAAAAAATACCACGAATTTTATAATAATTTTGCTCTGAAAAATGAAATTTTTGAAGTATTTCCTTATGAAGATATTACTGAATTTCTAGAACACATCCATCCAGACTTAGTTCTTATTGATTGCGGGTTTAATGTAAATAAGGGATTGAGTCTTTTAAGGGGGTTTAAATCCCTTTATACATCCATACCAATCATCTTCACTTCTGAATTCAGTTCTGAGGACATAGCAATTGAAGTCTTCAGGTCAGGTGCACGGGAATTTCTGAAAAAACCTTATAGTATTATTGAACTGAAAAAAAGTATAGAGTCTCTGCTGAAGATTAAAAGGTCATCAAAAGGAAAAAGAAAACCCTTACTTTTAAGCGATCTCGAACTGACAAGAGATAATTACAGTCTATCAGATACAAAACTGCCTATAAATATTACCGATGCTATCCGTTACATCGAAGATAACCTGAGACATGATATCTGTTTAGAAAGACTTGCAAAGGAAGCATCTCTCAGTAAGTTTCACTTTTGTAAAAGTTTTAAGAAGCATACAGGCATGACCCCATTAAAATATGTAAATGCCATGAGGATTGAAAAGGCAAAAATGCTTCTTCCGAAAAATGATTTAAATATTTCAAAGGTAGCTATGGAAGTCGGATTTAATGACATAAGCAACTTCAATAAACATTTCAGAAAGCATACAGGTGTATCTCCCACCATTTATAAATCAATTCACAATGAAATGGAACGCGGGCAACAGCCACCGGCCTAAGACTGTCTAGCCCTCACTACTAAAATCTATATCCGTTTATAAGGAAGCTATTCACATTATTTTTTATTTACAATCAAAACCAAGGAATAATAGTGATAACAGTAAAAGAAAGACGTTAATTTAATAATAGAAGGGGGACAGTCATTTTCAGTTCGTGTCCCCCTCTTGTCAGTATGTTTCCAGTTAAATTAGTTTTCCCCTTTTTTTGTTTTATCTTTGTCTTTTTTTCGTGTTTTATATTTTTTATAGGTTTTAATATCAATAGTTTCAGAAGCCACTGAGGTCTGCCCGTTAATCTCTATATTGTCAAAGGCAAATCCATCTGAATTAATAGGATAATTATCATACTGCTGGAATTTAATCTGAAATGCGCTGTTATAGCCTATACCAGCTGCCGAAACAGCTGCATCCAGATCTACCATAAACTGCTTGCACGAAGCACTGATCCAATCCAAGCCTGTAAGCCCCTGCACCTTGTACCAGGTCTGTCCGTCAGCACTTATTGCCACACCATCACCGTTGCTCGATCCTGTGAATACATCAGGCATTACATGGTTTTCATCAGCGA
>CAYFQB010000023.1:0-21154 GCA_964345225.1 uncultured Nitrospiraceae bacterium | reverse complement strand
GAAGAGTTCAAAGATGCCAGAGTCGGATATTTGCTCGATATACTATACAAAGACAATATTAAACCAATATTGTCAGGTACGTTAAAACATCTCCTGTGGATGAATGTTGATTATGTACTCTGTGTTATTATACAGGGAGACCCTATGGAAAAATATTTCGAGCAGTTCGGTTTTAGGAAACACAAGGGATTTAAACGGTTTCCGATAGTTTGCAATCCATTATCTCCTGATCTGGATAACGGTTTCCTCAAAAAACCGCAAAATTGGCATCTTACCTATGGAGATATTGACGGTTTTTAGACACTATATATATTTATTTCATCCAATGAAGTTATTCCTTAGGCCAATTATCTTTTATGGACTGAACGTCAGTTATAAATAGAAATATTACATTTATCTTTTAAGAATCAATTTGATAATGAGTATTGCATGAAAATCCTTTTCCTATCTCAAAGGTCTACTTTCGGTGGTGCAGAAGTTTATTTAAACGAATTAAGCAACCAATTAGAAAAAAGAGGAAATGAAATAATAAAATGCTATACATCAAATGTACCTGCAGGATATATTCCAAAAAAGGATGAATACTTTATTGGAGAGTCTTTTGGATTTCGCACCGGATTGAAATCCGCTGATGCTATTAAAAAAATCATAATAAAAGAAAATCCTGTTCTAGTACATATTCACAGTGTTTACTATACATTAAGCCCTTTGATAATAAGGGCTATCAGAAAAATTAAGCCTGTAATATATACCGTGCACGATGTTTTGGGTTATTGTTTTAAAAACCCTCGTGCAGAAAGATTAGAAGACAGAGCTAAAATTCTCCCTAAGACAAAAAGTATCTGTAATAAACCTTTAGGTATTGAATGTATAAAGAATAGATGTATAAGTTTATTATCCGGAGAAAACATTTTTAATAATCTTCTTAGATATTTTATCACTCTGTGGAAATTCCGGGAATTCAGAAAATTAGATAAATTTATTGTTCATTCTGAATATATAAAGAATGAATTAATTAAAAACGGCTTCCCTGTAAAAAAGATAGTATTATTAAATATGTTTATTCCTCTCAGCGACAAATGGGAAGCACATGAAATGCATGAATGCAATAACAATACTATTTTATATGTGGGTTCATTATTCAGATCAAAAGGGATATTTGAATTAATAGATGTATTTAATCTATTGAGAGATATTGACTGGAAGGCAAAGATAATAGGTGATGGATACTGTATTGATGATTTAAAGAATTACCTTCGAGAATTAAATCTTAGCGAAAGAGTTCAGTTTATTGGAAAGGTTAATAGAGATGAACTTGGCAAATTTTATCAAACGGCATCTGTTGTTGTATTTCCTTCAATGTGTCCTGAATCATTTGGCATGGTAGGGATAGAGGCAATGTATTTTGGCAAGCCTGTTGTTGCTTTTGCAGCCGGAGGGGTAATCGAGTGGCTGAAGAACGGAGATACCGGCTTACTCGTTAATTTCGGTGATATTAATCTTTTTGCTGAAAAACTTAGATCGATATTATTGAACAAGGAACTTTCAAAAAAATTAGGCAATAATGCCAGAGAAGCAGCAAAAAATTATATCTGCCGGGATAGATACGTTGAATCAGTTATTAACATATATAGTCAGACAATTAATACAAATAATATAAATAATTAGTTGTGAAAGTCTGCATAGATACAACACCCATCGGGATTAATACAGATGATAAAGGAGGAGTTTATCATTACATATTAAATCTTATTATTGCATTACAGAAATTAGACGACCATAACGAATATATTCTCTTTTTTAATATATTCAGAAAAAAACATCTAAAAACATTTAAAGAAATCGCTAATATTTTAAATAAAAAGAATAATTTCAAAACATTTCTTTCTCGAATACCTCAACGCCTCTGGAGACCCTTAAATGTTCCGGTCAATCTTTTCACTGGTAATATTGATATCTTTCACGGCCCGAATAGTGATTTACTGCCCGTCACGAAAAGCAAGAAGATAATAACAGTTCATGACTTAAGATCCATAGTCATAGACGAGACATCTTTTAATGAAGAATGGCTAAACCTGCTAAAACATGATGACGAAAATCTCGAGAATAAACTTGAAGGATATAAGCGTAGAATAGGGTTTTTCAACCATAGAAGAAAGAATATGCCGGCGTCTATAATGCGTGCGGATAAGATAATTGCAGTCTCTCAATTCACCAAGGATAATATAATGGAAATTTATAATATACCGGCAGAGAAGATATCAGTAGTATATCATGGCATTTCACCTCGATTTTCTCCTGTAAATGATGAGGATATTATTAAAAAGGTTTTAAAAAAATACGGTATTTATGATAAATATATTCTGTATGTTGGAAAGTTGGATCCCCTTAAAAATATTGAAAGACTTCTTAGTGCTTTTTCTGTTTTAAAAAGTCGGGAAACGAAATTTCAAGAGTATAAGCTGGTACTTGCTGGTCCACGGACATGGTTTGGCAGAATTATTGATTTAAAAATAAAGCAATTGCATCTTGAAAACGACGTGATTATTACTGATTTTGTTTCATTTGAGGATCTGCCCGTTTTATATAGTGCTGCAGAAGTTTTCGTCTTTCCATCTTTATTTGAAGGATTTGGTATACCACTGATTGAAGCAATGGCATGTGGCTGTCCAGTCGTAGCATCAAATGTCTGCTCTATTTCAGAAGTTGTCCGTAATGCTGCTATTTTATTTAATCCATATTCAGTTTCTGAATTAGTAACTGCAATAAATAGTGTTCTATCCGATATAGAACTTAGAAAAAAATTAATTGAGTACGGTCTCCAGCGATCAAAAGACTTTTCCTGGGAAAAGACAGCGTCAGACACTTTAGAAATATATAAGGATTGTTTGACATGAAAAAAGTTCTTTTAGTTACACCACAGGACTATAAAGGGTATTCAAATTTCAGGCTTCATCATATAGTTGATCAATTTACAAAAAACTTTCAAAGTATTGCAGTAATATATCGATACCATATTACTGAAAAAAAACCTTTAATTGATGCTGTCCGTTCTTTTTTTCTAATTAACTCTCTTTCTGAAAAAAAAGATAACCTGTTACTTTTAAGAGTTGACCCTCTTTTAAATCGGAGACAAAGTATAGGACTTAGTATGCTAAATATTACTGATCCTTACACACCACCTGAAATATATTTCAAACGAATTATACAGAAAATTTTGAGCTTCTTCGGTACTCTCACTGACCTGTTAATATTGCCTTCTCTAATGTTTTGTTATTTTTTAAAACTTAGAGAAAAATACGACATAGTTATTGTTCAGGGTCCGTGGGAAGGGGCTTTTGGATATATTTTAAAAAAACTTGGTTTGATAAAACTTCTTGTTTATGATGATAGAGACTATGAACCGGGTTTTATTCCTACAAACAGATTTAGAAGAAAAATTGTTGAGGAACTGGAAAAAAGGGTTCTCAAGAAAGCTGACCTTATAGTCTCTGTAGGTGATATGCTGGCAGAATTGCGACAGGATATGATACAAGTAAAGCCTGTTGTTATCCCTAATGGCGTAAATTATAAGCTTTTTAGAACTGCACAGCAAAAACTTCCTCACAGGCCCACACTGATTTATATGGGATATATTAATGATTGGTCCGGGCTAGAGCTTGTCGTTGATTCAATGGTAAAGATAAGAAATAAAGTCCCTGATGTACGTCTTTTGATAGCCGGGCATAAGAATACAGTTTACTTTAATTACATCTCGGAAAAAATAAAGGGATATAATCTGGAACAGGACATTACTTTTTTAGGCAATCTTAAATATTCTGATTTGATAAACCCCTTAAAAGAAAGTGACGTCGGCCTGGCAATATTTAAACCAATAGATTTAAGAAAATATGCATTTTCCTTAAAAATTATTGAGTACATGGCAGCAGGACTACCGGTTATTACAACAAAGGGTACACAATCTGAAAAAGTTGTTAATAAACACAATTGTGGTATAGCTGTCGATTATGTTTCTGACCAGATAGCTGAGGCAGTAATACATATAATTACAGATCATAACAGATATTCTCAATTTTCAGAAAATGCAAAGATTGCAGCTAAAGGATACGACTGGGATATACTGATAGGAAGATATTTTAACTTTGTCCAAAATTCCTTTAATAGCCAGATATGAAAAAAATTATAAAATTTTTCGTTTTTTCGCTCATACATAAAATGGCAATACTTTTGAGAAAAAGAATTACACGACAGATTGACAAAAAGAATATTAAAAAAATACTGATATTTGAGGGGGGAGGGATTGGAGATCTTTTGAGGATTTTCCCGGCTATCGATGTGTTGATCGACAATTTCCCCGATGCATTTATTTCTATTGTTGTAGCAAAAACATCAAAGGGCGCTTTAGATCTTTATCCCCGTAGAAACTTTTTATTCGAAATATTTGATTATGATATAAATGGCTCACATAGAGGTATTTTGAAAAAACTATTATTGGTATTCTCACTCAGGAAGAGAAGATATGATATGATCTATGTACCTACAAGGGGAGAAGGCATGAGAGAAATAAGCTTAATGGCTTTCCTTACAGGTATACCTAGTAGAATTGGATTCAAAGATAATGGTGCAGGCAGTTTAAATACCGTTTCAATAGATTTTCAAAGAGATGTCCCTATTTTACAACAGAATCTTGCCCTGCTGAAAAGATGCAATTTAAGTATAAAGGAAAAAGATATTAAAATCATGATCCCTAAAGAGGATATTGCCTTTGCAGAAGAACTTCTTGCCGGGGTAAATTCTTTTCCTTTGACCGTAATTCATCCAAGTGCATCGTGGCAAGGTAAATACAGAATTTGGAATATTGAAAAATATATAGAGTTAATTAATGAACTTTTAAAAGAATATAAGGGGACAGTTATATTGATAGGTAGTAAGGATGAAAAAGAGATCGGTAATAAGATAAGTTCTCATGTAGAAGAAACGTCTCTTATAAACATGATAGGCAAAACCACTATACCTCAAACAGCTGCAATAATAAAAAATTCACAACTTTTTATAGGAAATGATTCGGGACCGCTTCACATTGCATTGGCACTAAAGATTCCCTCTACTATAGCAATCTTTGGTCCAACATCCCATCTTCAGGTCCTAAGCAGTGGATATAGAGATACATGCATCGTGGTAAGAAAAGATCTGGAGTGTACTCCATGCTATGTTCATCAAAACAATTATGTGCCCTCATGTAAAGATATAAAGTGTTTAGACGGAATTACTGTTAGCCAACTTATGAATGCTGCAAGAGAAATAATAACTCGAAGACAATAATAAATTTGAAATAGTGTATTTTACTGTAAATTCCTTTGATTAAACAATGAATCAAAATACAAAACCTAGAATACTAATATTAATAACCCAGCTACTGGATGATGGCCCCAATAAAGTAATCCAGGGAATACTAAGTCATTTCGATTTAGACAAATGGCATATTACTGTAGGATATCTATATGGAAACAAAGATCATGAATCTATGTATCATGAGATCGGGATACCTACATATTGTTTTAATATGAAGGGTTTCTTAAATGCATGGATTGATTTCACTGTTGTTAAGAGAATATCTGAATTTCTTATTAGTGAAAATATACAGCTCCTGCATACTCATTTAGTAAGAAGTGATATATTTGGACGCCTTGCTGCCAAGAAATCAGGCACTCCTGTTATATCAACAATCCATAATATGGAAGATCATCATAGAGGGAAAAAATTGCATGAATACATTGTAAGATTCTTAGATAAAAAGACTATTGTATATACTAATAGAATTGTGACAGTATCTGAGTCGTTAAAAACGTTTATCCATGAATTATATAATATACCAATGGATAAGGTATCGTGTATTCATAATGGCATTGATTTTCCAGATTGCGAGAAGTTTTTTTTAAAGAAGAGTGATCTCGGTATCGAAAATAATACACCCTTAATTGGTACAGTCGCCAGATTACATCCACAGAAGGGAATTGATATTCTTATAGATTCCGTCGCGATATTGTTGAATAAAGGAATAGATATCAAGGCATTAATAGTTGGAGATGGTCCAATAAAAGAAAAATTATTTAATTATGTAAATCAGAAAGGAATTAAGAATAATATTGTATTTACTGGTTTTAGGAAAGATGTGTGCCAATATCTGGCACTAATGGATATATTTGTTCTTCCATCCCGATGGGAAGGTTTTGGCATTTCGGCTGTAGAATCAATGGCAATGGGAATACCTGTTGTTGCATCAAACGTTGGAGGTATTTCTGAAATTGTTGATAATGGCATTACAGGTTTTCTAATAAATCCAGATGAACCACAGGCCTTTTCTAATGCAATTTATAAACTCCTTGAAAATCCTTTACGTAGAAAAAAATTTGGAGAAGCAGGGAAAAACAGGTACAATGCATCTTTCCGTGCATCTACAATGAGTAAATGCTATCAAGATCTATATAGTAATTTAATAAAATGAATACCACTGTTAGTATTATTATCATCCATTATGGAGAAACAGACTTTCTTAAGACATGTTTGACTTCTATCAAAAATTCAACTTATAAGTATTACGAGATTATAGTTGTTGATAACAATCCCCAACCCATTTCTGAAAAGTTACCACTATCTATTGATAACTATATATATAGTGGCGTAAATCATGGTTTTGCAGAAGCTTGTAACATTGGAGTACGTCAATCAGGGGGTGAATTCGTCTTTATTCTTAACAACGATATTGAACTCAATGATAGATGTATAGAAAAATTGGTATCCATAGGTTTAAGCGATAACAATATTGCTGTTCTACAACCGAAGATGCTTGATATGGATGAAAACAATCTTTTTCATAGCAGTGCCGCCGGTGGAATGTTAGATATATTTGGCTATCCTTTTGCAAGAGGAAGGATAGTCGATAATGCCGAGATTGACAGAGGGCAATACGACGATCCCATCGAGATCTTCTGGTGCAGTGGTGCTGCCCTTTTCGCAAGAAAAAATGTGTTAGAAAAAGCAGGACTTTTTGATAAAGACTTTTTCTTATATATGGAGGAAATAGATCTTCAATGGAGAATTCACCTTCTTGGATACAAAATTGTTTATATACCTGATGCTGTTATATACCACAAAGGATCGCCGACATTTGATCGCCAGAATATTTCAAGAATGTATTATGTTCACAGGAATAGTCTTATAATGTTACTTAAGAACCTGCCATCCAATTACTTAAACTTCATTATTCCTTTACGTTTGCTTATTGAATTGAGTTCAATAGTCTTTGGAGTATTAACACTTAATTTAAAACGACCCATCGCTGTTATTAAGGCATTTGGCTATATTTTAAATAATTTTTCGGTTATTAAGAAAAAAAGGGCTGTTGTCCAGAATCTCATAAAAGTGCCTTTTAAGGAAGCTTATGATAAGATGTATCATGGATCAATTGTTCTGCAATATTTCCTTTTTAAAAAGAGGAACTTTTTTGATTACAATGTTCTGGTAAAACCATTTAATCATAATTTTTTGAAAAAGGAGTTTAATAATGAGAATTAATTGGATGAAAAGCTATATATTTATCTTTTCTTACATTCTTTTATTCTTTGTTGAAGCATATGCTGTTGAAATCAACATAGATGCTTCTAAAGATACCGGTCCTGTACCAAAAATATTCGGCAGCAGCATTTGGTTGACTCATGTTGAAAAGAGAGATGAATATGCATTTGAAAAATTTTTAAAAGAGAATCGTCCGACTGTCATACATTTCACTATCGCACGAATACTGAGAGACAGCAATAGTTATACCGCATTCCAAAGTAGATTAAAACAATACTTTACTTCCAAGAATATTTCCTTACTTACAGACATTGTAAAAAAGAAGAATATTAAATTGATAGTAGGTTTTGATCCCAGACCAATGCCTTCCTGGTTATCTTCAAGATCTGGAGATTCCAGACCAGTATCAGGTATAGCAAGGATAACTATCGAAAGTGTCTCTCCCCCTCAGGATATTCAATTATGGAAGAAAGTAGTTAAATTTACACTAAATTTTCTTTTTAAAGATCAAAATATTAAAAATTTAGGTTTTTATGTAGGTCATGAACCAAATGATAGAGAGTGGGCTGGGAATGAAGAAGCTTTTTTTAAATATTACAAAGCTGCAGCAGAGGCTGCCAAAGAAGTCAATAAAAATATATCAGTTGGGGGAATAGGAACGTGGTCTGTAGAGGCAAAAAAAGAGAGTTGTGAAAAATATTCTGATCATGCAGAAAAAATATGCAGAAAAGAAGGAGGGTGGTCTGACCCTGGCGGTGAGCCAATGATAAAAAATTTTTTAAATTATGTTGCTAGGCATAACGTACCTCTTGATTTTATAAACTGGCATTCTTTCAGGGCATTCCCTCCAAATTTAAAAGAGAATGCTTCGATGATTTCAGACTGGATTAAAGAAGCCGGGCTTAACAGAAAAAGCATTGTTCTCTTTCCTTCTGATTGGACTTTCTGGGCAATGCATGCTGCTGGTTATCCTGCCGATTATCTCGACACTGAAGAAACAGCCGCCTATATAATCAATGCCCTATATAATATGTGGGTAGCGGGCATTGAGTGGGCTGGCCACGACTTCAATGTTAAAAACCCTTCAAAGGAAAATATTGTAAGAAGAAAAAGAGATAATTCGACATTCATAGGAGACTGGCATCTGGTTACAAAAGATGGGATCATAAAACCGTCTTATAATTCCTTCAAGACATTAACTAAGTTACTGGAACCCGATAATGGTTCAACAGGGATGATAAATGTCAAACAGCCATCTGACAAAAGAGTTATAGCTGTCTCTACGATTAATAAAGAAAATAATACTGTTAAGACCCTTATCAGTAATTTTACCCCTACTGATATAAATTTATTTCATTTTTATCTTACTGCACATTTAAAAGAAAATAAGAGTACAGATATCGCAACAAACCTTGAATCTCTCATAAAATGTGTCAGAAAGAAAAAAAGAGATGGTGTCAAATTAGATGAAAAAATTATCTCTTCCTGTTTGAATCAATACCCTGATAAAGAAAGAGAATTATTGGGAAATATAGCTGAAGGATATAAATGTTTTATGGCTACCGATCCAGAAAGATGTATTAAATCAATTATAAGCGAAGCCGAAAAACAGGGCAATACTGAATTGCTCCCGGTCTTGACCTATATTGAGGATAACCTCTCAGAGATTGATGTCAAAGTGAATTATCAGAATTTGGCTTTTGACGGCAAAGTCTCTATTACCACTTATAAAATTGATGCTGATAATTCTAATGCATGCAGATTGAATAAATTGAGTGAGCCACGGAAAACTTTAACTTCATGTGGCATAAACGGCTTAATTGATAAAAAAGTTCGGAATGCAAGACAGAACAGCAAAATTCAGGCATTTAAAGAGTACTGCTCGTCAATTGACGATATGAAAGGAAAAGAAGATGAAATTATTCAATATCTCAGGAAATGTCAATCATCAAAAAATAAAAGAGATTGTTATAAGAAAGTACAAAAGAAATTTAACATACAAAAATCGGATCTAAACAAAATTAAAGAGTTATCTGATATAAAATATTCAGATTATATAGAATCCATTAATGAAATGGAAGGTGTATCATTTGAGAAATCCGCAGAAAAAAGCTATAAAGAACTAAAAGATAATAAATTTGATTTGACTTTTAAAATGAAACCTAACTCCATAATCTTAATAGAAATCGGTAGTGACTAACATCATATAATATTCATGAAAATATTCCCTGTTTATTTAATCGGTATTGTAATCGGTATAATTGTAACTGCAGATCCTTTCATTAGTGCTTATTTATCCAAGATGTTCGATTTAGAAATTCTGGATATAGGTCTTTTCGAGATAAATACATTCCAATTTACTTCTTTAATAATTTTAATATCAAGTGCTGTTTTTATTGGTTCCCGTAAGTTCAGTAGTTTATTTAAGTATATATTTGAAAAAAAAGAGATATTTCTTATCGCTCTTATTGTAGCTTCACCACAGTTTAAAGCATTATCATTAGGTTTTTTTGACATAATCGATATACCCATACTATTCCTTATATTTATCTGGCTGGTAGAGGCGTCAAATGAGAAAAAAATTATACTGAATACCCCCCTGCATTTTCTTCTATATCTCTTTATAATTTTATTTTTATTATCATCTGTACATGGAGGAATGACCGGTCTTATTATGTTAATACGCATTTCTAAATCTATTTTTTACGCTTTTATTTTAATAACACTACTCAGAAACAAAAATGATCTTATGTGGGGATTTAAAGTATTATTTATTACACTATTAATATCATCTGTAATAGGTATAATCCAGGAAATTATTTTTCTTGGCACAGGAATGACAATTATTGGAAATGTTTCAGAAGAAGCAAGGGAAATGATGATACAAAACTCATCTTTTGGAATCGTTCTAAGAGTACCGGCCTTTTTCGGTAATCATGCAGTTTTTGCAAGAACATTAGCCTTTACAATCCCCATATTATTTTCATTTCTCCTTGTGCCAGAAATGAAAAACTATTTCAACAGGAAAATTTATACCCTGTATTTGTTTCTGATGTTAGTAGCTCTTGTCTTGACTTTCTCTCGTCCAAATTATATAGCAGTATTTATTGGTTTGATAATCTGTCTATATCTCATCAGACCTTCATATCTGATTCACTTTGTGACTGCTATAGCATTACTAATTATTATTGCCCATATTACAGGTATTACAACAGAAATACAACAGGCAGTATATGAAGAGAAGAATTTAGGCGGGGATTTCCACGACAGGTTGGCTCTTGCAACAGAGTCAGTCAGTAAATTGAGTAGACATCCTTTGATAGGTACAGGCTTGGCCAAGGCTTCCCGCTATACGGCAAATGTCCATAATTGGCCAGTCCATAATGGTTTTATTCTTGCATTTGTTACTGCAGGTATTGTTGGCTTTACTATTTTCTGTCTTGGTTTTATATACATAATTTCAAGTTTGATTGCTATCTTCCGTGAAAAAGATTTAATTTTCAAGACACTTGGACTTGGTATGCTTGGCGCGATGTGCTCTTATCTATTTGCTATTCAATTCACAACTGGTTTCTTCGATTATGTTTACTGTATTTATGTTATAGCATTAAATGCATCAATTATATATTTGTGGTCTGAAAGCAAAATTAACAGATTTTATGTAACTCCTTAAAAGAGGTTTCCATTGAAAAGTAAAGTTTTATTAATAGGAATTGATGGAGCTAATTGGAAAGTTTTAAGGCCAATGATTAAAAGTAATATGCTTCCAAATATAAAAAGACTTTGCGAGGAAGGTACTAAAGGGGTTCTTGTCTCTACAGTACCTCCACTGACACCTGTTGCCTTTGCAAGTTTTCATACCGGAGTCAATCCAGGAAAACACGGGATTACGGATTTTCGGCTCTATGAGCCCGCGACTGGAAATTATAGGTTAGTAGATGCAAATACTCTAAAATATAAAAGTTTTTCTGAAATAGCAAGTTTAAACAATAAAAAGGTAATCAGTATCAATATACCATTGACTTATCCCCCGCCAAAACTTAATGGAATAGTTATAGGTGATTTTCTTTCTCCCAAGGTATACCCCGGATTTGTTTATCCACGGGAAATTTTTGATAATATTCTTAAAAAAATTAACTACAGGATTTTAGGTATCTCTTTGAAACAAAGACAACATGTATCTCCTGATGAAATAATTGAAGATTATATTAATGTTGAAGCTACAAGATTTAATGTGGCCAGGATATTGATGAAAGAATATGACTGGGATCTGTTTATAATTCATAATCAATCACTGGATGCTGTTCAGCATGGTTACTTTCACTTTTTGGATAAAGACTCACCTCATTATTCAGATTATAAATATAATATTATTAGTAAATTTTTTGAATCAATGGACAAAGAGATTGGAAACCTACTAGATATTATTGACGATAACACCTCTGTTATTCTCTTTTCAGATCATGGCTTTGAATTAAAAAAAAGAAATGTCTCGGTTAATGCAATTCTTCATAAGGCAGAATATTTGAAAAAAACGGCAAAAAAAAGAAATATCCTTAAAATAGGAAAGATTAAAAGATTTATAGAAAAAGTTGACTCCAGAGGATTAAGATATAAATTCTATAATCTTTTAGGTATTGATCTTCGTGCGAGAAGAAATTTGATATTCAAGTTTTCATCAAAAAATATTGATTATGGTAGTTCCAAAGCATATATGATTAATGGCTGTTACTTTGGAAGTGTTTTTTTAAATTCATCAAATGAGGAAACCCTGAAAAAAGATATCATTAAAGCTTTTGATAACCTCATAGATCCTGTTTCAGGTAATAAGGTAGTAAATCATATTTACATAGCTGATCAGTCATTTGACGGTCCTTATAAATCTTCGATGCCTTTTATATTTCTTGATCCAGCAGAAGGTTATTCATTTATTAAAGACTCTGCTGAAAATGATATTTTTAAGGATATAGACTATGATCGAGAACTTTCAGGGGGACATCATATTGAAGGTATTATTACAGTGTGGGGCAAGAATATGAAAAACTTTGATAATATAAGGTGTAATATTACTGACATTGCACCTACAGTGCTTGCCTTACTTGGAATAGATGTGCCGAATTATATGGACGGGAGAATATTAGAGGAAGTTTTTCATGAAAAGCCCGATGTTAAAATAAAATCAGGTGAAGAATATTCTGAAGGAGATGATAAGATTCATTCACTCAGCTCTGAAGATGAAGAAATGGTCATAAAAAGACTTGAAGATTTAGGTTATATGTAAATGATAACCGAACCTATAAAAATACTATATCCTTAAAAAGGAATTATAAAAATGCCAGAAAAAACATTATTGGACTATTGGATCATTTTATACAAGAGGAAAAAATACATAGTACTGATAACTGTAATATCTGTTCTCACATCTATATTTCTTAGTAAGATTCTTCCTCCGGTATACGAATCAAGTGCAGTCTTCTACGTACCATCTTCCTCCCAGTCACTATCTTATTTGTCTCCTAATGCTGTCGATAAGTTAGCAAAAGATACCATGATGCCTGCCCCCAGGGAGGAGGCTTCTGCCCCGTTTTTCGGATTGCTAAAAAGCAAGAAGATTGCTGAACTTGTTCATAAAGAATTCCCCAGAAAAAAACTTACCAAACTTATTATTTCTGATATTGACTTTGAAATTACGGAAGAGTATATGATAAAAATCTACAGTAGAGATAATGATCCCGAACTTGCCGCTGATGTTGCAAATGCTTATATCAAATATTTTAATATCCTTCTTCATGATACATCCATGAAGAATCTTGAAAGTGACAAATCTCTGATTAAAAAGCAAATATCAGAGACAAAAGAAAATTTAGTCAGGGCAGAAGATGCCCTAAAAAGATTTCAAGAGCAAAATAATATTGCCTCTATAGATGATGAAATAAAGAACCTCACAACACAAAGGGGTTCATTTGAAAATCAACTTGAGTTAGCTGATGTTCTCATTAAAGAGAATGATGAAAAAATAAAATCTATCTCTGAGCAGCTTAAGATAGAAAAAGCCCTTTATTCTAATCAGGATTTCTCATTAACCAATCCACTTATAGAAAATCTTCAGAAGAAACTTTATGAAATCTCTGCGAATATCTCTGCTGCCAGTGTAGAGTTAAGGGAAAAACATCCAAACCTTCTGATGCTAAAACAGCAATATGAAGATACTGAAAACAGTCTGAAAGAAGAGGTGCATCATTTTATTTCAAGCCAGATTAAACCTGAGAATACTATGTATGAACAATTAAGAAAGAGTTTAATCAATTTGCTTATAGAAAAGAATAGACTCATTGCTTCAAAAAAAGGTTATTCTGAGACTATCAAAAGAGTGACTAAAAAACTCAATAGACTGCCTAATATAAATACTGAATTAGATCGTTTAAATGAAGAAGTATTGCGATATAAAAGCAGATATGAACAATTAAAACTGAATTTTGAAGAAGCAGAAATGCAAATTGAGCGCCAGGCTCAGTTTGTAGTAGTTGTTGATACTGCTGAACCTCCCCAAAAACCTTCTTTCCCTATACTTTGGTTTAATATCATAGTAGCCTTATTTGGTGGAATAATTGCAGGGATTATTTACGTATTTTTTATTAATTATATTGAAGAAACAAAAAAAATCAGGACAAGAAAGATTATAAAAGAGATACTTTTGGAGGAATAAATGCCTTATTCATGGGATGAAATAAAAACAGTCATTGAAAGAATCGAAAACGAAAAAGAAATGGATAAACTTGAGATACTCGAACATGAAGAAGGTTTTATGAGAATACAACCTTCGCTTACCGAGAAGACTAAATCTTACCTCGAATTTCTTGGTGAATTTTCAGTAGGGGTAATTGTGGGAATTATTACTATTATATTCAACTTTTTACTCCTTGTTTGGTTATTACATTTAGAGTTTTAATAATGGTCAGAAAAGAAGAACAGGAATTACTGAATCATATTAAAGAGTACAAGCTCCAGCTAAGTAACTCGCTCAGAAAAAAACTCTTTAATAAAAGGGAAGAAAAGCATAAAAAGGGAGAGGTATTTTTTAAGGGTCTCTGGATTTCCCAAAACAAAATTGGGAGAATACAAGATAAGCTTAAAAAAAGAGGTTTAATTATATTTTGGGAGATACATGTTCTTGTTTTTATTGTAATACTTTTCAATTTTCTGTTATGGATTGGTTTTAAGAGATTTCTCTTGCCATAGTATCTCAAATAGCGATGAAAAATAAAACTTTATTTGCCCTTGTTTTACTTGCCACTATATATTTTTTAAACACAAACCAACCCATATATGCAAAAGGTGATTTATATAGTGAGTTTCTGGCAATCCCTTCATATCCTACAGGGGAAAAACCTTTATCTATATTAGCCCATGATATAACAGGCAATAACTTTGATGGTATTATAGTTGCAAATTATGATAGCCAGACTGTATCCATATACTTATCAAAGGAAGAGGGAATACTTGAAGTCTTTAAAGAAATTCCAATTAGCGGTCATCCTTCTGCTGTTGCAGTAGGCGATTTCAATCTCGATTCTATTATAGATATTGCCACCTCAAATATAAATGAAAATACTTTCTCGGTTCTTTTAGGTGATGGTTTAGGTAATTTTCATGAAAATATTTTTAAGACAGGGAATAAACCTGTAGATATAGTGGCTGAGGATATAGATGGAAATGGTTTTAATGATGATATAGCGGTCCTCAGTTATAAAGATAATAAGATTTATATCTACTATAACAAGAACCTAATTAAAGAAATTAAAACCGGAAAAGGCCCGTCTTCAATAAAGGCATATGATATTAACAAGGATGGCTTAAAAGATTTTATAACAACTAATTCAAAGGAAAATACAGTTACAATCTTTCTACAGAATCCAAATGGAGAACTAAATTTATCAAATACGATAAATACAGGCATTTTCCCATCTGACGTAGTCCTAGGTGATTTTAATGCAGACGAAATAACAGATATGGGCATTACAAATCTTAATGATGGAACTATTCATATTTTTAAAGGGTTATACGATGGCTCGTTTATTAGAACACAAGTATTGAATGAAGGGTTACATCATCCTTCAAAGATTGTTTCAGGTGATTTCAATAGTGATAATATATTGGACTTTGTAATAACAAATATGGGGCTAACATCTGATTCAAGAAATGGCAATTGGATTACAATATATAGTGGCAATTCTAATGGACTTTTTTCATATTCTTCTCAAATTACTGCTGGGATAAATCCTATCTCCATCATTACAAAAGACATAACATTAGATAATATACTTGACCTATTAGTAGTTAACGAGCAAAGTCATAATCTTATAGTTTATCAAGGAAAGGGAGACGGGTCTTTTGGGCCATCAAATAACTATCCAGCAGGCGATGGAGCTCACTGGATAGCATCAGGTAATTTCAATAATGACGGGAATATAGATTTAGTTACTGCTAACATTGATAGTACATATATAAGCATTTTATTAGGAAATGGTGATGCAAGTTTCGCACATCCTGATTTTTATAACATTCGGACTACAGTCCATGCGATTACTCCTGGGGATGTAAACGGAAATGGAATTATAGATCTTGTAACCGCTAATATCGGCTCAAATACAATTACAATTTTATATGGTAATGGAGATGGAACATTCGTTATAACTAATGAATATATAGTAGGACCCTCTCCGCATCTTGTTCGCATTAATGATATAAATAATGACAGCATAAATGATCTGGTCATCCCAATTTATGGGAGCAGTTTTACTACTATCATGATTGGGAAAGGGGATGGATCTTTTAAGCATAGTAATTTTCTTGTTACAGGACACAGACCTTCGGATGTTGCAATCAATGACATCGATAAAGATGGCATTAAGGATGTAGTTATCTCACATTTGGGTGAAAATTATATAACTGTATTCATCGGCAATGGAGACGGCACTTTTGTTAAAAAAGAAAATATAAATGTTGGTGGGGGCCAACATTCAGTATTAATTAAAGATATTAATACTGATGGAAAGAAGGATATTGTGGGAAGCCTATTTTTTGATGATTCAATATTTACTATATTGGGGTTAGGAGATGGTTCATTCAATAATATAAATTTTTATCATGTAGGGAAAGTACCTTCAACAATTGCCTTAGATGATTTCAATAGTGATGGGTTATACGACATTGCAGTTGTCTGTGAATTCGATAATATTATCTCTATTTTGTCAGGAGATGGTACAGGAAGCTTTTCATATGGTGCAGATTTTATTGCTGGGAGCAGGCCTGCAGCCTTGGTAGCTGAGGATTTAAATAACGATGGCAAATCAGATATTGCCGCTGCAAATTGGTATTCTGATGATATATCCATTCTCTTACGAAAATAAGTTGTTCGAAAGGAGTAAATAGTGTGATTATTTTAGGCATCAATAACATGCACGACGCAGCTGCTTCTCTTGCAATTGACGGTAAAATTGTCGCAGCTGCTGAAGAAGAGAGATTTACGAGGGTAAAACACCAGAAGGGTTTTCCTAAAAATGCAATGCAGTTCTGCCTGAATTATGCAGGTTTAAAAATTGGAGATGTAGATATCATCCGTGCATCCTGGAAGCCCTGGGTTCTGAGAATTAGAGCTACACAGGCTCTAAAAAGTGTATTTACCTCCCCTGCTCTTTTTAAGGCCAAAGCCTCAAGGGGTATGGGACAGATGAGGAATGAATGGGCTGAACTTTTCACACTGAGGAAACTTATTGAAAAGCACTTTGGGAATGGAAAATATAAAGTAGAGTACTTAGACCACCATTTTTCCCACGCAATATCAACCTTTATATGCTCTCCCTTTGAAAAGGCAGCTATACTGACTATTGACGGGGCTGGCGAGGCTGATACTACCGTTTTATGGAAAGGTGAGGGAACAGAGATAAAAAAACTAAAAGCTCTAAGATTACCTCATTCTCTTGGTCAATTCTACGCCGCTGTTACTGCCTTTCTGGGATTCAAGATACAGGCGGATGAATATAAGGTAATGGGGCTTGCCGCTCTTGGAGAACCCATATACGCTGATTACCTCAGAAAAAATTTTATAAAGCTACTTTCCAACGGTCTCTTCCACGTAGATCCATATTTAATCGATTACCATATGGCAAGGAAAGGGCTATTTCGTAAAACAACTACTGATCTATTCGGAAAACCAAGAAGGAAAGGTGAAGATGTTACGAAACAGCACGCTGATGTCGCTGCCAGCGCCCAGAAAATAGTTGAAGAGGCTATATTCCATATGGTTAATCATCTCTACAAAATAACAAAGATAGATAAATTATGCCTTGCAGGCGGAGTAGCATATAATTGTGTAGCAAATGGAAAGCTACTAAAAGAGACTCCTTTTCAGGAAATTTTCATCCAGCCAGCAGCAGGAGATTCAGGTGGTGCTATAGGTGCTGCATTACACTTGGAAGATAGAGTCAATAACAGACAATTTGTTTTCGATAATGCTTATTTAGGTCCATCATTCAATTCTCTGGAATGTGAGAATGCACTACGGGATATGAATATCCCTTATGAAAAGCTTCCTGAAGATATTCTTCTTAGCAGAACTGCTCAGGAACTTGTTAATGGCAAACTGGTCTGCTGGTTTCATGGAAGAATGGAATGGGGCCCCAGGGCACTTGGAGCAAGGAGTCTGCTTGCAGACCCCAGGAGGGCAGAGATGAAAGAGATAATCAATGAAAAGGTAAAACAGAGAGAACCATTCAGACCCTTTGCACCGTCCATTCTTTCGGAGAATGCTCATGAGATTTTTGAATATTATCACAACTCACCGTTCATGATTTTCACTTTCCCTGTAAGGGGAGATGTGGCAGACAAAATTCCAGCCGTAGTACATGTTGACAAGACTGCAAGACCGCAGGCAGTATATAAGAATACAAATCCCAAATACTGGATGCTAATAAACGAATTCTATAAGATCACCGGGATTCCTCTGGTTCTTAATACTTCTTTTAATGTGCAGGAGCCTATAGTATGCAATCCTCACGAGGCGATAAATACTTTTCTGACTACAAAAGCAGATTTTCTGGTTATTGAGGACTGTATGGCAAGGTTGCCGGAATCAAGTTAATATCATAATATAGTATGTTACTTCAATAACAGCTCTAAACTTGACGCAAACTACTATTATCACAAAATAAAATTAAGAATAACGTATCAAATAATTAAACTCATGTCACATTCCTTTAATAACAGATATCTTAAAGCCAGGACATATTTATCAGTAATTCCAACAAAAACAAAATGGCTCCATATAAGACGTAAGGCGTTGATGAAATTCTATCCATGGATTCCGCGTCAACTTATGGTAGGAGTAACCTATAAGTGCCAATGCCGTTGTCCCCATTGTGTTATAGGCTCTTCATTAAATAAGAATATTAATGAGATGACAAGTCAGGAAATCTATAATCTGATTAAGGCTGCAAGACGACTCGGTCTTTTGGAAATATGCTATTTTGGCGGAGAGCCCCTTCTTCGTGATGACATAATAGACCTTATTAGATTTACAAACACCAACGGACTCCTTACCAGTATTTTTACCAATGGAATACGCCTCACTCAAAACATGGTTAGAGATCTCAAAAATGCAGGACTTTCCTGCTGCAATGTATCTCTTGATAGCGCGTCACCGGCACAGCATAACCGCTTGAGAGGCTTTGAAAATTGTTTTGAAAAAGCTGTTGAAGGCATTAAATATATACTTGATGAGGGAATCAAATGCAATATCTGGACATACGTGAAAAAGTATGATGTTGAAAAGCAGGGTCTCAGGGATCTCAAGGCAATCATTGATCTTGGACGGCATATCAAAGTTAATAAAGTTATTATCTTGTTTCCCATAGCATCAGGGAAATGGCTATGTAATTCTGAAAACATTCTGACACTCTCAGAAAGAGAAATGGTAAGAACTCTCCATAATCCTCCCTTCGTGATGTTGGAATTCCCTCGTGAAGACACTTACTGTCCTGCAGGGAAACGGATGGTCTATGTTACCCCCAATGGAGATTTATCACCTTGTCCTACTCTACCCTATTTCTTTGGCAACATCCGTCATAATTCCCTCAGAATAATCCTGAAAAAGTTTAACAGGGAGTTTATAAAGCAAAAGCAGGGAAATTGTGGTGAGTGTATTATGAACACCAACTCTTTCCGTGATAAATTGTCATTTATACACAAAGAATAAAAACTTGAAACAATTACTTTTCAAAATGATTTGGCTAGCCTGCCTAAGCCTTCAAGGAGAAATATAACAAATATTAGACAAAAAGATTTGAGTAAATGTTTAAAAAAATATTTTTTAGTTTATTTTTATTTCTTTTAATACTTCCTTCTTCTTACGCAGAAAACCTCCTCATCATGGGATGGGACGGCGCAGGTTACAATAATGTCAAGCCAATGCTGGATAACGGCGAACTGCCATGTCTTCAGAGAGAAATTGAAAAGGGTGCCAAGTTACTTCCGCTGGAAATACATGTAAAGACTGAAACAGTCCCAAACTGGACACAGATTTTTTCTGGATTGTCTTATGAGCAATCAGGCGTATTGGGGAATAGATATACTTCAGATAAATGTATATCTATAACATGGGATGCGGAAAATTACTTATATAAAGGTTTAGTATGGCATCATTTGATTCCTTACGAACATACTATTATGCAAACATTTGATTCATTGGGATATAGTATCGGATGGTTTGTATCCAAACCTTTCCTATCTAAGAACTGTACATATAATCCCCTATGCAATATCGCTCTCAATGCAGATTCCTATCTATATACAGAACCGACTATAAAAGGAGACAGTTATCTTTTAGATTTGTATAATGAAGTTTCCAATTTTGTTAATACTTACAGCATTTATAGTATTTTTGTCCATACAAATCCTGATGTCTATGGGCACAAATATGGCGAAAATAGTAGCAGATATCTTGAGGAAATCAGACGTTCAAGTAAGCTTTTATGTTCACTCCTGGATTTAGTCTCTCCCGGTACAATATTCATTGTCATAACTGACCACGGCTTCGATGAAGGCAAAACGTCACATGATAACGCCCCGGATGGCTGGATGTTTACAAATCTGCCGATAGAGCCTGCTTATGCAGACCAGAATCCAAACAAGCAGATAGCCTGGGGAACTAACCGGGACATAGTCCCGACACTGTATGAGTGGCTGGGAATTGACTATTCAGAGAAAAAGCCTCAGATCAGGGGTAAAAGTCTTCTGCAGTAGCCTGTTAATGCAAAAAATACTCAAAAAAAACGAGAACAATGGTTTTGATAGTTACTTTAAAGGATTCTCTTACTTTTCCTTTAAACTGCCAATGCCTTTGATTTGAGATTGGCACAGGTATCAAATATTTGAATTTTTTAAAAGAAGGTGATTTTATGAATGATTCAGATTTTGAAAAAATAGTAAATATTGCATCAAAGGACACAAAGAAAGGTGCGGAGATAGTTGCAAAAAACTTCTATCGAATCTTACGAAAAAATGGTTTTTCCGAAGAACAAAT
>CAYFQB010000022.1:0-14623 GCA_964345225.1 uncultured Nitrospiraceae bacterium | reverse complement strand
TCTGCAGGTGCAACAGGCCTGAGTACTTCTATCATCTTGTCATCTATTGTCTGAATATATTCGAACATGACAACTGCATCCGCACCTTCAGGAAGCATCCCGCCGGTGGGAATTTTAGAGACTTCACCTACAGACAGGATAAAATCGGGCTTCTCTCCCATAAATATCTCTTTAGAAAGGTTCAAATAAACAGGCATTGCCTCAGTTGCACCAAACGTATCTTCGGCCTTAACAGCATAACCGTCGACAGTAGAACGAGCAAATGGGGGCAGGTTTTCTGAAGAAATTACTTCCTTTGAGCATATCATACCTAGCGAGTCTTCTATCTTTACAGTCTTCTCTAGCGGTAATTTCAAAGGAAGGTTTTCAATAAGAAGCTTAAGCGCTGTCTCAGCAGTTATTACATTTTCCCTACCAAGCATATCCTTCATAACAACTATTATAAATTGTTCTTTTGCAAAATGGAGGATAAAAATAGGAGGGCTTCTATTTGAGAATAATCACCTTATTCTGTTAAACCAAAAAATGCATTTACAGCAGGTATTCATGTTGTATAGTTGGGCATGTTTCTTGAGCGGACATTGTGTTGAGAAATATTATAACTTTTTAACTGAAAATGCGATAAGTTAGTTAAAAATATTGGGAATACCGGTTTTTTGACTGTTTTAGGTGTGATTTTTCAAATTAAATTTGATTACAAAATGAAGCAATCCTGAACTATTTAACGAGGGGCGATAGCCCCGAAGTTGAAGTGGTCGATTTAAAATCAATTCTTTGAAAAGTACACACCTGCAAATGTTGAAAAGGGTACTATGCCAAAATATGAGTAACATTCACTTGCAAAGCACAGATAAACAATGTAGATTTTAATTAGAAATTGTGAGTTAAAATGCTTTGTAATGTAATTTCTTTAGTCATTTCTGCTATTTATTTAATAGTAACTATTATTTTTTCTGAAAAGTCAATCACGGTGTTTTATATGGCACTGTATTTAGTCATTCCTCTAATTTTAATATGGTTACCCGAGGGACTGGGGAAATGGAGATTTTGGTGGCATGTTACGACAAGCGAGACTCCAGATTTTTTTGTTAAATTAGGGGGTTGGATGTTACTTCTTTTCCCAGCATTGTTTTACTTAATAATAATATTATCATTAAAGACAGCACCACCATAATTTTAATCTTTATGCTCCTTTTGAATTATTTTAAAGTAAGAAGTTCTTCCTTTAACACTCAATTTTTAAGACTGCCTTAATATCAGGGGACATAACAATAATCCTTGTTAAACAGAACGTAAGGGCTGCATTAAAACCCTCCAATATAGGATATGTTATTGAGAATGGTTTAATTACCATTCAAGGCAAGAGCAAATAATTGATCAACAATGTAGAGAGTCAGACTGGCATATCTTACAGAACAAACTAATAGTCAATTATGCTCATTCGAAATACCAGTTACCCTCATAAACCATAAGAAGCTCAGCCATCATCAATCTAATGCCTGAAACGTCGGTGCTGCTTACTGAAAGCAGAGAACCTGTTGCCTTTAAAATATCATGAATATTCTTCTCTATATCTTTATCACTGACTATAAATCTTCTTAGGACGTTTTCTATGTATTTTTTAGCGATCCTTACCTTTGAGCTGTCCTTACCTGTTAATGAAAGCTCATTTAATGCCGTGATAATATCACCAGTCATTGTCGTAGCTTCTCTATCAATTAGAATATCTATACTGAGGTCTTGGTAAAAGTTATAAGTTCCATTATCAATGTATCCTATTTCCGTCTGCAATGTGTATGTGCCCTGTACATCAGGTGTTAATGCATAGTAAAGTACTGTCTCTGTCTCATGGGGTTCAAGATGTAAGTCAATTATCCATGGGTTGTCTGTTATCCATTTTACATTCAGAGGATCATAAAGCTTTATATCAGATGGGTATGTTTCGGTTATCCTCAGGTCGAAAGCTCCTCCAAAGCTTCTGATTTTTAGCTCAACAGGAATCAAGTAATTCGGTTTGAAAGCAGTGGTTGTTTCCATAGGAGCATGAATGTAATGTAAGGAGTTATTGAGCAAGTCTCTAAACTGGCTGTAATTAAAGCTGCTTAGTCCAAGATCAAAGGCATAAAATAGTACTTTTCCGAGACCATAATCATGTCTGATTACAGCAGGATATCTGGTAATCCCTTTCTTTGTGGTCTCGACTACCCAGCCAATTATTTCGTCAGGATTCAAGGCATCAACATTTAATGTCCTCCCATAGGATTGGAAGTTGCCCTGAGTTGCTATTTCGCTCTCAAGAAGTTCTACAGGATAGTCTCTGCCCGGGATATGGCCTGAAAACTGTATGCCAAATAAATCTTCATCAAGATTTTGCCTATTAAACATTGATGAGATTAATCCTTTTCCTGAATAAATCTGTTCTCTTAGTTCTTCCGAGAAATGGTCTTCTATGGGGTGATGGTCGCCAAGAATAAGAAAATCCGTGTAATATGGATTTCTTAACTCTGCCTCAAAGTCTTTTTTATCAATCACTATGAAATAGTTCACCCCTACATCCTGTAAAGCATTCTCTATTAATGATCTGTCAGGGCAGTTCTGGCCCGACTGCCATGAATAGTTGAGCCATACCAGAACATTTTTTGCGTCAGGTATCGTCTTTGTAACTTCAAGTCCTGGTATTACCTCAAAGGTCGTGTTTGATATAGTCTTTGGTTCATTCATTAAGGGTGTGATAACCTGTAGCACTGCAAGATAGATATCTGGAGTAAGATCTGAGGTAGAAAACATTGAGCTGCCGGTAGCGACTGTATTCATGGGCAGACTGATTGTTTTTTCTGAAATATTTTTAACCAGCTGCGTATTTGGATCGACAATAAGAACCTTTACATTAAGATCGATGATATCCTCATTGCCATTGTTTTCTACAGTATATGTAACAGTCACATCTTTGCCTTGATAAACTGGATCGGGTTGGGCTGTAATTGTGCCTATCAGACCTTCGCCTGTGTTTGCCGAACCGAGGATTTCAAAGGTTGTCGTTGAGCTACTTACAATCGTTGAACCTTCGAAGACTTCAAGTTTAATTGTATATGTACCTTTCGGATTTGTGGACGTATTCCAGTAGGTTTTTAATTCGCTAACTTGGCCAAGGGTAAGAATAGGGATGTTTCTGACATCTGTATAAAGTGTTTGCCCTACAGCATCTATAACCATCAGTTTTGCTGATAAGTTTTCAAATATATAATTAGGACTTAGGTTTGTTAAAGTTGATGTCACTGTTACGGTCTGGTTTGCAGAATAAGATATTTTGTCGGTGTTCACTTTTGAAGATAACGTTTTCGCTGGCAATATTACAAAGTCAACAACTGCCTTATCAATAAGTGTACCACTTCTGTAAAGATTAGCCTGAACCTTATAATTGCCTGCAATGGTTTTCCCTGTATTCCATATAAATTCAAATCTTTTCCCTTTAAATTTCTCAGGCTCTCCATGATCAACATATATTTCCGGTTTTGTTATATTTACACTCATACTTTCTATGAGCGAAAAAGTTTCTATATCTACTCCATCGCTAAATGTCCCATCGCCATTGCCATAGTATAGTTTAATCAAGCTGGTACCACTAACAGCTGCTAACAAATCTATATTTCCGTCTAAATTAAAATCACCTGAATCAAACGCATAATGCGAAATTAGACTATCTATAAGCAAAGGTTGAGCATATGTTCCATTACCATTATTTTTTATAAAATATTCATTTACAATAATATCAGTATACCCATCCCCATCGAAGTCATCTGCTGCAAGCCCCTTTACAGGCCTGCCCAAGCTACGAATTTTAATTCTGGACATAAAAGTACCATCACCATTTCCTCTGAACAAATATATACCACCTGCTGAACGCCGGTTACTGTTACCAATAACTAAATCTATATTTCCGTCACTATTAATATCTGACGAGGATTTTTGATAGTACCAAGCACCACAATACCAAAAATAATACTGGCAATCCCATGGGTTACCGCCTATCAGTATTTTCTGAAAGGTTCCGTCTCCATACCCTTTAAAGAGATAGTGTCTATATGTGTCGTTAAGAACTAAATCTATATTTCCGTCATTATCGAAATCATTCGTTGTTGCATCAGGACGAGTACTGTAAACTGTATCTAAATATGTTCTCGGCAGAAAGTTGTCAGAGCCATCTGCCCGATTTTGTAAAAAATAAAGATCTCTTACGTTATAATAACCAACAACTATATCCTGGTACCCATCGTTATTAAAATCCGATAGAGCCATGGCTCGACCATAATAATCAGTTAGATGACTATATGATGTAATATAATGAGCAACAGGAACTCCAAAAGAGCCGTATGAATCGCCTTTTAGGGTTAAAAGTCTATGATAATTGTCAATGTATGCTATAATGATGCCGGCATTAGGAATCTTATTATTTGAAGATCTATCTTTAATGCCATTTTCAACTATGTCGAAATAGATGTAAAAATATCTTTCCTGTGACATTTGAGTGTCTCCATCGATCAGCCACCATAGTTCCGCTTGGGCATTTGTCTGTGCATCATAATCATTTGCTGGCCTAAATTGAAAATATTTTTCATCAAATATATAACCTGACTCATCAACTTCCATGACTCTAATAGAATCTGAATCGAAGGTTCCACTTGCCCCCAATTGTTGTAGTGCCGATGTAAAATTGATATTTGTAGATGCAATAGTATTTACAATTTTCTCAGGGGCTACAACACTTACCGGAATTCTATATGACCAATCTTTCAATCCCCATGGTTCTAAATCTGCAATATTTATAGTTGCCACATCAGCAACACGGACTCCACTTAAATCATCTATAGCAATATTTAATATTCCTTCCCATGGCTGATAACTTTCATTGTAAATTAGAGTTTCAATTTTCACATCAGTATTATGTTTATATTCAGTCTTGTCCGTAGATAGATTCATTCTGATACCATAATCTCCTCTAACAACAGGTATTTCCACTGGAATTGTTACGGTCTCATTAGTGTATACATTTAAGAAAGAAATGTAAGCTTCATTAGCAATCTTCCGCTCTTCGTTCAATTGAAGGTTACTTACTGTCATATTAAGAGAGAGGATTACGCCTTCTTGTGTAAGATTGCCAAACTGCCATAAATAATCAGCACCTAAGTTTTCATATTTTATCGAAGCTGAGTTTATAGTTACATCAGTTGATGGAGATAGAATTAAATTTGCTTTTATACCGTCTACAACACCAAACGTGACAGGCAAAGCTATTGTTACCCAAGAGGTAACCGGAATATTGGTATATACATAGCGGCTATCCCACGATCCATCTGGCTGCTGGGAATTAAGCAAATAAATAGAAGCCTTTTCTATTACTCCGTAATTCTCATTAGCTTTACCAGAGATATTGATTGAATATAATGCAAATGCAGTATAGAGGGGATCACTTAAATCTCCTGGATATTCTCCCCAACCTCCGTCCTGATTTTGAGAATCTAGAATCATATTTAATGCATTGTTTATAGTCTGTTTTGAAGAATTTATAAGTGGTTGATCATCTATAACAGTAAGAGCAGCTGTAAGCCCCATTATTGTATGGGAAGCAATTCCTATGCTGGTTTGATAATATTCTGGATAGTTAAAAAAGCCGACAACCCCCATAAGTGAATCTTTATACGAAAGCTTCTGTTCAATACTGTAAGCTTTTGCTATACCTATAGCATTATAGGCTGCAAAAGACGCGCTGTTAGTAAAACCCGGACTGCACCACCACATGTGTGAATACCATGATTTATTAAGATCAGCACGCCACGCACCATTAATCTGTTGTGTAGTTGTCATAAAATCCGCTGCTTTTGTTATATGTAATGCTGCCTCATCTGTATTATGCCAGTAGCTTAATGCCCATAAGGCAAGTGTGGTTACACTGTTATGGCCGGATTTTATGCCATCAGCACTAAATGCCCCATTTGTTTTTTGCCAACTCTTAAATGCATTGAACAACCCGTCAGCAACTGTATTATCTATCTGGACTTTATTCCGTGATAGTTCTAATGATGCAAGAATTTGACTCTGAACATGACAGGCATTGCAATTATAATTAAACGCCCTCTGTTGCTCCCAGTTTATTGCTTTTTGAGTAGATTCCCTTATCAGGGGTAATAATGGATTTATTACCATTCCGTTATTAGCTCCACCACCAGTTGTTTTTATAGTCGCTTTCACATTAACATCACCAGGTGGGGCTTTATCAGGAATTACTGTAAAGTTTGCATTTGCGTGGGGACCGACGTAATAAGTTGTTGTTATACTTCCTGATACGCTGTTATCAACAGGTGTTAGGATTAGCGAGTAAATACCTCCCTGGTTTGCCTCAAAACTGCCGAAATCAAATTCGATAATATTGTTTATCGGAAGATTATTAATTTGCCTGTTTTGACTATAAATCAATTGTTCCTCATACTTAACCTCCAGTTGAATCATGCTTGAAATAACTGTGTTTCCAGTATTTCTGATAGTTGCCTTAATTGAAACAGGTGTTAGCATATCAGCCTGTGTAACAGGTGGTGATAAGGACATGGCTCCATCAATCTTAGAAACAGGCAGAATATTGATATATGTGGTTCTCTCAGATAAAACATCATTGGTTCCGCCATCATAGAATATGGATGAAGGTTTAATAATTTTTACCCTGATGTTGTAATATCCAGATGGGAATTGACCTGTATTCCAATCAATAGTAACCGGGGTAGAAACAGAAGGATAAAATGTTGTTTCTGGTTCCCCGTGGAGTATCGCTATTACATTATCAGTGCTGTCTGAAATATGCACAATTACTTGAGCGTTAATGGGATTACTATCAGAATTTTCGATAGTTGCTGTTATCGTCACGTCCGAATCAATTGAATAAGTCTGTTTGTCAGTGATCAGGTCCGTAATCTTAAGAGAACTGATAATGCTTGGCATAAGCTCAAAATTTACTGTAAAAACACCTGGCATATTTACTTCTATCTGATATGTTAGGCAATCATAACCTATGGCAGATGCCCTGAGGTCCAAAGATGCCTGTGTTAAACCACTAATAGTATAAGTTCCATCGTTATCTGTCTTTGTATAAATAGAGGTTCCAACTACCACAACATTGGCCATTTCTATAGGATTATCAGTAATTGCATCAGTAACTTTTCCGGTTATTGTTGTAGTCTGAAGAATAGGAATAAGAAAAATCTTCTGCATGTCTGTTGTTACACCTGAAGATATCATAATCTGATAAATCTGGCTTATGTATCCTGGGGCAGAAACGGTTAATTGATATTTATTTTGTATGATATCTTCTATAATAAAGACTCCCTGTGCATCTGTGCTTGTGGATAGACCTCCTGAGAGGGAGATTGTTGCTCCCTGGATTGGTTTATTTAATAAACCATCAAAGACCTTTCCTGTTAGATTCCCTAACGTTGTCGGTGGTGGTTGGGTACTCAATTGTGGATTGAAAAACAATATACCTCCGGATACGACTGTTCCTGTACCTGTGGCTGGATAGTATCCTGTTTTTGATGCTGTAAGGGTTACACCTCCTGGGGGAACATTGGTAAAGATAAAATTTCCATCTATGCCGGTCAAAGTGCTGCCACTGAAAGAGCCTGTTGCTGTAATATGTACACCTTCTAATGGTTGTCCATTCTCCGCGTCGGTGACAATGCCTTTTATAATGCCAGTAGTGGGTTCTATTGAAAGAGGGATTGTTCCAAGACTCACAATTGAGCCTTCTGTGATATCCACAGTTATGCTTGATTTTGTATATCCTGTGAGATTGAAGTTTATTACGTAGCTTCCCGGTGGTATGTTTGACAGCGAAAAACCTCCGGTTGAATCTGTTACTGCATTTATGCCCGTGTCAGACTGGAGAACCACAGATACACCGCTTAAAGGCTGGTTGGTCGATGCATCAACAACTTGACCAGTGACAGTTCCTATGATTGGTTTGGGTTGCGGAGGGGGTTTGTTCTCTGCAAGATATAATGCCCTTAATGCAAGGGCTGTGTTATAAGTGTCTTGAAGCCATGAACCATCCGGTGATTGTGCGGATATAAGATAATTGACAGCATTACCAAGCACTGTATTATCAGTTATTACTCCAACCAATGCAATATAAGCCAGTGCTGTTTCATAGACAGTTGATCCTAAGACTGTTGAAAGGCCAAATCCTTTGTCTATGTTATGATGGGCAATAAGATAAGCAGTTGCCTTGTTGATGGCTGTAGCATAAGAAGTTGTCTGGGGAAACTGCTGAAGGGTCATTGAAACCACTGCTGTCATATATACATTACTACCATCCCCCTGATAGAATCCCCAGCCACCATCGGGATTTTGGATTGAGAGAAGATACCCAAGGGCTGAGTTAATGACATTCATATCTGAGTAGTCAGTAGCCATGAGGGCTTGAAGGGCCAAGGCTGTGTCAAGTACGTCACTTTCATGGACAGGCGATATTCCCCAACCTCCGTCTGTATTTTGATTCTCTAAAAGAATGTTTATCCCTACTGTTGTATCTATACCTTCATCTGAAAGAAGTATAATTTTTCTTGCAATAAAATCTATGCTGTTTGCTTTAGTGTTTAAAGACCATTGTAGACCGCTTTGATATTGGCTTCCTTTTTGGTTAAAGATATAAAGTGTATTTAATACCTCTTCTGTATCCCTGAATAATATTTCCGATTGATATCCAAAACTTCCATCTTCGTTCTGTTTTGTCAGTAGCCAATTAAGACCAGTATCAATACTGTTCTGGATGTCAGCAGATGCATTGGTGATTATTGTAAAAATAAAAATCATCAATATTACATATTTTTTCATGACTCAGCTACTCTCCAGAATCCCATACTAACTAAGGAGATTTCTCTGTTATGGTGTTCTGATCTCCAATATTGAAATATAATAGTGTTTATGTCACTTCCCTGTTTCATTGTCTCCTACATAGCGAAGTATTGTATGCTCTCCAACTGCAAAGCCTTTATCTTCATCGATGAAATAAACTGATGAAAGGCTGTATATAGTGCCGCTCTCTTGCGAAAGCCATGTCTTTCCGCCATCTTCTGTATATTTGATAACACCTTTGGGACTTTTTAGATTCCAACCAACAGCCCACCCTTTGTCTTTATTAACAAAGAAGACCTTGTAAAGGTCTGTCTTTCTAAACCTTGCTTGTGTTTGCCATGTCTTTCCGCCATTAGAAGTATTAAATATTCCTCCATTTCCTACAACCCAGCCGTTATCTTTATCTATAAAATACACCCCATATAGATGTGCCCATGTATTACTTTCCTGTTTTTTCCAGCCCCTAAAAAGTCCTAACCATTTCTCCCCGCCGTTAGTTGTATGCAATATAGTCCCTCTACTTCCAACAGCCCAGCAGTTGTTTCTATCAATACAATGAATATCCCACAAAATTTGAGTAGTTCCAGAACGCTGTCTTTCCCAGGTTATCCCTCCATTTTCAGTATGGATAATGGTGCCTAAAGCTCCTACTGCCCATCCATTATTCTTATCTGTGAATTGAACGCTAAATAAGTCGATTGGCATCTTGAAACCACGTACATTTAAGGGTTTAAGTCCACTGTCCTGTTTCTGCCACACTAATCCGCCAGTTAAGGTATGTAGAATTAAGCCTTTATCGCCCACTATCCATCCATTCTGAGAGTCAACAAAGGAACACCCTCTATTTACATATAAAAATTGAGCCCATTTACCTTTTTTTGATTGCCTTTGCCATGTCCTGCCACCGTCAGAAGTATGTAATATTAATCGTTCGTCACCGTAGGCTGACCCTACAATCCATCCGTTATTTTTATCAGCAAAGCAAATATCAAAATACCCTAATCTACCCGGGCTCTTAACAGGTACCCACTTTCCATCAGCAAAAGCTATTGTTGACAGTAAAAGTAAGCAAACTGTAAATACAATGAGTTTTTTTATCATTATATTAATTCTCCAGGTCAGGAAAAGCTCCTATCAGACCAGCCCTGAATAAAACTACATATTCATAAAGATAATGAATTATAAAATAGCCTGAGTATTCTAAAATATCACCTTCAAAGCAATAGCCCGTTAATAGAATTTCATTTACAGCAAAAGAAAGTAAATCACCTATTTCTGGAGGTGATATTCGACTAGCACTAATCGCAATGACCATTAATGCAACATCTATTTTGAATTGTATTAGAATTTTTTCTGCTTTAAATGCACCAGGTGCTGTAGGACTTATTCCTTGTAAAAGTGAACATAGTTCATCTGCCAAACCTTGAAGGTTTACCTCTCCCAAAAGCAATATATTGGCAACAGCAAGAAGATTATCAATATCATCGATGAGTTGACCCCAAAGATTTTCCTCGCCACCTGGTAGAATGCAAGGATGATCTGCATTGAAATAACAGTTGCCTTCAGTCAAGCAAGTTGTTGATCCTCCATTTATTCCCCCGGAAATTCTGTATGCACCATCAAAGGTTGTTGGGTTTTGGACTATATACCCTGTACCACTCCAGTTATATAATGTTATTTCTGTCTGCGGGATAATAACTGTCAGACCACCATTAACAGCATTCTGAATATCTGATTTTAAAGAACTGGAAACCTGAAGATTTGGAAGAACCTGTCCAATGTTCTGGCTTGATACAAAATAGATTGGGATGGATAATGAATTAGCCTCTTGATGGACTCTTACTGTTGAAACTGCATTAACATTAAACATCCATTCAAAAATGATATGCTCCATTGCAGATGAATATATCCCACTCTGCATTTTAAAGGCTTTCTCTAAATCATTATCTCCAGTCATTGAAAAGGGGGATACAATATTTCTATCTACATCAATACCCATACCTACAGGTTTTGCAGATAGTGGTATTCCAAATATAGTGTTTACTTTTAAATCTATAAAAGCTATTGCCTCTGAAGGCTGTCTTAACCAAACAGTATCTGTGACTCGTGCAGTCAAATCATTTAATGCATCAAGATTGTAAAAATAATTTATTGCTACATCGTATAGCATGTCTCCAATAAGGTTATCTCTTGAATCTCCTTCGGGCGGAGTGGAAGGATTTCCTGAAATGATTGACTCAATGTATATTTTCATGGCATGCATCCTGTCTGTCTGTTTTTGCAAAAGTGCCTTTGGGATTCTTTGTAAGTCAAGTCCAATAGCATAATAACCGCCAGCAGTCATGTCATGGTTTATAATGTCCGTTGAGATATTCGGTGACAAAAAAGTGATATTCATTCGCTGTATATTCCCTAGGCCTATCGCTCCGCCTGTTGCCACGGCAGAGCCGTCTATCATCAATACAGGCTTCATATTTACAAGATAAGCAGGAGTTGCAGAGAGTTTTCCATAGGTTTTTAATGTATTTTCATCAGCCGATGTTTCTGGTAGATATTGGATAGTTATTCTCCTGCCAGCAAGCTGTGAGAGATTGGTCTGATAGTATATATCACCAGTACCAAAGTAATCCGTACCCTTAATCTCAATCTGGAGTTTATGTCTCAAGGTATCGGGAACTTCGGAAAAGGATATACCTTTTACAATAACCTTATAAGGAAGTGAAGCGGGAAGGACTCCGAATTTTTCATACAATATATCAAAACTGCCGATCAAGTCCTGTGGCTTTGCATCGGGTATATTATTGGTTAAATATTCATCTAAGTTGGACTGATACTCCTCAAGTTTCTGCTGGAGAAAGTCCTCGCTGACATTGCTGACATAATACTCTGAAGTGCTGTATGTTGAATGTAACAATAGTTCATTCATAAAACTCTCAGGGTCAAAGTTCATTATCTGTTTTAAATCAGGTCCACGGGTGTATTGAACCAGTTTGAAACCCGGGTCCAAGGGTATCCAGGTTTTGTTCTGGGAATATGGATGCCCTCTGTAGTTTTCGTATGAAACCCATGCTTCTACCCATACATGTTCTAATCTTGCTTTTGATATCTTCCCGCCTTCCTGTACAAGTGCTACAGGAATGCCGTTTGATGCAAGAATTTCACCTGCTACTGTCTCATCTTCTACGCCAAGCCATTTCTTTATTCTTTCAATTGGGACTTCAATAGTTCCGTAGACATATCTTGCAGGCACATTGGAAACTCTCAATAAGGCAATCAAAAGAGAAGCCTGATCAAAGTCATTGCCTGCCCCTTCTAATAAAGTTTCATGTGCCCCTTTTAAAGAACCGTAATATGGTTCAAAGAAATAATTGTTCTTTACGTATTCATATATCTTTACAGGATTATGTTCCAGTTCCTCTGCCTTAGCTGATATCTCAGGTGTGAACTGAACTTCTATGGTCTCTGACAGATCAGAATTAGTTGGGGTATTTGTAGCTTGAACTAAAGTTGAGGAAAGTAAACCTACCAATGAACCAACAGAAGCAACAAGCACAGGTTTACGGTTCAAGGTTGAGAGTTCTCTGAATTCTTCTGGTTTTAGTCGCGGTTCTTTAAATATCGGCTCAGATGACCTGTAAGGAAGTTTGTTCGGGTCAAGGGGGATGTGCTTCTTTTTTGGTTTTACCTTCTTAAGAAGCTCCTTTGTCATATTAATCTCAGCCTCAACTTCGACCTTGTCCTTTGCCTTTTCAATTGCCTTAAGATTTCGTTTTAGTTCATTCAGATTGCCTTCATATTTTTTTACAAAATCCCTGTGCCTCTGTTTTATTTCTTCGGGAAGTTCATTGATCTTCTCCTGGGTTTCCTTAAACTGTTTTCTTATCTCTATATCAAGAAATTCAATTTCTGATTTTTTGGTTTTGAGTGTGTTTTTCTTTATCTCTGTGTCAGTGACTGTGTCAGTAAGTATCTGTTCTATCTCTTCAATTGATTTTTGGAATTTTTCTCCAAGATTCTGATCTCGCTCAGTGCTCTTTGCGCTCTGCCCTTTGCTGTTCTGTATTGCATAGGCTACCTCAAACAACCCACCAAATGTCCATGAGAAGATTATGAGAACCATGATTGCGACTGTCTTAAGATATCTAAAATACATGGGTTGCATCAGTATCTTTATTCCTTCATTAATAAAGATGGAAGCATAGTCTACTCTTCTTTTAAAAAAGCTGGCCGATGCTTCTCTCTCATTTTCTCCAGCTCCTTTTGTCCATATTTCTTCAGATAAAGAAACTTTACTGATGACCGAATTGCTTCCGGCCTTGTCTTGTCTTCGTCATAGGCAATCCTTTCCAGCATCTCAAGGGTAAAGTTATCAAACCTCATCGTAAATGATGTAACATACCTGTGTTCCTTTTTTTTCCTCTTTCTTTTCTTCCCTTTTATTTCCATTTTAAAATATATTTTTGACTAACATATTAATAAAATGTATATCAAATAAAAAAGACCTTGTCAAGTTTTATTTTATTTTTTAAATACTTTTGTTTAAAAAATATTTATTAATTTCAAGTATGTGTAATTATTTCCATATTTCCAAGAGCAGTTTTATTGTGCTGCCATTTGTTTAAAATTTATTTAAGTCAAAATATCACGATTGATTCGAATAAGCGTCATTCCACAACTGTCGCAGAAAGAATAACACTTACTCGTAACATGTAAAACAATCTGGGTTATCGATATGGTATTGTACTAATGTTTTAGTCATTCCCCGACCTGCCTGCCGGCCCGCTTCGCCGAATCGAGGCTACAGGCAGGCTTGATCGGAGAATCCAAGCACCTTCTCTGCAAAAGAATGGAGCAATAACAAATATACTCTGGATCCCCCGGTCAAGCCGGAGGATAACGGAAAGGGATACTCCTGTCTAGCATGTCCTCGACTGGATCGGAGGCCGGAGCATGACGTCTAATTGCAGAAGATTTTAAAGTTGAACCTTAGAAAAAAAATTAAAATTTTTAAATAGGACCGGATAACTTTAACAGGCGAGTATCAGAAAAAACTTGACAACTTTATTAGAAGAGGAAGAAATTTTGTATAATGATATAATCAAAAGGGATAAAAATCAAACCAATTTTGACACAGTCAAACGATTTTGGGAAGCGATTTATCGCATTTTTGAACGCTCACTTATCGCATCTCGCTATACATGTTTCTTGAGCGGACATAGGGAAATTTTTGCATAAAAATTTCCCTCCAGAGAGAGAAAGGAATATGTCCAACTTAATTCACCAGAAATGCATTAACAAAGGTGGTGCCCCGACAAGTCGGGATTCATAAAGTAGAAATGGCATGGCCTTTTTCTTCAAATACACCTGCTCTTTTTATACTGAAACGCATTTTGGGAGTTAAACTGTACAACTTTTATAAATTCATAAATGTTTTTACCAGCTTTCCTTTATATACTTTGCCGTTCGGATTAATTTTGACTACACTGGAATTTTCCAAATTCTTAAGCAGATCAACCATCCTGTCAAGAGATAACTGATGCAGGTTCTCAATAGTCTCTCTAACCGGAAGAAATGCAACAATATTTCGATCTATGAAATTGCCGATTTTCTCCTGATTAAAAACTGAAAGGAATACCATTCCTTTCAATATTCTCTTATTTGTCTTAAAAGAAAATACAAATCTATCAAGGAAATCTTTAAGAAAAGTGTCATTCCTGACCTGTAC
>CAYFQB010000021.1:0-106592 GCA_964345225.1 uncultured Nitrospiraceae bacterium | reverse complement strand
GTCATCTGTCACATTGGTAAATGTGTATGTTGATACAGCACCTACTGATGACCCGTCAACAAGCAGATCAGAGATAGAATACCCTGCATCCGGTGTAATCGTGAAAGACTGTGAGGTGGCATGATCTACTACTATCGTACCTGACGGTGAAATAGTCCCGTTTGGTCCTGCTGTTGCCGTTATCGAGTAGGTATTAATCGCAAAGCTAGCCGAGATGGTATGGTCATCTGTCACATTGGTAAATGTGTATGTTGATACAGCACCTACTGATGACCCGTCAACAAGCAGATCAGAGATAGAATACCCTGCATCCGGTGTAATCGTGAAAGACTGTGAGGTGCCGTGATCTACTACTATCGTACCTGACGGTGAAATAGTCCCGTTTGGTCCTGCTGTTGCCGTTATCGAGTAGGTATTGACTATTTTACTTACCTCATTGGAATAATCACTTTCATTATCTGATGTATCATAAGCAGTAACAGCAAAATAGTAAGTCTGTCCTTCGTTGAGGTCTGTTATTACGTAGGTTAAAACATTACCAGCATCAACAACCTTGGAATAATTCGATGAGGAAGTGCCATAATAGATCTTGTATCCTGCAAGGTCTGTTAACGGACTCCCGTCGACATTCGTGGTTGGTGCATCCCAACTCAACGTTGCCTGACCTGCATAAACGTTCTGTGGTAAAAAAACAAGAAAGATTGTTAAGGAAAATACAAGAGGGAGAACGATAAGTGTGAAAAAACATGGAAGATCATTCCTTAGACTTCTTGTTAAGGCATTATTTTGAAACATATATACCTCCAATAGTTTTATTGCCGTGCTAAATGCAGCCCATAGTACCGTAATTACACTGAGTAATATGGACCTGTGGCATAAAATTTAGATTTTCAAATACCAATAAAAAAGCCTGTTTCCCGATATGCGAAACAGGCTTTTTTATTTCTTCCAGAGATGTGTTCTGAATAAACCTGTTTCTTCGGAAACCCGACGATCCTTTGATCTATTATAGGACTCGTGGCTTTGTGCCCCCTGGTTACCCAGGGTTTACCCTTTCGGAAACATCAATCTCTAAAAATTCTCCTGACAAAGAACAGTGTAAAAATCCCAGAATGATATTATGATAATCAAAATGAGAATAACAATCTGTGATCCTCGTCACAAGAATCTAGTAAATGGGTAAAAAAGATAATTTTACAAAAAATTAATATATCACAATGCATTATGGATTATTTTATGGAAAATAATTTTCACAAAATACAACATTAAGTAACGATAAAGAGAAAATTTGCCATAAGATTCTAAAATATGGTATTTTTTATCTCTGGTAGGTAGAGTACTTACAAGGCTGGGTGCACAGGTTCAAGCCCTGTTCCGCCTGCCATTTTTTTCTTGGTAGGTAGTTCAGCCCGGTTAGAACGCCCCGATTTATCGGGAAGGTCGCAGGCTTTGTTATATTTATCTATGGGGCGGTAGTTCAGCCCGGTTAGAACGCCGGCCTGTCACGCCGGAGGTCGCGGGTTCAATTCCCGTCCGCCCCGCCATTTCCTTTATGTCTTATTTTATCTACATCATGCAAAGTCAATTAGACAATTCCCTTTATATTGGACAGACTAACAATCTTCAAGAACGCCTTTTAAGACATAACCAGGGTAGATCAAGATACACAAAGCCTAAACGTCCATGGAAGTTACTCTATTCTGAAGAATTTGAATCTCTATCACTTGCTTCAAAAAGAGAGTTAGAGTTAAAGGCACTCAAGAGAAAAGCCTTGTTAATTGATTTAATTAATTCTCCCGGTTAGAACGTCCCGACAAGTCGGGAAGGTCGCGGGTTCAATTCCCGTCCGCCCCGCCAGCACGTAAAATCCCTTTGGGATCACGTGCTGACACGTGGAGAACATAGTGAACTTTACGTGTCAGTTCATTCTCTAGGGAGTTCAATAAATAACCCTGTAATCAATTTATCTGCAACCAAATTATTCTTGACCTATTTACATTCAATATGTAATAATTATCGCGAAGTTTCGGAAGTATTGCAGTAAACATTGAATCACCGAAGACTATGCTCTTTGTGGATTTCTTTGTACTTGCCTTCTGTAAATCTTCAAATTAAAACTCAGGAGGTTATATTTTTAAATGCAAAAAGGTACAGTAAAGTGGTTTAATGAAACCAAAGGCTATGGATTTATTACAAAGGAAGATGGTGTGGATATCTTTGTCCATTACTCAGAAATAAAGTCTGAAGGTTTTAAAACCCTTGCTGCAGGCCAGACAGTGAATTTTGAGATTGCAGAAGGGCCTAAAGGACTTAAAGCTGTAAACGTAACAAAAGCTTAAGATTCTAATTTTATAGTTATAGCCCCTTTAAATACATTAAGGGGCTTTTTATCTGAAAGACTAATGTTTTATTGATTTCATCAGCCTTTCGTATTTTTCCGCCCCTACACATTCTTTTGCAGCTGGACACCATTCAATACATGAGGGTCTCATTTCACGCGTTACTTTCTTGCCGCATTTCTTGCAATCTGTTTCGACCTCATCAGTCCAAATCTCGTTTATTTTATCACACCAAAAACACCTAACTTCTTCAGGATAAGGTGTTCTTATTTCCCGGCTTCCTGGACAGCTTTCCTTAAACATCATAATTATATCTTACCAAATCTAAAAATAATTTATATGAGATAGATCATATCGTTAGCTCCGCCCAGTTAAAGTCATTGTCATTTATTAATTATCAACAGTCAATAGTCAATAGAAATAAGCAGGATTTGGCTTGAGCGGCATCAGATGTTTTTCGGTCACAGTTCTTAGCTAAATGAAGCGGCCACAGCCTCGAGTGTCTAAGTCCCGAAACTTCGGGACGAGTTTCGAGGCTGTAGCAAAATGAGCTTTAGAACAGTCGAAAAATATCGTAGCAAGCGAAGGTCAGTCCTGCTTATCAATACTTTATAAAAATATATGTGTTGGATGACCCGATATGTAAGGATTCGTCTGGGAGAAATAAGTTCTATTTCGTTCCCCAGCGCTTATATATATCTTTATCTATTCCCATGGCATCAATAATTTTACCTGCAACAAAATCGACCAAATCATTTATGCTTTTAGGCTCATGATAGAAGCCCATAACCGGAGGTACGATCTTAACGCCCAACCGAGCAAGTTTCAGCATATTTTCAAGATGAATTGCACTGAAAGGCATTTCTCTTGGTGATACAATCAACGGCCGTCCCTCCTTAATTGTGACATCTGCTGCACGTTCAATCAGACTGTTTGCATATCCATTTGCAATTCCGGCAAGACTCTTCATAGAACATGGGACAATAAACATCCCTTCGGTTTTAAAAGAACCGCTCGATATAGGTGCGTTAAAATTGCTTTCTTTATAGTAAAAAATCCTGTTCGACTGGAAAAACTTTCTTATCTTTTTTTGGATATCCCCTTCTGTTGTACCATTCCAGTCAATGCCTGCTTCATTATGAATAATTGAAAATGACGGAGATGATACTACCATATGGATCTCGGCAATCCCAACGAGCTCCTTCAATATCCTGATCCCTATAATCGAGCCACTTGCTCCTGTTATTGCAAATATATATCTTTTCACAAAACAAAATCCATTAAAGTAAAGATGAAGACTGTCATACTAATATATCCGTTCATGTTGAAAAAAGCCATATCAAGTCTGCTTAGATCATCTTCTTTCACGAGTGAATGTTCGTATAAAAACAGGCCAGCAATAATAAACATGCCCGTCCAGTAAAAACCTCCAAGTTTAAATATTATTCCGGTAGTAACAAGAAGTATATAGGTAATTACATGAAAAATTCTGGATAAATGAAGAGATTTTCTGATACCGAATCTACGCGGGATAGAGTAAAGTCCATACCTTTTATCAAAATCCAAATCCTGAAGGGCATACAATACGTCAAATCCTGCAAGCCAGAAGATCACAGCAACTCCAAGTATAACTATTTCGATATCAAAAGTACCCTTCACAGCTATCCATGCACCTAGTGGAGCTGCTGATATAGCAAGTCCAAGAACAAAATGAGTTAACCAGGTAAACCTCTTGGTAAAAGAGTAAAAGAAAAGTAAGACAAGAGCAACGGGAGACAATTTCAAGCATAACGGATTTAACATATATGCAGCCAAAATTAAAAAGCTGAATGATGCCATGATAAAAACAGATGCTTCACCTATACCCAATAAGCCCCTTGGCAACTCCCTTGAAGAAGTACGTGGATTGGCACTGTCAATCTTTCTGTCAATTATCCTGTTTAAACCCATAGCCCCTGACCTTGCTCCAACCATAGCAACTATTATCCAGAAAATCTGCCTTAATGTCGGTATACCCGACGCAGCGATTATGGCTGAAGTAAAGGCAAAAGGAAGGGCAAAAATCGAATGAGAAAACTTGATCATTCTCAGGTAAACAGAAATCTTTTGAATTATTATATTCATTTATTTTCCTTGTTTATCAGGGAGATAAAGCTATTAACTTAAAGTTTAACTTTATTTATATTGCAATCCTACAGAAATTCTATTTTTTTTATCTTTGTCTCTAAAAAACTTCTCGAATATAAAAAGTAGACGCTCATATCATAATAGCACAGAACATTCTGAATAAATTGAAACGCCAAAAATACATTATACGTCAGTACTTAAATTAAATAGCTTATATATTACATATAATGTAATTTTATTAATATGAAATAATAGTAACATTATCATATTTTTGACAACAATAATTATAAATTATTTCACTTCTGATGAATATTATTTTTAATGTTATAAAAAGCCAAAAATGTCAGCAGCAGCTCAATCGTAAAAGATTAAGGGCATATTCTTTTTAAGAGTATTCACTTAAAGAGAAGTTGCAAAAAAATATTATCATGATATAGAAGGTTATAATGGAAGACTTGATGCCATACAGGCAGGTATTTTAAAAATCAAGCTTAAACATCTTCATAAATATATAAAAGAATACCAGAAGAAAATAAGGTTGTCAAAATGGAATTATCTACATTAATTAAAGATAATGTAAAGATTTTCGACAAAAAAATCTGCATACTTTACACTTTTAAGATTCTATAAATTAAAAGTTTCTATTGATACTATTACTTTTAATATTATGAATTACAAAGGCAGAATTACTATTGTCACAAACATTGCATTTGAACAAAAAATAATAAAAATATCATTTAATTATAGGTAAATTTAAATAAAGAAGATGCCTTTATCATTATAGACTTCCTTGAAAATTTTTTTTATCTGAAAGGGTATTATTTCTTGATTTTGGTATAAGTTTTGCTATCCATTTTATGATTTATAATTTCAAATACGTTAGGGTCTACTGGAATAATAAAATTTCCTTTAACCAAAAGGGAGCTCAATTGATCAGTATAATGGCAGTCAGAAAATTATTGGGTGCTGTAAATATTTACAACATCAAAATTGAGATAAAAAACAGGGTAATATAGTTTCGAAAAACATTAAAAAATTTAATCACCACAGACTCAAATGACTGATAATAGTCGTGTAATGGAAAACCAAGATCTCATCGAGAAGAAGTTCTCAATCCTTCAAGAGATCTCCACCGCTATAGTTGCTACAGACAATATCAGCTCCATAGCAAACCTTATCCTCGACCTTGCGATAAACTATACTAACGCGGAAAAGGGCTCACTGATGTTAATTAACGAACAAGGAGAATTGTATATCCATGCAGCAAGGGGCATTGATATTCAACTCGTCAATTCATACAGAGTTAAAATAGGCGAAGGAATTGCAGGTACTGTTGCCAAGAATAGACTCCCTGTCCTTGTTGAGGATATTGAGAATGATAAGGATTTTAAAGATATAAAAAGGGATCGTTACAAGACAAAATCGTTCATTTCATGCCCTCTTATAAGCAAAAAAAGATTACTTGGTATACTCAATATTAATGATAAGAAAGATAATATGCCTTTTACAGATGATGAATTTGCCCTTCTAAAGATCATTGCAAATCAGGCAGCTATCACCCTTGAAAATGTTTTTATAATGTCTCAGTTTAAGGCTAAGGCTGCCGATCTTGAAGAAATAAACAGAAAACTTATAGATACCGATGTTATGAAGACAGAATTCATTACCCGTGTCTCACATGAACTTCGCTCACCTCTCAATTCAATTAAAGGCGCTATATACTGTTTAAAGCGGTCTGAAAAACTAAGTGCTATTCACACAAAGGAATTCTATGATATTATCTCGACTGAGACGAACAAACTTATAACCACTGTTGAAAATTTGCTTGACTTTCAAAGGCTTGAAGATAATACACAAATTATAAAAAAATCTATTATAAATCTTCCAGATTTTCTTAATGAGATATTAAACTCAACCTTGCTAAAAACATCACTTACAAGAAAAAATCTAACTCTGAAGTTAGATATTAAAGAAAATTTATCAAGTATTGTTGGGGACAAGATAAGGATTGCCCAGTTCTTTATTAATTTGATAGAGGGATTAATCGAGTACATTGAGAAGGGTGACTCTATAGGAATCACTGTTAATGAAAATGATTATGTAAATATAAATCTAATTATTTCGAGAAGTCTGCCATCGTATTTGATGCCAAATCTCTTTGACTCAAAAACCATGTTTCATAAAAATCATCGAGAAAAAAGATTAAAGCTTTATCTTGCTTATAGGATATCAAAAATTCACAGGTGGGATCTGAATGCAGAAAATAAAGATGATACCTTTGTTGTCTCCGTCGCAATTCCTAAGAGTACAAGACAGAAGATAGAAGCTGTCATTGATACTACTATGACAATGTTTAATGAGTTTATCGCTGATCTGCTGTACCTGAATATATGTTCGATAATGCTTACCGATGAATTGACAGGTACTCTCTCGATAAATAGCGCAATAGGACTGGATGAGGAGGTGATAAAACGGACAAGAATAAAGATTGGCGACAGTATCGCTGGACGGGTTGCACTTGAAGGCAGGCCATTGTTAATAGATAATGTCGAGGATGATACTCGCTTCAAAAGAAAAAGTATTCCCCAGTATAATACAAAATCCCTCCTCTCAGTACCACTGAAGATTAATGATAGAGTAGTAGGTGTAGTTAATCTGAACAACAAAAAATCATCTGAATCCTTTACAGAGCGGGATCTGCACATCGCTTCTGTAGTAAGCGAAAGAATCTCACATTTTATCGAAACACTTTACTCAAGTGAGTGCAGAGAAGGTGATTTCAATCAGTTCATAACATCCTTGGACAGTCTTCTCACTGCCAAGAAAAAATACCGCAAGAAAGACAGCATTCTTCAGGATTTAATGAACATGATTATGGACAAACTTGAAGCAAGTGAGGAGGCCAAAAAACTGGCTCTCTACATCTCCATGATATATGATATAGGTCTTGCTCTTGTTGATGAAGATATACTGAACAAGAAAGAACTTTTACCGTCAGAGACCACTTCTCTACGGATTCATCCTTATACCGCTGTTGATTTAATAAATAAATTTGAATTTTCTGAGGACGTTAAGAAGGCGATACTTTACCACCATGAAAAATACGATGGAACGGGTTATCCAGAGAGGTTGAAAGGTGAGGAGATACCCTTCATATCAAGGGTTCTCTCTGTTGCAGATGCCTTTTGTGCAATGATCACTGAAAGACCATATAGAAAGGCTCTTACAAAGGATAATGCATTAAAGGAGATTAAGAAAGGTTCAGGTTCTATCTATGACCCGAAGGTCGTCAAGGCCTTTGAAGAAGTAGTAAACTTTTTTTAAAAAATGCCGGTTTCACTTTGACATTCGAAATATAGAATCATCAAAACCTGTCAATCTTTACTTGTTATTATAAAGACCATGTTTTTTTAAAAGGTCATATAGTGTTGGCCTACTTACTCCCAGTTCTACAGCAGCACGCGCAATATTGCCATCATGCTTATCAATTGCAGAGATTACCATGTTTCTTTGAACCTTATCCCTTACCTCTTTCAATGTCATACCTTCTTTATGGACAATCTTTTGTCTTGCAGGGTCTTCCGTAAAACCAAGGTCATGGGGATTTATCAATGCTGATCCGGCCATGAGAACAGCCCTTTGTATCCTGTTTTCAAGTTCTCTTACATTTCCAGGCCATTTATATGATTCCAGAAATTCTATAGAAGAAGCACTGAATCCTCTCACCTTTTTATTAAATTCTTCACTATACCTCCTTAAAAAGAGGTTTGAAAGTAATAATATATCTTCACCTCTATCTCTTAATGGCGGAAGATTAATGGTTATAACACATATTCTGTAATAAAGATCTTCCCTGAATCTTTCCTCTTGAATTGCCTTTTTTATATCTGTATTTGATGCTGCAATGACTCTTGCGTCTACTTGTATATATTCTCTGCCACCTACCCGCTGAACGCTCTTCTCCTGCAGAAACCTGAGCAGCTTTACCTGCAGGTGGATAGGTAGTTCGCCTATCTCATCAAGAAAGAGGGTTCCCTTATGTGCATATTCAAACTTACCTTGAACCTGGGCATATGCACCTGTAAAAGCACCCTTTTCATATCCGAAAAGTTCTGACTCAAGTAGATTTTCTGGTATTGCGCTACAGTCGATAGGAACAAAAGACCCATCTTTCCTCAGACTCATTAAATGTATTGCCTTTGCAACCAGTTCCTTGCCTGTCCCGCTTTCACCCTGAATTAATACAGAGACATCAGAAGAAACTACTTTTCTGATGGTTAAGAAGACATTTAACATCTCAGGGCTTTGCCCTAATATACCATACATTACTGCATCCTCTTTATTAAGTGTAAATCTTCGGTTCTCCTCTTCAATGTTATAGAGATGAAAGGCCCTGTTTACAACAATTTTTAATTCATTTAGGTCTACTGGTTTCTGGTAATAATCATAAGCCCCTTTCTTAACAGCCTTGAGTGCACTTTCCCTTTCTTCGTTTCCAGTTATTACTATAACCTTTGCAAGTGGTTTGTTCTTCAATATCTCCTCAAGGCATATAAAACCTTCATCTGTAACATCCTCATTGGGTGGCATCTTCAAATCGAGTATCACTACTTTAGGGTTATATTTTCTACAGAGAGAAACTGCCTCTTTTCTGTTACACGCAAAAACTACAGTATACTCCTTACCAAGCCCCCATTTGAGCTGTTTTCTTATCTCTTTGCTGTCATCAATAATTAATAGTTTTTCCATTTTCTTCAAATCCTGCATAACTCTCTTGCCGCTGGCAGATAAACAGTAAAGACAGAGCCTCTTCCTGCCTCACTTTCTACTCCAATCAAGCCTCCATGGGCCTCTACAATCTGTTTGCACTGATAAAGTCCAATGCCGAGACCTTTTCTCTTTGTGGTTCTGAAAGGCTTAAACAGGTGTTTCTTTATAAAATCTTCTGTCGTTCCACAACCATCATCTATGACTTTGAGGAATATACTATCACCATCAGTGCCTGTCTCTGCTTTTACAGTGCCCTTCTCTCCAATTGCATCAAGGGCATTTAAAATAAGATTTAATATAACCTTTTTGATCTCTGCTACATCAACCATAGAAAGTGCGGTTGAACCGTTAAAAAAAATCTCTACGCCAGGCCTCATCTTCATAACCTCTTCAATCATCTCTCTGCCCAATAGATTCATATCTGCCAATTCAGTATTTAGTGAGTGTTTTTCAGGGAACGACTTCAATCTCTGAATAAGATTCTTCATCCTGGTGAGAGTATTTCTCATGGTCTCAAGCATGTCATCCTGAAACTCGGGATTATCTATATACTCTTTTGCATTATCAAAAGTGAGCGAGATTTTATACATCAAATTTTTAATATCATGTATAATAAATGATGATATTCTGGCCATAGCTGCTACTTCTCTCGTCTCAATTAGCTCCTCTGAAAGTCTGAAATTAACGATAGCCTGTGTTGCCTGCTGTGCAAGGGTTTTCATCAGGTCAAAATCCTCATATATGAATTTTTCATTTGTCAGATTTCTTCCAAAAACTACAAAGCCTTCAATCTTCTCTTTAAATATCAAAGGAACAATTAACCCTGAATTAACCTGACGAAGAAAGGATGCCTCTTCAGCACCGGGCATATACTCATTGCCAAGGGGATCGAACACCCTACCCCGCTCAATAAAGTATGAAATCAGGCCTGCAGAGGCCTTTAATTCTGCTTCATTTACAGTATATGGTTGATGAGCAACGGGCATGTATCTTTCCTTACTTTCATCCAAGAGATAAAGTGATGCAACGTCCAATTCAAAAGTTTTTATATATATTTTTAGGATCGCCTCATAGACATCAGTTAATTTTTTACAAAATGCAAGTTTGTCGGTAAATTCTAGCCACTTATCCCTGTATGCATGTTTATGTTCAAAGAAATGCTTGCTAATAAATACCCTAATCCTCCTTCTGAGTCTTTCTGATAAGAAAATGAGGAACATTGTAATACCACTGACAAATGCTAAAAACATTGTTAAATCCTTGCTGAAAGATATTTCAAGATATCTCATACCTTCACCGATTATCCCGATTATTAGGAAATAAATCCCTAACAGAAGAATTGTCAATGATCTGTAGAGAATATAGCGGGATACAACAATCCTTACACCATTGCCTCTGAAGATCCTTGAATATCCAGAAAGAAGTGTTGCAATTATAAAAATGCCGGAGCGCATCGGAATCAGATCCATATTTATCGCCCTGAATAAGAGTACTTGGCTGTAATACAAGATTAAGACAGCTAAAATGCTTCCTATCCCAATTAACTCAAATTTTATCCTCCATCTCTCAATACCAGATGTTAAAAACATGGTGGCTTCTAAGTTAATAAGTGCAGCAACATAGTAAAGCATCATTAAAATATAGAACCAGTAACCTGCCTCTTCAAGGAAGAGCATCTTTTCTGTCTGAAGGTCAGGAGAATAGAAGAAGGCATCTATTGGTAAAAATACAACGCTCGCAGGGAACAAGATTGCTACTGCCATAAGAGCCCACCAGAATGGTTTAGATTTAACAAATTTTTCACGGGAATAGGTAAGGCTGAAGAACAATAATGTAACAGGCAGTATTGACTCGAGAAAGATCGCAACCTTCTTAAAAACAAAGGGATCAGATGAAAGATTTAATACACATTGATCTAAGACCTCGATCAAGGCAAGCAACAATATGGCAAAGGACAATGCAACATTTGCAGCTGTCCTTTCTTTCAATATTACGTATACAGAAAGGGCTAACAACAGTAAAGATGCTATGGCTGATATGGTCAATTCAAACATAGATTATATTTAATATTTAATGTCTTTAAAAAATTTCGGAGTTAAATATATAAATCTGTTCTTAAAAACTGTTATCTCCTTATCTTTTTTCAATCTGTCAATTACCCTTGTGACTGTTTCACGGGTCAAACCTGACATTTCTGCTATAGCCTGATGTGTAAGTTTAAGGTTCAATATTACTCCGTTTTTTTCCTTTTTCCCGTATTTGCGGGAGAGCATGATGAATAACATCTTTATTCTCTGTGATGAATTGCTGAAACTTAAGATGTTAATTAACCTCAATGACTCACGAAAACGTAAGCATAATATTTGCAGCAATCTGGTCAGTACTTTATTATTGCCAATAAGACTGAAAAAATTCTCTCTCGAAATAATAGCTGTAATAGAATCTTTTGTTGCCATTATCCTTGCAGGGGTTGTTCTTCCATCAAGCAAAGACATTTCCCCAAAAAAATCTCCTGAACCATGTATTGCAAGTATTAGCTCTTTGCCTTTCTCTGTTGTCTGAACTGCTTTTACCTCTCCATCCAGGATTATATACATGTACTCATTTGTGTCTTTTGCTATAAGAATGATTTGATTCTTTTTAAATCTTTTTATTATCATTTTTCCGGTAATTTCATATAGCTCTTCATCTTTCAATGATGAAAAAAGATCGACCTTTTTTAGAGTTTTAATTATGTATTCTTTATTCATAAAATTAATTTTCATATTGTGATTTTAATCACGGTTTCTTGCATCAATTTCGTTTTAAATAATATTAAAGGTTAAAAGCAGATTTAATCTGCTGATACAGATATTTGACAATAATTTCCGTTCTAATCTCTGCTCAGAGCAAATTCCGAGAAATCGGGTAACGCAGAGCAACGGGACTAAAGAAGAAAACTTGTTTCGAGTTGTGGATTACATGTTTAGTGTTAACTTGGAACTCTTGATTTTTTTCCATGTCCGCCGAGCCGCCAGAGGATATTTCTTTTGACGGCTTTTTTAATTACTAATTAAAACAAGGGTCTAAATAAATGCAATGTTGAATTTTTTATACATTTAATTATGATTATATACGATTAGGATATTAATGGACATAAGGCATATAAAAAAGATATATATTAAACTTATCCTTTATACATTGTTGTTAATAATTTCAGGATGTGGCGGTGGAGGAGGTGGAGGAAGTGGAGGAATTGGAGGAGATAACGGTGAAGTTTCCGGCAACTCTGTAACCTTTCAATGAGAAGCACCAACCACTAATATTGATGATTCATGCCTCCATGACCTTGATGGTTATAAGGTATATTATGGAACATCATCTGGTGTTTACTCTTACACTGAGACGATATCTGTGAGCAGCCAAAAATTATCTTGTATAGATACAGGGAACCCTGACACATATGGCTGTGGGAATATATTCGAATGTACTTACACATTAACTAGCCAAAACCTCACGTCTGGCACCTGGTATTTTGCTGCAACAGCCTATGATATATCATCGAATGAAAGCGTTTATTCTAACGAAGCAAGTAAAGATATCTGAATACCTTAAACCTTCCTCCTCTCGTTTTTATTATTAAACTACACAAGACGATTATTTTTTCAAGTATCAAAGTAGGAATAGGGATCATGAAGATTAGAAATAGCAGATGAAAACGTGCATGCGTGAATGCTGCCTGCCATAAAAAAGAACAAATCTTCCTATCAATACCCCTGTATCAGATGCATCTCTGTTGTTTAACTAAAGTTTTCTTATCTTTATCATTATGTCTTATGCTTTCTCCTTACGCCTTTTTCAAGCCTAACTATAATAGGATTCAATAATCTTTTCTAACGGCGGATCAGTAATACCAAGGTCTTTAACAGGAAAATTGCTAAACAGATGTGAAGCCACTGAAGCAGCATTTTCAGGTTCAACTTCAAGGAGGATCTCATGGTCATTCATTCTTCTTATTTCCCCGAGTCTTTTGACCTTATCTATTTTGAAAGGTCCATTGAAGACAACCCTTATCTGCTTCTTAATTCCATCTATATAACTAAGATCCTGTATACCGCCGTCGAATACTATCTTGCCCTGGTTTATTATCATAATCCTGTCGCATACCTGCTCAATATCCGACATATTATGAGATGTAAGAATAATGGTATACTTTCCCTCTTTTCCCATTTCTCTGATGAATTCACGGATTTTTCTGGCATTTATAAGGTCTATAGCATTTGTAGGTTCATCAAGAAAAATAACTCTGGGACTATGGAGCAAAGCTGCAACTAGTTCACATCGCTTTCTCTGTCCTGTAGAGAGCTTCCGCTGCGGGACTTCCATGATATCCCCAATATCAGCTAGCTCAATTAGATTCCTCATGTTCCTTTGGTAAATTTCTTCAGGAATTTCATATATTACCTTGCAAAATTGAAAATACTCCTCAGCGGGGAGATCCCAGAAAAGCCGATTCCTCTGTCCTGTGATAAATGTGATGTTATTAAGAAATGCCTTCTCTCGCTTGAATGGGGAATACCCCATTACTTCTAAACGACCTCTTGTAGGATGAAGGATACCGGATAACATCTTCAGTGTTGTGGTTTTTCCAGCACCGTTTGGACCAATGAAACCAACCACCTCGCCTACGTTAATTTCAAGATTGATATCCTGGACAGCCTCCACGAAAACTTTCTTCCCCTTAAATAGTGCCTTTATAGAACCAGAAAAGCCCGCTTCCTTCTTATAGAACCAGTATATTTTCGATAATTCTCTTGTAAAAACCGCCTTCGTTTTTGCTTTGTACATAGCACCTTGCACCTTTTGCTTTATGCCTCAATTCTTACTCTCTGTGTTTTGCTTTTTGCCCTTTGCGCCTTGCGTCTTTTCTTAGATACTTGCAGATGAGTAGTTCCTGAGTCCTACTTTCCAGAATTTAAGAGCAACAAATAAAAATATGCCTGTTATACCAAAGCCATAGAGAGCAATCTTTAATGAGAGTGTTTTCAGAAGCATTTGGGAAGGTGTCTGAGCAATAAGTACAAGGGGGAAAAAGTAAATAAAGATCACCTTCCATAAACCCTCAAAAATGTCTAGAGGATAGCGACCAATCTTCATTAGGTTATCAAAAATTCTTGCAAGGCCAAAAGACTGTGTAGTCCAGAATGAGACCGTGGCAATGATAAGAACTATTGAGAAAAGAAAAACCAGAGCATTAAACAGAAGCAACACATACCCGGCAACCTGAGTCCATGAGAAGGCAAAATCCATACGATAAAATACATATCCCAGAAAAGCAAGAGATGGAAGAAAGCTGAAAAAATCAATGATATCTATCTCTTCGAAAGAAGTAAGAAAGAGCAGGTTCATCGGAAGGATAATTCTCGAGTCCAGCTCACTCGTCTGAATCCGTTGTGGGAGATGAAAAGCTAGATTCCTGTGAAAAGTAATACTTATCACAAAATCCACAACATGAAAGGTTGCAAATAGAAGAAGAATCTGATCAAAATTCCAATTACCGATTTGGTCAACCTTTAAGAATATAGCCTGAAAAAAGAAAAAAAGGAGTGTGATCCGGATCACCTTACCAACAATCATCATAAAGAAATGAGGCCTGTAAGCCATCTGCCGTATAAGCCCGACCTTAATGAAAAGCCCAAACAACTTTAAATACCGCTTCATCGCTTAAACCCGTATAGCGGTTTTAGTACTGCGCATAGCGTATTAATTTCGCCTTTCTCCTTTTGCCTTTTTAATCCTTACTTCTTAATTCTAAGTTCTTACTTCTTAATTCTTAATTTTGCATTCCGCCTTCTTACTCCTTACTTCTTACTTATCGCCTTGCCCTATGCGCTTTACTCTTTTAGTCTCCCATAGCGACATACTGACGGATTCCTTTTTTCCAGACTATTGCATTGAGGAACGCCAAGGCTGCAATCCATATAGCAGCCTTTAATAATACTAATGGCACATTATTTAGCTGGATCTTTCCAAGATAAATGCTCATGGGAAAATAGATAAGGTATGGAAATGGTAGCCACAGAAATATTTTTTGTAAAATCTGCGGGAAAAAAGACAGTGGTATAATAGCTCCACCAACCACTTCCATAATCACGCGCATTGTAAAACGAATCCCATAGGTATTTTCCAGCCAGAAAGCAAGAAGACTCAAGCATTCAAAGAGAAAAAACTGTAGCAGTGCTGCCAGCATTATCGAGAGCATGAAGAAGAGAAAATGCCACAGGCTTACAGAAAGAATTAGATAGTCTTTGAAAAAGAAAAAAATTACAAGATATCCTGTCAAGCCGATGAGGAAAAGAAAAGACTTATTCCCGAGGTCCCTTACAAACCAGATGCCATAGGGGCTGACGGGTTTGATCAGGAGATCCGAAAGGGTTCCATCGATGATGCTCTGGCTGGTTTCAGGATTTTCTGCTGTTGTGAGGATAAAGCTGTTGATTAACCCAGCTCCCAGAATATATGTTACCATCTCTCCTATTGAATATCCGCCGATCACCTCCTGATGTGCACTTCTATAAATGGCCATCCATAGAAATACAACTATCAATGAAGTAAAAATCCCGCTCAGGATCTCAAGTACAAAATTTACCCGATAGGCCATCCTTTCTATCCACACAAGTCTGAAAACAGACCAAAATTTCGAAACTAGATTCATATGTTTTAATAGCTTAATGAATAGAACTTAGAGTTTAGAGCAAAGAGTTATTTAGTAAGGGCATTCTTAAGTTTGATGTAATCATATTTTTTTGTAAAAAATATAAAATCTACAGCACTTAAATTGAAATAATATTCTGATTGATAAGAAATTGAATTACATTATTAACAGATTGCACCAATGACAATTAATCTGTTTCAATAATTAAATCAGGATTTTCGCACTTCATATGGAGCTGAAATGCCTGTCATATTTGTAATTTGACCTGCTCTGGCTTTCTTATAGAGTCGTTTATGTTCACGAGATTCGCAAACCTCAAGAGAACATTTTACATAACACTTGTAGTAAGGCCAATCTTTCATTAATTCCCTGACAAATTCACTGCTCTCTCTGTATGGAGCTATGAAAGAGGCAAAAACCAGTATTCGAGCATCCACTAAAATCTTTGCAACCTCGGCAATGCGACGGATATTTTCTTTCCTATCTTTTGGATTTAATCCCAGATCTTTGTTTAATCCCGTACGGATATTATCACCATCCAGCACATAACTTCGAATGCCCATATGATATAAACATTCTTCTACTGCATGGGCAATAGTTGATTTTCCGCTGCCTGAAAGGCCTGTGAACCAGAGCAGTCCACTGCGGTGTCCATTAAGTAAATGTCGATCTATTGGTTTGATTGTGGAGTCGAAGGGAAAATTGTTCATTATTTATAAATAAGTTCATTCAGTAAAACAGCTAACGCATACAACATCCAAGCCTGAGACCATCTCATATAAGATATTTTATTTGTATAAAATCGTTTCTTCTGATAGTAGAAGTAGCCATCTTTGTCTTTCATGTTACAGATACTCCATCGACATATTAAGAGAGCAAGATCAATATTATTTCCATTAAGTTCTTTCAGCTCTACTAACGTTATAATGCTTTGTGCGATTGAATGGATATCAATCGGATATATCTGATCATGAAAGTATTTAGCTATTCCACCCTCACTAAAAAAATGATTTCGATAAAAATCAAAGCCCATCTTAATGTTTTTATAGAAATCATTTTCGCCAGTGTATTGACAGAATTTATTTATGGCACACAGGTTATATCCTGTGTGAAAATTATCAATCCATTTCTGTTTTCCATATTCTCCGTAAAACCATGATCCATCATGATTTTGTCTTGAAACTGAATATTGCACTGCTCTCATAGCTGCATCAATGAATCTCTGTTCCCCCATTAACTTGTAAAGTCTTGCAAGGAATGCAGCACCTAAGAGATTTGCATTGTGCACAAGCGCATGATCAAGAGGCGTATAGCTAAAACAAATGCCTTCTTCCATCTCTCTGATATTTAGTCCTTTCAGAATAAATTCTCCTGCACTTGCAGCCATTTCAAGATAAGATGAATCTACTAAAATTTCATATGCGTCAATCAGCGCATTTCCAGCAAACGTCGTACAGATAATATTGGGAGTAAACTTCGGGACAAGCAGGATACGCTGCTGCCAATCAAAATTATAGCCCCAGCAGTAATATGGTTGTTTAGGACTTTTAAGATCAATTAACCTTGTCAAAAGTAACAGAACATCCTCTTTAGTCGAGAGCTCAGGATTAACCAATTTCATCAAAGCTGAAGAAAAGAGGGCTATACCTTTAGGGCTCTGATCTCCAGGTACACTGAGCAATCTTCGAATATTGATAGGATTACGCTTCAATGTTTGAATAAGAATCAGCCTTCCGATTCTATTATGAAAAAATGGAAATGAACTGAACATTCGGCTGTTTAACCCATCATAAGGATCATATCCTGACCAGTCATTCTTTTTGCAGTAACTTATAAGATTTGCAGTACTTTCTCTGATCACATTCAGCACATCTGAATCAATCATCATAGTTTAACTTTAAGACTATTTGGATTATCTTAGGAAGTACAAAAATTTAGTGCTATTATCCGGTATATGTCCTATACATATGCATGGCTAAAGTCAATATGGCTAAAGGATTTAGATGCTGGGTTCAGTGAATGGTAAAGTATCCAAGACCGTGACATGAAGTGTTATACTGTATTCAAAACCGAAATTCGATGCTTGCTTTTAACGCAACGGCACATTCAAGCAGTACCAGTATAAAAAAATTATTGATTATTCAAAATTTGTAAATTTGTTGGTTCTGAAGGACTAAGATAGTCATGTTCATAATATTCATAAGCACCTATATCCCATCCTGAACCAGTAGGGCGGAGATCATTTTTAATATCAATATCATAAGGGCTAATTAATTCAAAACCTGTATCTTTTGCACTTGAACCAGAAGTAATATACAACCCATTATTGTTTGGAATCCAAATTTCATTAAACCCAGTGGGTAGATTAGAGACTGGATGATTGCCTCCAGAAAATCCGGGATTCTCTACTGTGTTATTATTCCACACATTATTATTTGTCCCATCCCACATATTTTCCATATAAGACAAAGTACGAAAAGTAATATTACCAGTTGCAGCAATTATGTCTGCACCAGTACCATAGAAAAGGTTGTGTGTTACCGTATTGTCTGTACCAGAACCAGCCCAAACCACAACCCTGCCCTTACCAAAAATTTCTTTTGGGTAATAAATTATATTATTTCGGATAGTGTTGTTATTGCTACGGTCAATATAAATCCCTGCATGAGATGTGTTTTCATCATAATAGCAACTGTGCCGTGTTGCAGGTTGTTCCGCCAGATAGATTGTATTATTAACGATTTCGTTATTGCCATCTGTTCTTGTTGCAATCCCAATGTTCCAGCCTCTTATAATGTTATTATATACCTTATTGTTACCTCCAGCACTTGCAAGATTAATTGCATAGTTCTTGCCATAGTATTTATGGTTGTTCCATATAATATTGTTGTAGACTGAATTGCCACCATTGGCACTACTTATGACAATCCCGTGATCTATCGGATCACCAGTAAAACCCGATTCATTATAGGCTACGTTATGGTGGATAAGATGTGAACCACCATAATTCTCACTTGTACCTATAAACTTTTTATCAATATTTTTGAATATGTTATAGGCAATTTCTGTCCCAGTAGCCCACACCATAATAACACCATATGAATAATTTTCTCCTGTGCAACTCCCCGGCGTTCCGCTTATAACTGTAGTGTCAATAATGTCGTGGATATAGCAATATTGAATCTTGTTATAATCATTAGCATCTGCATTCCCTATATAAAATCCCGAACACCCACCTGATGCTGTAATTTCTCGTATTTCAAGATACTCAAATGTTATGTAATCTCTTCTTACCTGAAAGGCTGCATTATTTGATGCAGTATCAGTTGAACCACCATTAAAATCGAATATCGCTCTGGTTGGTGGAGAACTGGATGTTATAGTTATATATGACCCACTTGTTCCATTATTGTAATAAGTACTATTGATTAAAACTCCCTTGTTCCATTCCTGTCCAGCAGTTAATAAAATTGTATCTCCTGCTTTAATAGTAGTCCAACCTGAAGTAGAACCTGTTGGATTAACTGTTCCGGGAAGTTCTTTCCAAGGATTGCCTGCACTTCCATAATTTGAGTTTGATCCAGTAATATTATCTACATAATAAGTTGTAGCCCATGCAGGTAATGCAAAGAAAAAAGTTATTAGTATAAATAAAGTTATTTTATTCATCATTTTCTCCTGATGTATTTTCATTTCATATTTATATAACATTAATTATATTAAAAAATTTTACTTTTAAAGTGATTATAATCACATAATTGAATATATTTCTTAACAATTATATCGAAGGTTGACATTTATACATTTTCGGATGAAAATTGTCGTCTGTAAAAAGTCATAGTGTTTAATACTAAAAACCTATACTATATAGCTGTAAATTTCTTCCAATCTTTTTGTAATATATGAAGCAATAAAGTGATTTTGAGCATATCGATAGTTATAACGTGAAATTCTACAAAACAAAGACGGTGAATCAAGTAATTTTATTATCAAAGATGCTAATTCATGTGAATCCCTTGTTTTAGCTAAAAAACCATGTTTTCCGTCTTCAAAAAAATCTCTGATTCCTCCTATCGGGCATGTGATTAATGGCAAACCAAAAGACATAGCCTCCAAAACAGATGTAGGCATTCCTTCGCCATGAAAAGTAGGAAAAAGATAAATATCCGAAGTGGCAAAAGTATCTCTTTTAAGTTCTCCTTGAATGTGACCTAAAAATTCAACGGCAGATGTAAGACCTAGTTGCTCAACTAATTTTTTAGAATTATTCAAATGAGGTCCATCACCTGCAATCGATAAACGCAGAGCTGGATACTTCGGTTTAAGATGAGAGAAAGCGTAGATAGACTCAAAAATACCTTTTTCTTTAATAATTCGTGCCAAAAAGAGAATTTGTATCTTACGGTTTGGATTCCACCTTGTTAGGCACTTCTCCAATTCAAAGCCTCTTATTAATTCATCGTCTACTGGTGTTGACTCGACAAAAATCGGTTTACGAATACCCCAGCTCAGTAATGTGTCTCGAAATGCCTCTGCCAAAACAATGAATGCATCTGCACGGCTATAAAACAGACGGAACAAGGGAAGGAAATAGCGCGAGATCTTCTCCTGCGTCGGCAAATGCCATCCGTGTATCAATACCAGTGTTCTATGACCATAAAGCTTTGATAACAAATGGAAAGATCCTTCTCTTATAAGGGCTTTATAGTCCAAAGATGGATTTAGATGTATAAGATCATAGTTTGAAGACGATTGCACTAGGTGCGAACGATACCGGTGAATATCAGTTACGAGATGAGATACTTTTTGAAGTTTATTTTCATCATTTTTTTGAGCTCCAATTTGGAAAAAATGGACATCCACATTTAAATACTTTTTAATCACATTATAGTAATTGGAAACCCCGCCATGTATATTTAAATGTGGGCATGTAATACAAATTTTCATGATATGGGTATTTTCTAAAGAAGTTAGATGGGTATTTTCTAAAGAAGTTAGAATTGTTTCAGTTCAGAATAAGGCTTTCTCATACTCAGAGACCATTTTCTCGATTGTAAATCTGTTTTCTACTATTTTTCTTCCCCGACTCCCCATTTGAATAAATAAATCATTTTCAATTATTGATCTGATTCGAGAAACTAATGCGTCAACATCACTTGGTGAATAAATGAAACCATTGATGCCATCCTCTACCATTTCACGGGCACCACCAATCTCAGATAGAATTACAGCTTTTTTCATTGCCATAGCTTCCAGGGCTGAATTAGAGAAAGTTTCCACAGCAATAGATGTAAGAATAAAGATATCCATCACTGCCAAAGCTGGTCTAATATCCAATACCTCCCCCAGAAATATTACAATATCGGTCATTTTCAACCTTGAAACCAACTTGATTATTTTCTCGCGTTCTTGACCATTTCCTAAGAGCAATATTTTTATTTTGTGCCCCATACTGAGTATCCTTTTGGCAGCAAATATCAAATGACTATGTGCTTTTTCAGGGCTAAATCTTGCTATCATCCCTAACACAATTTCTTCTTTCCCAATACCTAGTTGCTTCCTTAATTCTTCTCTACTCGGAGATATTTTTTCTGGATCAAAGTAATTCAGATCAATCCCATTATAAATCACTCTCCCGAAGGATGGATCGATATGATACTTCGAAATCCACATTTCTTTTTGTAACTCTGCTCCGAATATAATTTGGCAATCTCTCCTTAAAAGAAACCTATAGATAAGCATATGTATTTTGCCTTTTAAAGACGAAATATTTGATGTATTTATACTAACACACATTTTCGGCTTATCTTGCATGCCGGTGAAAGCAGCGTAATGAATGAAAAGAGGATACAAGTTAACACAACAAACACTTTTCACTTTGTTAATTTTTATATAGTCCACATATTTTTTGATACATCTGATATCTACTTTTGATGACCTTTCTAGACAATGTATACTTACATCTTTCGACACCAAGGATTTTAAAGTATGAGGTTCATTCAAATAAAGCAAACTACATTTTTTGCCTCTCTGAGATAATTCATTTACTATATTTACGGTTTTTCTTTCAGATCCACCCATGTGAAGCGAACTCACCAAGAATAATATATCTTTCATTTATTTATACCTCATTAAACCTAGTAAAAATAGAATATTTGAGAAGGATGAATACCTCACATATATAATGAATCGACAGGATAGTTTAAAGTCAGACCTCGTTTCTTGATAAAACAACATATAGTGCATAAAGAGTGGCTATAATATTTATTTTTATTGGCTGCTTTGTATAACAAATTATTTTGCATCTTACTTCTCTCTTTCATCCCATAAAATCCTCACTGATATATTAAGCATTTTGTTTTTCCTCCAGAGACTTCAGATATGCCTGAGTTATTATAAAAGGACACAAATGATCCAGATATCAAAGCTACCAAAATAACAAAGTAAAGTCTAAAGGTGCTGAAATCATTGCTCATATTGTACATTAGCCAGATGAATACAGCATAAAATGGGACAATTGTCATTTTATCGCTTATTTTAATTCTTCTCGCAAAATACAAAAGCATCATCAAAATCATCACTATATAAGCAAACATCGATAATAATCCATATTGGACACCAATCGATAGATATCCATTATGAATAACTGTTGGCCGTCCTTTGTTTCTGAGATAACGATTATCTTCTATTGGATTAAGTTCTGTCATCTTGTCGTAATAAATGTCCGTGTCATATCCACCTAAACCAAAGAAGTTGTCAGATATAAGGTCAACGGCTAACTCATATTGTTCAAATCTTCCGCTCAATGTATCTTCAAGCAGCCGTTCTTCTTTAAACACTTGAAATACTTTAGATTCTGTTAGAAATGAAGAAAATGCATCCGCAGCCATAAGGAATAATAAGATTGACATTATGAATAATAATATATTTCTTCTATTGATAAACAGAAATGATATAAAGCAAACTGCAAAGACAACCCAGCTTAACCTGTGAAAAGTGGTCACCAAGGCTGTTAATAACAATGGCAAGCAAATATAAAAAATCTGCCTGCTCCTGTATTTCACTAGCAACAGTATTATCGATAAATTCACTAGGCATCCCAATTCATATTCCGCATAAAAAATACCTGAGGATCGCTTAAAGGAAATAAATGCTGTTCTCAAAGCCCCGCCACCATACCTCCCTCTTAAAAAATATGGATCAATGAGTATTTGTAAAATGGCAATTATTGATGTAGTGACTGCAACTATCATTAATGCGGTTATAATCGAATCAAAAACCGAGGAAGATACTCTTGTCTTTGCAATATGATACGTAATAATAAAGAGTAATATTTCGAGCGGCACCGTTACTAACTGTTGCTTAATTTGTATTTTTGGATAGTTAAGAACGAGTGATATTACCACCATTACAAAATAAATATAAAGCCATTTTTCAAATCCTGGTGATCCTTCAATCTTATTCAAATGATAATTAGCTTGTTTCACTGGTTTACTAAGAAATAGATATAGGCATAACAAAATAAGCAACAATCTATGTGGGTGAAGGGCAAAAGGCAGAATTTTTATTTGAAACACTGGCATATATAATATTGGAGATGCAAGTATCCAGAACAAAAAAATAAATGACAAAATCCTGTTATCGGTTTTACGGGATAATATAAGTCCTATAATAATAAATACAATCACATATGCAATTAATTTTTTATGTAGTATCTCCATCCAACTTCACGCAATTAAATGGTAGTAGCAATAGACCTCATAATTGTAGATATCATTAAATAATCTCTGCATTATCTTTTTTATACTCATATCAGCAGTAATCCTTTAATGACTTCCCTTGTAAGAAATATACCAGTCCTGTTTTTTGTGTCTTAGGATTCATAATACCTTCTGAAGATATCAATAGTGTTACGGATAGAAAATTCTTTATCCGCAACTTCTCTGCACTTTTCAACAATCGCTCTCTGTCTCTCTTCACTCTCAAATACTTTTGTTAAGAAAGCTACAGACTCATGAAGACCATTATCTGACAACACAACTCCAATTCCATTTTTTTCCACAATAGTAGGGAGATCTCCAATGGTATGACTGATCAATACTACTGCACCAGATGCCAGATATTCGCTGAACTTAATTGGGGATGCGGCCTTATTGACGATTGATTCGGCTCTCGTAATTATCGCTGCATCAGCAGAGTAAGAGTACAAAGGAACTTCCTCATGATTTACGTACTTAATCATGTAATCATCACCTGATATCCCAAACTCCCGAAATTTTTTCTTCACACCTTCTATATCGTTCGTTAAAAAAATAAAGAATAATGCGAAGATGTACTGTTTCAGTTCAGAATATAATCTTATCACCTCAACTGTCTGTTGCCAGGCACTTTTATGCCCCATGTAGATAAGTACTTTTTTCTCCTTAAGACCTAATTGCTGTTTAGATTTCTCCTTCATGTCCCATCTTAGACTTTTAAAAATTTCAGGATCAAAAGAGCTCCGAGTCAATACAAAATGATTAAACGGCAAATTATGCTTATTTACGTAGTAATTAATCATATTTTCAGAGACGCAAAAATTCACATCTGAATATTTCAATGCAATTTTTTCCTTAAAATTAGCATAACGATGTAATAACGATCCTTGTTTGAGCTCACAACGAAATATACTTTCCTCTATCACTACACCATGAATATCAGTAAAGGCTTTAACAGGCATGATAAGTTTAATAGGCAAAAACATAAACATATAATAAGAGATATGAAAATGGAATATTTCAAAGCGTTTAATAAATGATAAATACAGAAATAAAACCCAAGCAAAAGGAAAGCAAATAAATTCCAACAGGAATCTGCCGGGAAAAACAGTAGGCATAATATAAATATTTACTCCCCTGCTCATGTATTTCTCACGCAGTGCTTTAATCAAAGACCTTTGCAAATAAAACTTTACATGACAAAAAGCCAAAACCGAGACATCATATCTCTGCTTTTTTAGTTCCAATACTTCCATAAAAAATTGTTGAGAGAAACCCGTTTCCTTTAACAAATTATCATCAGCCACGTGCAATAATCTCATTGATCGTTGGATTCTTTTCATTTCGCCTCTCACTTTAGATCAACCGTACGAGCTGGTAAAATTACCCGCCTTGATATCGAATTTAATCTCTTGCCTCGTCGAATCGTCCATGTGAATGTGGCAGGTCATTATCAAACTACTTGAGCGCCTACTTCCTGTTGATATTTTGTCAAGAAAATCTATCCGTAATATTTTATCGGGAATCTCAAGTAGTAGTATTTCTTTCATGCCAGAGTCATCATCGAAAAAGCTTCGCTCATACGATCCTTCTTCTGAAGCTTTTAGAACAGTTGTAAAATAATTTCTACTTCTCCTGGAATACATTTGTATCGAATTGCATTTATCTTTTATCCAATAAGAGGGAGAAAGCCACTTCTGCTCTGTGTTCCCATTCTCTCTAAATGTGTGTTTTCCGGCATAAAGGTCTGTTTGAATCAATTCATTAGCAACAGCACATATGATATGATCTGACTTTGAAATTAATTTTACCGCGGGACTTAATGTAAAATTCAATATTGCTTCTGAATAATCTCCTTCTCCACAGCTGTCATGAATGATTACGAAATAAGGTAATATTAAAAAAATATACCGGCAGTGCCAGGCTTCCCTCGATACATCTGAATATTCTCCCCTAAAAATATCAATCCCGTTATAATTCCATATCTTTAAACTTGAGGTATAGTCAATTTTGTCGATTCCAAAATGACCATTAGTAAATTCAAATTGATTTTGTCCGTTGATTGTTACAGTATTATGAGAACTCGTACTTTGAAAATAACGCCTCCACTTTAGAGGGCCATTATAACAATATGTTCCGGGATCCACAAATATATCATTTCCTCCAATAGTCAAATTCAAACTCAGCAAATCAGCATGGCGATGATTGTTGTTTCTGGAAGGATTCTGGATACCAACAGAGAATAAAGCATAATTAATTCCGTTTTTATTATTTTGCTTGAAAATGGCAAATTGTGCCGATTTGAGAACTGCATTTTCAGAATTATTGTTTACAGGATAATACATATGATTTACAGATTCAGTTTTGAGAAAAGAGAACCAGAATGCCCCTTCGCTTAAACGAGAATCAAATAATTTAATGTCTCTATTGTTCAACCACATTGAGAAAATGTCACTCGCAGTTTTCACGCTCAGTGAGTTTCTATTGCTATCCAGGCACAAAAAGGTTCCATCATCACCATCACCCAACATAGGCAAACTTCCATCTGGCTTCGCAATATTCCATAAAGCTTTCATCATTTTTAAAATACTGTGTTTCCATTCCTTAGGAATTTCACAATCACACCGGTCTGCAATTATTGCTGCAAATAAATAGGCCTCAGTTACTTGTAAGTGATATGATGAGCAGAGTTCTTCGTGAAATCCGTCGCTTAGAAACTGCCTCTCCAGCTCCTCCGAGAGGACTCTTTTACCTTTCTGACGCCATTTGGGTGAATCTTTAAACTCTGAAAGAATCAGGCCCGATATATATAGGCTTGCAGCCTCTAATATTGAATGATTGTTATGAAATCCCCGATCTTCTGAAGTGAGATGATATTTCAGATAATGAATATGTAAATATACCCAACTCCAAAACTCGATCTTGGCTCTTATCTCAAATGCCGGGCAATTACAGAACAGGGTATAGGCAGATAACCAATGATTAAGACGGATAGCAACTTCCATAGCGGATAACCAATTTATACCTAACAAGTAGGGATTATTCTTTGTCCAGCTTTCAAACTCTTTCCAAAATAATAGAAAATGGCTTATTTGTTCTGTTAGGAAGTATGCCTTGCCCAATGTAACCCAATGAAGATGTCGATTTAGTTCCCACGTTGTCCTCAAGTCACCTATGTGTGAAGATTCACGAAGATCTATTTTTCTAAAATATTTTATCGGCCAACTTTTCTCATTAATAAGTGTCGAATGCCAGTTAATATCCGAACCAATATCCATCTTTAAAGAACGAAAAAGAGTTAATCTGCCTTTCGATATATCAATTGATGCATTAATGATCATCTTTTTTTCTTTGTGGAAGTATTGCTCAAATATCTTATTAATTTTCTTAGATTTATTAATTGGCAGAAAAACTTTCCTCAAACGTTCTTCCCATGTTGGTATGTAGTTTTCAATACCGCGAAAACCAATTCTTGTATCCCTGTATAAAAGACCGAATAATTCTTTTTCATGAGGAAGCCAAGCAATATATTTTTGCTCTCTGTATAGATTACAAATTCGATAGTTATAAAAGGCTCCAGTCTTTCCAAGGGTTTCAGCAATTTCCCTCTGAGATTTGCCTTTCAGTCGTTTTATATAATTCTTAATACGTTTTAACGTAATCATCATTGGTATCTGAAACTTTTACCAACATGTACTTTTATAAAGTCTCATATCAATAATATTTATCCCGAATTAAGGTTTTTGACTAATCTATGATACGGATAGTATCTCACGCATAAATACGTGAAAGAAGATATAATTTTTGTTATCGCCGCTCCAATGACTCCGATATACATTACCAAGATAAAAAGCCCGACTATATTTACTACCCCCACTATTATTGATCCGTTTCTCATGGCCTTTCCGCATCCATGGGCTCCAAGAAATTTGTTAAGATATTCTCCTAATCCGTAAGCAATACTCCCGACGGACAAGAGATATGCAAGAGGTATTACAGGACTATAGTCAAACGAATATAACAGAATAATTATCTTATCTATCACCAGGATAAAGAACACGAAAGAGCATAGTGATAAGATAATAGTAAAAACCGTTGCTTTTTTAGGTATAGATCTACTATTTGCAAAATCCTTAAAAAATGTTGTACCAACAGCAGTTGGTATCATGGTCAACGGTATAGTTACTGTTATTGCTAATGCATAGAATCCCACGTTTACATTATCAATAAAATATGCAATACACAATCCGGCCAAATGTCCGCTTGTAACAGCAGAAAGTGATCCAATGTAAACGTGGAATCCATAAGCCTTATTTTCCAGCCAGATATTTGATATATTCATCCTTATATCCTGAAATTTTGGCTTTAATCGGATAACCATAATAATAATTACTGCAGACAGTATGAACAGTTGTAAAGATAAAGCTGAAAATAATGATAACGGAAAGAAGTAGTTAAAAGTAATCGCTCCGGTCAAATATAACAACTGGGGAACGGTATTTAAAAAAGACAGTTCATAGATTCTATTATCGCCCTGCATTATCTTCTCCAGGCAGATTTTAAATGGAAACACAAACAGCAGAGGAGAAAATATCCTTATAATATGGCCTAATTTATTATTAAATATACTTTCCTCATAAAAAGAAAAAATCAAAAATCCGAAAATCATCATGAGTGAAATAATTGATGCCAATATCATCAAATTTCCTATAAGCTGTTGTCGTATCTTTTCAATACTTCTATGAGCTAAGAGTTTACTGCCCGATACAAAAATCCCAAATGTAAGAAAAGAAACACCAAAGTTAAATAAATTTTGCAAGAATTTTAGATTTCCGTACTGTTGGGGACCAAGCAATCTCGTGTTGACAATGCTCACACCAATACCGATAATCACAGCAAATACCATGGAGAAATATAGCGAACTAATTTGCCTGACCTTCTGCTTTTTGAAGATATCTTGAAGATTAGAGATAGCGCTGTTATTCATTGTGAAGTATTTTTTTTTCAAGATTATAAAAATCGATCACAATAATACCCGTGTCATTTTAAATTAGTTATATTCTCACTTTCATCATGGATTTTTATCAAATTTTACAAGAAAAGTCCTGAACTTCAGCAGGTATGGTCTAAATACTGAACAATCCTTTTCCCTGTCATACCGTCCCAAAATTTGGGAGTTTTTCCCGATGGAGAGTACCCGTTAAGAATATATTCAATATCTTTATCCAATGTTCCCAATGAAGTAAGCTTGTTAGTGCCTTGTTTTATAGTTATTGGCCGTTCAGTATTTGGCCTGAGAGTCAAACACGGGATGTTAAGGAAAGTAGTTTCTTCCTGCAATCCCCCGGAATCAGTTAAGACAAACTTTGCTTTGTCAACAAGCCCTATAGAGTCATGGTATCCCAGTGGGTCTGTCAAAATGAGACCAGATGTGTTTATCGCCTTCATCCAAAGACTAAATGTCTCAAGCTGCTTTTTCGTACGGGGATGAACTGGAAAAACAACCGGGATATCTCCTGATAGTCTACAAAGACATTCAAGGATCGCTGAAAGACTTGACTGATTATCAACATTACTTGGCCGGTGGAGCGTCACATAGGCAAAACATTTTTCTTTTATACCCATTTTTTCATGCGTTCTTTTTTCTCTTGCCCTATCCAGATTGAAAATCAGGGTATCTATCATGATATTCCCGACACGTTTTATCTTTTCAGGAGAAATACCTTCATTCAACAGGTTTTCATCAGCATCCTCAGAAGGAGTAAAGAGAAGATCTGACAATACATCGGTTACCAGCCTGTTTACTTCCTCAGGCATGCTTCGATCAAAACTGCGGAGACCAGCTTCCACATGGCCGACATTTATCCCTAATTTACTCGCAACAAGAGTACACGCCATTGTTGAATTTACATCTCCAACTACAAGTATCCAATCAGGCTTTTCTTTAAGACATACCTCTTCAAAACGAATCAATATGTTTGCCGTCTGAACAGCGTGGGATTCTGAACCTACCTCTAGATTGATGTCTGGTTTTGGCAAGTTCAGTTCATTAAAAAAAACTTCTGACATTTTAATATCATAATGCTGACCGGTATGGACTAAAAAAGAATCTATCTTTGCGTTACCCCTTGTTAGTTCTGCATTATGTCTGTTAATCGCTCTGATTAAGGGTGCTATTTTCATGAAGTTCGGCCGTGCACCTGCAACAAGTATGACTTTCAAACTATTTTTCATTGCGAAAAACTCAAAAATAACTGATATCAGTTCGCGGCGACCGTTTTCTCATAAACGTCGATAATTGAATCTACAATTCTTTCCAGAGTATCTTTTTTTGAATTACCGAACTTCTCTGGTCGTTGTCGTTTAGTTAATACAATTTTTGTTCTCACATCCTCGACACTCTCTAATAGGATAAGCCTTTTGCTATCAGCAAGGTAACGGTCTACTGCGCCAATTTTACCTCGAAAAATACTATACACTGGAACTCCTAATGCAGCAGCCTCCCTGTTCATGGTCCCGCCACCACTGATAACTAAATCAGAATGCCACAATAAATTAAGTCCGTCTACGACTTTATCAGGGATTATTATTTTTCCTTTATCTATCCACTCATGCCATAATTTTTTTATATAAGTATACTGTTTACCATTGCGAGGCAACATAACTATCTGTATATTTTGATGACATATTAAATAGTCCACTACATACCGAAATAATTCTTCACTTCCTTGTGTAAAATAATGAGCATCTTGAGCTGGGGGCCGTATCGTCACACAGATCTCTTTACCATTAATTCCTATTTCATCGATTTTATCCGGATCAGGCCTAAAATCAGGCAAATATACATATTCTTTAATTCCGGGATATGTGAAAATATGGTCTTTCTCTATCTTTAATCTAATTTTAGACATGATTTCACTATGAGCTACTATTTCAGGAATTATTATCCATTTCGAATGAATTAATGGTAAAGCCTTACCATATTCATAATCGAATATTGTTACAGATTGTATTCCAAATATTGATGATGTTATTAATTGAGATCTTGAGCCATGAGACAGGGCTAATACTGGCTTTTCTCTGATAATTATAGGCATCAACTGAATTGCCCGAATTATTAATCCAATCACTTTAATGATTTTGTTTTTCCCGTGATGATGCCCTATTCTTTTATATTTCAACCCTAAAAGATCAGCCAGTCCGCATGTTTGAGAACAATTCCTGGCAGTCAACAATACTTTATAGCCCTGCTTTTTTAGATCTTCGATGATTGGTACAAAGAAGGGTACATGGGGTGAATTATCTAAATCAATCCAGATTTTTTTGCTGCCGGAAAAATCTATCTCAATCACTCTCCCCATTTAACATAACAATTTCTCGTAGAAAATATTTTAGAATACCGTATAAGTATGTCTCTAAAAATGCAATTTTAAATACAGTTAAATTATTACTTTTTTTATTTTAGTATTCTTTCCTTTAGATTTTTTTCTAAAACATATTACTGGTTCCGATGCCCACCTAGGAGATAATTTATAAAAAAAGTTTCATGCAATATTTAAAGGTTAAAGCTTTAAACTTTTGATTTTTTCAACAATAATTGATAACATGAACTATCTTTTGGAATCGGATTATTACTATATAACTATTTAGTCCCTTCTTACCTTTGCTTTCAACAGAAGAAGATAATTCTTGCTTTCAATTACAACTAAGATTTACCTTTATCTTATAGTCATTTAAAAATTTGTACCCAATCCTTATCCTCTCCTTTATAACATGTTCCGGTATTTTAGGGGTTAACTTAGCAGCAGGTGTGTTTTCTTTCTCATGATATGGGAATATAGTAACACTATTAAATTTTAATTTTTGGCATATATACAATGTTTCAGTGAACTCTTCTTCTGTTTCTGATGGAAATCCAGCGATAATTTGAGTAGACAACTTTATCTCAGGATTTATAGAACGTAATTTTGAAAGCACTAATGATATATTTTCGATTGTATGTTCTCTATTCATTAACCTTAATATTCTGTTACTTCCAGATTGAATTGGACAGAGAATACTTTTAATTTTATTTGTATAAACTATATTAAATAGTTTCTCTTGATAAAGAATAATCCATTTTGGATGAATCTCTTCAATAGAAAATCTAATACCATCTTTTAACTTTAACCTTAAAGATTTATCCTTAAAAAGATAATCTGATTCGTCTATTAATATCGAAAGAAGCTCAGGAAATGTGGAATTCCAATCTCTACCATAGGCACCAACATCATCACCCAAGATAACAAATTTTTTATATCCATCGCTAACACCTTTTTTAAATTGTTTAATTATTACTTCAACAGGCAGACTTTTTATAGTTCCGATAGCACGTTTAATTGCACAATAGCTGCAATTTCCCTGACATCCTTTGCAAATGTAAAGACAAAATTCTTTATTTTTTAAATTTAATATTTTTCTTACTTTTTTCTCAGCATATCTCGACATTCTTAAAAAAAATATATCTGAAAATTCAAATTCATTTTTTAGCTTATTAATTGCAGCAGGAATTGAGATTATTTCAGTCTGCTCTGAGATTAAATTAGAATAATTAAATTCAGAAAACTTAAAGGCTAAATTACAAAAATATGAATCAATTTTATGAATGTCTTTTGGGGTAAAATAAGTTGTGTTTGTGAACTCTTTAAATCTCGTAGGAGAAATATCAGGTAAGCATCCATAGACTATTAATTTAGCTTTATAATTCTTAAGAACACGAAGACGCGATATTGAATAATCTTCTTCTTGTTTCCTAAAAGCACATGTGGAAAGAAGAATATAATCTGCCTTCGCAGGTGATTTGACTATTTTGAAACCATTTAAAACAAAGTAATTATGCAGACTCGTTAACTCTGCATATCTCCTTTTACAACCATATTTCTCAATATAAATCTTCATTTAGGATCCAATAGGTTATTTATTTCTAATTTATTATCAATATCTTCTTTAGATTTGACATATAACATGATAAACTGTGCCATATCTTTTGGAAGTATATGCCAGTACTGACCTTTGTATCTTTTTTTTATATACTCGAGTAATTCTATATAGTATTCAGCTGGATATTGCTCGTTCATTAATTTCCCATCATTAAAATTTACATAATCCGGGTGGACATTTAATAGAACCATTCCTCCTTTTTCAACAATCCAATCTAATTTTTGTTTCCATATATCAATGTTTTTTTCTTTCATAAGAATAAAAAGAGTGAAATCTTGGGGTAATGTGTATGGGAGTTCAACATACCCCTGTTTAGTAGAATTCCCAGAAACCCAAAAAGGAAAAATCGTTTTCATACCGTCGTTTTGTGGTTCAAATGGGTCTGAATCGAACGTCGAAGAATCATATTCAATATTTAAATCATGAATCCAATCCAGATTATGATGCATAGCTGGTGAACGAAAACCAACAGCATTCCATTCTTTCAGATAATAATTAATTCGAATAGCCCGTTCATTAAAAATCTCTTTCGAACAATATAATTTTCCGTCATGACATAGACCATGCACACCAACTTCGAAACCATTGCTGTCAAGGTAATGACGCAGTTCTGACGAAACATTGTATCTTTCCGGAACAAAGTTAAAGGAGGATCGAAAGCCCAACTTCACTTCTAACTGCATCAATTGATGGCATCTCTCTTGACCAATAGCTGTTTCCACATCATGTGTAAGAACTAAGGCAAATCTTTTTTGCTCTGGCCAGCCAGACCATCCAACGGGAGGTTTACCAGCTTTTTCATCGATAGGCCAGATCTCCTTATATGACAAACGCTTCCAAAGAATAATATTTCTTCTCAACATAATTAGCAGGCGTCTTGGAATATAAGGCTTGAGATAATAATAGATTTGATTTATCTTCATTTATCTTGCCTTAGTTATTTATCAATTTAGTTGATAATGTCAAAGTACTACTTTCCGTAGTCTACGTTTCACTCCAGGGCGAGCTTTCTGGAAACATATTATAGGTTCAGAAGCCCAACGAGGTGGCAATAGGTAGTGTCTTAACCACATTATATATCTGTATGCCAATGCTTTGTGTTTTGAGGAAGCATATAACGCCTGATAACGTGAGCTCCCTCCCGGGAGGGCAATGTATACTGTATCTGGAGTAAATCCGAAGGAACTTACAAACTCAAGTAATGTCTTGTAAGTAAAATATCTAACATGACTATAGAATTCATAAAGCTCTTCTTCTGATGATGATAAAGGATTATGAAAAGTTCTGCCTGATAACAAAAGTTTCGCAGCATATTCAGGAGCTGCATAGTTGGGTGTTGATATATATAAATAGCCATCATTACTAAGTATGCGGTATGTCTCTTTCAAAAGATGTTCGGGATTTATCAAATGTTCGATAGTAACAAGCGAAATGATTGCATCGAAATGTTGAGCAGGAAAAGGGAAAGGCTTTTCTGGATCGTCAATATCAAAAGAAGTGGTAGTTAATCCAATATTTTGCATGGTTTTCAAACATTTTGGACTAATATCATTGCATATTAATTCAGCCTGATAGTTGTTCATAATTCTTTGGGCGGTACAACCCACTCCAGCAGATGTATCAAATATTCTTTTATGTTGTCGATTTTCGAATACCGAAGGAAAGACTCTGTGTCTTTCTTTAAACCACGGATATTCCTTTATATCATTAATATTACTCAATCGTCTTTCTTCCAATTTAATTGGGTCATTTCTCATTTAGATCCTCCTTCAGTATTAGTGCTACGATATTCTTATGATTTTATACTTAAAAAGGAGATAGATTACTTTGATCATTTCCTTTTGAAAACAAGCGACACAAGATTCTATATCCCAATTCGCTAAACGTAATTTGACAGAGCAGTGGCTACCGCCCATATGCTCTAAATATTTAACAGTTTCACTAATTGAGCAATTGATGGCTGACGGCACCAGATTCTGTGAGAGGAAAGCTCAGATCGGCATATCTCTGTGACTTAGCTTTGGCTTATCCTATCCCAGAATTTCCGAATTAGGCTTAAGGTAAAGGCGATACCTGGTCGCAAATCATCTTTAGAATAGATAGCCCACATTTTCTCACCTCTCCATGATCGTAGCCATTGGCCAAAAGAAAATTGCCCTTTTCGCCAATACTCAAAAGCAGCTCTGAAATCACGCTGCCAGTCAGTCCATATTACGCCTGCTCTATATGTCAATTGGGGATTGACTGGCAGGCGAAGCGCGTCGAAATATGCTATATAGGGAAGGTCAACACCACATTTTACGCTCAATCCGTCCCACATGCCAAAACGTGTGTTAACCTCTATCAGTTTGTAGCGTTCGTCACGAGGATCTTTTTTAAACTCAATGCCGCCTAACCCTTGATAGTGGATGGCTGATAGTAATTTGAGACATAGTTCCGTCAACTCTGCGTCGTGGAGACTTCGAACATAGCTAGCTGAGCCAAAGCCTGTAGGTATGATACGATATTTTCGCCCGGCAAAGATGCCTAAAGGCCGTGATTGGCGATCAAGATAAAAAGAGAAATAAACTAGACGGCTATCTTCGCCGGGGATGACTTCTTGAACAACAACATGACTATCATGAACTGCAATTAGATTATATGCATCGATAAACTCGGAGGGATTACGGCACAATAAAACTTTGGCTTGCCCGGCGAAGATGCCTTGGCGCAGTGCCTTGGTGATTTGCGGGTCATGCCAATATGTACTCTCAGTTGGTTTGATAATGGCTGGATAAGGAATATGACGTGCAATAGTCTTAATTTCATTAGCATCAGCATTGTTTACAAAAATGGTCTGGGGTGCAGGTATGTTATATTGTCGGGCGACAGCTTGCAAGCCATCTTTGGTTGTAAGCGCCTTTATGGTCTCATGATCGGGCATAACGTATTCGTAATAATTTTGAAGAACAGCCCGATTGCGAGAACAAATAAGCACATCCATATCACTGAGGGGGAATAAGACTGCTTTACAACTCAGTTTTTTACCAAAACCTACAAGAAAACTCACATAATCGGCTTCACCATCACGTTTCGGATTAGGGCCTTGGACAAAGCGACAGTATCTGGAGTGTCTACCGACCACACGAGGATCCGAGTCGATGCCATATACAGGAATTCCACGCTTTCCCAAGGAACGCGCGATATCAAGCCCCATATGTTCATCTAAGGGCATTATAACAGCTGGTATCCGTTCTATCCGTTCCATGCTATTTCAAAACCATTTTCCCTAAGTAAACTGAGCAAACTAACTTTTATTTTATATCGCTCTGTTACGAGGTTGAAGAATGATCTAAAATTGAATTTCTTGTCGATATTCATTAATTTTTCACACCTCTCTTGTCTTTTTTCCCGACTCTACATCATGCCTTAGGACAAGCGCAAATTGTTTATTCAATGACCATCTGGAGAAATAGGAAGGGTATCACATTTATCACTATGTCAATCGGTCAGATATCCGAATTCAGTTTACTCTTCTTTTTGATTTTATTCTTTCTCAAAGCAATTTAAAGTCGCCTAGGCAAAATTAGCTTCAAATAATAAATCATATTGAGATTCCGAGCATAGCGAAAGAAGATTCATGAGCTACAAATGCGTTCCACTTCATATATATCAGCTATTATGTATATAACTTTCATGAATATATCCTTATGTGGATGTGCTTAGGAAGTTATGATATGTCATAACAGCATACCGTCTGTTACAAAATTTTTCGATAAATAGCATATCCTAATTTACTCATTTTCAATAAATAGGGACTATGAATACTTCTATTTCTTCCATAGCAGACGAGCTCACCACCAAACTTAGCTTTGAAATCACGCACACCATATTCTTTATCTGGTTTACCAGCGCCACCGAAATCATAAACACGATAGTGATTATTTACACCCCATGCAAGGATATACCACATCAATATTTCATTAGGAAAGTATTGAGTATAATCTCTATCTACCCCGCCAAACCAGCCATAAATAATGTCCTTATAAAGTAATTCAAGTGAACAGGCTACTGCTATGTAGTTTACTTTGGCTAGTAAAAATTTGCCCATACCTTTGAGATTCAATTCATCAAAAGCTGCTTCAAATAGGGAATGGTCTGCTAACGGAACTTTGGATTTACGAAAACTTTTTTTCAAAGTGTCATACCAGGTGACTAATTCAGACTGATTCGTTACTTCGCTTATCTGAACAACCCCATCTCGCAATCCTTTGCGAATCCTTTTCCGTGTTCTTTGGCCAATACTTTGTAATAATTCTTCTGCAGATTGATTAAGATCAATCAAGTAATTGAGTTCTTCCTCGTAATTAAAGCCATTCTCAGTCAATACTGGTTGCAGCCCGCTCATATCAAAAAGATTGCGTAACTCAGTAAATAGAATACGCCGTCTATTCTTGCGATTGTAAGCCCGCAATAGTGTTCTCAATGCTTCCTCACCATCCTGACCAGGAGTATATAGAACACTCCCGTAAACTACAGCGCGAGAGGTAACTTTTCGAAGCAAACCATTCATTAGTGTAATCTCAACCGGTAGCATAAGAGCTAACGGACGATTATTATTATCAACGACTGCCCATAAAGTTGGACGATATCCTCTAGTGCGCTCGAACACCTTAAACATCTCTGGCAAATGAAATATTTGTCCCTGTGGATTTTTATCTACAAACTCTCGCCAAATATGTTCATCCAACTGTCTAACAATATTCATTTTCCCTCTAACTAATTCAGCCTTATGCAGGACATACGAAACAATAAAAAATAAAAACTTGTTTTTATTGTAACCCTATTCAAAGACAAAGCATCAGGGTTGAGAATACACTCAATAAATTTCTTATTACTTTATAAGACGTTATTTTTTAGATTTATTTACTTATAAAAATAATCAATTATTCAATTTTCTCCAATCATTCCTTTCTCCAAAAATAGGAGCACGAACGATCGCAAGGTCTAAAATCCTTTGCCCTTGAATATATGACTCCATCGAGATTACAATGCCGTAACATTATCTTTATGAGGTGATCCCGTTTGTCAACAGATTTCTGCTAAATCCACAGCAAGTTGCCAGACATCAAGCTTTTCAAACTGAAAAAGATAGTTCTACATTCTTTTGCCTCAAACCTCTAACCTATTTCCTTACGCCTTGTGCCTTATGCACAAATTCTTCTATTTTTTCAACTACTCTCTCCTGTTGCTCACGGGTAAGGTTGGGATACATCGGTAATGAAAGGATTTCATGTGCGGCTTTTTCTGATACCGGGAAATCTCCTTCTCTAAATCCAAGGTGATTATATGCGTTCTGTAGATGTAGCGGAACCGGGTAATGAAGTCCGGTAGCAATATAGTTTTCTGAAAGATATCTCTGAAGTTCGTCTCTATTTTGGGCGCATATTATATAAAGATGGTAAACAGCCTTTGACCATGCAGGTTCGAAAGGCGTAATGACACCATCCACCCTCTCTAGAAGTTCGTTGTAACGATAGGCATTTTTAAGCCGCTTTTCATTCCATTCAGTAAGATGTTTAAGCTTGATTTTTAAAATACCTGCCTGAATGGCATCAAGTCTTCCATTATAACCTTCTATATCATGATAATATTTTTTTGCCTGACCATGGTCTCGGAGCATTCTCACTCTCTGAGCAATCTCTTCATCATCAGTTGTAACAGCACCGCCTTCTCCGAAAGCTCCAAGATTCTTCCCTGGATAGAAACTGAAGGCAGCAGCCTTCCCTATAGATCCAGCCTTTCGCCAACGATTCTGCATATTTGAAAAGTACTCGGCTCCATGAGCCTGGCAGGCATCTTCTATTACTATCAAATTGTATTTTTCAGCAAGTCCAAGAATTGGATCCATGTCAGCTGTCTGGCCATAAAGGTGGACAGGAATTACAGCAGTAATTGGTTTATTGGTTGATTTGTTAATAGGTTGACCTGTTTTCTCATTGATATAGCATTTGGTTTCTAGGTACTCACGGAGTTTTTCTGGGTCCATGTTGTATGTCTGCTCATATACATCTACAAAATCAGGTATTGCACCTCCCTGAGTTATTGCCTCAGTTGTTGCAATAAAAGTATTTGGAACGGTAAGCACTATATCGCCTTGTTTTATTCCTGCGGCAATCAGGGCAAATCTCAGGGCATCTGTACCGCTTCCCACACCAATACAATACTTCGTGTCACAGAATGGAGCGAAATCCTTCTCAAACTCCTCTACCATTCGACCACCGATAAATCTGCCAGATCCCAGGGCTTCTCTAAAAACAGACACCATCTCATCTTCCAGCTTTATATGAGGTGTAACAAGGTCAATAAAAGGGACTGATCTATATTTATCCATCATTTATTCTCCTTATAAATCTGGCTGGATTTCCTGCAACGACTGAATCTGGAGGAACGTCTTTTGTAACTACACTACCTGCTCCGATAATTGAATTTTCGCCAATAGTTACATTGCAGAGGATTGTTGCTCCAGAACCAATCGATGCACCCTGTTTCACTAATGTCGGTATTACTTTCCAGTCCTCTTCTGTCTGCAAACCTCCATTGGAATTAGTAGATCTGGGATACTTATCGTTAATAAAGGTGACTCCATGGCCTACAAAGACATCATCTTCAATAACCACCCCTTCACAGATGAACGTGTGACTCTGAATCTTACAGCATTTACCGATACTGGCATTCTTCTGTATCTCGACGAATGCACCTATTTTGGTATTATCACCGATGGAACACCCGTAGAGATTTATAAACCTTGATAATTTTACGTCCTTGCCAAGCCTGACATCGTCTGATACAAACAGATATTTCAAAAGCTTACCAAACTACCATTATTTCGTAATGATTCATCGCATGCATTAAGCATTCTGACAACCCTCAAACCAGCTTGACCATCATTTATCGGTCTTTTGTCATTTTCGATACAATCAACAAAATATTCTGCCTCTAAACTAAGGGCTTCCTTATGGTCAACTTTTGGTGCCCACATATCACCGGAACGATAACTTACGAGCAGATTGTAAATTCCTTCTCTGTTTTGGACTTCGATCCCCTTATCGTATATTTTGATCTTTTCGTCAGCGTCAACATCATTCCAGACGAGCATCTTCTTCTCACCACCTATAAGGGTTGACCTCACCTTTACTGGTGAAAGCCAGTTGACATTAAAGTGCGCAATCATATTGTTTGAAAAATGGACGGTAATGTATGCGATATCTTCAAACCCGTTGACATGGGATTTTCCGCTTGCAGAAATAGCAACTGGTTCTTGTTCGATTATAAAATCCATAATCGAAAAATCATGTGGTGCAAGATCCCATATAACATTCACATCATGTTGAAAAAGGCCGAGATTTACCCTGGTTGAATCATAGTAGTAAATATTGCCAAGGATATCTTCATCGATGATCTGTTTTATTTTTTTTACTGCTCCTGTAAAGAGAAACGTATGGTCGACCATAATCTTAAGACTATTCTTCTCTGCCAGTTCTATCAGCTCCTCAGCCTGTACAAAAGTTGCAGTAAATGGTTTTTCAATAAAAACATGCTTGCCATGCTCAAGGACATCCTTGGCCAATGCGTAATGTGTTGAGACTGGAGTAACTATTGCTACAGCATCAATATCCGGTGAAGAAATAACTTCTTTACAATCACGCGTCACCGGAATATTCGGGAAGGCCTTTCTAGCTCGTGAGCGTGACGATTGACTTATGTCGCATATCGACTTTACTTCAGCATCTTCGATGCTGTTAAAATTCCTGGTAATATTGGGCCCCCAATACCCGTAACCTATAATTCCTATACGTATCATGATTTCCCCCGATTTAAATATATATTTGTTTAGTTTGGACAGTTAAGCTGGTTTGCTATATTTATATAATGAAACCCGATTACTCATTACTCCTCACTCCTTACTCCTCACTTTCTTTTGATCTTTGCCTTTTAGTGCTTACTGCCTACTTCCTACTTCTTACCATTTACTCTATTAGTTTTCACCATTTCTTAGTACGCTCCTTTGCCTTTTACAACAGCCCACGGTGTTTTCAGTAAAATCTTGATATCCATCAATAAGGACCTCTCCCTAACATATTGAAGGTCAAGACGTACCATCTCGTCAAAAGTAGTTGAACTCCTTCCTTCCACCTGCCAGATTCCAGTGATTCCTGGTTTCACTTCGAACACCCGTCGTCTATGCCATATATCGTAGTCTTTAAACTCATATAGAATAGGAGGTCTCGGACCTATAAGTGACATTTCGCCGCAGAGAACATTGAAGAATTGAGGAAGTTCATCCATACTTGTCTTTCTCAATAACCTGCCTATGTGTGTTACCCTTGGATCGTCTTTTATTTTATATGTCTTCTCAAGACTTTCTTTGTAATCTAAATCATTTTCACTCTTACCACTAATCAGTTTTTTAACATATTCTTTATGGATATTTTGATCATTATCGATATACATCGTTCTGAATTTTAGAAAAGTAAATCTCTTTCCAAATTGCCCTAACCTTTCCTGTTTGAATAGTACCGGACCCTTTGAAGAAAGTTTGATTAAAATCGGCATCATGATAAACAAAGGTGAAAAAATGACGATACCAGCTATGCTGCCAAAGATATCCATTGTTCTTTTCAAGAAAGAAGAGATCTTTTGAGAAGATTTCTGTTTTGATAAATCGGGATATAAATTTTTATCTGCTTTTGAATCGTCCGTTCCGTTCTTTTCATTCCCCTCGGGGAACATGTGCACCGATATCTCAATCATCTTTCCTTCTTCTGAACTTATAATATGGGAAAATCTACTGTACAGCTTTGCTTTCATTACGTCTTTATCGACACTATTGATCTCAGTAAGAATCATCCCGATGACATGCCCGTATGTATACCATCCTGTTATATCTATCTCTCTTGCAGATGTTGCCAGCATCCGTGCAATCTTTCTCACTTTAGCCATGTCCCCGTTATTTTCGATAAGTTTTTTAAAGTTTACGAGCATCAACAATAATGGCTTGCGAGATCGTTCAGATCTTTTTCTTTCATATGTAAGCGCTTCATGGAAGTAATTTTCACTATAAATACCATAATCGGGATCTATCAGGTATACAGAGAAATGTTTACGATGTACACTGTTTTTCCGGAAATTGAAAATATTTTTAATCAATCTCATTTGTCATCCTATTTAATTTTTAGTGTTTTAAAACCAAAGAGTAACAGAGACACAAAGAAAAACAGGTTTCGAGTTTGTTTACATATAGCCAGCTATTTAATATCAAAAATCGGAAAGCTCAATTAAGAGTTCTCCAAGTTTATTTTCATCATGCCTAATTATATTTCCTTTTTCCGAAATCAAATCCGTTGCTATTGAGGTAAGACCATAATTTCTTAGCTCATCGATATCATACTTTACAGGATAAGAGCCCTCATCTCTATAAGCCTTTAGTAAATTAGAAGAAACTTTTCCTTTATTTAAAATGACGTATTGAAAAAGCCCGTATTCAGTATGCTCTAAGATCGCTTTCACATGGTCAGTTGCAGTATACCCATCTGTTTCACCCGGTTCTGTCATCTGGTTACAAATATAAATTTTTTTGGCACAGGAAATTTTTATTGCATTTACAACATCTTCAACTAATAAATTTGGAATAATACTGGTATATAAACTTCCAGGGCCTATAATAATCATGTCTGCCTTCTCTATAGCATCTATTGCAGAAATCAAGGTACCTGAATACTTAGGAATTAAAAAAACTTGTTTTATTTTTCCGTTCCTTCTTACTATGGAGCACTCACCTATTTCAACACTTCCGTCAGTAAATCGAGCACCTAATAATGTATTTGTTGAGGTCAATGGAAGCACCTGCCCACTTATATCCAATATCTCACTGCAACACTGCACAGCCTCAATGAAATTTCCCTTTAAATCGGTTAATGCAGTGAGTAATAAATTACCGAGACTATGACCAGACAGACCGTCGCCCTTCTCGAAACGGTACCTAAAGAGATCCTCAAGAATGATACCTCTGTTTGATAAAGCTAATATACAATTGCGAATGTCTCCAGGCGCAAGAATATCAAAATCTTTTCTTAATCTTCCGGAGCTTCCACCATCGTCGGTGACAGTTACTATCGCAGTTAGCCTCTTTTTTTCATGATTGACTTGAGTCCGGGATAAAGAGGGGAAGATTATGTCCTTAAGGATTCTTAAAACTACTGGTAATCCTGTGCCTCCGCCAAGAGCTACAACTTTAAACCTATTAGAAACAGCAATCGATGAACCTCTAAAGTTATTAGCTCTCTTTAAGGACTTTTGTCTATATGAAGATCTTTTAACTTTCCTTGTGTTTCTTCTCAAATGTTAAACCTCTTGATAGTTTTTTGAAATTAATTAGTTGGTGAGATTTATAGTTCCCTGAGTACCTATTCCTTTTTCTGGAGAAGCTCATATTCTTTCTTAACCAACTTATGTTCACCCTTATTCATTTTTGATCTGTTTAACTTAATCAATCTTTTTAATTCCTTTATTTTAATCATCTTTTTCTGTACGTCATAAACTGATGACTCGAGATTCTGCAACCTGATGTAAATACATTTAAATCCTCTCTTGATTGACTTATAATCCCTCTCCTTCAAAACAATCTCATCATTTTTAAAGTACTTGTGATTTTGAGGGACTTCATATGCGATGTCATCCCTTATCTCTTTAATCATTACATTATCTATAATTTTCCTGTTTTCTGAAAATGCTGCTAACAGAGCAAAGTCACATATAATATTAATAAGTCGTGGGACTCCTTTGCTGAACTCATAAATGACGTCCATGACGCCCTGTTCAAATTTCACACACTTTTCATTACCTGCAACCTTGAGCCTGTGATTAATATAGTTTTCGGTATCCTCTCTATTGAGAGGACTTATATGTGCATTTATGGCTATTCTCTGCCTGAGCTGTTCAAGTTCAGGTTTTCTGAGCATTTCATTAAGTTCTGGCTGCCCTACAAGTATGATCTGAAGGAGTTTTGATTTGTCTGTCTCAAGATTAGAAAGAAGCCTTATCTCTTCGAGCAGGTCAGGTGAGAGGTTTTGGGCTTCATCGATAATAATCATTGATCGTCCACCCTGTGAATACTGATTTATCAGAAAATCTGTAAGCTTACTCAACATCCGTGTCTTATCATTGCCTCTTGTATCAATACCAAAATCCCCATTTATCAAAGAAATGAGCTGTTCCGAGTTTACCTTTGTGTTGTTTATTCGTGCAAGCTTTATGTCACTGGGGATTTCCTTAATTATCTTCCTTAGAATCGTTGTTTTCCCGGTGCCTATCTCTCCTGTTATAAGGATAAAACCGGTATTTTCATATATGCCGTAATTCAGATATATCAAAGCCATTTTGTGAACCCTGCTCAAAAAGAGAAACTCAGGATCAGGAGTCAGCTGAAATGGTTTGTGTTTAAAGTCGAAAAAAGTTTTATACATGTCTATCTTTCTTCAAATATTATGTATATGGATAAATAATAAATAACCACAGAGGCACCGAGTACACAGAGAAAAAGAATGGGATATGCATTTATCCAATCATAATCTTATGATTGGATAAAAATATATTTTTCTGTGGAATCTACGTAATATGCGGGTTAAAAGTCTTTCCTTTGTGTCCTCTGTGTCCTCTTTGTCTCTGTGGTAAGATATCGCCTTCTCTCTGGCACTTTACATCGTTATTCTTAACTCAACTGCTGTAACATTATTCCTGTACTCATTAGCACTTACATCAGCATTCTCTTCAGTATAGTTATAACTTAAAATAAATGATACCTTCTCCATAAGCAGATACGCTATATTAGCGGATGCGGCATAGATTTCCCTGTCCTGGTCTTCAGGTTTAAACCTGTGTTTTTCATAAATTCCTGAAACAGCGACTGTCAATCTGGGATTAAATTTATATTCAACAACAGCGGTTCCCCCGAATACACGGTCTTCACGCTCTGTCTCTAAATATTCTTCCTCACGGTGAAAAACACCGCCTGTTATTCTTAAGACATCGCCAAATCTTATACTGACCTCTTCTGACCGTCTTTCAAGAATTCCATACAGGGGCGAGTTAGTAACCGCATTTCTGCCTTTTAATTCAATCTGGGCTGATTCGTAAAAACGGTATGTCAGAACTGCATCATAGTAAATACTGTCACTGTCATCCATATTAGAGAAATTAATAATATTGTAACCTACTTTACCTTCAAATTCTGTCCTTGGACTGATCTTGCGGGTTACCCCAAAAAATGCAGTAGTACGGTCATTATCAGACTGTGTTTCCTCAGGCCTGTCTGCTGTATATTCAGCACCAACTGACATATTTACACGAGGACTTAATATTTTCTCTATAGATGCATACCCTGTATGCATATCTCTATCTGTCCCGATCCTTTCCCTGTACCAGATATTTGTATACCTGTATCCAAGTTTTAATTCAGTTGTGTTGGTAATTTTATACACAGTGTAAGGAGATATTTGAAAATTATTTGTATCTGTCCTGTTAATATCAAAGTTGACTTCTGTAGATGGCCTTCTCGGATCAAGAACTTCACTTAAGTATGTATCAGAAATATCAACAGCAAGAAAATTCTTGATTATATCGACTGTGGATACCAGGTTGAGATCATGTGAATTCTCATCCTCACCCAGCTCAGAGTAGTACCACCAGTACAGTGTATAGTCCAGTTGAAAGTCTATTAATGGCGTCTTATAGCTCATAATAATTGAAGGACTGACTCTTGTTATATAATCGTCTTCTTCAGCATCTTTAGTAAGAAAGATATTGTCGTCATATTCTTCACTTATAATTAATGAAGGCCTTAATGAGAACTGTCCACTCTCTGTCATACCGCAATATAACAGGCTTAAAAAGAAGGCTGCCAGGATTAGATAATCTTTTAATATTCTAATAGATCTAATCAAATTTTCTTTTACCTATATACGGGAAATGAATTTTCTTTCTGGCTTGTGCATCCCCATAAATGTATTCGTACGGATAGAGACCCTGCATAAGATAGTCCGGGACATCATTAAAGACTACACCAAGGATATTCCACCCCTTCATTAATGAAATTGCCTTAATTGATGCCTTCTGAGTTGAACGGCCTTCCTGAATTACCAGTACTATGCCGTCCATATACTTTCCAAGCGAAAAAGTGTCTGCTGTTGTAATAATGGGTGATGAATCAAAGATTATGTATCTATCTTTATGTCTGAACTTTAACTCCTTCACAAGACTGCTCATTTTATCTGACGATAGAAGTTCAGCTGGATTTTCCGGAACATTTCCCCCTGGCAAAATAACTAGTTTACCGATGCCTGTTTTAATGAGGATATCCGATAGTTCTACCTTGCCTTCAAGATAATCTGAAAGGCCATATTGAGGATCAAGACCCAAGTATATATGTATCGAAGGGTTCCTTAAGTCAGCATCCACAAGTAGTACTGTATAATCAATCTCATTTGATAGGGCTACGCTGAGGTTGAGTGCTGTTATAGATTTGCCCTCACCTATATCCGAACTTGCAATCATAATGGTATTAAGGAATTCTTTTTCAGTGGCACTGATAATCCTTGCCCGGAGTTTTCTGTATTGTTCTGCAGAAGGAGAACGCGGCTCTGTTATGCAGACTATATGTCTGTCTAACCTGGATTTGTCTACAACAGGATCTCCAACTTCAAATTTGGGCAGAGAAACCCGGTTTTCAGATGTGCTTGTTTCCTGAGAGAGTACCTCTTTTTCGGACCCTCTCATCTTGACTGCTTTCTCTAATGCACGCTCAATCCTGCTCATATTCTATTCCCTCTACTTTTATAATTAAATGAACTTTATTCCCATGTATCTATAAAGAAATTCCCCTGCCAGTATAATTCCAATGATAAAGAGATAAATACCTGCTGCAGTGAAGACCTTTTTGTCCAGCATTTTTGCAGACAGCCTCTCTTCCTCTGTAATTATCTTTGGGATTGTAGCAAGTACCGGAAGCTTTAATCTTTCCTCTATGGAAGCCTCGTCTCTGAAAGAATCTCTTAAATATTCAAGTCCTATAGCCACACCTAATCCTGAAGCAATACTCAGCATTATTCCCATCAAAATAAGCTTAACCCTGTTTGGAGAAACAGGCACCTGCGGAAGCACGGCAGGATCAATAACCCTGAAGGCACCTGTCTTTTCAGTAAGTTCAAGGTCTTTTGAAACTCTGGCGGTCTCTTGTTTTTGCAACAGTTCGTCATAAAGCCTCTGATATACATTCCTGTCCCTCTGAAGCTTTACCCACTCCTCCTGCTCTTTTGGCATTTGTCCCAGTATTCTCTGTGCATCTTGCTGCTGTCTGGTAAGTTCTTTAATCCTTGCCTTGACAGATTCTATCTCGAAATCTGTCTTTGTAAGTTCCTCCCTTAACTGCTGATAAATGGGGTTTATCGCAGCGGTCTCTGTACCCAAAGGTTCCTCCTGTGAATCTTTTGCTTGCTCTATCTGGCTCTTAAGCTCCTCTATCTCACTTTTTACTTTTATTACATCAGGATGGTATTTTGTAAATTTGGTCATTAAGATTACAAGCTGGTTGTTCAGGTAGTTCAGCCGTCCCTGGGGCGAGCCTTCACTGGATACGAAGGCAATGGTAAGTTCCTTTTCACCGGAAAGCTGCTTCTGGAGATTCTCCCTTTTCCTTGTGAGTTCTTTCAATTGAATCTCTGACTCAATCTTTTCAGTTTGAAACCTTTCTATTCTACTGAGAAGTGTTGTTTCACTCTGGGGAACCATGTTAGGATTCTTTTCTCTGAACTCTCTAATGGCTTTATCAGATTCCTCGAGCTTGCTTTTGTACTCTACAAGCTGACTCTTTATAAACGCATAAGCGCTATAGACGTCTGTCCTCCTTGAACCTACGTTTTCTTCTATGTACTCATCTACAAACTTATTTACTATGTCCCTTACTAACTCGGGATCTTTCCCTTTGTATGAAATTGTAAATAAGTCAGCCTGATTTCTTCGATTTCCTTCGATATTTACATTTAATCTCTCCTTGATACTCTGTATTAAGGCCTCATATTGACTGCTATTTATTGTTTCAGTATCGAGGTCAAGCTTTTTTATAACCCGTTCAATAATTTTTCTGCTCAATACGCCATTCTTGATATTTATCAGCCTTTCTTCGATATTTCCGTATACCCCAACACCCTCTATTAAAGGGTCAATAATAGAGGACCTTTCAATAAATACAGTAGAACTCGCCTCATATGTCCTGGGCAGTAGAAAACTACCCCATGTAAACAACGAAATAACCACGAGTGCAACCGAGAGGGCAAGATATTTTCTCTTCTGTATTATTGACCAGTAATGTCTTATATCAAAATCTGATGAGCTACTTTCCGGCATAATTCCCTCTAACCCAAACAAGCTACAACCAAAATTAAAGATACATGTTTTTTAACCACAGAGATACAAATAACACAGTTTTAACTCTTAAAAGACTAAAAGATACCGGTTTTTACAATGACAAGGTCTCCCGGCATTAAAGGCTTGTCTTTACTTATATCTCCATTTTTTATCACGTCTTTTAACCTCACCTTAATATTCCGAACCCCATCGCCATTTTTTCTCACAATTACTACATCATTCTGTTTTGCAAACTCTGTAAAACCGCCTGAGTCGAGTATAGCGTCCAATGCTGTCATACCTTCTCTGTATTTTATGATACGGGGTGTCTCAACAGCCCCGACAACCTTGATGCGTTTTTCGAAATTGTCAGGAATAAAGATTATATCATTTGGTCTGAGCTGTATATCCTGTGAGATATCACCCTTAATTACCAGCTTATAGAAATCTATAATAAGCTTTTTGCCATCTCTCAACACATATGAATTATATAAATCAGCGCCATTTAATGAGCCGAGCTGAGCAAGCAGCTGCATAAGTGTAGTATTCCTTCTCAATGTTATAACCCCTGATGCTGTTTCTCTTGATACTCCTTCTCCAAGTATAAATACCTTTAAACTGTTCACGGAAGTTACTATCACACTTACAGTTGGCGCCTTAATAAATTTTGTGTATTCCTTTTCAAGAATTTCTTTGAGTTCCTGAGGGATAAGACCTGCAGCCTTTACATCTCCCACAAGTGGGACAGATATCATACCATCCGGCCTTACCGGGATCTCAACAGTCAATTCCCGATTTCCCCAGACCGATATATTTAGAACATCCTCATCACCGATAATATATCTCTGTCCTGCAATAACATCAGAAACCGTATATATTGCTATAAGTAATATAAAAAATATTAAGATTACTCTGGTTTTCATGTGATCTCCTTTTGTTTAAATTTTTTTAGACTCCAGATTTATTTTTTACTTTAGATCTCAAAACTATTTAATCATCCTTATAAAGGTAATGCTCCGCCTTCTCAGTCACATTCAAGTAACTAAGAAGTAAAAGGTTACGTCATTCAGTAACGACGCCCGCCCTCTCAAGTAAGTTTTTCTACTTTACAGGGCCCGTTTCGTGTGTAGGTTACGTCTGTCGTCCCTACTGCCCACTTTTTTCGCATAGCGCAAAGCGCTTGGCGCATAGCGTTCTTTTTATTCCTTACTCTTTGTCCTTTGCCTTTTTCGCCCTGCTCCCTGCACCTTGCTCCTTGCCTTGCAGTGCCTACTACTCCTTGCCCTTTGCGCTATGTGATTTAGGCTTTCTCAATATCATTTGCATAGATTTTCACACCAACGCTTCTACCAAGGATCTCTATATTAACTACGAACATATAATTGTCTTGTTTTTTCTGTAAAACCCCCTCTGCAGTTCTAAGTGGACCTCTTATTACCCTGACCCTTGTCCCCTCTTTCAGGTGAGGAAAAATATCAAAATCTTGACCACTTTCTACTATAAGCTTCAGGGAATTTATCTCTTCTGGGATAACAGGCGTTGGATTGCCTGGCACAAAAGAGACAAATGTTACGACACCTCTTGTCTTGCGAATTTTAAGAAATTCTTCGGGATCAGAAAATATATGAACAAACAGATATCCAGGGAAAAGGGGAAATTCCACTGGTTTTCTCCTGTCCTTCCACAGCCTCAATTTTGTTACTGATGGCAAAAATGTCTCTATACCCTTTCTCCTTAATTCATTATTTGTAACAAACTCGTGTCTCGATTTCACATATAAGGCGTACCAGTTTAGGGTATCAGATTTAAAATTCTCTACATGTATGGTGTTCGAAGTATGTCTCTCATGAAATGTATTCATTTTAAGTCCTCAACCCTTTTTTAACTTTTCAAGTTCGAAAATAAGCCCTTGCAAGCTGAAACCTCGCCGCTAATAAGTTTTGATCTTTCTCAAGTGCATTCTTAAAGACTACAATAGCACCTCTGGGGTTGTTCTTCTCGATCATAAATCTGATGCCTTTTTCGAGAAGGTCTTACTTTGTCTTGTCTATATCAGTACAAATACTGCTATAACAGCTAATAGTGCTCTATACAATCTTGTATCCTTTCTGGGCAGTTAGTTCACCATTCATATGTTGTCTTACCAGGCGTTTAAGTTTTTGATAGTTGAGAGGTTTTATCATACAGTATGAATTATTAAAGCCCTCAAGTATGTTGATGAGTTTAGTGTTGATATAGTCACAGAGTATTATGGTCGGAATGTTCCTTATCTTTAACTCTTCAAAGAAGAAAGAACCGTAAGGATAACTGGTTATTACAAGACCAAACCCTTTATTGTTAATCTTTTCAACAAAACTGTCACCATTCGTGAAGGTCTCTACTTTGTAACCCTCAAACTCAAGGATTGCACTGCAAATACGCGAGAATACGTCTTCATCAATTATCAGGATTATTTTTTCCTCCATAGATGCCTTTACTTAATGCAAATTTATTGCCTGTCTAGAAATGTCTGTTTTTAAAAAGGAAAACTGCAGCACTAATTTTTTTGCAGGACAATTATGTATCCAGAAGAAACAATTTAAACCAAGATTTTACTGTATATTAAAATGGTACTTGCGAGATTCTTTAGCTTACTAATATGTAGCAATGAATATGTTTGGATATTGATTTTAATGGATACTAAATCAAATTCAGCACAACATAATTTGTAAAATTTATCGACTTGTTCAGGGCCTAAGAATATCAGATTCTGAAATATCAGCAAAATGTGTCTATCGGGTACATCTAATTAAAGTTCACGATATCTAATGAAAATTTCGTTGCTTTTAGATACAATTCCTTAAAGCTGGGCTTCCTTGACTCTCTTGTAAAGAGCCTTTCTCGAGATGCCGAGCATCTTTGCAGCCTTTGACTTGTTACCACTACATTTCTTGACCGTATCTTTAATTACACTAGTTTCTATTTCCTTTAATGTCTTTACTGACTCAGTAGAACTAAATCTTTTATTAACAAACTTAAATTCCTCAGGAAGATATGATGGTGTTATAACATTTCCCCTTGTCAGTACAATTAAGCGTTCAACGGTATTTTTAAGCTGCCTTATATTTCCAGGCCAGTGGTAGTTATTGAATATTTTCATTACTCTGTCAGATATACTGAGAGCCTTTTTCTCTCTCATGCAGAATTCTCTGGCAAATTCTGACACCAGTAAGGCAATATCATCTTTCCTATCCCTGAGAGGGGGAATATTTAGCTGTACCACATTTATCCTGTAAAAAAGGTCTTCCCTGAAATTATTATTTTGTACTTTTTTTCTAAGATCACTATTGGTCGAGGATACAAGCCTGAAGTCCACCTTAATCCTTTTGTTACTTCCAATCCGTTCGATCTCTTTTTCCTGGAGCACCCTGAGGAGTTTTGCCTGCATAGAAAGTTCAAGATCTCCAATTTCATCAAGAAATATCGTTCCGCCAGAGGCGTCTTCAAACTTCCCAACTCTCTTCGAAATTGCACCGGTAAATGCACCCTTTTCATAACCGAAAAGTTCTGATTCTAAAAGTTCCCTTGGTATGGCAGCACAATTTACTGTAACAAAAGGTTTATCTTTTCTTATACCGGTGAAATGTAATAGCCTCGCGATCTCCTCTTTTCCAACACCAGTTTCTCCACAGATTAGAACACTGCTCATAGAGTTTTTGATTGCATCAACAGTATTAAATATCTTGAGCATTTTAGTATCACTACCTTTAATACAATATTGTTTATTCTCATTAGAAAGCTTATTTTTCAAAATTCCAATCTCTCTTTTCAGACGTCGCTGTTTTATCGCACTTGCTATAATCTTCTTGAGTTTTACATAATCAGGTGGTTTAATAAAGTAATAAAATGCGCCGTTGGTTAAAGCATTAACAGCGGAGTCTACTGTTCCATAGGCTGTTAAAAATATGACGGGGATATCAGGATAGTTTTCTTCAACATATTCATAAAATTCAAAACCATCCTTAAAAGGCATCTTCAGGTCAGTTATTATGGCGTCAATATTTTCAATATGCTCATCGATTACTTTGATAGCACGGTCAACAGATCTTGACTCAAAAACATTATAGCCATCTTCAAATAATATTGCAGATAGAACCTTGAGAGCATTTGGCTCATCATCTACGATTAAAATATTACCGTTACCATTCATTTAGATCCTCTTGTTCTGTTTACAGGAATATATAACTTTACGGTAGTTCCTTTGCCTTCCCTGCTTTTTATTTCAATATAACCACCACAGTACTGGAGGATTTCTCTTGTAATAAACAAACCAAAACCTTTCCCATTATCTTCTATAAAATGGGAAATATTATTAATCTTGTATTTATTTATTCCGGGGCCTGTATCAGTTATACTAATAATTACATACTCCTCATCATTAACGTCAACAGCTTCTGTTTTTATGGTAAGTATCCCGCCTGAGTGCATAACCTCTATCGCATTGTTTATAACATTCAGAATTGCCTGTTCAATAAGAAAAGAATTCAACTTTAAAGAAGGAATATTCCCATATTCGTAAATAGATTTTAAGTTATGAATATGTATTTGAAGTGACGTAAATATTTCTATTTTTCTAAGCAATGAGTTTACGTCTGTCATGGATAATTCTAAATCAGAAAAGGATGCACTGAGAAATCTTGAAATGAAATAATCAAGACGTGTTATTTCATTCTCCATTATCTTTGTGAATTCAATAAGTTCTGGTTCATTGGCATACTTCTCAGTAAGATAAACAACAGAACCTTTTATAGCATTTAAAGGGTTTCTTACTCCGTGTGCAAGTGATGAAGCTATTTTACCGATGTCTATGAGTCTCTGTGAATTCTTGAGCCTCTCAGATGCTGCACATAAAGAATTGGGAGAAATTGTAACCTTGACTTCCTTAATTCTACCGAATGAAGTTTTTAAAGGATTGATTCTTATATCAGAGCAAATATTACCATAGAAACATTTAATTGTATATCCTCTAAGATTAAGTACTTTGTTATTCTTTATAGTCGTTGAAATGGCATCTCTATTTTCAACAAATATCCTTGGAAGTACTTCATAATATTTTTTGCCAAGTACAGAAGATGACGTTTTTCCACTAAATTCGGTAATTTTCTTGCCCCAGGAATTAATTCGCAAATTGGTATCGACAGAAAAACTAAAGTCCCCTTTCAAGTTCTCCCCCAATTTTTAATTATAAAGTTATCTAAACTTTTAATTTACAAGTTCTTTAAAGCATTAAAGCTATATTATCTAAAATTATATTATGTTTTAAATTAAAATTGTATTTTTTTAAATTTTGCAAATTGAATGCCAGTTTTTTTTAAAATAAATTAATCATTATTTTACAATATGTTATATGATTATTTGATAATACATAATAATTTAAACATAAAAATTATTAACAATATAACAACAAATTATTAACAATTCCTCATAACAACGACTTCACTCGATAGTTGAGGTGGCCATGAATATCCCATTTTAATTTCTGCCAGAAAAATATTTTTAAAGTTTATCTTTTGGAGGACGAACAGATATATATCACTAGATCTGATCGGCTCAATATTAAATGTCTTGAACCTAAAGTTGCAAAATCTGTTGTAAGTCAGGAGATTAGAGTTATTTATTTTAATATTTAAAGATTTTTATGTATCCTCATAATTTTAAAAAGCAATTATAATGCATGATTGCTATTTCATTGTTTCTATTATATTTTCTTTAAGTCTTTATCTGGCTGATAACATTGAATGTTAAATTTTCCGACATATTTTTTATATTCTTAGTTCAATCATAATGAAAGCAATCTCATATTTTCATCTCTAAAAGTCATATACAGTTTTTATTTTAAGCAACTGGATATTCCTTAATAAGCTATAATTTACTAAGATGAAAAGGACCCATGCCTTAATAACAGCAATTTTTATCGCCTCCCTTTCGAGCCTTGCATATGAAATAACACTCATAAGGACTTTCTCGATATCGCTCTGGTATCATTTCGCCTTTATGGTTATAAGCATCGCAATGCTGGGCATTGGTGCAAGCGGTACCCTGCTTTCGGTTTATCCAAGACTAAAGAACGCACAATACCTTTCAGTCTACTTTCTTATGCTCACCATTAGTATACCTGCAAGCTATCTTCTGACAAATGCTATCCCATTTGAACCTGCCAGACTCTCCTGGGACAGAATCCAGCTCTTTTACATTAGCCTTTACTACTTGTTGCTTGCCTTCCCCTTCTTCTTTTTCGGCATGATTGTTTCGACTGCTTTTTCTATTATGACTGAATACACAAGACATATATACGGCGCAGATCTGACCGGTGCAGGTACAGGATCAATCCTGATATTATGGTTTTTGTCAGCTTATGGGCCTGAGATTATTATCTTTATAATCTCTTCGATATCAATACTTTCACTATTTGTTTACGGGCAAAAAAGGATAAGGCTGGTCTCTTTCATGCTCCTTATCATTAATCTGACCATTATATATTTCCACCCACCATTTATTAAACAGAAGATTTCACCATACAAATCCCTTGAAACAGCTTTGAGATTTCCAGGGGCAGAACATTTGCAGACATACCATAGTCCTTTTTCCAGGGTTGATATCTTTAAAAGCCCTGCTGTCAGGTATGCACCAGGCCTGAGCTTTAAATACCTGGAAAATCTTCCTGAGCAGACAGGCATCGCAGTCGATGCAGGCAATATACATGCGATTACAGATAATAAGGATCAGGAAGCCCTTGATTTCATCAGATATCTTCCATCCGCCCTGCCCTTTGAACTATCTAAAAAGGATAAGGTGCTTATTCTCGAGCCTAAAGGTGGACTTCCAGTCCTGATCGCAGAATATTACAAGGCAAAGAATATCTATAAAGCAGATTCTAATCCGCTTGTTATCGACTCTGTCAGAGAATATTCAAAAGGATTTTTATATGATGTATACGGCAGCAACACATGGTCAGGCCTTGGAAGGAGCCTGCTTATTTCTCATGAAAAAGATTTTGATTTAGTAGATATATCTTTAACGGGTTCAATGCCTTCGGGTTCTTTTGGATTTTCAGAAGACTACAGATTCACTGTAGAGGCATTTGAAGAATATATCAGACATTTAAATCAGGACGGATTGCTGTCAGTAAATCTTTTTATCCTTCCACCACCAAGGACTGAACTGCGCATTGTTAACACAATAGCAGCAGCACTTGAAAAACAAGGGATAAAGAACCTCGCCAGACATATTGCTGCCATAAGAAGCTGGGGTACCATAACTTTTATTGTTAAAAAGTCTGAACTTACTCAGGAAGACATATATATAATTAAACGTTTCTCAAAGGATAAAAGGTTTGACCTTGTATATTATCCTGGTATTACAGAAACAGAGACGAATGTTTTTATTAAAATGCCTTCTAACGAATACTTTGAAGCATTTAAAAGCCTGATAGACGAGGGTACAAGGGGTAAATTTACCAGGGATTACCTGTTCGATATCAAACCTGTTTATGATGAAAACCCTTTTTTTTATTATTATTTAAAAATTAAAAATATAAAAGAAATCTATACATTAATGGGAGAAAAATGGCAGTATTTTGTCGAAGAGGGTTATCTCCTGCCAATTGTATTCATCCAGGTACTTTTCTTAAGCATATTACTCATGCTTCTGCCAGCAGTGAAATTCAGACCTAAAAGAGATCTCAAACTTAACACCAGCCTTATCATTTCACTGTCATACTTTGCGTTTCTCGGTACAGGATTTATGTTCATCGAAATATCCTTTATTCAGAAGATGATCTTGCCCCTTGAAAATCCATCTTATGCTGCTGCAGCAGTTCTTTCCTCAATTCTCATTAGTTCGGGGATCGGTAGTTTGTTAAGCCAGCGTTTTAAAATTCTGAGAACTACTAAAGTCCTTCTTGCACTCTCAGTTATAATTCTCTTTTATAGTTTATTTCTACTGTCGATAATGAAGATTATCTACCCTTATACATTAAAAATTAAAATTGTCTCTGTATTCTTTATTATACTGCCGGCAGGCATTCTAATGGGGATACCTTTCCCGATGGGACTTTCAATCCTCTGCAGAAACAGGCCTGAATTGATTCCATGGGCATGGTCTGTAAACGGATGTTTTTCGGTTCTTGCACCAGTACTGGCTGTTATGCTTGCCATATCAGTTGGATTTAAAATGGTTATTATAACCGGTGTATCTATGTATCTTCTGGCATTCCTTTCTCTAAGAAAAGAACAAAGCGAAAACAGTAGGAAATAGGCACTAAGCACTAAAAGGCAAAGATCAAAGGAAAGTAAGGAGTGAGGAGTAAGGAGCAGGGAGCAGGGCCAAAAAAGTAGGGAGTAAGAAGTAGGCAGTAAGCAGTAGGCAGTAAGCAGTAAATGACTAAATAAACTATATGAATATATCTATTCCAGCCGGAGGCTATCTTCCAATGCGAAGCATTAAATTCCAGCCTGCCCATTAATTGTCATTATATGTTTATTTAACTGGGGGCGCAGCTCACTTCCAATTCTGAGAATTAAATTGTTCATAAACCAAATAAACCAGAAAAACCAGATTAAGAAACGGACGTCGTTACAGTTACTGTTAGACGAAGTTAAAAATCTGTATAGTTACTGACTAAAGTTACGCTTTACTTTAACGCCTCTTTTGCACTTCTCCAACCATCGGGACAAATCTGACACCACCCATCTGTACAACATCCAGCTCCCCTTTATTCTTGGTGGCAAGAGTTAAAATTTGAGAATAGACGATACTTCCCAGGGGCAAAATTATCCTGCCTCCTTCCTTGAGCTGTTTGATTAATGGTACAGGTATATGGTTAGCTGCAGCAGTTATTATTATTGCATCAAAAGGGGCATGCTCTTTCCATCCATAGTAACCGTCTGAGTGCTTTACTTTAATATTCTTGTAGCCTAAACTCTTTAATAACTTCTCTGACTTTTCTGCAAGCTTTTCCCTGATTTCTATAGTAAACACCTCTGATGCAATTTCTGCCAGCACTGCTGCCTGATATCCAGAGCCTGTCCCTATCTCAAGAACTCTTTCTGTCGGCTTTAGCATTAACGCCTCTGTCATAAGGGCAACTACGTAAGGCTGGGATATTGTCTGCCCTTCATCTATAGGTAAAGGGTAATCTGCATACGCCTTATGCCTTAAACTCCTGTCTACAAAAAGATGCCGTTCGATCTTGGACATTGCATCAAGCACTCTCCTGTCTTTGATCCCCCTTCCCTTTATATCATATTTGACCATTGCCTGGCGTTTAGATTTGTAGACATCAGATGCATAAAGGTCTGACTTTATCAATACCAACATGAATATAAAAGGAATTATTAATACCAGTCGAAATAATTTGTGTGTAATCATTTAATTTTTAATTCACTTTCTTACGTCTTAATATAAAACTAACCAGAGATTCAATTTCGTCTTCACTGAGAGGTCCACCGTTTTTAATATCAAATCCCGGCATTGATGAATTATCGACCCCCGCTTTTATCGCATAGATAATATAGTCACTTGACTGTTTGCGCATCTCGGTTAATGAAGATGCGCTTTTACCTGTTCTGTGGCACATAATACAGTCAGCCCTAAACAATGCAATACCTTTCTTACCCTTTCCCCTTTCGACATGGCAACTTCTACATCCCTCACTGAATATCTCAACTGGACTGTATTCTTTTATATGTATGCTGTCCTTTACATACATAGTAACATATAGGATATAAACAGGATTATCTGGATCATTAGAGTATACTTTTACTGATTTGGATAACTTTCCAAATTTTCCACTTGTATTGACAGACACCGTAATTTGCCCCTTCTCATCGGGCTTCAGATGGCTTGAACTAGCCATCACTGCTGCACAACCTCACGAAGAAGACAACTTTTCTATCAGAAGTTCCTGATCGCCGTCATTTGCAAATTCAAAAGTATATTCCGGTTTTTCATCCTGGCTCACTATCCCGAAATCGTATTTTAAAGAATCAAAAACTATAGAAGGCTGAGAATAGGAAAAAGATGGAACGGACAAGATAAATAATATCAGAATGATATTTCTCATATAGATTATTATAGCTTCACCCCAAGATTATGAACAATAAGATAGCTATTTATATAGTGTTAACGGTTAACTTTATTTAATATCTTATTCTGATTTGTCTATTGTAACATTCCTAAAACAAAGAATCAAAATCAAAAAAATGATTTACATGAGTTATACTGCCTCTACAGCTTTTACACCAGAGACAGCCTTTTTTAATTCTGCCTCGATTCCTCCCTTCAGGGTCATTATTGACATCGGGCATGTACCACATGCACCAAGAAGTTTGACCTTTACGATATTATCATCTGTAACGTCTACAAGCTGTACATCTCCACCGTCCCGCTGAAGAAAAGGCCTGATCCTGTTTATAACCTCTTCGATCTTTTTCCTGTCGAGCATTATTAACCTCCTATGGAAATAGAATGAACATCTATACATATCTTATATATTTTCAATCCTTCAGGGCAATGATTTAATACAATTTCCAATTTCCGATTTCCAATTTTTTTATTTTTAATTGCAAATTGGCATTCGCTCCTTGTATATAGCAAACTAAAACGTTACGTTAATCGGTAACGTGGCCTGTTTCGTCTAGCGGTTAAGTCTGTCGGCTTTTTACGTTACCGTTACACGTAACCGACACGGGCTTCATAACCGTTGCCCATAGACGTCTTCAGTTGTTGATTAATGACTTACGGGGTAAATTTGGAGATGAACCGAATTTATTGATCACTATAATGTCCTGGGGATATTCATATGGAGAGGGTGAATTTTTTTGCAGGTATCTTACAGGTATTTTTCAAAAATCTTTCGAAAATGAAATCCGTAAATCGCAAAAGTCACGGCCATCGGGAAAAGACGGGGGCGTCTGAATATGGTCCAGAAAAAGAGTCTCCAGTAATAAAACCTTTCCTTACCGATTATACCGAGAAACAATATGGATCTGAATAATGCACATAAATAGTCAGCACGAAATTGAAACATCTTTTTCTTTGGCGGTATATATTCCTTCAGGAATGTCTTAACTCTGTCATAGTAATTTTTAGGGGAATAAAGGTTGTTGAGAATCTTTTTATAGCCGTTGATGAGTATATCATAATTCATCTTGGGGATGAAATTTATTGAAAAATCTGTATTATTGCCTGAGGTATCTTTTAACAAACGCCTCTCTCTTTCAAGGCGTTTGTAAAGCTGTGTGTTCGGAAGGGCATTTAACAGGCCAACCATTGCTGTTACTATCCCGCTTTTCTGGATGAATTTGATCTGTGCTTCGAAAATTGAAACAGGATCATTATCAAATCCAACAATAAATCCTCCCTGTACCTGTAACCCGGACTTCTGAATTTTTTTGACAGAAGCAATTAAATCACGGTTCTTATTCTGAAATTTACTGCACTCGATCAAACTTTTCTCATTTGGGGTCTCGATCCCAACAAATACTATATCAAATCCTGCTTTAACCATTAATTGCATAAGCTCTTCATCATCAGAAAGCTCAATAGACGCCTGTGTAATAAAACTGAAAGGATATTTTTTCTTCTCCATCCATGCATAAATTGCCGGAAGTATCTCTTTTTTTAATTTGCTTTTATTCCCTATAAAGTTGTCATCAACAAAAAATACCCCGCTTCTCCAGCCAAGAGAGAAGAGGGCTTCCAGCTCTTTTATTATCTGATCTTTATCTTTTGTCCGCGGTTTGCGACCGCATAGGAGAGTAATATCACAAAATTCACAATTAAAAGGGCATCCTCTTGAATACTGGATATTACAAGATGCATAATTTTTCAGATTAGCAAGTTTCCAGAGAGGCAGTGGTGTCTTTTTAACGTCTGCCCATTGATTATCAGAGGTATAAATATGTTTAGCACATCCGTTTTTAAAATCCTCCAAAAAAAGTGGCAGTGTAATTTCAGCTTCATTAAGTACAAAATAATCTACACCAATGAATTCTTCATACCCGGTGGTAAACAGAGGACCGCCTGCTACAATCGTTGCACCCAATGATTTGCATCTGGTTATTACTTCTTTTACAGATTCTTTCTGAATATTCATGGCACTCAAAAAGACAAGATCAGCCCACTTAATATCCTCTTCTTTAAGGCTGGCTACATTCAAATCAGCCAGTTTTTTCTCCCACTCTTCAGGAAGCATCGCTGCGACAGTAAGTAACCCAAGAGGCGGGGAACTTGCTTTTTTAAAGATAAACTTTAAGGCATGCTTGAAACTCCAGAATGTATCCGGATAATCTGGATAAACAAGAAGTATTTTCATCTCTGAGTACTTATATCTCTGTATCTTGCAAAAATTACGACTAAATTAATAAACTGTACTCTTTTAATCCCCAAAAAAAGGATTTAACCCGAGCTATCATTAATTAATAAAAAATTTATAGTTCTAATTATATCATATTTCCCATCTTAAATTATCAACAACTTTTTTACAGTAACTATGTCTTTGTTTCGTTATGAAAAATGCGATATAAATCCCGTAGAAAGGACTGGGCTTTTTTTCTGTTTAAATCCAGGCTATTACTTATTAACATAATCATTTACTTTAAGTTATACTAAAAAATTACAAAAATGCAGAAGTTTATCAATATAAAAGGCGCCAGGACGCATAACCTGAAGAATATCGATATCTCGATACCGAGAGAAAAAATTACAGTGATAACCGGTCCATCCGGATCAGGCAAATCATCTCTCGCTATTGATACGATTTATGCTGAGGGACAGAGACGATATGTTGAAAGTCTTTCTTCATACTCAAGGCAATTCCTCGAACAACTCCAGAAACCTGATGTTGATTATATAGAGGGCCTTTCTCCATCAATAGCAATAAACCAGAGAACTGTCAGCAGAAGTCCCAGGTCAACTCTTGGAACAATTACAGAAATTTATGATTATCTTCGGGTACTTTATACAAGACTAGGAAAGCCTTACTGCTATAACTGCGGATCTGAGATATCAACACAGGAATCGCAGAATATAGTGAAATCAATCCTGTCCATGCCTGATGGCACACGAATCCAGGTGCTCTCGCCTATAGTTAAAGACAGAAAAGGCAATTACAGAAAAGAACTGCAGGAGATGCGAAACGAAGGTTTTGTAAGGGCAAGGATCGATAACGAGATGTTGGACCTCACACAGGATATAATACTCGAAAAAAAGAGACGCCATACAATTGAGATAGTTATAGACAGATTGATAATAAAAAACGGTATCGAGCGCCAGGTCAGAAACTCCATTGATACTGCCTTTAAATATTCTGATACAGTAATTGTAAATCTTGCAAAAAAAAATAAAGACATCCTGTACTCAAAAACAACCGCATGTCTTAAATGCGCTATAAGCTATCCTGAAATAAGCCCGAGATTCTTTTCTTTTAACAGTAAGGCCGGAGCATGTCCGGAATGTAACGGCCTGGGATTCAAAAATATATTTGAAGATTCGACTGATTTAGCTGAACAAAGGTACTGTAGAACCTGCAAAGGTTTCAGGCTGATGAAAGAGCCATTAAGTGTAAAATTTCGCGGAATGCATATAGGCGAATTCTGCAGGATGTCAGTAAATGATGCCCGCTCTTATCTGAAAAAACTTGAACTGACGCAAAGAGAAAGTATAATTGCATCAAGGATCCTGAAAGAAGTTAATGACAGGCTCTCATTTCTCGAAAAAGTGGGGCTGGGATATCTCACTTTGGATAGGCCGTCACTCACCCTTTCAGGTGGAGAGGCCCAAAGAATAAGGCTTGCAACTCAGATGGGCTCTTCACTTACCGGCGTCCTTTATGTGCTTGATGAACCAAGTATCGGACTTCATCCGAGAGACTGCGTTAAACTATTAGAAAGCCTTTATTCAATAAGGGATGCTGACAATACAATTATCATAGTAGAACATGATGAGGAGACCATCAGATGGGCTGACCATATTGTTGATATGGGCCCCGGCGCTGGCGTTAGAGGTGGATGGGTTGTTGCAGAAGGAACGCCGGCACAGATACAGAACAACAATAAATCGATTACCGGTCAATACCTTAACGGTTCCCGCTCTATCCATATTCCATCAAAAAGAAGGGGGGTCAATAAATTTATATATATAAAAGGAGCCTGCGAACATAATCTGAAGAATATTGATGTAAAGATTCCTCTGAATGTATTCACATGTGTTACAGGTGTGTCTGGATCAGGCAAAAGCACATTGATTCTCGATATACTCTATAGGGCAGGTCAAAAAAAGCCCTTTCATATAAAAAATGGTGATATCTTAACTTTAGAAAAATGCAATAAGTTAACAGGCCTGGATTTGATAGACCGTTTTATATGTGTTGACCAGTCGCCGATCGGGCGGACTCCAAGGTCAAATCCTGCAACATATACAGGGGTTTTCACTCATATCAGAAACCTGTTCTCAATGCTTCCTGATTCTAATGTAAGGGGATATTCTCCTTCGAGATTCAGCTTCAATGTAGCAGGTGGCAGATGCGAATCCTGTAATGGCAATGGATTAATTAAAGTCGAAATGCATTTTTTACCTGACGCATATGTATTATGCGACAGATGTAAAGCAAGAAGATATAATAACGAAACACTCGAGATCAGGTATAAAGGCAGAAATATTGGTGAAGTACTCAATATGACTGTAACAGAAGCACTTCAATTTTTTATTAACATACCTCAAATACGCAGAAAACTTGAGATACTCGAAGGTATCGGCCTTGGATATCTCCATCTCGGCCAGCCTGCTACAACCCTATCAGGAGGGGAAGCCCAGAGAATTAGACTCTCTAGAGAACTGGGGAAAAAATCTACCGGCGATACCCTGTATATTCTTGACGAACCAACAACCGGTCTTCATTTTATCGATATTCAAAAACTACTTGATGTAATTAACATGCTTGTTGATCAGGGGAACACGGTTATTGTAATCGAACATAATCTCGATGTAATAAAATCAGCTGACTACGTAATTGACCTGGGGCCTGAAGGAGGTGAACTGGGTGGAATGGTTATAGCTGAAGGCACCCCTGAAGAGATTAGCAATAACAGCAATTCATACACCGGCTCTTTCTTAAGAAAGAAACTTTTACCGCGTAAAAAAGCCCTGTCATTTACTGCAGGGATGATATAAAATCCCTTAGATGTATATTATCTAACGGGGTAAATAGAAATATTATAAGGGCGGGAGTAAAGCACGGCCTTAATACTTTGTCTTACACTAAGATATAGCATTGGCATCTGTATGAACATAAAGGAGTCTATATATTAAAAATGAAACTGAAATACTTCTCGTTAGCTTTTGTTCTATTTTTTGTATTTGCATTCTCATGCAGTACAAATAAACTCTCAATATACAGAAAAAGCAAGTCACTTATGGATACATTTGTGACCATTACTGTAGTTTCATATTCTTCAGATAAAGCAGATAGCGCTATAGAAAGCGCCTTCTCTGCTATGGAAATGTTCGGGAATCTTATTGACTTCTTCTCAGACAAAAGCGAGGTCTCACTGATCAACAAAAATGCAGGGATAAGAGAAGTCAAAGTATCACCAGAAACACTTGATTCAATAGAAAAAGCCATCTATGTTGCAGATAAATCCGGTGGTTCCTTTGACCCAACGATAGGACCGGTAATTAAAATATGGGATTTTTACAAAAAAGTAAAACCTTCGGGGATCGAAATCAAAAAAAAATTACCGCTTGTCAATTACAAAGATGTAATTATCGACAGGGATAAATCGACTGTTTTTCTCAGGAAAAAAGGTATGTTATTGGATATCGGAGGAATTGCAAAAGGATATGCAGCGGATTTAGCAGTCATGGATCTCAAGCAGAATGGTATCCGGTCAGGCATTGTTGCAGCAGCAGGAGATATAAGGACATTCGGCATAAAACCTAACGGGAAACAATGGAGGATAGGTATTAGGAACCCGAGGCAAAAAAACAGGTCCAACGAGATAATAGCTAAAATAAATCTCAGCGATAAAGCCATATCAACTTCTGGAGATTACGAAAGATATTTCATGATTAATGGCCAGAGATTTCACCATCTGCTAGACCCCAAGACAGGCTACCCTGCAAATCTATGCCGTAGTGTTACTATAATCACAGATAAAGGAGCCTTATCTGATGCATTTTCAACTGCTGTCTTTATACTTGGTCCTGAAAAAGGATTAAAACTTGTTCAGGAAATGCTAATAGATGCAATAATAATTGATGATAACGGAAAGATTTATATAACACCCGGACTCGGGGGAAAACTGGAAATTGAAGGAAGTCATTAAAAATACCACTCCTGCAGACAGATTGTTGTTTCTGTTTCTAATCATTGTTTCAATCGCGGGAATGTTCATCGCTAAAGAAGCCATGCCTCACGGCTCTGATGTAATTATAGAGATAAATGGAAAGCCTTCATATACATTTCCTTTGAATACGAGCAGGACAATACCTGTAAGCAGTCCTTATGGAGAGGCTGTAATTGAAATAAAAGATAAAAAAGTGCGTATGAGTGAGGCAAGCTGTCCAAACAAGCTCTGTATTAAGGAAGGATGGATTTCGAAGGGGGTAATAGTCTGTCTTCCAAATAGAATTCTCGTTATTGTCGGCAGCAGCTTCAATAACGCCGAAAAAGATATTGATGCAGTTACAAGATAAATATCGGATTGCCCTTCTTTCAGCCTATGCACTCGCACTTCACGGGTTCGAATCACTGATTCCAACACCTATACCCTGGCTCAGGTTTGGACTTGCGAACATTATAACCCTTGTTGCTCTTGTACTTTACGGATTCAGAACAGCCATGATGGTTACATTAATAAGGGTGATACTCGCATCTATTTTTAAAGGAACATTTCTCGGCCCTGCATTTATTCTCAGTCTTGGAGGAGGTATCTCAAGCATTGCTGCCATGGGATTGATAATCTCTTTATATAGAAATCTTTTCGGTCCGGTAGGACTGAGTCTTATTGGTGCACTCTTCCACAATATTGCACAGTTAATACTGGCATATTTCCTTTTTATTCAGAGGATAGAGGCAATCCTTCTGATCAGCCCTGTCATCATACTTATAGGGGTATTGACAGGGGTTGTCAACGGCATTGTCTCCGACCTTATAATAAAAAACCTGTTGAAAAAAAATGAAGAAAAAATTCAAAATGTAATTCAGGAATAATATGCAGATTATCTGTCCTGTATGTAATAATTTGACAACCTGGGAAAAAAATCTCTGGAGACCATTCTGCTCAGAAAAGTGCAAGCTCATTGATTTAGGGGCATGGTTGTCAGAAGAATACTGGATAGAGGGTAAAAAGGAGGAAGAGGAAAACGAAAATACACACAGGGAACAGTCCTAAAGATATCTTAACATCTTGTTTATCAGCATCATGAACAGAAAATATTTCATCTATAGAGGGAGGGTATCATGATAAAAATTGGCGTGGCAGGCGCTGCCGGGAAAATGGGAAGCAGGATAACGGCACTTTCAAGGGAATACGAAGGACTTCAGCTTGCAGGAGCATTTGAGAAGAAAGGACACAAGGATATTGGAAGTGATATAGGGATTTTGGTCGGCACTGGTGAAACAGGGATTAAGCTTTCCGACAGCATCGATGAAATAATTGACAAAGTTGATATGATTATTGATTTCACATCAGTAGAATCTACAAAAGCAAATCTTAAAGCAGCATCTGGTAAAGGAAAGGCAATGGTTATAGGCACTACAGGCTTTTCAAAAGATGATCTGAAAGAAATCGATCCGTTACTCAAAAGCACTCCATGCGTTATGGCATCTAACATGAGCATGGGAGTAAACCTGCTTTTGAAGGTTCTACAGAATGTTGCGGGTATTCTAGGCGATGACTATGACATAGAAATTGTGGAAGCACATCACAGACTAAAAAAGGATGCGCCCAGCGGTACTGCTCTGAAAATGGCACAGGTTGTGGCAGATTCGGTAAACAGAAACCTTGATGAAGTAGCTGTCTATGCAAGAAAAGGTGTTATAGGAGCGAGGACAAAAAAAGAGATTGGTATCCAGACTTTGAGGGCAGGAGATATTGTCGGTGAGCACACCGTCATATTCGGAGGTCTCGGTGAGAGAATAGAAATAACTCACAAGGCCTCAAGCAGGGATACATTTGCAAGGGGAGCACTAAAAGCTTCTCTATGGCTTGCAGATAAACCCGCTGGATTATACGATATGCAGGATGTACTTGGGTTGAAATAAGCTAATTTATTACTCCTTCTCAAACTGGTCTTTGCTTGCTCCGCATACAGGGCAGACCCAGTCGTCAGGTAGATTCTCAAATGGTATTCCCGGTGCAATACCTCCATCCGGGTCACCATTTGCAGGATCATAGACATAACCACAGACCGTGCACTTCCATTTATCCATTTAAGACCCCTCTAATAAAAGTATATTTTGAATAATTTAAATTAGAGTTTATAAGATTATTTTCCATATTACAAGTCCATATTTAGTCCATAATATACATAAGAAATTGTTAAGCACCTGAAGGTGCTTCTCAATAACCACTGCCAGATAAAGTAATAGATTTGAATCCTTTGTCTATTTTTCAGTTAGTAGTAAACCCTGTTAGAAGAAAATAACAAAAATTTCTAAACGGGGTAAAATTCTATATCTTTAATTTAATTGTATTTTAACTATCTTTTTTTTAAAATATCTTTACTAATCTTATGGGGAAAAAAGAAAATAAATCACTTGTTGAGGCTCTGCTTTTTGTTTCGGGAGATCCTGTTACACTTGCTGTCTTAAAAAATATTGTTGAGCTTCCTGAGACAGAAATCAAACAGCTCATCGATGAATTAATACTTGAATACAAGGAAAAAGACAGCGGGCTTCTCATCATCGAGATTGCCGATGGATATCAAATGGTTACAAATCCTGCTTATGCCCAATGGATAAAGAAGCTCAAGAATATACGCACTTCAAGCAGGCTGTCCTTACCCGCTCTCGAAACCCTTTCTATAATCGCCTACAAACAACCAATTACAAAGGCAGAAGTTGAACAGATAAGGAGTGTGAACTCAGACGGTGTTTTAAAAACACTGCTTGACAGAAGGCTTATAAAGATACTGGGGCGTAAAGAAGTACCGGGCAAGCCTCTCCTTTACGGCACTACACGCGATTTTCTTCAGTATTTTGGCTTAAGGGATTTGACCGAACTGCCTACACTTAAAGAACTGCAAAGAGAAGAAGCTGCATAAACAAAAAGGGACAAGTGTCCCTTTTTGTTTGGTATCTTACTGTCACGCCTGATCTAAGATTGTCACCTGCTAAGTCTCAAAACATGAGGTACATTAAGATTGCTGTATTTGAACAAAGCTGGTTAAGAAAGCACTTTAATGTAATTTACTTAGTAATGCTGATGATAGATTAAATTTTGTGTATTCTTCTTGCTTTACTTTCTTGTAAAAATCACATATATGGCAATCCTTATATTTTTTTGCAAATGTCCCTTGTACTTTCCCTCTGCACAATGTGCCTGTCACAACCCAGCAACTCCTGCCTGCATTTAAACCTCCATGCACCCCATCAAGTCTCATTTCTTGGGTTGTAGGACATACTCCCAGGTCATGTACATGATTGCCACCAGGTTCCCTACCGCATTTTTTAAATTCCCAGCAGTTAAGTTTTTTCTCCATTTTTACAGCGCCTCCTTTTTAAATAAAATATAAAAATTTATTATTAAAAACTTATAATGAATTAAAAAAGATTGCAAGATAATTTTTAAGTTACATATAAAAATCTTGACATCTTGATAAGAGCTTTATTAAGAACTTTAGGAAGAAAGGAATATTTCAAAAATAGTTATTATTTGATTTCCAGTTCTAAAATACTTCTAAATATTAAATATGCAATAAGAAAACCAATAATTTCTGATATCATTGCGTATCTACTTCCAGAGCTAACAATCGCAAAAGGGGAAACTATGAAAAACCAAAAGAAAAAAGCTATAAGAATCGCAACAATACCATTCTTAGTTATAACTTTTTCATTACAATATGGACAATTAAATTCATTGCGAATTTTCAATAACGATATCTTCTTATTACAGTTTGGACATTTCATAAATATTAAATTACTGATTATCTTTATAACTTTCACCATTTTAGTAGATTCTAAAAGTGAGGACTATTAGGAAGAATTTAAGCCTTTCTTCTTTTACATCTTTCTTTTAGTTTGCATTTCCTGGGTATGATTTCCAGCATCTCGCTTATCTTAAAATCTTTATATTCATATTCAATAATGAATTTATGAGAAGGACTCTCAACTCTTCTCACACAATGATTGCAAACCCCTTCCTCAGTTAAGTCATATCCACAAATTCCACACTTCATGAATATCTCCTTTTCTATATCCTTTATGAATTAAAACTCTCCTAATTTGAAGCAATTTCTATTCCTTAATTTTGACCTGTAAAAAGCCCACTATTTATGGCGGGAATGATATAAACCCGTTAGATGTTTACTATCTAACGGGGTAAATAGAAAGGTTAATTCCATACCTGAAGCCGGGTGTAAAGCCCCTTTCTTTCTAAGAAGTTTACTTATCTTTTAAACGCGTAAACTCCTATTGCAAAGTTGCACTCGCTTAGTGGTACCACGGGCCTGCTTGCCGGAAGGCAGGCTTACCCGTGGGTCTCTATAAGAATCCTGGTGACAAAATATGTCCAGATCTGACAAAAAAGGGATAAATTTACTCTAAAGCTTCAAGATAAGTTGTTATGTATTTGTTACATGCAGGTGTTAAAATAAATATTAAGATATAATTTAAATTCTTAAGACGATATTCAGAAAGGATTTTGGTAATGGAGCGCAGGGATTTTATAAAATTAGTCGCAATTACAGGTATTGGGCTCTCCTTCCCGCATAAACTTGATATGTTTTTCAATAAAGCCGAGGCTTCTACTAAACCTGACCTTGCTGTTGTCCACGGAGCATCACCTTCAAAAATTACTAAGGCTGCAATTGATGCACTGGGTGGAATTAACAAATTCATTTCAAGGGGAGATATCGTTGTCATCAAGCCGAACATAGCATGGGACAGGACACCTGAGCAGGCAGCCAATACAAATCCGGAAGTGGTGAAAATCGTTGTAAAGCTATGTTTAGAGGCTGGAGCACGCAAGGTGAAAGTGTTTGACAGACCAGTCAATGATCCGAGGAGATGTTATGTCCAGAGCGGGATTGCCAAAGCTGCACGGACTGCAGGTGCTGACGTTCATTATGTTGATGAAAGAAAGTTTACAGAGATGAAGATAAACGGTAATGCATTAAAGTCTTGGCCGCTTTATAAAGAGATATTTGAGGCTGACAAAGTAATTAACATACCTATTGCAAAACACCACAGTCTTGCAAAACTTACTATGAGCATAAAGAACTGGATGGGCATAATGGGTGGCAGGAGAAGCAAGATACACCAGAGACTTGACGAAAGTCTTGTTGACATTGCCATGACTGTAAAACCTACACTTACAATCCTTGATGCAGTGAGAATACTTACTGCTAACGGACCACAAGGTGGATCCCTCTCTGATGTGAAAAAACTTGATACTATAATAGCAGGTGTCGATCAGGTTTCTGTAGATGCATATGGTGCAACCCTTTTCGGGATGAAAGGGGGTAATTTGGGTTACGTAAGAATTGCAAATAAAAACGGCCTTGGCAGGATGGACTTATCAAAACTGAGTATCAATAAGATTGCTATTTAACCTGATGCAGAACTTTCGCAGGATATCTCAGGGAATCTTCCTTTTAATCTTTCTATTCCTTTTCATTCAGACAGAATCAAAAGGTGCCGATGAACTCGGCTATCCAGTTAAGATCTTTCTTGATTTCGATCCTCTAATTTTAGTAACTACTCTCCTTTCTGCTCACACCGTAGAAAAGGCATTCTATCTTTCGGTCATATTGATTGTAGCCACGATAATACTCGGAAGAGTCTTTTGTGGGTGGATATGTCCCCTCGGAACTCTAAACAATATGGTCGGCCAATTGAAAACAAAACCTCAAGACAAAATGATGAACTGGCACAGAATTAAATATTATATTCTGATATTTATTCTTGCATCATCCATCTTTACCTTGCAGCTCGTCGGTATAATGGATCCAATCTCACTCCTTATCCGCTCCTTCTCTGTTAGTGTTTATCCTGCTTTAAACTATGGTACACGCGCAGTTTTTGATGCTATTTACAATACTGACCTTGAAGGCATCGTATACATCTCTGAAGCATTATATTCTCTCCTTAAGAAAAGTCTTCTCTCATTTCAACAGACTTATTACAGGCAGGGTATTTTTATCGGGCTGTTATTCTTTCTGATTCTGGGTCTAAATCTTATCGAGAAAAGATTCTGGTGCAGGTATCTATGCCCACTCGGTGCATTCTTAGGGTTACTTTCAAGGTTTTCTATTCTTAAACGCTCTGTAAGTGAAGACTGCACCTCTTGTGGTGAGTGCGCATCTGTATGTCAGGGGAATGCCTCTCCAGACACTATTAATGGGTGGAAGGATGCAGAATGTTATTATTGCTGGAACTGTGATGACGTCTGTCCCCAGAATGCTGTAAATTTTGGATTTAGGGGAAAAAAAGCGGCTGCTGGAATGGATCTTGGAAGGAGGCGGGTGATTATTTCAATGATCTCCGGGGTCTTTGCAGTACCTTTATTTCGGGTAACCCCTATAGCCAGAGCAGAGGTGCAGAACCCGCTGTTGATAAGACCGCCGGGATCACTTCAGGAAAAGGAATTTCTTAAACGTTGTGTTAAATGTAGTGAATGCATGAAGGTCTGCATTACAAACGGATTGCAACCCACACTGCTGGAAGCAGGACTGGAGGGAATCTGGTCACCTGTACTTGTACCTAAAATCGGTTATTGTGAATATAGATGCACTCTATGCGGTCAGGTCTGCCCCACTGGTGCCATTAAGAAATTACCCATTGAAGAAAAGACAAGGGTAAAAATAGGACTTGCCATGATCGACAAAAACAGATGCCTGCCACATGCCCATGCAATACCCTGTATTGTATGTGAAGAAGTCTGCCCTACACCCAAGAAGGCCATATTTCTGGAAAAGGCGATCGTTAAAAATAGAAGTGGTAAAGAAGTGCCTGTTCAGAAACCTGTAGTTGACCTGGATCTCTGCATAGGGTGCGGAATCTGTGAAAAAAAATGCCCTGTCGTAGACAAACCTGCCATATATGTAACCAGTATTGGCGAAACAAGGTCAAAGAAAAATCAGTTACTATTATAGTAAATCCCATTAGATATTTATATCTAAACGGGATAAACCCCGTTAGAAGAAAATAACAACAATTTCTAAATGGGGTAAAGAGGGGGTTATTAAGCCCCCTCTTTATCTTCTTGCTTACCTGACTTAGCTGGATGTAGCCACTGCTCAAGCTTTTTCCCGGCTATTTCCCGGCCTCCTATACCAAAAGCAATAGCCATTGCCACTGCAACAGCTCCCAGCAATAGGCCAAAAGCAATATTGATAATCTCGTTAGCTATACCCATTTGTCTGAGTGCCATAGCTGAAGCAAGCAATACAATAGCAATTCTTGTAACTTTTGATAGCAAACCAGCCTGGTCTGTCTTTAAAGAAATTATCTTTTGGGAAACGATATTCGCAAGATAAAGTCCAAGGGCAAAGATTATCAGACCAAAAATGATATGGCCTGCAAAAACCATAAACTGTGAAACAAGCTCAGCCAGAGATTCAAACCCGAGAAGACGCGAGGCCTCTATTGCAGCAAAAAGCATCGTCAATACAAGTACCAAGGTTCCAATCATTGCAGATGGTGTTTGCTTTACGTCAGATGCCTCTTTGCTAAGTCCAAGCCAGACAAAAACTTTATTAAATCCAATTCCAGTAAGAAGGCTCTTGATCAAACCTGCAACCAATCGTCCAATTACATAAGCAATTATCAAGACCAAGCTTGCAGCAAAAATATCAGGAAATGCTCCCAAGATCACGTTAAGCATATTGCTTGCTGGCCTTGTTATTGCTTCAATGGCTAACGCATTCAGGGCTGCAACAATTACCGGAATAAGGATTAAAACATAGACTACAATTCCTAAAATCCCTGAGAGTCCCTTTGCTCCTACTAACGAAGATAAATTAGCTTTTTCGGTCAGTCGATCAATACCTATTGCTGTCAAGAGACTCGTTACTATCCGCTGAATTATTCGAGCAATAAACCAGCCTACTATAAAAATTATGGCAGCCGTTATTATGTTAGGTAGAAAATCGAGAATCTTATTTAACATCCCCTGTACAGGGCGAAGGAGTCCTTCCATACCAAGGGCACCTAATACGGCCGGAAGAAAAAGTAGAAAGACAAGCCAGTATATAGCATCGCCTAATGATTTAGTGAGTGGCATACGCTTATCTTCCTTGATGCCGGCCTGCTTGCCAAAATATTCATCGAGTTTCGTTGCACCCAGAGCCCCGGAAATAACCTTTCTAAGCACTGTGGCTATGACCCAAGCTATAAGCAGTAAAATACCGGCGCCAAGAAGCTTCGGTGCAAATTCAAATAACTGATTTAAAAGCCTGTTGAGCGGCTCAGTGATAAGCGTTATACCTAAAGTCTGGAAAAAGGCTACAATGACAAAAAGCATTATAAGGTAGAACAATCCTTTTGATATCCCTTTTTCTATATCGAGTGTTTTTTCTTTATGTTCCCCGGTTATCATATTAGACTTTTTCCCTTGCATCAAATGAGCCAGACGGTTGTTTAAATTTGTTCTACGCAGAGCTGCTTGGACAATTTTAGAAATCACCAGGGCAACAATCCAACCGAGTATAAGGATAGCTAGAGCAGCAACAAGATTCGGTATGTATGATCCGACTAACCTGGTTATCTCATCGATCATGTTTTGCATTGTTTCCCCCCTTGTTAGTATTCAATTTAAAATGTTTCCCCTCACTATACACTTTGATACCAATGAATCATAATCTTCTATATTCAGCGTGTTTCATTAGACTTTTACTCATTGGTCTTGAATAAATCACAGCCTGTTTATGACATTCTCCTCTTGATTTAATTAAAAAATAAAGAGAAAGGTTAACAGACTTCTTAAAGAATATTTCACCTCCTTCCTCACTTATTTCTAGCAAGGTAAGCATTACAGCTTAAACACAACAATTTACTTTATAATTAAGCAATATGTGTGCTAAAAATGGTTCAATAGCACATAAAACGATTTTTTATAATAATATTTGGCATTTATATCAGTGTCTTAGGAAGATTAATTATGATGCACACTGCTATAGTTGTGACAATATACATTGTTGTGTCATGCACTAGTGTGTCATGATACTACTACCTTTTAAGGCATAAAAACAGGGACACTTCCCATATTTTATTTACAGTCATCCTGTATATAACGGTAGAAAAGTACCAGACTAAGGTCTTGATATATAATAAATTAGTGAAATTTGGAAAATAATAAGTTCGTGCAGAATAAGTAATTTGTCAAATTTGTAACACAAAACATTTTTTCTGAGAAAATATGGGAAGTGTACCTGTTTTTATCCTTTCAGAATTTCAGGATCTGTATGCGGGATAAAGAGCGCACCCTGAAGGGCATTGAGAATTTCGGTATCTTCGCCCATTTCACGGTAGGTAATTCTGGTGCGTATTGTCTCGACATCAGTCAATAAATTTCTGTAACATAGTACAAGCTCAGCACCTCCAAGCGATGAGTTATCCAAAAATATAAACCTTTCTCTCGGCAGATCCGGAAGCATACCGATTTTAATTGCATTCTCAAGATTAATACCGCAGCCAAGTGCTCCTGCAATATAAATTTTTCCTATGTCTTTCAGACTCATCCCGACTGACCTTACAAATACATAGAGAAAGGCAAACATCGCTGCCTTGGAGCGAATGAAGTTCTGTATTTCCCGTTCCTTCAGAACGAGTTGTCTGGTGTCAGATCTAAATACCATATAGCCTTTTTCACCATCTTTTTTTATAATCCTTTTTTCTTTATCCGTGAATCTCCCTGACTGATCAATAACATTTGTTGAAAATAACTCTGCAACGAGATCTATCATTCCGGAGCCGCAGATACCTGAAGGTTCAATATCATCAATAACATCAATATTAATCTCCTTTGTTGCAGGGTCGATCTTAACACTGGAGATAGTTCCTTTTTCAGCCCTTTTCCCGATACCTGCTATCCCATCTTCAAGCGCAGGTCCTGCAGCACCGGCACCGACCATGATCCACTCACTGCATCCCAGCGTAATCTCGACATTTGTCCCGACATCAATAAATAATACAGGTTTCTCTTCCTTATATATTTCTGAATAAAGCATTCCACTTATAATGTCCCCGCCGACATAACTACCTGCGTTGGGAAAGACAAAGACAACAGCATATTTATGTACATCAAGGCCTGTTTCTTCAGCACTCAATATTGCGGGACCGCTCAATGCCGGCACATAAGGGCTGACAGAAATATTCCTTACATCAAGCCCTAGGAAAAAATGAGTCATTATAGTGTTTCCTGCAACCGATACCGCGAAAATTTCTCTCGGGGAAATATTGTTTCTCCTGCAAAGTGTAGTTATAAGATCATTAATGCCTTCAAGAAGCAACTGATTAAGGCGTGCTGATTCGCCGAGCATAGACATCTGAACCCTTGAAAGAACATCACTGCCGAATGTTACCTGAGGATTGTCAGTGTCATGCGAATCGATTCTTTCACAGGTATCGAGATTAAACAATGAACATGAGATATTTGAAGTTCCAATGTCAAGTGCAATGCCATAGATAACTTTCTTGCCTATTTCAAACAGTTTAAATCCATTATCACAAACTCCAAATACAAGATCCACAGTAAAATTATTTTTACGCATTTCTTCAGATAATCTCCTGAGGATATGAATTGGAATATCTACATTTTTAAAACCCTTTTTCTCAAGTTCCTTCCTTAGTCTCCCGGCATCGTCATTCTTGTCCTCTGTTGAAGGCGGGCTTAATTTAATGCTGTATGAAAAAGCCAGTGGATTATGCCTCATACATTATTTTCCCCATATCGGATATGTCATAACCTCCCATATTCTCTACAAGCTCTCTGATTTCTTTATTTTCCTTGATAATTTTAACGATAGAAGAAACTGTTTCTGTCTCTATATACCCCCTTAATATTGCAAGGTCATATCTCTCTTTTGCAACAGGAATAAAATCAAGATCAAGTGCTTTTGCCGCTGCCAGAATGCCCATACCGGTATCAGCAATACCGTTCAGTACTGCAGAGGCAACTCCCATATGAGTGTATTCCTCCCTTTCATAACCTCTGATATCTCTTGGAGATATCTGCATTTCTCTCAGGTATTTGTCTGTAAGCAATCTTGTCCCAGCACCGTTCTGTCTATTGATAAATACAATATCCTTCCGCAATAAATCTTTAAAGCCCTGTATATTGGAGGGATTGCCTTTCAATACCATCAATCCCTGTTGACGGTAGACAAGATTTATCAGGATAATACCAATATTACCGAGTATCCTTTTAATAAACGGGATATTATATTCGCCTGTTTTTTCGTCAAGCAGATGTGTCCCAGCCAGATGAGCTTCACCTCTTTTCAAGGCTATCAGTCCACCCATAGAGCCGACATGTGCGGATGAAAGTGAAAATTTTGGGTAGTTTTTCTTTAAGATATTCGCAAGCAGGTCTAATGTATTATCATGGCTTCCTATGCATACTACCGTGTTTTCAATTTCCTTTTCACCCCTCAGCAACTCAATATTCACCTCTGTACCTGAGCCTATTCCCTCTGACATTGCAGGTATTCTAACAAAACCATCTGCTCTCACCAGGGACATCAGTACACCGGCTCCCCTGCTTACAGGAGTTGCTATCAAATTTTCTCCAACTTTACCTAGCTTTACCCTGATAAATTCTTCCTGGCCCAGAGAAGATGCAACCTGACGTGAAAGTTTTGCCCTGATAATATCAGGCTCCGGTGTATCTAGTCCCTGTAATCTGTAAATTAAGCCTTTTGCAAAAATGTCAAACGTAATACAGGTTGAAACAGGATAACCCGGGATTCCAAGTACCGGTCTGTTCCTTACCCATCCAAGGACTACAGGCTTGCCAGGTTTAATGCTTATACCATGCAAAATTATTTCGCCGAGTTCAGCTATAGCCCTTGCAGTATAATCAGAAGAGCCTGCTGAAGATCCGGCATTAACAACAACAATATCTCCATTTTTGCAACCATCAATAATTGACTGCTTTATCAGCTGAAGATCATCTGGTACAGGTTTTATTCTTAAGGGCTCCCCTCCCCATTCATAAACAAGTGACGATAAAATCAGGGAGTTGTATTCTATTATGTTGCCCTTCTTCAGCTCAGTACCTGGCTCCACAATCTCGGAGCCGGTCGGTATTATCACCACTTTCGGTTTACTTCGTACTTTAACCTTGACATGACCTCCAGAGATAATAGCACCGATATCCACCGGCCTAATCCTATGGTTTTCCGGTAGTATAAGTTCTGTACTTACTATATCTTCGCCTATCACCCTTACATGCTGCCACGGGGTTGCAGGACAAATTATCTCAATATACTCTTCGGTTCCCCCTTCTTCCCTTTTAGGCCTGAGGAGTTCGACCGAGGCTCGCTCGAAGTCCCTGTCTAAGTATTGTCCTTCACTCCCAGCTCCATGCTCTTCATTCTCTGCTCTTTGCTCTTTGCCCCATTCGCCTTGCTCCCTGCCCCCTGCTATTATTACGTTTACATCCTCAACCATAATTACAGCATTAAAGCCTTCAGGTATAGGGTCACCAGTATCAACATACACTGCCTGTTCACCAACTTTGAGTCTCTTAGGAGAAGTCTCTGAAGCACCAAATGTATCAATGAATTTTACAGCATATCCATCCATTGCTGATGAGTGATAAAACGGCGCAGACATCCTTGCAAAAACTGCTTCGGCGGTCACCCTGCCGTGAGAGTCTTTTGCCATTATAATTTCACCTTTTAATGGCTTGATTTTTTCTGCATTTATTTTTTCCAGCCATTTCTGCACCGCATCTTTTAACGGGGTATTTTCAAGATATATTCCCTTCTTCAATTATTTCTCCTGATTAAAAGGCTTGATTACAATTGATATTTATTATTAAAGAATTACCTGATTAAATCAACTTTACTCCTTAAAAAATGAGCGTGTATTACTTAAGGGGTAAACCCCGTTAGAAAAAAATTACAGCTATTTCTAAACGGGATAACCTCCATGTTTAATCCAAAAGGAATATGTCCAACTACTTAATCCACTAGCTCTTTTTATACTTAAATACATTTAAGGGGATTATGAATATCCTGATAAGGTTTGATTTTGTTATGGGATTTATTAAGCTGTTACCCCTAAACTTTATTCTTCTGAAATTTCGGTACGGTTACGGCCATACTGCTTTGCACGGTAAAGTGCGAAATCTACACATCGAATTAACTCATCTTCAGTATTAATATTTTTACTGGGCATTCCTGAAATACCCGCGCTCACAGTGATATTATTATTTTTAACTCCGAAAAATCTGTTTTTCTCAATGCTGGTTCTTATCCTTTCAGCAACATTCCTTGCATCCAGCTTTTGAGTATTTGGAAGTATTACCATAAATTCTTCCCCGCCATATCTGGCAGCAGTATCAATTTCTCTGATATTAGACAATATAATTTGGGCGATCTCCTTCAGTACATCGTCACCTACTTGATGGCCATAATTATCATTTACACTCTTGAAGTGGTCTATATCTATCATGAATAATGAAAAAGGTGTGGAATATCTCTTTGTCCTTTCGATCTCATTTGCAAGAACTTCATGGAATTTTCTCCGGTTGTAGAGTTCTGTCAGCAAATCAGTTACAGCCATACATTCAACCCTGTAAAGCAGATCCTCAAGCTGTTTGTTTTTTAACCTCAGTTCATCCTGTAATGCCTTGGTTCTAAGAGACGCATATATCCTTGCATTTAATTCCAGTTCATTGTACGGCTTGGGAAGATAGTCATCGGCTCCTATTTGAAGACCGGTAATTTTATCTGTAAGTTCTTTTTTTACTGTAAGCATAATTATTGGAATGCCCTTTGTGGACTCTTCAAGTTTTAACCATCTGCTTACTTCATGGCCGTCTAATCCCGGCATTATAACATCGAGAAGAATTAAATCAGGCATTATTTTCGTCGCTTTCTTAATTGCATCGATTCCATCATTTGCTACAATAGTCTCGTAGCCAGTCTTATCCAGTATTTCTAATATTTCTTTTGCCTGCAGAGGATCGTCTTCTACAACTAAAATTTTAGCCCTCGCCATTTAATCTCCTCAAATTTACCATTTAAACGATACCAGTAAAAACCATTATATTCAAGCTTTTTTTATGATACCTTATTTCCCTGCACGAGGGAAATTAGCATCTTCAAAGACTGCTTGCGATTATTTTACATTCTTCAGCCGAAACAAGATGGCAGGAAACCCGTATTTTTTCCCTGTCAATTTTTGACTCTGCTTTTGCCTTTGCCAAATTACAAATACTTCTCAGAACATCAAATCTCTTTTGGTAATAAAGCTGGAGGAAGACGTTAGATATATCATATTTCTTATAGCGTTTAAGTGTCTTACCCTTTATACCTGCATCTTCAACAAGAGATAAAACATTTTGTATTGATGGCTTATCAATAGTCCATAGAGCTACCTTTAGCAAATTCTCCCATGTGACTGATAAATGCAGCCTTGTTGCTATATTTCTCTCTGCAGCAGATAAAATCGAAGCGACAATCTTATCGCTAAGAATAAAATAACAGGAGTCATCAAAAGAAAAAAGTTCTTTATGAGTCTTTTTAGCAATCTCGTCCTGAAACAAAACTATTTCTTTTAAAAAACTAGACCGGCTATTGCTCTTCATCATTTTCAATTCAAATAATTTAACATAAATTTATGTAAAACAGGATTATTTAATCTCCAGGAAGGCAACAGCTTCTATATGAAAAGTGTTCGGGAAAAAATCGATTTGCTGAACTGAAAGGACTTTATATTTTTCTTTTAGTTTTTTCAAATCTCTCGCGTGTGTTGCTGGATTACAAGAAACATAAACAATTATATCAGAAGGGTTTTCCAAGATCTTTTTTATGATCCCGGATGTTAGACCTTGTCTCGGGGGATCAAGAATAATTACATCAAAATTTTTTTTAATCCTGTACTTTTCTGCTGATGATTTAAAGAACCTGCAGTTTTTTATATTATTCAAATTAAGATTCCGGTTAGCATCATCTACTGCATATAAATTATCTTCAACTGCAATTACTTCATTTGCAACAGACGACACAGGTATTGAGAAGTTGCCTGCACCTGCATACAGATCGAGGATTCGCTTTCCACTTAAAGGCATTAAACGATTTATTATGGAGTCGACAACCTTCCTGTTAAGGCTCCAGTGTGACTGGAAAAAAGACCAGGGAGAGACAGTATACCTGAAACCGTTCAAATCAAATTCTGTAGATGCTGTTCCTGAAGCAACAGTATCGTTATATGCTATTCCTGAAAAACCAAGATCTTTAAATCCATCACATAATGTTATGTCATGTTCCTTACCCTTTATCAAAGCTACGGGGAAATTTCCTGCTGTAATATGAATCTCTGTCAAATTAGATAAATCATGCTTATCTTTTATCTTCTGAAAAAGAGTATTTATTTCCTGGCACATCAGAGGGCAACTATCAAATGTTACTACATCTCTTGTCGATTCTCTGAAAAAGCCGACCTCACCTTGCCGTGAAACCTTAAACTGTGCTCTGTGCCTGTAATTCCATTGAAAATCTGTAAGCGCCGAACCCAAGATGATCTCAATACCTCCCAACCTGGTTAGTGAATCAAGGAGTATTTCGTCTTTCATGGTCAGTTGTTTTTCATAAGATATGAACTGCAGGTGACAGCCGCCGCACATGCCAAACACCCGGCATCTAGGCTCATTGCGGTATTCAGATGGCTCTATAACATTCGTAACATAAGCTATGGAATAATCCCGTTTCTTTTCTCCAATATTGACTTCAACAACTTCTCCCGGGATCGCCCCTTTAATAAAGATAACCTTTTCATCCCTTGCTATTGTAAAACCGCCGTAAGCGGGCATTAAGGATTTGAGTATCAACTCCGTTATTCCTTTTGGAATAATTTTTTGATAGTTGATTTAAGCTCTGCTAGATCTGCTGATTTAACGATATATGCCTCTGAAGCCCAGACGGCAAAGTCATCCCTGTAATCATATGCTGTTGACATGATAACAGGCATTCTTGGTCTTCGTTCTTTCATTTGCCTTAAAAGTTTTATTCCGTCTATGTCAGGCAAAAGTATATCAAGTGTAACAATGTCCGGCTCTTCTGTTTCAAATTTTTCGATAGCTTCTTGACCGTTTACTGCTGTAACAACATTGTATCCCTCTTCCTCAAGTTCTTCCTTATATAGCCTAAGGATATTATGGTCATCGTCAACAATCAGTATTTTCATAATTACTCCCCCTTTATTGGTAAATATACTTTAAAAATAGTTCCCTTTTCTGCCTCGCTCTTTACCTCTATCCAGCCTTCATGTTCCTGTATAATCCTGTTTGTTATTGCAAGCCCAAGACCTATGCCAGAGGCCTTCGTTGTATAAAAAGGATCAAAAATATAGGAGATGTCTGCCTCTGAAATGCCTATCCCGGTATCTGCAATTTCTACTACAGCATATTTTTCTATTACATAAGTCTTGACATATATTGACCCGCTTCCCATCATCGATTGTACGGCATTAGAAAGCATATTCAGAATTGCTTCCGTTATCCTGTTAGGGTCAATAAAGACTTTTCCAGGCGCTGTAAAATCTTTAAAAAGTAGTATGCCTCTGTCTTTAATATCCGATTTTATTAGTGTAACAACGTCATCGACGAGATTATTGAGGTCAACCATTTCCTTCGCAAGTCTCACTTCTTTAACAAAACCGAGAATATCTTTTAAAATATTCTCAAGCCTGTCAACCTCCTTCACTATTATCTCCGCATATTCCTTTAAATTCCCATCCAGTTTATTTTCCAGCCTCTTTGCAAAACCGCCGACTGAAACAAGAGGGTTCCTTATTTCGTGTGCAACTTTTGCTGCAACTTCACCAAGAGCAGCCATCTTCTCAGCCGCAACCAATTTCTCGTGAAGACTTTTAATCTCGGTTATATCCCTGACAACATGTACAGATCCCATAAATCCTCCCGCTGAATCAAAAATAGGAGAGCTCGAGGTCAGGAATGTTCCGCCCATATGAAGTTCCTCCAATTCCTCAATATATGCCTTTTTCGTACTTACGGTCTTATGATGAGGACACCCACTAAATGGTTTATTCATTCCATGAAATACTTCATAACATTTTTTTCCTATTATTTCTGAAGCAGGCTTGCCCAATCTTTTGATAACTGCCTGGTTGATTCTCTTTATTACATAATCATTGCTGTTAAAATATACCATATCGGATATCGACTCGAATATATTCTCAAGCTGCTGCTCTGCAATTGCCACATGTTCGAATAGACGTGCATTTTCGATTGCTGACGAGACATGATTTGAGAAACTGGTCAGAAACTTCATATCCTCACCAGTAATGGGCCTTTTGTTAAAAAAGTTATCTACCCAGATAATGCCTATTACCCTATCTCTTGAAATCAAGGGGACAACTGCGTATGCCTGCGTGCCAAGTTGCTGAATAATAATCTCATCAGAAATTGCCTCATCATAGACATTGGTTATATTAAACGACTGTTTTTCTTTAACAGCCCTGGTCATCACTCTGTTCTCATCGAGAGATATTTGCAACTCGGCAGACAGCCTGTCAAACAACGATTCCTTCTTAATGGGATTTGCAATGATTTCCTGCATCATGTCCTCAAGAGTTTTACGGCTGGTAGAAATTTCATCCCAGGTTTTCCATGCTTCTTCAAGATCGGCGGGACCGACACCCATCGCACCTTTCAATATATTTTTCTCTTCATCCAGAAGAAATAGAATTGCCCTGTTGAAGCCCAATCCGTCACTCATTGTTACCGCGGTAAGTACCATCCTGAGCAATCTATCCAGCTCCAGTGTCCCTCTCATTGCAGAACTTATAAAATATAACCTTGACAGTTCCTGATTACGTCTGATTAATTCCTTTTCAACTTTTTTCTTCTCTGAAATATCTCTTGAGATACCACTAATGCCAATAACTTCACCAGCAGCGTCCTTGATTGGAGAAAGGGTAAGGCTTATATCAATAATCACGCCGTCCTTTCTTTTCCTTAAAGTTTCGATATCTTTCAGAACATCTCCACGTTTTATTCTTTTTGTATTTTCCTTTTCTTTTTCTATTAGAAAATCAGGGGCAAACGGCAGGAATTTTCCGACAGCCTCAGCTTCAGTAAAACCATAAATATTCTCTGCACCCTTGTTCCAGGATGTTATTATGCCTTCCGTATCAGTAGTCACAATCGCATCTTCAGAATTATCGATAATACTCTCCAGGTATTCCTTTGTCTGGATCACTTCCCTGTACAGGCTTAGTGTCTCTTCCTGATATAGCACTCTCTCGGTAATATCCAAAATGAAAACAACACATTCAATAATTTCCCCTGCCTCGTTTCTTATAGGAAAGGCTGTAAGTTCTGCATAATTTACCCCTCGAGACTGCATTATCGAATTGATTTCCCCTGTTTTGAAAATTGCCTTGGCAGCACAATGAGGGCATATTCCTTCCTCGTGAAAAATATCAAGACTGCTTTGTCCTATCAATTCCTCTGAAGACAAATTAACCCATTCCTGGATATATCTATTGGCTGAAGTTATAATAAAATTCCTATCCAGTGTTATAATTCCGCCCTGAACACTATCAAAAAGTATGTCTAATCTCTCTTTATCCTCTCTTGCCTTCTTTTTTCTTATAACCTCCAACTCAAATAATTTTGATTTTTCTATTGCAATTGCGGATATAGAGGCAAAGCCCTCCGCTGTTTTCAAATCATCAACTGTATATGAAATGATATTACCGCCAGCATCATATTTATCATACAGGCCGAGTGTACCTATAACCTCCTCTCCAACTTTTAAGGGAACGCATATAACAGATTTTACTTCTATTTCAGGCACCCTCATATCAACAGGCATTTTGGATGCATCTTCGACGAGTAATGGCTCACCGTTTTCAGCTACCCATCCAGCTATCCCGTCACCTATTGAGAGTTCCATATCCTTTTCAACTCCTTCAGGGAGACCGAAATAGGATTTAATCTTAAGCTTATTGTCTTCAATCAGTCTTATAATACAACCTTTTGAAGAAAGCAACCTGGAAATTTCTTCAGCTATCCTTTTTATTAGTTCATCAAAGTTTAGAACAGAGGTCACAGCCTTACTGAGCTCGAACAGAACAGCAAGTTTCTGCAGCTGTTTTTTTGTTGACATGTACAGCTCTGCATTTCTTATCACAGAGTCTATAGTGTGTGCAATTATTTTAAGAGCATTCACTTCATCATCTGAAAAAATGTGTGGGGATTTATTTCTGATAATTAATATACCTGAACATGCATTATCTCGAATCAGAGGTACAGCAAGGACTGACCTGAATCTATCTGTTAAACTTAGTTCCTCTCCCTGATATTTTTCGGAATCCTCTATCATCACATGTTTCAATGTGTCTGTAATCTGTTTTACAATTCCATTTTCAATAGAAAGAAAGCGACCCTTTATATCATCTTCTGTATCTTTTGAAGCCTCAAGATAAAAAGCATTTATTTCAGGTCTTAGAATATAAATAGAACAGTTGTCGTATTTAAAGTTAGAAGAAATTGTTTCAGTAATTAAAAGAAGGGCATCTTTTAAATCAAGCGTTGTGCCTGCAATTCTGGAGACATCCAGAAATAGCTCTGTCTCATCGAGTTTATATTTGATTTTTTTATTTGAGGATTCAAGTTCAGCAACCATATAATCAAATCTATCTGCTACTATCCCTACCTCATCTTTTCGGTCCATATTTATCCTGTATGATAATTCACCACTGCTTATCTTATTTGTAGCCTTCAGAAGCTCATTAAGAGGTCCGGCTATAGCTCTTCTTATGTTTATAACCAACAGAACTGATATAGTCGAGCTGAACCCTATTAAAAGAAGGAGATAAAATATCATATTTCTTTTTATCTCCCTGCCTGTCGTTGTAATATTTACAGCGGTGTTTAAGGATTGCTCCTGTAACTTGGCAATCCATCCCAAAATGTTCTTCCCCTTACTGTCTATCTGCTGAATGTAATTAATAACTTCAGGATTCCCGACCGGATGCCTGTTCTCAATTACAAATTTTGAGTAACCTAAAATCTGCTGAAATTCACTCCCTATTATCTCGAGATCCTCCTGTCCCTTAATAATAAAGTTTATATCTGTAAAACTTTTGTACAGATTCCCCAATTTGGTGTGGTACTGTCTCTTAAATCTTATATCTCCAGTAAAGCTCCAGTTTTTCGTAACATCTAAAAATTCAGATATATTATTCCCAAATTTTGCAATGAGCCTGTTCTCTTCACTTGCAGATTGAAGGGTACTCAGGCTTTCACTCATTTTTTCGAAAATTAACAGGGTCCCGACAGCAAAGATAACCATCACTAACAAAAAGGTCGAAAGCATAAATATCAGCCTTAATCTAAGACTCATACTAAAACCTTTCCAATAGCTTTTTTATAAAGTTCAACATATTTCCTTGCTGACTTTCCCCATGAGAAATCACAACTCATTGAAGCAGAGATCATCTTTTTCATTCTCATATTATCTTTGTAAACACATAGTGCCCTTTTAACTGCATCCTGCATTGCTGATGGTGTGTAATCAGAAAAAAGAAATCCTGTGCCTTTTAATGAAATTTGGTCGAAATCCTGTATTGTATCTACAAGACCGCCGGTCTTTCTAGCTATTGGAATAGTGCCGTATTTCATAGCAATTAGCTGGCCGAGTCCGCATGGCTCGTATCTTGAAGGCATAAGGAAAAAATCACAACCAGCGTATATCATATGTGCCAGGGATTCATCAAATCCTATTTTAACAAATACTTTCCCCCTGTATTTCTCAGCGGCCTTAGCAAAAATAATTTCATAATGTTCATCACCCCTGCCAAGTATAACTATATTTAAACCCACTGAAATAAGTTCCCCTAACGATTCGTAAATCAGGTCTACCCCTTTCTGCGAAGAAAGTCTGCTTACAACACCCAAAAGTGGCAACTTTTCATTATTCAGACCTGTTTTGTTCAGCAAAAATTTCTTGCATCTTGCCTTGCCTTTTATATTATCTATATTAAACTGTTTTGGTATAAAACTATCTTTTGCAGGGTTCCATTCGCTGTAGTTTATTCCATTAATCACTCCATAAAGATTATCCTTCTTTTCTCTTAAAACACCATCGAGACCGAAGCCATTTTCCTTTTCAAGGATCTCCCTTGCATAGTTCTCGCTTACGGTATTAATTAAATCCGAATACATTAGGCCTGCCTTCGTAAAATTTAATCTGCCATAAAATTCAAGTCTTTCAGGTGTAAAATATTCCAATCCAAAGCCTGTATATTTCATATCAGAAGCATCAAAAAGTCCCTGATATCCAAGATTATGAATAGTGTATAGTACCGCTGTCCTTGTTAAATATTTTCTGCCCCTATATATTGTTTTAAGGTATAAAGGAAGCATTGCGGTCTGCCAGTCATTACAGTGTATTACGTCAGGCCTTATCTCCATTATACTACAGGTCTCCAGGATAGCCTTGGAAAAAAAAATAAATCTTAATGCGTTATCCGGATAATCTCCATACGATGTCCCGTAAAGTTCAGGTCTTTCATACAGCTCTCTGCAATCTATAAAATAACTATGCGGTATTGGAGATTTTTCAGAAATCCAGATATCTCCTGATGCAGTAACATCACCCATTGTAATTCTGACGGATTTGCCAGTTTTGTAAAGTTTGAAGTTCTTTTTAATACTCAAATAGAGAGGTAGTATTAATGAGGCATCTTCTTTCTTTCGACGAAACTCTCTAGCAAGCACACCTGTTACGTCTGCAAGTCCACCGGTCTTTACATATGGAACAGCCTCTGAAGCTGCAATAAGTATCCTCATATTTTTGCCTCGCGCATGAACCTAGCTGATTCCTCTGGCGGGGTTGGATTTATATAAAAGCCAGAACCCCATTCAAACCCCGCAATTTTAGTAAGTTTCGGCATTAGTTCAATATGCCAGTGGTAAAATTCATTTATCTCATCATAGAAAGGCGATATATGTAAAATAAAATTGTAAGGGGGCACATCAAGTATCTTGTCGATCTGTCTTAAAATCCTCTGAAGAATTTCTGCCAGTTCTGCAAAACTTTTATTCGATGGACAAAACATAGATTCGTGATTTTTAGGCAATATCCATGTCTCAAAAGGAGATCTCGGAGCAAAAGGGGCAAGTGCAACATATTTTGCATTCTCATAAATAACCCTCTTCCCATCCTCAAGCTCCTGATGAATCACATCGCAGAAAATACATCTCTCTTTGAATTTATAATGCTGTTTTGCTGTAACAAGTTCCTCTTTAACAAGTTTTGGAACAATCGGAAGGGCAATGAGTTGTGTATGGGTATGTTCAAGTGAAGCCCCGGCTATCTCCCCTTCGTTCTTAAATATTAAAACATATTTGAATCTCTTATCTTTCTTGAGTTCTGTCAACCTCATATGAAAAGCCCAAAAAACGTCTTCGACTGCTTTCAGGGGCATTGTTGCCAGAGACAGATTATGGTCAGGCGTTTCAACGATTACCTCATGTGCCCCTATTCCATTCATCATATCGAATATACCTTCCCCTTCTTTTACAAGTTCCCCGTGTGCCTGGAGGGCAGGGAACTTATTCGACATGACTCTAAGTGTCCACCCTGGAGAATTCTCTTCTGATCCAACAGGCCTGAATGCCAGAATCTCAGGAGGAGTGGTATATTCATTTCCACTACAAAAGGGACAAAACCCACCTCTCTTCCTTTGTGATGGATAAGCATAGTCAGTAGGTCTTTTCCCTCTTTCTACCGAGATAATTACCCACCTTCCGACTATAGGGTCTTTTCTTAGTTCAGGCATACATCCTCCAGGTCCTTTTATTGAAAATTTTATATTGATAGTTACATATTTTTGAAATGTTTGAATAGACCTGTATTGCGAAATTTATACAATTTTTCAGTATCAATTCTTCAATTTGCAATTTTTAATGTTATAACATGACCAATTTTTTAAAATAGATAATAACTATTATAAATTATAGTGTTTTGGCTTATTATATCATAATAATCTATAATTACTTATGAAGCCCTCTCTCCATCATAAACTGCTTAACGGTTATTTTGAAGACCCCTGCCTCTTTATAAGAATACTCAGAGAGAAACGTGCGATTCTGTTTGACCTGGGCAATATAAACAGGCTTAAGTTGTCTGACATTTATAAGATTACCGACGTTTTTATTACCCATACACATATTGACCATTTTATAGGTTTTGATACGCTACTCAGGGCTATATTAAGAAGAGATGCCCCTTTAAATATCTATGGACCTTCAAACATTCTGTCATGTGTCGAGGGGAAACTCAAAGGTTATACCTGGAATCTTATAAGCGAATATCCGTCTGTAATTAATGTTTTCTCATATAACGGTAGAAGTCTCACTCATTCTGTATTCAGAGCAAAAAACAGTTTCAAAAAAGAGACAGTTGGAAGATCAAAATCAGATGGGGTTCTGCTTAAAGACCCTATGTTTAAAGTCAAAGCATCTGCGTTAAACCACGGTATTCCCTGTCTTGCCTTTTCCATAGAAGAAGAATTCCACATAAATATTGACAAAGACCTTCTTCAGAAGAAAGGGTTTATAGTCGGACCATGGCTTACCGAGTTTAAAAGAATATTAAGAAAAAAAACTGTCGAGGACATGATATTGAATATCGATGGAAAGTCATATAGTATCAGTCAACTTAGAGATATTGCAATGATAACCAAGGGCCAAAAAATTTCGTACGTAACAGATATCGCAATGAGCGAAAAAAACATTAAAAAGGTGATCCAGTTCGTCAAAGACTCCGATATTCTGTACTGCGAATCATACTTTCTGGAAAAAGACAGGGAAAGGGCACTGGAAAGATTCCATCTAACAGCCAAGACCTGTGGTTTAATAGCAAAGAAGGCCAGGGCCAAGAAACTGGCTGTAATGCATTTTTCCCCCAAATACAGGAACTGCCCTGACAGTGTAATAAAAGAGGCGATGGAAGAATATTCGAAGTAACCCCCGTAAAAGGTTCTGTTAGTAGAAAATAACAACACTTTTACAGGAGTAAACCCCAGCCCCAGTAAGAAATTAATCCAAAAATGTGATTTTCAGGTTAACATTATATTATCTAATTTATGGATGCAGACAGTCTGCTCTCCAGAGACAGCTATTTTGAGAACACTCTCCAGAGAATGCGGTACCGAAACAATCGAAGTTCCCCTCGGCTTTCTGTATTGAATGTATGATCTCAAATTTCTTCAATTTTTTTGTCTTTATCCCCCTCTGCTTTGCAATTTTTTTAATATCCTTTAGTTCCATCTTCTCCCCCTGCAGTTAACTAATGGTTAATAAATTGTTAGTATTAATTCTAATATAAGATTAGAGTAATTGAAGGTAAAAATCAACTGTTAATAAAAATAAATGATATTTGGAATTAAATTATTGGGGTGTAAATTTATTTCACTATCTTTAAGCTTATATCTGCCACAGTTACCGAATGAGTAATAGCCCCGACAGAGATCATATCCACACCAGTTTCAGCTATTTTTCTGACATTCTTAATGTTTATATTTCCTGACGCCTCGGTTTTCACCCTTCCGCCAGCAATTTTTACAGCTTTCTTAATGTCCTCTATCGACATATTATCAAGCATAACTATATCTGCTCCTGCATCAACGGCCTCTCTGAACTCCTTGAGGTTTTCTACTTCTACTTCTACTCTTGTAAGATGGTATCCTTCTTTTGCAAGTGTTACCGCTTTCTTTATGCTGCCTACTGCTTCTATGTGATTGTCTTTAATCAATATGCCATCAAATAGACCAAATCTGTGGTTTTTCCCTCCACCCATCCTTACTGCATACTTTTCCATGAATCTTAGGCAGGGGGTAGTCTTTCTCGTATCAACGATTTTTGCCTTTGTTCCTCTAACAGCATCAACGAACTGACTCGTAATAGTAGCGATACCAGAAAGCCTTTGCAGAATATTTAGGCTCACCCTCTCACCGGCAAGAATCGCCCTTGTTTTTCCGGATACCTCCCCGAGAACACTTCCCTTGCGAATCCTGGCTCCTTCATCATAAAAAGTCTTAATAGAAGTGGAAGAATCAATAAGACTGAAAACCTCCCTTGCTAAGGGAAATCCTGCAAGAACAAAATTTCCTTTAGCTATATATAATGCCCTAGATTCATTTTCCTCAGGAACAAATATTTTAGTTGTGATATCGCCGTGTCCTATATCTTCATCAAGGGCGTTTTTTAACAGCTCAATTACACTAGTAGGGATATCCATACTTATTTATCTCCATATAAATTCAGCCTTTTAAATAATTCGCAGTTTATCACCTTGAACCCTCTTTTAATTCAGATTTTTTCTATTGTTTTTTCCTGCCCAATTCAATAATCTTATTTAAATTTTCCTGTATTCTTTCTCTCTTTCTCAGATATTCATCGAGTTTTTTCTTCTCTTTTTCGACAACATCATTTGGCGCCTTTTTTAGAAAGTCTTCATTAAGCAGCTTTTTATTCAAGAATACAATTGTCTTTTCGGCCTTGGCTTCCTCCTTCCTGAGCCTGGCAATTTCCAGGTCTATGTCCAGAAGCCCCTCAAGCGGAACATATACTTCTACATAATTTCTGACTGTAGCAGCCGAATCATCAGGCTTTCTTACACTTGTACCAATTTCCATTATATCAGCCCTTGCAAGTTTCTCGATAAATGTCAGATTCCTGCTTAATACGGCTTTTACAGCGTCAGAAAGTGTCTTAATATAAGCCTTAAGTTTAAGAGTTGGCGATATATTTAATTCACCTCTTATTGTTCTTATGCTCATTACAGTTTCCATGATGATAGACATCTGTTTTTCAGCTTCATGGTCTCTCAGTGAAGCTTTAGGATAATCAGAGATCACTATACTCTTTTTGATTTCCGGTTTCTGACTGCCGACACCCGGGATATCCTGCCATATTTCCTCAGTAATAAACGGCATAAAAGGATGTAATAACTTTAGAGTTCTATCAAGTATATACAGCAGGCATTTCCTTACAGATATTTTATTTTTTGTATCAGCCGATCTGCTGGTCTGGTCAGATCCATCGTACAAGATTGGTTTAATCATCTCTATGTACCAATCGCATAATTCATGCCATATAAATTGATATATACTGCTGGCAGCATCATTAAACCTGTATTCCTCTAAAAATTGATTTACCTCATCTGCAACAGCAGAAAACCTGCTTAATATCCACCTGCTACCTAAATCAAGGTGTTTCATGTCAATCTTATCAGGTAAAAGTGTCTCTCCGGTATTCGATAATATAAATCTCGCAGCATTGTAGAGTTTATTTACAAAATGTCTGTATCCTTCAACCCGCTCTTCAGAAAATCTTATATCCCTTCCCTGCGCTGCAAATGCTGCAAGGGTAAATCTGAATGCATCGGTTCCATATTTCTTCATCATGATAAGCGGATCGATCACATTTCCCTTTGATTTCGACATCTTCTGTCCGTATAAATCTCTGACTAGAGCATGGATGTAAACATCCCTGAACGGAACATCATTCATAAACTTCATTCCCATCATCATCATCCGTGCTACCCAGAAAAAGATGATATCAAATCCTGTTACCAGGACTGTAGTCGGATAGAACTTCCTGAGTTCAGCGGTCTTATCCGGCCAGCCAAGCGTAGAGAAAGGCCATAATGCAGATGAAAACCATGTATCCAGGACATCCTCGTCCTGAACTAGATCATCAGATCCGCAGTAAGGACATGCCTTTGGTGTTTCACGAGCCACGATAATACCATTTTGCATTTTGCATTCTGCATTCTGCATTTCTTTGCAGTACCAGGCAGGTATTCTGTGACCCCACCATATCTGTCTTGATATGCACCAGTCCTTTATGTTTTCCATCCATCCGAAAAATGTATTCTCCCAGGCTTTCGGGATAATATTGATTTTCCCATTCCTGACCGTAACAACAGCAGCTTCAGCAAGCGGCTTGACGTTTACGAACCACTGAAGTGCAGATAGTGGCTCTATAACAGTCTTGCACCTGTAACACTGACCTATCGAATATTTATATTTTTTTTGTTCTGCTATAAGTCCTGCTGCCTTTAATTCTCTAAGAACAGTCTTTCTACATTCATATCTGTCAATGCCGGTATATTTAGCCCCGGCTTCTTCTGTCATGCGTCCATCAGGGCCGATTACATTGATAAAATCGAGTTGAGGGCTCTGTCTCTTAGCAATAGCTTCATCATTAAAGTCATGTGAGGGCGTTACTTTGACAGCACCTGTACCAAATTCGGGGTCTACTGATTCATCAGAAATAACAGGGATCTCTCTTTCCGCAAGAGGCAATATAACCTTCTTACCTATATAAATCTTATAACGTTCATCTTCAGGATGCACGGCAACAGCGGTATCACCAAGCATTGTTTCAGGTCTTGTAGTAGCCACAGTGATATATCCACTACCATCAGTAACTGGATATTTTATGTAAGTAAGGCCCCCTTCAACCTCTTCGTGTTCGACTTCTATATCTGAAAGTGCGGTATTACACCTTGGACACCAATTAATCAGTTTTTTGTCTCTGTATATCAATCCCTGCTCGTAAAGGGTTACAAATACTTCTAAAACTGCCCTCGAAAGCCCTTTGTCTAGAGTAAACCGCTCTCTTGTCCAGTCACATGATGCACCAAGCCTCTTGAGCTGGTGTATAATTTTACCTCCATATTCCGCCTTCCATTTCCAGACTCGTTCAACAAATGCATCTCTGCCCAGACGATATCTGTCCAGACCTTCAGATGCAACCTGTTTTTCAACAACATTCTGTGTCGCAATACCGGCATGGTCCGTACCTGGTACCCAGAGCACATTGTAACCTGACATCCTTCTCCATCTTACAAGGATATCCTGCAGGGTTGTATTAAGAGCATGACCCATGTGGAGTGCACCTGTAATATTAGGTGGAGGTATTACTATTGAAAACTCTTCGGTATCGGATTCTGGATCAGCTACAAAAAAATTATTATCTATCCAGTAATCATACCATTTTTCTTCAATACCCTCTGGATTGTAACTTTTATTTAACTCTTGCATAACAAAGAAAGACGGGGAATTGGCTCTGCCTTTTCCCCGCCACTATTATATTATAAGATCTTAATGAATCTAAAACTCTGACTTTATCTTTTCAATCTCTTTTGAAATCATTGTGCTTGCAAGGTCAGGAACTGTTTCCCATATTACTTTTTCAACTTCTGCTGTAAGTGAGGAAATAGTGCCTTTTAGAATCTCTTTCAACATCTTCTCGACAAGTTCAGGGGCAACCTCCCAAAGAATCTTCTCAATAGAGTCTTTCATTGAAGGCATAAGAGAAGAAAGTAAAGCTTCATTTATATCCAAAGATGACAAAAAAGAAGAAACTTTCTCATCAATAGTCTTTTCAAATATCCTGAGAAGCTCTTCGTTTGAAGGCATAGTTACTTCTGATATTACCTCCTTTTTCTCTAATTCTGGCTGAGCGACCTCTTCTTCTAACTCAGCAACTTCTTTTTCAGGTTCATGAAAAACTACTTCTTCCTCTGGCAATTCAAAAGTCTCCTTAGTCTCGACCTCCTCTTCAACTGCCTCGGGTTCCTCAGGCAACTCTTCAGGTACTTCCTGTATTTCTTCCATTGCCCAGAGGTCTTCTTCTCCGACAATCTCAAAAGCTTCAGCCTCTGCCACGACACCTTGCTCTTCAACAGCCTCTAAGACCTCTTCACCTTCTTCTACAGCCTCAACAACCCCGCTACTCGCAGCAACAATTGTAATGGCAGCATTAATTTTACTTATCAATTCCTGAGACTCAAATGGTTTTATGACAGAATCATCGGCACCAACATCTCTGGCAAGATCTTCATCAATTGGCTCAAATGTACCAGCAAGAAGGATAACCGGTATATCAGCGGTCTCTGGATTCTGCTTTATCTTTTCACAAAGTTGATAGCCGTTTATTTTTGGCATCTCTATGTCAGCAAGTACTATCTCCGGCCTGAACGTATCCATAATATTAAGAGCTTCTTCGCCATTATTAACAGACTTTATCTCGAAATCTTTTTCAGTAAGTACCAATTCTACGACTTTCTGTATGGTAATGCTGTCATCTGCCAGTAATAGTCTCCGGGGCATCGCTCACCTCTTTAAAGTTGTTTAGAAAATTTTATTGCTAAGTATTGAAAATGTCAAGACTTTTATATAGTATGTTTATTGAGCTAAACCAACGGCTCAGCACGAAGTCACACCTCAACCTCCTCCCCCACTAAAACTACCTGAAGCGCCTGAAGAAGAAAAACTACTTTCTGTACCTAAAGAACAACAGAAGGAAGATATCAACTTTTTTACTTTTTTTGAAGAACATTTGGGACATTCTGTATCGTTTTCCGTAGAATGTATACTTTGAAGAAGAGAAAATCTCTCATTGCATTTTTCACATCTATATTCATAAATAGGCATTCTTACCACTCCCTAATATTTTCAGATTCATTAATAATTTTAATTAACTACGTCAGTTTAAGTCAATAAATTGAGGACAGATGGCAGGCATCAATTACCTAAGTTGGTGCTTTGTTATTGGTTATCCCTTGCATGGTTTACATACACTATAAAACTGTTATAATTTATAGCATGAAAGAGGCTTTAGTATATGAAAAGTTAGAGGGAACAGACGTAAAGTGCCACTTGTGCGGACATAATTGTCTAATCCATAACGGTAAAAGAGGCATATGCGCTGTACGTGAAAACAGGGATGGAACGTTATACAGCCTTGTATATGGCAAAGTGATATCTATGAACATTGATCCTATCGAAAAAAAGCCCCTCTTCCATTTCCTTCCCGGCACAACATCCTTATCTATAGCGACAGTTGGCTGTAATTTCCAGTGTAATCATTGTCAGAATTACGAAATATCCCAGTATCCAAGAGTACACAAGTTCTCTATACCGGGCACAGACATGTCACCTGAAGATATAGTAAACGCTGCCATAAAGAACAACTGTAAAAGCATTTCATATACATATACTGAACCCACGATCTTTTTTGAGTTTGCATACGACTGTGCAAAACTCGCCCATGAAAAAGGGATTAAGAATGTCTTCGTAAGCAACGGTTACACTGGTCCGGAAGCTGTAAGGCTTATTGCACCATATCTTGATGCAAATAACATTGACCTTAAAGGAAGCAATAAACTCTATAAGGAAATCTGTAAAGCAAAGCTCAATCCTGTAAAAAATACTATTAAACTCATGAAAGAGCTTGGTGTATGGGTTGAAGTTACAACTCTTATAATACCTGACCTCAATGACTCTGAAAATGACCTCAAAGAAATTGTAGAATTTATCAAGTCAGTGGACCCTACCATCCCCTGGCATGTAAGTCGATTTTATCCAACTTATTTACTCACTGACAGACCCCGAACCCCTGTTACAAAGTTGCGTCAGGCTATGGATATAGGATATAAATCAGGGCTTAAATATATTTATGAAGGCAATGTGCCAGGTGAAGGAGGAGAGAATACTTATTGCCCTTCCTGTAAAAATATTTTAATCAAGCGATTCGGCTACAGTATCCTAGAAAATGTGATAAAAGACAGCAGATGTCTGAAATGTAATCACAATATAGAAGGGATTTGGGGATCATAATCCGTACAAGCCTGAATTAAAAAACAAACTAACTTTCACCACTTAGACATTGAGAAAAAATGTTCATGTAAGATATTCTTGCCTGTTTTTCTTTTTAATTATTTCACTGTGATTTAAATCACAGCTTATTCTCTTTATCCTTGATACTATTGAAACCGATAATCTGAATGATTGAAGTTCTTTGAAAGTTTTCTCTAAATTAACTGTTTCCGAAAAGGTAAACTCTGGGTAACCATGGGACATAAAGCCACGTATCCTATCAGAATGGTAGGATAGTTGGGCTACCGAAGAAATAAAGCTTATTCAGATTTTATCTTTTCCAGTAGCCTGTTTCTTGGAACTAACATTTTTTTATTAAGCAATATTAAATGTCATAACATTATGAAGGGAATATAGAAGATTAAACCGATAAATAATATATTAACAACATTAAATAGATATACCTTGTTTGGGTTTATATTAATTTTAAACTTAACAATCATTCCATATATATCGTCGCAAAATGTCTATGCTTCTGATGTGTCTTTAACCTGGGATGCGCCAATCATGAATGTTGACGGATCTCCGTTGACAGACTTGAAAGGCTACAAAGTCTACTATGGAACGGAATCAAACAATTATTCAGAGAACATCGATGTTGGCAATGTCACAAATTATACTGTGTCTAATCTATCAGATGGAACAACTTACTATTTTGCTGTAACGGCATATGATACATCAGGCAATGAAAGCGATTATTCAAATGAGGTAAGTAAGACAATAATTCCTGAGAAGCCAGCTGACATCTCTGTTATTCCAACTTCTCACTACTTTGGAAGTGTGAATGTGGGAAATACTTCCGTAACTCAGATATTTACAATCACCAATAAAGGCATAACAGACCTTTTGGTCAGTTCTATTGAAGTTATAGGTGTAAACAGCGACATGTTCAGCGTTGCAACAGGGGGGACAAATGCTTGTCCAAGTCTAATGCCGATCATAACAGCAGGTGCAAACTGCACTATAATAGCCACATTCTTACCAACATCAGGCGGCACTAAAAGTGCAACACTAAAAATAAGCTCAAACGACCTTGATACACCAAATTTTGATATACCATTGGAAGGGATAGGTCTGTGTATAAATACATACTACAAAGATGCTGATGGAGACAATTATGGCAATCCAGCTATCTCACAAGTAGCCTGCTCACCACCTTTTGGGTATGTAATAGATAAAACAGACTGTAATGACAATGATAATACAATTTATCCTGGAGCACAGGAGCAATGTGATAACAAAGACAATGATTGTAATGGACAGATAGATGAAGGTGCTTGCATAAGCATTTATATAGAACCTAATGGTATATGCGGAGGGAATTCTCCATGCTATTCCTCGATACAGGAGGGGATAATAGCAGCAGGAATTGGAGCTAGTATCAAAGTAGCTCAAGGGACGTATTATGAAAATATCTTTATTGAAATGTCTAAGGAATTTACTCTCGAGGGCGGATGGGACAACACATTCCAAACAATGAGTAATAACCCTACGTTGACAGTAATTGACGGTGATACGATAGGTGATGACATAGGAGACGGAAGCGTAATCACTGTGAGTGCCGGCTCAGACATAATAGTTGTGGCAGGGATAGAGAACTTCACCATAACAAATGGCGATGCACTGCCTGGCGGAGGTATATATATCTATTCGGATTCAGGAAATGTACAGTTAACACTCTTGAATAATATTATAATTCTAAATACAGGTACATATGGTGGAGGTATTTCTGTAGAGGCTTTAAATGCAGGTACAGTAGCTCTTATTCTCACAAACAACATTGTAGCCAATAACACAGGTACCAATGGCGGAGGCATATATGCAAATTCTACAGGTACAGGCAGTGATGTTGACCTGACACTTACGAATGATACCATTACAGCCAATACATCAGATTATGGAGGTGGACTTGATTTGGTATCATCAGGATCTGGGATTACTACAGTAACAGCAAAGAATGAGATAATCTGGGGCAATACAGCTAGTGTCAAAGGGGATGATATATATTTGTATCAGGACAGTTCCACAACCACAGTAAGCACAACATATTCAGATATAGGCACAGTTGTGAATGACCCGATAAATCCTGGCACATATATGGGTGATACGAATAATATCAGCGGAGACCCTATATTTGTTAATACTGTAATGTGCGACTACCATTTGGATCCGCTTTCACCTTGCATAGATGCAGGTACAAATGTAGGAGCACCAACTGTTGACTATGAAGGGGACACAAGACCGCTTGACGGAGATGGAGAAACAGTAGCAATAACAGACATTGGTGCGGATGAGTATGTGGATATATTTATGACAGAACCCGTTGCTGACATCAAGGCCAATGGCTCTGACGGGTTGATTACAATAACCACCAGTAACATACTTTCCATAACAATTGAGCTCTCAGACGGAAGCTATGCAGGAGAAAATGCAGACTTTTGGTTAATAGTTAATACACCTTTTGGCTTGTATCATTACGATGCAATTGTGGGTACCTGGTTGCCTGGTTTAGTTGTTGCTTATCAAGGACCGCTGTTTGATTTGAGCCCTTATGAAGTTTTGAATATGTCTGGTCTACCCACAGGCAATTATACCTTCTATTTCGGTATAGATATGATCATGAACAGCTCGATAGATATGGATCAGATGTATTATGACAGTGTAGAGGTGACTATACAGTAGAAATATTTTATTTACATTTGGCTTTTGTCTTTTATACATTGCGTGTCATTGATTCAATTGCTTTCTTGAGACTTTCGAGTTCAACAGGTTTTGAAATAAAATGATCTGCCCATGCCCTGAGAAAAAAATATTAACTCTTACCTGAATCATTCATTCAGTCTCAGCACCATAACAACTCCGTCCTCAACTGGTGAATCATAATAATTTTTTCTTATCCCCAGGACACTAAAGTTAAACTTTTCATACATCTTTTTTGCAATCTCATTCGAACTCCTTACCTCAAGGAATATTGATTTGCATCCTCTGTGTTTCAACTCATCAATCATATCTCTAACAAGCATACGTGCTATGCCGAGTCTTCTTAACCTTTGATGTACAGCTAAATTATGGATATGTCCCTCATCGAATATACAACCTGCACATATATAACCTGCAACTTTTCCACCAGTCCTTGCCACCCTGGAAATACACCTGGGATTACGAATTTCATTGTAAAAAAGCTTCGCAGACCACGGCTTTGTGAACGAAGCAGCCTCGATTCTGAATACTTCATCGATATCATCTGTCCTCATACTGTCAATAGTAATCTCTTTTAACTTTTCCCTGACCATTTCAATTCAGCCTCGGATCTTCTTATATAAAAAGGAACCGCTTCAGAAGCATCTGTATATTCCCCTCTAGCAGCCTTTTCCAAGCCGAGTATAGCTACATTTGCAGGAGATGGGATCATCTTTTCAGTTGATGCAATAATAGCCCTTCCTTTCATCATTTCCATAATTTTGTCCTTATAAAGGAGTACACCTTCCCCTGAAAATATAATAATGTCTTTAAGTTCTTTAATTAAGTCAACTGGTTTTATTGCCATCTCCCCGATAATTCTTTTAAATGTCCCCTGTTCCCATTGAAAAACAGCTGAATAAACCTCTTTTTTCCTCGCATCAAGCATCAGGCAGACCGGGTACATGCTATAAGGGAAGTTCCAGGCAAAAGCCTCTAGTGTCGGAACTGTCACCAAAGGTTTACCTGTTGCATATGAAAGCCCTTTTGCTGTACTCAGACCTATTCTCAGACCTGTAAATGATCCGGGTCCTATTGATACAGCAAAGGCATCGATATAATCTAATTTCATTTCTGACTGAAGAAGAATATTATCTACAGCAGTCATCAGCCTTTCTGAGTGTGTGGTTTTTATGTTTAACCTTGTCTCGGCGATAAGGCCTTGCTCACTGTTGACAATAGCAACCCCGCCAAGCATTGTTGATGTCTCTATTGAGAGTATCTTCATAGCGATTATTATATCTCAATTAACTTAGATATTTTTTTGCAAAAACAGCTGATGCAATAATGCATGTGATTCCCGCAAGGGTTACGGCATTTGTCGTGCCAATCAGGTCAGCAATCATACCCATAATTGCGTTTCCAATAGGAACTGTTCCAAGAAATACAAAAGAGTAGACGCTCATAACCCTGCCCCGGAGATCATCTGGCACAGATACCTGTATATAGCTATTTGCCGAGGCAAGGTAGCTGACCATTCCCCATCCTCCTACCATTATAATTATAAGAGAAACCCAGAATGTCTTCGATATAGAAAATAAGAATAAGGCAAACGAAAAACACAGACCTGCTACTGACATAAACTTCGTCTTATTTTCTATATTGCCCTTTGCTGCAATCCCGAGTGCCGCTGACAATGCACCTATTCCTGATGCACCTACAAGAAAACCAAGACCCTGTGCACCCTCATGAAAAATCTCTGCAGCAAATATAGGCAATAAAGTAATATACGGAAGACCCACAAGGCTGTAAACAGCAATAAGCTTGATTACACGTATTATTTCCCTGTTACCCTTAATAAACCGCATACCATTCATAAAATCCCTGAGCACGCCTTCGGATTTTACCTTGATTTCTCCCTTTATATTCATTCTTGAAAGTGCAACTATAACAGCAAGAAAGCTTAAGGCATTTATAAAAAAACATGCAGGAATTCCAAGATATGCTATTGACATTCCTGCTATAGTTGGGCCTATTATTCTGGCTCCATTAAATGCTGCAGAGTTAAGAGCTATTGCGTTTACTATATGCCCCTTTCCCACCATTTCGATCAAAAAAGACTGCCTTGTAGGTATGTCAACTGAATTTATGGTACCGAGAATCGCTGCAAACAGTGCAACATGCCAGACCTTGATTATCCCCAGGCTTGTCAGGATTCCCAGCATCAATGCAGGTATTATCGAAAGGCCCTGAGTAAGCAAAAGCAGATTCTTTTTAGGGAACCTGTCAGCTATAACACCGCCAAACAGTGTAAATAACAGAATTGGCAGGGAAGCGGATGCTGCAACAATTCCAAGATAAAAAGGCGACTTTGTGAGACTGTAAACAAGCCAACCCTGTGCCACTGACTGCATCCATGTCCCTGAAAGAGAGATTAGCTGTCCGAACCAGAAAAGCCGAAAATCCCTGTAATATAGAGCCGAAAATCTTTCTGAATTTCTCATCTAATATTTTAACCCAAAATACAGCCACAAATAATATGTCTTAAATACCTGATTATACCTTTATGTCAGTAAATGGAATATTTCTATTTATTTGCCATTCAGTTAGATTTATAATATAAAGTTGAAAATGCATTCAAAACAAGAAACTTTAAACAAATTACAAAAGATACCAATGTGTAAAATAACCGGCATTTTAAAAATAACTCATTATTTAAAATCTCAGGTGCAATACTGTATTTACTGTATTAAAGGAAAATGGGCATGGACAATTTTCATCTTTTTTTCTGTCCAGATATTTCTACCATTATATATGTCTTATGCATCAGAACAAAAAATAAAGATTGTTGCAAGCATTGTTCCTCTTGCTGACTTTGCCAGACAGGTCGGGGGAGATAATGTTGATGTAGTGCTCCTTCTGCCACCTGGAGCAAGTCCTCATACCTTTGAACCAACTCCAAAAACAATCCAGGAGATATCAAACGCAAAAATTTTTATTAAAATCGGTGCGGGGCTTGAGTTCTGGGCTGACAAATTAATCAAGGCAACAGACAGGGATATAACTACTATTGAAAGCACTGAAGGAATTGAATTAATACAGGCTTATAATCAAGGGCATTTTCACGGTAAAGTCCAAAGTGCCGATCCCCATATCTGGCTTGATCCTGTTATCTGCATACAGATAATTAAAAAGATCGAGAAAATGTTATCAAGATTAGACCCTGCAAATTCATCTATTTACAAAAAAAATGCATCTGTCTATATTAAAAAATTAATAGATCTCGACAGTGAGATTTTAAACCGTGTTAAGGCATTCAGAACAAAGGAATTCATAACTTTCCACTCATCATGGAATTATTTTTCCAGACGATATGGCCTCAGTGTCACCGGAGTCATCGAAAAGGGCCCCGGGAAAGAACCTACGCCTAAACATCTCGGCAAGTTACTTGAAGAACTTAAACGTACTAAAATGAAAGTAGTCTTTGCAGAGCCCCAGTTCAGTACAAAAATAGCAGAAGCAATAGCTCAAGAAGCAGGTGCTCAAGTCCTTATACTTGACCCTATAGGTGGCAGTAAAGGACGAAAAAACTATATTGATTTAATGCGATATAACCTTTCAATAATCGAAAAGGCCATGAAATGAGTACAGCAGTTCAGATAGAAAACCTATCAGTCAATATAAAAGAAAAGGAAGTTCTGAAAAATATTAGCTTCACACTCAAAGAAGGTCTTTTCCTCGGCATAGTTGGACCTAATGGAGGCGGCAAGACTACCCTTATACGGACAATTCTTGGCCTTCTTAAGCCTTCATCGGGAACTGTCAAAATCTTCGGGCTAAATCCAGAATTACTGCTTGGCGATGAAGTGGTGTTTGGCTATTTGCCACAGCACATGAACTTAGATCCCAATTTTCCGGCAAGTGCACTTGACATTGTGCTTATGGGAAGATACAAGAATGCAGGTCTTTTCAGATGGCCGGGCAGAAAAGACAGGGAAAAGGCGATAGAGTGCCTCTCACTGATGGGCACGGAAAATCTGAAAGATGCCCAGTATAACCAGTTATCCGGAGGTCAACAGCAGAGAGTATCTATAGCAAGGGCTCTCGCAGGCGAGCCTAAAATTCTTATACTTGATGAACCAAGCACAGGGATCGACGTTGTAGGCCAGGAGGACTTTTATCATCTGCTTAAAAGTCTGCAAAAAAAGATGAATCTTACAATACTAATGGTATCCCACGATATAGGTGCGGTCACTACTTACGTTGATGAGATATCCTGTTTGAATATCAACCTTTACTATCACGGCAATCCTCTTGGCGCTCTTGATGACAAGATCCTGACATCGCTTTATGGTAAAAATGTAGACCTTTTAATGCACTCTGATGTTTGCGATAAATGTGAAAGGCTCAGGTCACGATGATTGAGGCAATTGGATCACCTTTTATGCAGAAAGCGTTCATAGCTGGTATTCTTATAAGCATACTTACCGGCATTATCTCTGTCTTCATTGTTCTCAGGAAAATGTCATTCATCGGTGCAGGTATCTCACATGCATCCTTTGGTGGTGTTGCTATAGGATTTTTTACAGGAATAAACCCGCTCTTGACAGCTGTTCTATACACAATCACCGTAGCCCTTGGCATAGAAGCAACAAGCAGAAAAGGCAGGATAGCTGAGGATGTTTCTATCGGCATCTTCTATTCTGTCTCCATGGCTCTCGGAATCGCACTCATAAGCCTGTCAAAATCCTACAATGTCGACCTCTTCGGATATTTATTCGGAAATATACTTGCAATCACAAAGGGCGAAATACTGTTGACATTAATTTTAACTTTAACGGTAACAGGCATTATATTCATATTTCTAAAAGAACTTTTTTTAATAACATATAATGAAGAACTGGCAAGGGTTAGCGGCATTCATGTAAAGCTTTTAAATATCCTTTTTTTCATTGCCCTTTCGGTATCGATTGTCATCTCTATACGTATTGTTGGGATAATAATGGTTTCAGCTCTACTTGTAATTCCTGGGGCTACTGCCCGTCTCTTTGCAAAAAGCCTGCTTTCCATGATTACAATATCCTGTACCACAGCAATAACTTCAGTAATAACAGGGCTTTTTCTTTCATACGAACATGATATTGCATCAGGTGCAAGCATTGTGCTTACAGCATCAGCAATATTTTTTATTTCTCTGCTTTTGAAAAAGAAGAGTTGAGAGGTATAATATACTGACCAAACAAAAGTAGAAGGACCAATACTCAAATATTTGGTGTCTATATATGATAGAAAATATAAAGCCATCTCTTAATTTCACGATCATCTGTGACGATGTCAGGCAGGAGACGGGCGGAAAAATCAGCCTCATGGGTTTATTTGAAAACATATATGCAACAAAATTCCCTGCAGTGCATCCAAGACTAGTCATATTAAATGAATGGACTGACGGCAAGGGAGAATTTGATATGAAAACGCAGATTCTATCTGCTGACAGAAAGAGTGTAGTCCGGGAGACCTCATCAAAAATAAAATTAAATGATGTAAATGTCAGACATAGAGATATTTCTATCCACCTGAACATAGATTTCAAGACACCCGGTACCTATTGGATAGAAAATCTCCTTGACGGTGAATTAATGAATTCCATCCCCCTGAGAGTCTTGCACATCAAAGAACAACCGGTTCACTAATGAATTTCTTTCCCTTTGCCTTAGGTCTATGACCCTTAGAGAGGTATTTGAAAGGATTTTTATATGAAATACGTTGTTATCGGAAATGGTGTAGCCGGCACAACAGCAGCAGCAAATATAAGAAAAATGGATAGCGAAGGCAGGATTACGATCATCTCTGATGAACCATACCCCTTTTACAGCAGGATCAGGCTCATGGAATTCCTTTCCGGCGATGTTGATGAAAATGGCCTGATAATAAGAAAGGAGCCGTGGTATGAGGAAAATAAAATCGATCTCATTCTGAATACTGCCGTAACATTAATAGACGCTAACAAGAAAGAAGTAATCACTTCTTTCGGTAATGTCATTAAATACGACCGTCTGCTTCTTGCAACAGGAGGTCAATCTTTTGTTCCTCCTATTCCAGGTGCTGACAAAGATGGTGTCTTTACACTCAGAACACTAAAAGATGCTATCGCTATAAGAAAGTATGCAGAAAAAACAAATCAACGTGTTCTTCTCATAGGGGGTGGTGTCCTCGGCCTCGAAACAGGCAATGGCCTTAGAAAGGCAGGCAACTATATTACAGTAATTGAGTTTTTCCCGAGACTTCTTCCAAGGCAGATGGACCCTGCAGGCGCAGAAATACTTAAGGCACAGATGGAAAAAATGGGATTCAGATTCTATCTTGGTGTAAAATCAAAAGAGATAATAGGAAAAGATAAGGCAGAGGCTCTTTTGCTCGAGGATGGCAGAAGTTTAGATTGCGATATGATAATTATTTCAGCGGGGGTCAGACCCAATACAGGACTTGCACAGAAACTCGGGCTGAGCATAGAAAAGGGTTTAAAAGTTAACGGCCGTATGGAAACCGGAATTCAAGACATATATGCCGCCGGAGATCTTATTCAGCATAATGATATCTATTACGGCATATGGCCGGCTGCTGAAAAACAGGGTGAAGTTGCAGGTATAAATATGGCCGGCGGTATCATTACTTATCAGGGCACAACCATATCAAATATATTAAAAGTCGCAGGTATAGATCTTATGGCAGCAGGAGACATTGATGCTGAAGGGAAAAAAGAATCTATAGTTATAAGTGACATCGATAAATTTATATACAAAAAATTAGTCATTGAGAATAATATCATAATTGGAACAATACTTTATGGAGATATAAAAGACAGAAAAAAGATACTCAAGGCAATAGAAAATAAAACAGATATCAGCCGTATAAAGAAAGAACTCGAACAATGGAATCTTCCACCAGATTTTGCTTAGGCAAGCCCTGTTCGGCAGACTTGCTGAGGCAAAGGGGAAACCTTTTAACATGAAAATATTTATTAAAATAGCAGAACAGAGGATCAGGCAGGCAATTGAAAACGGTGAATTCGATCATCTTGAAGGATTCGGCAAACCAGTTAATTTCGAAGATGAAACATGGATTCCCGAAGATCTCAGAATGGCTTACAGGGTATTAAAAAACGCAGGATGTATCCCTCCCGAGCTAGAACTGAGAAAAGAAATTCTAAACCTTCGTGAGCTTGTTAATACTATTGACGATGACAAAGAGCGGCTCAAGAAGATACGGGAACTTAACTTCAAGCTTATGAAGCTCGGCGAGATGAGGAAAAAACCCATACACCTTGAGGAATTTCCCGATTACGAAGATAAGATTTATAAAAAGTTTACTAAGTAGTTAATTGTTTGATGCCATGAACTACGTTGATTTCATAGCACTGAACCCTATGCGGTTCAGTGGCGGAGAGGGAGGGATTTGAACCCCCGGTGGAGTTGCCCCCACAACGGTTTTCGAGACCGCCCCATTCAACCTCTCTGGCACCTCTCCAATCGAATCAAATTTCTTAATTTCGTAAATAAAATCTATCTCCTCTCACGGAAAAACCTTTGTAAAATCTCTGCACATTCTTCTTCAAGAATGCCTGAGACAACTGCTACCTGATGGTTAAGTCTCCTGTCACTGAGAATTTTATAGAGGCTTTCAACTCCTCCGGCTTTTATATCACTGCAACCATAAACAAGCCTGTCAATCCTTGAATTTACAATAGCCCCTGCACACATAATGCAGGGTTCTTTTGTTACATATAATGTCGTTCCAGTCAAGCGCCAGTTGTCTGACTTTTTAGCGCCTTCTCTTAATGCAAGGATTTCTGCATGAGCTAAAGGGTCTTTTGAGCTTTCTCTCAAATTATGACTGCATCCTATAACATTGCCGTCCGTTACCAGTACAGCGCCGACAGGGACCTCTCCCTCCTGAAATGCAAGGCTGGCTTCTTTCAAAGCCAGCCTCATAAAATAGATATCATCCTCTTTTCTATTCACTATCTGCTTTTTTTCGCTTTGCGCAAAACGCTTAGCGCATAGCGTTATTTTTTACTGCCTACTGCTTACTCCCTACTTCTTACTTTTTTTATTTACTCCTTACTCCTCACTCTTTTTATTTAGTGCCTACTTCTTACTGCTTACTTTAATGGCGCGCCCTGCAGGAGTCGAACCTGCAACCTTTGGATTCGTAGTCCAACGCTCTATCCAACTGAGCTAAGGGCGCACATCATATTTGTATGGTTTTTATAGTTCATCTGGTTTATTTTATCTAGTTTCTTTGATTTGTCTGGTTTATTTTGTTTATTTTGTTTCTAAAGTTTCTCTGGTTTCTCTGGTTCGCCCTGCACCCTGCTCCGTGCTTTTTGTGCTTTACCCCATGCTCTATACACTTAGCGAACTAAAAGGTTACGTCATACGGTAACGGTTACCCGCCTCGGCAGACCGGGCGATGCCCTTTTCGTCTGTCGGTAACGTTTGTCGTCACTTACCCGCTTTGCGCTTTTCGCTTTACCTTTACCTGTCTTACTTCTTACTTCTTACTTCTTACTTCTTACTTCTTACTCCTTACTCCTTACTCCTTACTCCTTACTCCTTACTCCTTACTCCTTACTCCTTACTCCTTACTCCTTACTCCTTACTCCTTACTCCTCA
>CAYFQB010000020.1:0-5104 GCA_964345225.1 uncultured Nitrospiraceae bacterium | reverse complement strand
TTTACAAGACAAAAAAATAGATATTGATACATTTGACTGTAAAACATTTATTGATAAATGATATTAACTTTTAGAAGGTATAACCCTGCAATGCAGTCTGGCACCTAACGGCATCGCTGATTTTGACGTTAAACTCTCTTTCAATAGTTAATCTTCAGTTTTAGCAATGACTTCAGGTTGAGAATAAGCAGGTTACCTTTACAGACTCAGTTTCTTCCTAAAAGTGTGATTTTGAATCATGCCTAAAAATGCAAGATTTCTGTTGTAAATCAACAATTACAGAATAACAATTTTGAAGATTTATCGTGTTTTCTTAATAACATAAAAAATCGGATATTATTGAGTTAGAAAAACCATAAAAGACGTTGATCAGTCTGGCTTTATTATTGATTTGTCATGATAATTCTGGTATAAGTAGAGAAAACTATATAATCACTTGTTATGCCGCTATTTATTAGCTACAGGAATCAGCTTGAATGATAATATATGGGCGAAGAAAATTTTTAAGATCAAATAATGAAGAGGAAAAAGTCATGACTAAACAAATTTCTATTATTCTAATTATTGCAGTAGTTGTTTTTATAAGTATCGGATGTTCAAAAAACAAAATTATCAAACAAAATGAACAGACTCATAAAGAAGCCGTTCTTGAATTAATGAGTTTAATGAATATGGAAAATCTGATAAATGAAACTATTGATACACATCTTGATATCCAGATTCAACAAAATCCGTCACTGGCATATTATAAAGGCACAATAAAAGAGTTTTTAAACAAATATATAAGTTGGGAATCTTTACAAGATGAATATTTCAAGATATATCAAGAAGAATTTTCCGAAAATGAAATACGAGACATGATAAAGTTCTATAAAACTGAAACAGGTAAAAAAACTTTAGAAAGGTTACCAGTTCTGATGCAGAAAGGTGCAAAATTGGGTCAGCAGAGAGTACAAGAGAATATTCATGAGTTGCAAGAAATGCTAAAAGCGAAACAATCTGAATTAAATGACTTTTCAGAAGAATAAAAAATCATTTTTTGGAAATTAATTAGCGCACCATAACAAGTCGCTCAAGTACGACACAAAACGCGTCGTTGTTCGATGTCGGGGATCGTCATTTTGGCAAGTATTTAAATAGGATAAATTATTGAGAAATGTTTGGTGCGGCTTAGCTCCCACCGTTAGACATTTCAACCGATAATCCTCATAGTTTCATTTCATTGAAACGTGTTTGTTAGCAGGTGGAGTCGTTAAGCCCGATCCACTTTTCAACGCTGCATATTTAGAGACTCAAAATCCATACTTCTACACGTAATATTCATCTCACATCCCGATACTCAGCTATCACCTGTATAGACGTATGAATAAACTAAGTTAGTAGTGGTTAGATAAAATGAGGCACAAAGCCGTATTGTTTGTAGATATCCTGTGCACGTTCTGATTTTATGAATTGCAGGAATTTATTAGCATTTTCAGGATTAGGTGCTTTTTTGAGCTTTGTAATAAAGTAGTTTACCTCATCAGACTGGTCAAGCCCTTTGCCCGGCTCAATAGCCTCAACCTTAAGACCATCTTTTATGGCATTTACAACTTCTGTTGCCCACACAGGACCAACATCAACCGTGCCTTTCTTTATCCTCAAAGGAGTTTCCCTATGGTGTACAATTGTGAGGATGGTTGTGCCTTCTGCCCTCTTTTCCTCAAGGATTCTTCTGACAAGCGAATTCCCACCCGCCTTATCATACATATTGATAATATAATGTGAGATATCCTCCATGGCACCGGGCTGTGAGATTCTTATATCTTCACGGCCAATGTCATTGACCGTTTTGATACCTGCAGGATTTCCTTCAGGTACCATTAAGACTATCCTGTTATGGAGATATACGAAGCTGTCATTTATTTTGATATGACCATTCCTTGAGAGTTCCTTCATTGCATCTTCAGTGACAGAAGTATAAATATCAGGTACTACATCAATAACTATGTCCTTGAAACGTGCACCGCCTGCAAGTATCTGTTTCAGCTCCAGCCCTGGTGGAAGGGTCTCATAGAATATCTTTTTTACTTCAGGATATGTTTTCTGGAATTCATTCAGGAGGTCATTCATTACCATAAATTGATTGCCTGCCATAAAAAGTACAAGGTCGGCATTATTCATATACTCGATGTTGTGAAGGTCGTCACCGCGGGTTGAAGGTATTTCCGGTAAATCGATGTTTCTATCTTTCATGGTAATATCACACAATTCAATATGATTGATGAATTATAATACTAAATAAATTAGAATTAAAAGGGGACAGGCAGAATAAAATAAAGGGTCCTGTAAATGATTAAACAGATACCCAAGCCTATTTCAGGGGGATTGATACTTTCATATAAATGCCCTTCCAAGTGCAGGCACTGCATTTATGCCTGTTCGCCGAAATGGAGTGCAGACTGGATATCACACGATGATCTTTCGAAAATACTCTCTCAACTTGCTGGAAAAATTTTACCAAGCCCTTTTGGCCCGAAAACAATCAGCCTGAACCATGGCTTGCATTTTACAGGAGGAGAGCCGTTTGGAAATTTTGACCTGTTGTGCAGGGCAGTTGAGATTGCAGAGGAATTGAAGATCCCTTCGATATTTGTAGAGACAAACTGTTTCTGGTGCGCTAATGACAGATCGACCAGGGAAAAGCTTAAGCTGTTGAAGAAGAAGGGCCTGAAGGGAATCATGATCTCGGTTAATCCGTTTTACCTGGAATATGTACCTTTCGAAAGGACTGAAAGGGCGATAAGAATCAGCCTTGAAATCTTCGGGAATAATGTAATGGTATATCAGGTTGAATATTACAGGCGTTTCAAGGAGTGGGGATTTAGTGCTAAGGTTCCGTTTGAAGAATATCTAAAGTATGAAAGAAAGGAAAACTTTACAAGAAACGTGGAATTTTTCATTATGGGAAGGGCACCGTATAAATTAAAAGATATACTGCAGGGTACTTACCCGCAATACAGGCCGGATTTGTTATTTAAAGAGCCGTGTATGCCGGCCTTTTTGAGGTCCATTCATAACCATTTTGATAATTACGGGAATTATGTGCCCGGATTCTGCGCAGGCATATCTTTTGGCGACTGCCGCAGACTGGACGAATTATTGAAGGATGGAGTGGATACAGAGCAACATCCTGTTCTGGGTTTTTTAATTGATGAAGATCTGAGGGGGCTTTTCGGATTAGCAAAGGATATGGGTTACATCGACTCTCAAGACGGGTATTTCTCAAAATGTCATCTCTGTATGGATGTAAGAAGACATCTTGCCCTGAACGGTGAGTTTAGGGAATTGAGCCCAAAAGAGTTTTATTTGCACCTGGAGTGAGCAGATATAAGGAATAATTTAAGACCCCGACATTAATTTCCAGAAGGAACTATTCTGAATCAACCAAAAATACTTCCAACATGGTGCGTTATTTTGTTATGATTGTTCTGCAGAATGATTTCTAACCGATAACAACAATCAATATATTTTTGTTTTTAAAGGAGGCCTGTCATGACAGATTTAAAGAAGATGTACAAGACCATAATGGATGACAATTTTCCTGATGAGATGACAATAAAATTCGGTGATCAGACCTTAATATACAGAAAAAGGGCTTGGAAAATCCCTGACGAAAAGACCGGTGAACTTATTATGAAAGGCCTCCGATACGGTGAAAACCCTGACCAGCAGGCAGCATTATATGAACTTGTAAACGGGAATCTGGTCCTCGGGGACTGCCGGTTTATTGAAGCGGGTAATGGGCTTGTTGGCAGTATTTCAGAGGCTGATATGCTGCAGGCAGGAAAGCATCCAGGGAAAACGAACTTAACAGATCTTGATAATGCACTTAATATACTTAAACACCTTTCTAAAAAGCCGGCAGCTTCAATAATGAAGCACAACAATCCATGCGGTGTTGCATACGGCAAAACAGTTGCAGATGCGTACGAAAAGGCAAATATGGCAGACAGGATAGCAGCATTTGGAGGCTGCCTTGTTGTCAACAGGGCAATGGATAAGGAAACAGCAGAGATGGTAAGCAGCAATTATCTTGAGGTTGTTGGTGCGCCTGATTTTGAGGAAGGGGTTATCGAGATTCTCAAAAAGCGGAAGAATCTAAGGATAGTCAGGATAACCAGGATCGATCAACTTGAAAAGTACAGATCATTCAGGTTTGTTGATTTCAAGTCATTAATGGACGGAGGTATCATTGTACAGCAGTCACCGCTGAACAGGATAAGGACAAAAGAGGATTTCCTGCCGGCAAAGGCAGTATATAAAGGGAAGGAATATATTATAGAAAGGCAGCCGACAGATAATGAATATGAAGATATGATGTTCGGCTGGAATGTTGAACAGGGTATCACCTCAAACTCGGTGATTTACGTAAAGGATGGTGTTACTGTCGGAATTGGTACTGGTGAACAGGACCGCGTCGGCGTAGCTGAGATAGCCATTTTTAAGGCATATACAAAATATGCTGATGCACTCTGCTTCAGCAAATATGGTATCCCTTACAAAAACTTTGAACTCGAGGCTTCCCAGGGTAAAAGGGAGGTTGCTGCACTGCGTGAAATAGACGTGGAAGCAAAAAAGAACAAGGGCGGTCTTATCGGTGCAACAATGGTTTCGGATGCCTTCTTCCCTTTCAGGGACGGAGTGGATGTAGGGATAAAAGAGGGTATAACCGCAATTGTACAACCCGGTGGCTCAGAAAGGGATTTCGAGTCTATAGAGGCATGCAACCAGGCCGATCCCAAGGTGACAATGGTATTTACAGGACAAAGGGCTTTCAGGCACTGATTAACCCAAAAAATGCATTTCAGTATAATTAAGAGTTGGTGAATTAATTAGTTGGACATATTCCTTTCGCTCCCTAGAGGGAAATTTTTACCCGTCACATGACTCATTCGTTCGAATTTTTAAACTCCCCCGTATACGGGTTACCCCGTTCTACGGGGTCAAACAGTAAAAATTCGGTCGATTCGACACGCTTATTTCGCCATGACGGGTGCCAAAAATTTCCCTATGTCCGCTCAAGAAACATGTCCAACTATATAACATGTATACCTGGTTCAAA
>CAYFQB010000019.1:0-1627 GCA_964345225.1 uncultured Nitrospiraceae bacterium | reverse complement strand
TTATTAGAGCCTAAAGAAATACTTATAAAAGCTGTATTGATACCCAAAGAGCGCCATTCTTTGAACAATCCGGGAAGGCTTGTCTCATGAGCATAAATTTTAACACCAATTATTTGGTCTTTTTTCAGTTGCTCATTTACTTTCTCTTTTGAACAGCTTAACAACATAAAGAATAAAAAGGTTATGGCTATCCAAGAAATCATATTTTTACTTTTTCTTTGTTTCCCCATTAGGAAATTCCTCCTCACCAGGATTAAGAACTATTTATCTCAATCAACGAAAGTTCTAATGATTATTAGAAAATAACCCACTTAAAGTCAGCCGAGCATTTTTTGACAATAACCTTGTTGTCCAATTAATCTGAGTTGAATAAACAAGTATTTGAGCTGAATATTATTCGAGCTCAATATTTTTTTCTGGTGATGTTGGCAGGACATCTCTCAGCGTAAAATCAACCCAGAAAACTCCGAAGTTTTGTTCAATCCTTTCTCTGATTGCATCCCCAATATCCTTAGGAGGATTATTCAGTTCTTGCCACCATGATTTATCCGCCTTATAACCTATCTGGAAACATACAGTATTCGGCTTAAAAAAATCAGCCCAATATTCCACAAACTCGTCTATCAAGGCATTGAGATTCTCAAGAATCTGGCTGTCATCAATAAATATGATATCACCTCTGTATTTTTTTGGCATCCAGTCCCTGTCCCAGTGTTTTAAGAATAATCTATAATTATTATTATGAGATTTTACCCTTGCCTCCCACGCTCTAGCGACATCATCTTCAACCTTAACTCCCCATTCTGGATTTTCAGATTCGCGGTACCATTCAACATCAACACCAAAACCGATGACACACTCATGATGTTTATATCTGTTAAGCACAAGATCAATAAGAGTGTTCATATCTGCGTTCGCTGGCTCAACCTGGAGAAAGACCTTTATCCCTGCTTTGTCAAAATAGCTTAAATATTTTTCATGTTTATCCGTATCATTGAATTGAATATTTGGATAATTTTTGCCGTCAGATGGGAAAAAGAGAAGGCATTCATTAGGCCCCTTGAACTCTCCTACAATCCAAATTGCACACGGCGTTGAGCCCTCAAAATAACCGTTCATTGTTTCTATTGCACTCTGCCATTCCTGAGGCTCAGGAAAAGGTTTTATACCATAGCTTGATGACCTGGCACCTGCATAAATTACCTTTGCAGCGCTCACAGCTTTATCAGGTACATGTTTAGCGACCTCCGTAATACGGCACCCGATCGATAATAAGACAAGAATGCAATTAATCAGAACAAGAATGTTGCGTTTCATTTAATCCGCCTTTTTATTAAGATCCATTCTCTGTACGGAATAATTATTTATTTTAATTCAAAGATATAAATACGGATTATAGCGAAAATGTCAAGTTCAGAAATCCATGCCTTTTGGTCTTGTTAGGCCAAATTTGAATAGTCCCCGATCATGATCTTCATTAATATGGATTTACGCTCAAAAAAGAAGAGGTCACACGAACTGGGAAAACAATTACTTCACGATTTTTCCTGGCAAAAGCAACACCACAACTTGCTATTTTCCCTCTGAAGACTTGTAATGTGTGAAGCAGTTTTGCAGGTTTACGGAT
>CAYFQB010000018.1:0-4718 GCA_964345225.1 uncultured Nitrospiraceae bacterium | reverse complement strand
GCCTCTCGCTGAATACTACCTGTACCCTCGCGTTCAGCGGAACGTCATCCTGTCCATCATAAGGACTTACACTCACTACCATCGGCTGAAAGTTGTCTACACTTGATGCTGTTGTAAAGGTGCTCGTGAATAGTGAAGTCAGTGCATTTCCTGAAACATCCATGATGTCGGTCGTGAGAGTAATGTCAATCACCTTAAATAATGGAAGGGTCTGATCCGGTATGAAAGTGGCAGTGGTGTTACGGTTTGAGAAAAGAATCGTACCCTGCAGCTCAATACCTTCACTCGATACAAAGAAAGAGGCTGAATTTACAGTCACGGGGTTTATTGGTTCGTTAAAGATAACTGAAATAGAGGTATTTGGATTAACCCCTGCTGCTCCTGGTGAAGGATTAATATATAAAACCCGTGGGGGCATATAGTCTGCATTCGTCGCAGCAGTGAAACTAAAGACCAAGTCAGTGCCAGGACCGCTATTTCCTACAATGGAATTACCTGCGATGTCTGTTATTTTTGAAGAAAGTGTTACATTAACAGGCGTATTGGGTAAAAACGGAGAATACGGCGAAAAGGTTACAACAGAATTTTCCTCGCTAATGATTATTTCCCCATTTTTTGGCTCACCGTTGTTTGTGACAGAAATTGTGTATTTATTTATGGTAACTGGATTAACAGGTTCGGAGAATGTAAAGATAATAGAAGAATTATAAGGCACTGTTTCACCATCTGCAGGGCTTGTTGTTACATTCGGAGCAAAGGTATCAGAAACCTCTCCAGTAGTAAAGAATCCGGTAAATGGAGCATCAAGGGGAACCCCATCAATACTTATAATGTCTTGACTGATCGATATTCGGTATGTCGTGTTTTGATTTAATGGGGATAGTGGTGTGAAAAAGATCGCACTATCTCCAAAATCAAAAGAGATATTTCCTGAGACAGGTATATTCGTATCATTTTCAATGACTGCAAAGGAAGATGTCGTAACGGTAGTCCTTTCGACAGGTCTCGTAAAGAGTACCGATACATTGGTATTGATTGGAATGTTGATCATGCCAAGAGGTGGGTTAATTCTCAGTATTGATTCGTTTGTACCTGATAAATATGTAAAACCTCCCGGCAAGAAAGCATCTCCATTAATATTTGTAACTAAAACGTCAACTGATCCTTCAGAACCCGGTGGTGTTTTGAGTAAGATTGTTGATGTGTCAACGATCTGCAGGCTTAATGGATATTTTCCTCCAATATAAACAGCTGTGTCTGAGGTAAAACCACTTCCTTCAATTGTGATTAGACCATTTCCTTCAACAGAACCAACATTAGGATTGACTAAGCTGATCAGCGGTGGAGTTTGAGAAGTTGTAACATCGAAATAAATGCCGTTTGATGTAAGACCATTTACTGTCACTGTCACCGGCCCTGATGTAGCACCAGCAGGAACACTGGTTAATATTGACGTTGTATCTGCCGATATTACCTCAGCAAGAGCGCCGTTAAAGCTCACTACATTTTCTGATATAGTTGTGCTGAAGCCAGTACCAGTTATTGTTACAAGCTTTGAGACTGGGCCACTTGTGGGGCTAATGGAGATAATCGATGGAGGGGTAGAATTGACTATAAATTCTGTAGTTGCAAAACCGATAGGGGTCTTCACTGTCACAGTGCTGATTCCAGTTACAGCCTGGTAGGAAATGGAAAAAGTTGCTGTGATGAACATTTTAGAAGTCCTTACATTACTTATTGTAATACCGCTGTTATCTGTGACAATTTCAGAACCTGTAAGGTTATCACCAGAAATTTCTATATTTACAATATCTCCCTGTGATGCGGATGAAGGTATAATGGAAGTAATCTGCGGGGTTTGTAGTCCTGTACTGCTTATTATTGATAAGAGATTCCCAACTGCATCATATTCATAAATTACATAATTACCATTTTCATCAATAACAGTAATGAGTCTTCCATTTTCATCATATAGATAATCCACGGAATCGCTAAATGATAAAGAAGGATTGACACTATTGATAAAAACAGAAATGACAAACAGCGCCAGGCAAAATTTAAGAAATCTACCTTTAAATAATTTAGATTGCCCCATTGTCCCGATATTTCGTCCTGAAATGTCAGAACTCGCAATAACAGTCATTAAAGAATTGGCCGCTTTACGTGCAAACGTACAAAGCTTACCAATATACGTTTAATGATTTCCCCCCTGTCCCTCTAGGAAGACTTCTGCAAGATAATTTGTGAATAATACCTAATTCAAAAAGCAAAAATCAAGCTAAAAATTAAACCTGTTTTTTGACTGGTAGACCCAATAGAAAATACGGCGAATTGAACCCCGTTAGAAGAAAAAACCCGTTTCGGGGTCTATAATTAAAATTAGAGCAAAAAAGGAGAAGTATAAGAAGCCTTCTTTATAATGATATGGTTACAAGATGGCAAAGGGAACATCTGTGGCTACCGGGGTCTGTCAATAGTGACTTGAGTCTGAACTGCCGGATGTTCCCTTGCCAATACCCTGTCTAATGGGAAGATGCCTAATAGTGGCTATTATAGACGCGATAAAAGGTATTGGCAGAGCCATAAGATATCAAACGTAAAGGAGGATAAAAGAGTTGAAGAGATTCTCTGGGGGTATCGACATTGGCAGTGAATATCATCACATTATTATTATGGATGAGGAAGAGAAGGTTTTGTATGATCAGAAAATCAGGCACAATATTAGTGAATTTCATCGAGTGGTCAAGGGATTAAAAGTGATTGAGAAGAAACGACGGGGTAGGATATCTTTTGCGATTGAGGGGAAGAATGGTTACAGCTCACCATTTGACCGGATACTGATAGAGAATGGATTTACTTTATACAATGTGGATAATCTGAAGTTGAAGCAATTCCGAAATGTCTTTGGATCTGAATGGAAGAATGATCAGAGGGATGCCCGCATGTTAGCAAAGATGCTGAAATTAAGGGAACATTTGGAAACTGAAAGAGAGAAGGCATTTTTAGTGGTTGAGAAATCAAGTTTGATTAATGAGAAGCTCAAGATACTATCTAGGCATCAGCAGACTCTGATAGATGAGAAGGTAAGGCTGCAGAACAGGCTGAGGAAGAAGCTTTTGGAAATAAGTCCTGAGATATTGGAACTTGGCGATTTGGCCAGCAAGAAACTGTTAAGGTTTCTGATCAAATACCCAGATATCAAGAAATATAAAAAACTTTCATTAAAATCATTGATAAAGATAGACATGATTGGCAATAAACGGGCGACTTTAATGCTGGAAGGTCTTCGCAGCATAAGTATTGTTGAAGAGTTAGCAGATATTTATAAAACGATTATATTGTCTTATGCTCGCCGATTATTAGAACTTAAGGAAGAGATAAAAGACATAGACAAGGAACTGGAAGCATTAGGGGAAGAGAGTCGAGAGGTAAAGCGATTAAGAAGTATTACCGGAGTAGGTGTAAAACTCTCAAGCAGGTTGATGGGAGAGGTTGGGGATATAAATCGATTCGGGAACGAAAGTCAACTGGCGGTATACTGTGGGGTAGCCTGTATAGATGATGACTCTGGCAAGAAGAAAAATACAAAAGCTGTTTATAAAGCTAATAAAATCTGTAAAGCAACCATAATTGAAATTGCGGGCTGCACAATCCGGTATAATTCGGAATCAATGACTTACTATACTAAGAAACGTGCAGAAGGGAAAGAGCATAATCATGCTCTAAGATGTCTGGCAAGGCAGTTGATAAAAGTTATTTTTAAAATGCTGAAAGAAGATCGTAATTATATTGTAAAGGAGGAAATGAAGAAGGCTGCTTAGAATACTTTTATAATTTTTTGCTTGACATTTCAAATGGGAAGTTCAGACTTAAATATTGAGATTTTGGAGATATACCTTAACTTACACTCTGGTGGTGTCTTTGAGTACAGCGTGATAAAATCGTGATAAAATTGTTACGTAAAAGGTCAAAATTCATCAAAATATATCGAACTATGGAGACTGACTAACTTACTGTAGAATAAGGTTTTTTCGGTATTTTCAAGCACTTGCCCGGACCCCCTTGATACGAATGGCATTCAAGAGGTCGCCAGTTCGATCCTGGTCAGCTCCACCATGAAAACTACAGGGCTTGGCAGCTGAGCTAAGCCCTTTTTCTTATCGAACATGTCATATTATGTTTATATACTCAGGAGTGAGTCCAATGGCAAGTCATACATCGGTCATTCCAAAGACCCGAATAACCGTGTTACAGAGCATAATAGTGGTAAGAGTAAAGCAACACGCGGCAGAGGTCCATGGAGACTTATATATCACGAAGAATATAAATCCCGTTCTGAAGCTATAAGGCGTGAGAAACATTTTAAGACTCAAATTGGAAGGTTAGAACTAAAGTCTAAGGGTATTCTTAAATAATCTGAAGGTCGGTCGAATCGACTCAGCTCCACCAGCCTTCGCTTCGAAAATCGAAGCTTCGGCTCGGCAAGCCATTTGAATTAGCTTCGAAACTTGTTGAGAATAGAAGGCTGCCGTGGCGCATAAAAACTACCATTGCTTTCACTGATCGAAAAAAGGCTTTGGACTTTGAGACATATTTAAAGAGCCCATCCGGCCGAGCCTTTGCGAAAAAACGCCTTTGATTTTATAAAGCATTTACAACCGTCCCCTTTTCATGCTTTTTTAAAAAAATTTTAGTTTTTTTCCATTATGCACTTCTTT